>CALIDI010000017.1 GCA_938023035.1 uncultured Leptolyngbyaceae cyanobacterium | reverse complement strand
GGCAAGTTGCATGGTAATGGTCGAAGCTCCGCTCATGATTTGCCTGGCCTGGGCGGCTTCTAATAATGATCGGGCGATCGCCTGCAAATCTAAAGCACCATGCTGATAAAACCGTCCATCCTCTGCGGCCAAAATCGCCTGCTGAAAGTGGGGAGAAACCTGATCCAGATGGACAGAAACAGCATGCTCTTGGTCACGGCTGAGAATGGTTCCTAGGGATAAACCACTGCGATCAGTAAAGGTAACAGTGGGCTGGCCCTGGGGCAAATCCTGAGCACGAATCGGCACGGCATAGGGCAACGCCCGGATACTCAAGAGCAGGGCCAACAGCAACAGCAAACTGCGGCGACTCCAGTGGCCCCATAGCCAATCCACTGGGCGGCGCATCCATTCTGGTATTCCCTGTGGATGATGAGATCGGTTCCCTTTCATGACTCTTTCTGATCAAGGCATTTACTTGGCTACAGGGCGATCGCCTGGCCCTCCGGGAAACTGCATGGCTCTTAACAAGACTGGCCTGCCATCGTTTCCTGAAAAGCGATATTTAGTGATTTGTGGCTGTGGTGAGTGATCGCTTAACAGAACTGGCTTGCCATCGTTGACTGAAAAGGGCAAGATGATTGACCTGATGCTGCCATTAAATGGGTCAAAATGGCTGGGGAGTTAACGGGTAGGCAGATGGTAATTTAAGCCACAACCCGCAAACAATTACAGGGATTTGCAAGATGAAGGATCACTTTTTTGGGATTCGTCCGGCTGCCCGTCTCACCCTAGGGTTAGGTTGCATTGCAGGATGCATTGCTCTGAATATTCCCTCCCACCATAAGCCCAGTCAATTCACAATTCATTTACCCTTTAGCCATTCGTTAGCACAAGCCGGACAGCCCCAAGTGGTCGATGCTGGTCGCCTAGTGTATACCTTGAGCGGCCATACAAATGCTGTCAATTCGGTGGCGATCGCCGACAACAAAACCATTATCAGTGGCAGTACCGATCGTACCATTCGCCTCTGGAACCTGGAGACGGGCAAACTGATCCGCACCTTGTCTGGCAACCTGACGGTTAATGGGGTCGTGGCCAGCCCCGACAGTCAAACCTTTCTCAACAGTGGCACTGACAAAACCGTGAAACTTTGGCGTACCCACAGTGGCGATTTGCTGCGCACCTTTTCGGGGTTTTCGGCAATGATTCGAGCAGTGGCAATCGACCCGGATGGTCAACGGTTTGCGACCGCCAGTATAGACCGGCGAATTCGCATTGTGGAACTGCTGAGTGGCGATGAAATTGGTACGCTCACAGGGCATACAGATTATGTAACGGCGGTTGCTTTTAGCCCTGATCGCAGTACCTTGGTCAGCAGTGGGGGCGGGGCTGATCGGACTCTGCGCATTTGGCAACTACCCGATAAACGCACCCGCACGACTGGCAAGTTACTGCATACGATTCAAGGGCATTTTGACTGGGTTTTATCTGTTGCGATTAGTCCCAATGGGCGCTACGTGGCCAGTGCCAGCGCTGATAAAACGATCAAATTGTGGGATCTGTCGAGTTAGAAACAACTGCGCACCTTTACAGGTCATACAGACTGGGTGCGATCGGTAGCCTTTACCCCCGATGGGCGCACGCTGGTAAGTGGCAGTAAAGATAGTACCGTACGTCTGTGGAGTGTGGATTCTGGGGAGTTGCTAGCAACATTGAAGGGGCACCAGCGCCCTGTTATGGCGATCGCGGTCAGCCCTAATGGGCGCTATGTCGCCAGTGCGAGTGAAGATAAAACCGTCAACCTCTGGCAGATTCGCTAGCCAGTGTTCAGCATAGTGACGAAAGCTGGGGCCAGCATTGCTGAGTTAAAGGGTTCATCCTCAAAAGCCTGATACCACTTTCAATTTTGAATGTGCGATTTTAGATGACAAAGGCCCCACGACACAAAGCGTTCGATGGGGTATGTCTCTCGGCCTTGCTTGAAGTCGGTAGTCGTTTTTCTGTGGCCGCATTGTCATCGCCTGGTCGCAGAGCCGTGAACCGGTCTTAAATCAGGCGCAGCATAATATTGCAGGCGATCGTCGTAAAAATGTGGGCAAAGGCGTAGGTGCCTGCATAGCCGATCGCGGGAATCGAACTGCGGGCATCGCTACTTAGGGCTGTCATTGCCGGAGTACAGGTTACTGCCCCGGTTAAAGCCCCTAATAACAGGGCACGGTTCATCTTGAGAACACTCGTTCCATAGAAATAGGCGACAACAATAGGCATTGTCGCAACCGCCAGGCTACAGAGTAGAATAATCGGCCCTGCGGCCTGCATGGCCTCGACAATACCACTCCCGGCATTGACCCCAACTTGAGCTAAAAACAACAGCAACCCCAACTCCCGAAATACCCAGAGGGTGGCCAGGGGCATGCGGCCAAAGGTAGGATGAATTGAGCGTAGATACCCCAACAAGATACCGACCAAGAGTAATCCACCGGCGGTTCCCAGCCCGATTGGAATCCCCCCCAGTGAAAAATTAATTTGTCCGATAATAAAGCCAGCAATCACGCCCGCAGCAAAGGTTAAAACATCGGTCTCATTCACATTGCCCTCAACTATGCCCAACTGCTGTACCAATCGTTTCAGGGCAGATTCTGCTCCCGAAACCGTCATCACATCCCCCTTGGCCAACCGCAAATCCGGGCTGACGGTCAACTCAATTCCAGCCCGGGAAACTTTGGTGATGGAATAGCCTTCTTGCTGCGTCAGACCAAGGGCGCTCAGCGTTTGCCCATCGGCATCTGGCTTGGTGACGATGATGTCATAAGTATCGAGCTTAACCGATAGCAAATCAGGGTCAACCACTTCCGACCCCAGCAGGTCATGGAGCTGCTCCTGTTGCTCCAGAGGCGCAATGACTGAAAGGCGATCGCCCAAAGCCAGGCTAATTCCTGGTTCAACCGGTAATCGTTTGCCCTCACGCTTATAAAACTGCACTACACAGTGCATAGTGGCCTCTACATCTGACAGGGTTTTACCCACCACATCAGGATTCTCAATCACATAACCGCGAATCGTTGGCGTTGTCGCCTGTTGAGCCAAAGCAGCGTTACGTTCGACTTCATTAACGCGCTTTTCCTTAGCCGCCTGACTGGCCTCTGCAACTAGGTCAAACCGGAACAAGTTGGGTAACATCCGGGTGAAGAAAATAACCAAAAAGGTGGCCGCCAAGTAACTAATGGCATAGCTGACATTGACATTCGCGATTATGGCCTTCTTTGTGAAGGTTGCTGGAAGGGGCACGGCATCACGGCTGAGGGCATCAATCACCGTTGTCAGCCCTGGCGGACTGGTGAGTGACCCTCCCAAAAGACCTGCTGATAGCCCTGGCTCAAACTGAAAAGCCGTGGCAAAGCCATAGGTCAGCAAAAAAGCAACAATCGTTGCCACAAAAGCCAAAGCCATATATTTTGAGCCTTCTGCCAGCACCACATTAAAGAAGGCGGGGCCAGCTTGAAAGGCTACAGCATACAAGAAGAAGAGAAAGCCGATGTCTCCCGTCCCTGGAAATAATTTGAAGCCAAAATGGCCAAAGACTGTACCTGCCACCAAAATGCCAACGGCAGAACCAATGCGCAGCCCAGAAAGCTGAATCCGACCGAGCAGATAACCTAGTGCCAGAAGGATAAAAAGGAGAAGCTGAGGGTTTTTACGAATCAGTTCTGCAAGATCCAGAGTCATTAGGGGGTTGGGCTGAAATGGGGACTAAGGGCAATTTTGACTTACTTACTGAAACGAGACGTTAGCACACTTCTCCCCTGGGGAAGGTCCTCTGGAATACGCTGCTCGCTTAGGAATACAGATGGAGTGGTAAAGGGGATGCAAGCGTATTAGCATTAGGGTCACTAGAGTTTTATCCCAGAGACACGGAGGGCGCTGAGATCGGGTGCGGTGTTCTCTGTGCCTCTGGGGTTAGGTTTCAGGTGATAGAATCCGCATTTCTTAGAACAAAACTCAGTGCTCAACCCCCGATGCTGGGTGGGTTTTCTGCTTTGCTGGGGTTATGAGAAACGGGGCGACAAGTTTGATTAGCCCAGGTAGGCTTGCTTAACCCGCTCATCTCCTAATAAATCGGGTGCTTGACCGCTTAGAGTGATGCGCCCTGCTTCTAAAACATAGCCTCGATCACTGTGCTGTAGAGCCAGATGGGCATTTTGCTCCACTAATAGTAGGGTCACTCCCGTTTCGCGTAGCCGTTGCAGAATCACAAAAATTTCTCGGACGATGGTGGGGGCTAGTCCCAGGCTAGGTTCGTCTAATAGCAGTAGCTGGGGGCAACTCATCAAGGCGCGGGCGATCGCCAGCATTTGCTGCTCGCCGCCACTCAGGGTGCCAGCCTGTTGATGCCGCCGTTCGGCTAGGCGCGGAAATAATTGAAACTGCTGATCGATATCGGCCTTCACCTGAGCGCGATCGCGGCGCGTGTAGGCACCCAATTCCAAATTATCTAACACCGTCTGGCGCGCCAAAATTCTACGCCCTTCAGGGCTGTGGGCAATTCCCATTTGCACCATTTGGCAAGCTCCACAGCGGATAATTGACTGCCCTTTGTAGAAAATTGCTCCCCCAGAAGTCGGGATAATCCGCGATATGGCGCGCAGCGTGGTGGTCTTCCCGGCCCCATTCGCCCCGATCAGGGTCACAACTTCCCCTGGAAAAATCTGCAAGTCTACTGCTTGTAACGCTTGAATTCGACCATAGCAAACACTGAGTTGCTGAATTTCAAGCAGAGGTAAAGGCGATTGCGACATCCCCTAACCTCCATATCCCCAGGCGGCAATCCACGAAACCGCAATCCCCAACAATGAACCTGCAATGACCTGAAGCGGGGTATGTCCCAGCAGTTCTTTGAGGCGCTCCTCGCTGACTTCGTGCCCCCGGAAGTAATCATCAATCAACTGATTCAGCACCCGTGCTTGTTTACCCGCTGCTTGCCGCACTCCAGCGGCATCGTACATGACAATAAAGGCAAACACCACTGCGATCGCAAATTGTGTACTGGCCCAGCCGACTGTCTGCCCGACCCCTGTCGCCAGGGCAGCCACCAGGGCCGAATGCGCGCTCGGCATCCCCCCGGTTTCCACCAGCACCCGTGCATTAAACTTCTGATTGCGCAACAGGTCGAGTATGAGCTTCACCCCCTGGGCTGTGAAACACGCTGCTAGAGCAACCAGCAGCACCTGGTTGTGAAGGATATCGCCAAAATCCCGCATTGTCGATTGACCTGGGTGAAAGGATTAAGCAAAGGAGAAGCCAAAAGCAAGAATGAAGATACCCTAATCGGTCACTTGCCACAAGCCCACACATTTGTTTGCAAAACTGGCTAGTGGGTACGGCTGGTAATAAAATCAGCGATCGCAATCAATGGTATAGCCGCCTCCCCAAAATCAGCCAGTTCAGCCTGGGCCTGATGCACCAAACGCCGTGCTTGTTCCTTGGATTGTTCAATTCCCCAAAAACTGGGGTAAGTCGCCTTCTTCGCCTGAACATCTTTGCCGACCGACTTCCCTAGCTCTTCTGGGGTGGAAGTAATATCTAAAACATCATCCACAATCTGAAAGGCCAGCCCAATATTTTGGGCATAGCGCGAGAGGCAACTAACCTGCTCATCACTTGCCCCAGCCAGAATGGCTCCCGAAATCACTGAAGCCTCTAGCAATGCGGCAGTTTTGTGATTGTGGATAAAATTCAATGTTTCCAGCGTGACATCCGATTTACCCTCTGACTCCAAATCCACCACCTGGCCACCCACCAGCCCCTCTGCCCCCACAGCTCGACCTACACAGGCCACAACCCTCAACAGATTCACCGGGTCAACCCCTTTAGTTTGGGTCGCAATATACTCAAAGGCATAGGCAAGTAGCCCATCCCCAGCCAAAATTGCCACGTCTTCCCCAAATACCTTATGGTTGGTTAACTTACCCCGACGGTAGTCGTCATTATCCATCGCTGGTAAATCATCGTGAATCAGCGACATAGTGTGGATCATTTCCAAAGCGCAGGCCGTTGGTATAGCCATTTCTATCGAGCCACCCACTAGTTCACAGGTAGCCAGACAAAGAATGGGGCGGAGCCGTTTACCCCCTGCCATTAACGAATAGCGCATTGCTTCATAGATGCGCTCTGGATAGGCCACTGGGAGAGAGTGATCCAGCGCTGCCTCAACTTTTGCTCGACGCTCAGCTAGGTAGCTGCGTAGGTCAAAAGCCTGCTCTTTTAAGGACGCCTGCATATCGCCCGTCAATACCATTCCTCATCTCCTCCCGCGTAGATTCATGTGCCGCTTAGGGACTTCTTCATCATTCTACGGGGGGAGTTGGACACTTGGGAAATGCTAATCCTATACTCTCAATAAACAGTAAAGATTCCTCAGAGTTGCAACCCTTCCCGCCTCAAATAGCTGTCCACTGTATTGCTCATCAACATGGTTACTGTCATAGGGCCAACCCCCCCGGGTACTGGTGTCAGATAGCTGGCAATTGATCGCACGGCTTCGTAGGCAACATCTCCGGTGAGGTAGGGCTTTCCTGTCTTTGGGGTAACGCGGTTAATGCCCACATCAATCACTACAGCCCCTGGCTTAACAAATTCTGGGGTGATTACTTCTGGGCGGCCAATCGCCGTTACCAAAATATCTGCTGTGCGAGTCACCGCCGCCAAATCTGGTGTTTTAGAGTGGGCGATGGTCACTGTTGCATCTGCTTCTAGCAGCATCAGGGCCTGGGGCTTGCCGACTAAAATACTACGCCCCACAATCACAGCCTGCTTACCTCGTGGACTCAGGCCATAGGCTTGCAGGATCCGCATCACCCCCGCTGGCGTGCAACTGCGCAAACCCCTTTCGCCACGTACAAGCCGCCCTAAATTAACTGGATGGAGGCCATCCGCATCTTTGTCGGGATCGATCTGGTTTAGTAAAGCGACAGCATCAATGTGATCAGGAACAGGGAGTTGCACCAGAATGCCATCCACCTGAGGATTTTGATTGAGCTGATGGATGACGGCCTCTAGTTCTACCTGGGTGGTTTCGCTAGGAAAATGTTGCCCAAAGGAGGTGATTCCCAATTGGGTGCAGGCTTTTTCCTTATTGCGGACATAGGCAGCACTGGCAGGGTTGTCGCCCACCATCAGCACGGCTAGACCGGGCGATCGCCCCTGCTGGGCCTGTAATTGTGCAATTTGCTGCGCTAAATTAGCCTGAATTTGCTGCGCCAGAGCCTTACCATCAAGAATTTGAGCAACCATGGGTGAGCATCGATCAATCCATCAACGAACCAAATCAGCCAACGTATCTTAAATTTGCAAATCGGTGGGATACTTTTGCTAGGGCGTTTCTCGAAAGGCCCCATACAGCAAAAATTGTCACAAATTACCCCAAAAATTTAGCACCCCTCGAATCTCGACTCAATCTATTCCCGCTCAAAATCAGTTGTTTTCCTCAGGTAAACTATTCGATCTGGGCTTGGAACCTCTTTCAAAGTGCCGCAACCAACCCCCTGGTGAAGGTTCGTCATTTGTGTTAGCACAAGGGCACTGCCCATTCAGTTTCGCAGATTGATCGTGTTTCAGTACACTTTTTTCAACCATTCTCTTCGGGTTGCCTTCCTCCTAGGGGCCATTGTGTTTTTTAGCAGTGGTTGTAGAGCACCGGATACGCCCCTAGAATTAGCCCCACCCACCCATAGGATTGAGCAATTGCAGACTCTGGCAGGCCAAACCTCTTCTCAGGCAATCGAGGTGCATCTGCGCGGAGCCGTAGTCGATTGGGTTCCCCTAGCGGGAGGGGCGATCGCCTACGAAATCCAGGATTCAACAGGTCGTGTTTGGGTCGTTTCGCGAACGGCAAAAGTTGAGCGGGGCAGCGAAGTCAGCGTCCAAGGAACTCTGCGCACCCTTGTCACGAGTGAAAATTTACCCATTCAAGGTAGAGTTTACGTGGAGCAAGCCTCTCCCTAGCTCTGCTCGGTATAGTTGCACCCGGCCTTCCCCTGATGACAACGCCCCCCTTCCAGCCAGATCCCGAAAAGCCCGAAGTTGCCCTCGCCATCCTGCACTGCGCCGGGCAGTTTCTTTTGCAACTCAGGGATGATCTGCCAACCATTCTCTATCCAGGACATTGGGCTTTATTCGGTGGCCACTTAGAACTGGGAGAACCACCAGATGTGGGAATTCGCCGCGAATTAGCCGAAGAAATCGGCCATGTCCCTCAGCAGTTATTCCGGGTGGATTGCCACGAAGATACCTATGTCATTCGCCATATCTACTACGGGGAGCTAGAAGTTACCCTAGAACAGCTACGGTTAGGTGAAGGTCAGGATATGGCACTGGCCTCTATTGCTGATATTCGCCGGGGTGAGCACTACTCGGCCCGTACGGGCAAATACCATCCCCTAGGTGCTCCCCATCAGCGGATCCTCTTGAACTATCTTGAAAATCCCTTAACTTAAGCTAACAGCAAGGGGAAAAGTATAGAGGTCTAGGGTTCAGGGCTAAAAACTCGCCCAATCAAGGCTTGTAAGACTTTCGATACTCCTCACCATCGCATCGATGAGCCAATTGATTCCCCGGCAACTCAATCAAGAGGGCTTATACAGTTCAATTCAAGCCAGGTTAGAAATTGATTCACGATAAAATTAGGCTACTGGCAAAACAAGGTCAGTAGCACTCAATCCATCGGAGCAGTAAAAATCTGGCTGAGTGCAGATAAATCACTATCATCAGGGTTTCGGCGTTACTAAATAGCGGTATGATTCTGCAAAATCCTGAATGAGCTTTGAGAGCGTTCAACTGTCGATTCATAGCTTGAATCAGCCCTGCCAGGGTTTCTACAATATCGCCGCCTCTGGAATGGCAGAAAGGGCCGTCAAATGCTGCCAGATAAAACCGCAATGACCCAGTACACCAGGATCAGTACTAATCTAAACGGGGAATACATCATTTTAGCCAGATAGGGTAAGACAATAGGCCCAGCCTCCTCAGGGCCGGGGTGCATTTAGGCTACAACCGATCTGCCGGCTAGCTCGAATCTGGTTGAACCATTAGGGCCTCGGCTGTAGGTGGTTATCGGGTAGAACTGTTGCCTCGTGCGATTGAGCGATTCCCGATCTTTTAAATCTGTTTTCTCATTTCTAAATCTGTAAAGTACCGTGAGCAAAGATCTGCTATCTATCACTAACCTTATAGCGTCAGTACAGAATCTCAAAACCATTACAGGAGGATTTAAAGCACGGGCGCATGTCACTTTTGCCCTCACCCTTTTCTGGTATGCCCGGATTGCTCTAATCTCTCTCCCAAGTTGGGAGAGGGACTTTGAGATGGCTCGGCTCCCTGTTGCCCAAGTTGGGAGAAAGGGCTGGGGGATGAAGGCCTGCAAGGGGACATACTCTAAACACCAACCTGAGTTTATTCTCGCTGGCGTCTTGTTTGGGAGCAAGAGAGACCGGCCCAATTTACCAACGCCTAGATTCGTTTTAAGCAGCAGAATCAAAGTATTGCTTTGGCTAGAAAGCGTAGAACAAAAACAGCGCTCAATCGTTAATGCCGAGTCGGCTTTCTCGCCGTCGCAGGGATTCTTGTGATGACGGTGCTATTCCAAGATTTTGCAGCGGCTAATACGGAATAACTATGCAGGCGCATGTAGCCAGATTACAGCAATGACAATGTATAAAAAAATACACTTAAAAGACCTGCCTCAGCGAATTGGGGAATTCTAATTGGATAGGGCTAAACATTTCTTTAAGGAAAATACCCGTCTAGGGATTCAGGGTTAAGGATGAAGGGTTCAGTTTTGGTAGGCGGTTAAAATCCGGCATGGATGTTTTGGTGTTGCTAGTTGGGAGCGAGGGTTTTTTATCTGCGATGCTGACACGCATTTGCAGAGAAGTTGGGTGCACTCTTGAAGCGGTTACTAGCCCCAGTGAAGCAATGCCTCTGATTCAAGCCCAACAGCCCGATTTATTAGTGATCCAGGGCAATATGCCGGGGGGCCTGGAGTTGTGTCACGAGGTGAAGGCACACGCCAAACTTGCCTGGATTTATTGCCTGGTGGTAGAATGCCCGGCCCAAATGATGCCTACTGGGGCATTGGATCGGCTGTGGGAAATGGAAGCTCACTCCGAAGCGCTGGAAAAAGGGGCCGATGCTTATTTATGGTTGCCCCAAAATGATGACGAAGGGGCTAGTTTAAGTCAAGAGTTTGTAGAGCGGCAAAATCACCAATTGCGATCGCAGATTATCGCCGGGTTTCGCATGGTAAAGACCTATAGAGAATTGATGCGTACCAATGATATCCTCGCGGCTATTGCGCTCTCTGACCCATTAACCGAACTGAACAATCGGCGTGCCCTCGACTGGGAGCTACCACGCCAGATCCAAAACGCACGAGCACGGCAAGAGTCTCTGAGTGTGCTGATGTTGGATATTGACTTTTTTAAGACAATTAACGATACCTATGGTCACTCAGTCGGCGATCGCGCCCTCCAACTTGTCTCCAGCCGCCTGAGACATAACCTGCGCTTTCGCGATACCCTGTTTCGCTATGGGGGTGAAGAATTTGTCATTATCTTGAGTGGGAGTGACCAATATGAAGCTGATCTGGTTGGGCGGCGGCTGTGCCAACTGATTGCTGATCAACCTTTTACGATTGATGAAGTGCTGGATCTCACAATTACCATCAGCGCAGGCACCGCTTCCCTTAAAAGCACAGATGACCCCCGTGGCAGTAGCCTGCTTCAACGAGCCGACCAAAATTTACTGAAAGCAAAAAGTAGTGGGCGTAACCAAGTCGTCAGTGAAGTGGATGGACGCTTGACTAAAGACTTGATTGGTAAAGACTTGAGCAAAGATGAGTCAGCCGGGCTGCTTTAATAGCGGTTGAAACATGGTATCAAACCCCTACCAGCTTAAAGATTAGACACCATAGTGATTCAACCCGAGGTTACCGATCTTTTAGCTGAGCACCATCGCAGTCTACAATGCAAAGGCTGGTGATACTCCCTCGACGCCCCCCTTATTGCACCAATGCCCCAAGAAATCGAACGCAAATTTCTAGTCAAAAACGATCACTGGCGATCGCTAGGTCAGGGAAAATACTACTGTCAGGGCTATATCGTAGCAACCCCTGAGCGCACAGTACGAGTGCGGGTAGTCGGTGAGCAAGGCTGGTTGACTATTAAAGGTGCTTCCGTAGGGATTCGTCGGGCAGAGTTTGAATACTCAATTCCCGTAGAAGAGGCAGTAGAACTACTCCAAACCCTTTGCCTGTCTCCGCTAATTGAGAAAACCCGTTATCGGATTAATCTAGGAAACCTCGTTTGGGAAGTCGATGAATTTGCCGGGGAAAACACTGGCCTAGTTTTAGCTGAAGTCGAACTCACCGACCCCAATCAGGAAATTGAGCTGCCAGAGTGGGTGGGACAAGAAGTTTCTGATGACCCCCGCTACTTGAATGCAAACCTCGTCAGCTATCCTTACAGCCAATGGGCCGAGCCTAAACACAAGGAACCCGCCGAAAAATAATAGCCCCCCTAATCGGGCTTTCTTCAATGGAGACGCTGCGCATTCCATAGCACTGTACAAAGCCGATTGTGCTCAGCCCTCGATAGCCTTATAGTTAACGCAGGCTGTTAACGAATACAGATTAGCGGATGCAAGCGCACCCAGTATTTGGATCGCCGGGGAGTCGCTTCGGGTTCTGTCTTTAGCCTCATGCATACACATGCATACAATGGACTGAAAACCCTAGTAATTTACCACAGAAACACAAAAGGTACCGAGATATGGCTCCGTGTTCTCTGTGCCTCTGTGGTAAAGCTTAAAGATAAAAAGGGGAATCTGAGAGACAACCCAAAACCTCCACATTGGCTCTTTCGTGATGCTATCGCCTACTCTACGGCAGCGCTGGCAGCCTCTTTCTCGGCTTTAGCCGCAGCTTTAGCGGCTTCTTTTAGCTTTTTGGCTTCGGCCTCAGCAGCTTCTTTTTCCGCCTTAGCGGCTTCTTTTAGCTTTTTGGCTTCGGCCTTGGCGGCAGCCTTGGCAGCCTTTTCCTCTGCTTTTTGGGCTTCTTTTAATTTCTTCGCTTCGGCTTTGGCTTCTGAGGTGTCGGCCTCAACGGTCACTGTTGCTTGAGCCAAAAGGGAAGCGGTAGCTGGTAAAGCCCTTGCTGGAGCAGGGCTTGTAATCAGAAGATTACAGGCAAATACGAACGATAGAGCCAATGCGCTAATCTTTGCGAACAATCTGGACATTTGCGAATCAACTCCTTTAAGTTAACGAGAACTTTGCCCATGAACTTAGTGCCCTCAATTATGGCTGGCCTAGAGAACGGCCACTGTCTCCGACACGCTAAGGGCAACGAACGACTCTGCTCAGGCAGCCGCCTAGAGCAATGACCCCACTCTCCTCTGAATCGTTTGAGCTTTGCATAAGCGCCATCAAAGCTTAACTATCCCTGGGATTTCCGCCTTCCTTGATACAGAAAAAATTGGATAATCCTTTAACAGGAATCGGATCTGAAGCGATGATTCTAAGCCAAAGCCTGAAACCAACACTATGGCTTCCCAGACGAGTCGGCGGTTGATTAGGCATACCCGGTAGCCCCGGAATCGTAGGCAGGGAGGGTTATTGTTTGCAAGAGTAATCAAGAAATTGCAGCCGCGATCGCCACTGGCTGGCGGTTATTGACTAATACACCTGGCTCTTGCTGAATCGGCAATGTATCCAGAATATCAAGCTGGGCACAATACTTCATGTCTTCGAGTAGGTGGAGTCGGGCTAGACGTTGACCATGGCTGGCATAGTGCATCAGTGCTAACAGATTTTGCTGCCACTGCTGAAAGAGCGCAACCGCGCCGAGCACTTCATCATTGCCCACCAACTCTTCGAGGGGGCAGCCAAGACTCGTTTGCAGACCATGGGCGATCGCCCCAGCACAGACTGTATCTTCCAGAGAAAAACTCCCTTCCCAACCAGAGGCCACAATCCACACTACGTCAGGTTGGGTTTGCAGCAGATAGTCAACAACGGCCTGACGATTAATCAGGGCGGCAGCCAGAACAGTAGGAGCGGCCTGAATAGCCTCCAGCGCCCGGGTGCCATTCGTCGTGCTAATAAACAACCGTTTGCCTGCCACTTGTTGCGGCGTGCAATCAAGGGGCGAGTTACCAACGTCAAACCCTTCTACCTTAGAGCCACCCCGTTCCCCCGCCCGAATGCGTTTATGGGGTTCCCAACTGGCACTGATATGCAGCAACTTATCTAGGTCGCTAAACACCTGCACCGCCTCTGCCCCTGCGGCCAGTGCTGTTGCCATTGTGCTGGTTGCCCGCAAAACATCTACCGCGATCGCACAGTCTGCCGTCACTTCAGCAGGGGTCAACTCCGGCGTATGAAAAACAAATAACTTCATAGGGTACAGGCGGGTAAGGGTCAGCCACTCGATAGGGGTCAAAACGATAGTGGAAGCAATACTGATGATACGCGAAAGCCTGCACCCCGAATCCATGACCTTAGTCGCCCTAGCATAGATTTGAGTCTATTATTAGGCTCCAAGGGAATCCAAGGCATTCTGCCGATAGATCACAGGTGCAGCTATTGAAGATAACAAGAACGCCCGACAGTTCTACCTAGAAGGTTGATAGCCAATGGCTGCACCAGGTTCAAGGACTGTTTGCACTCAAGCAAGCCTGTGAAACGGTGCTGGAGGTGACTATGCCAGATTAAGTTCCCTTGTACCCCTTATGCTCTCATCGTGGTATTCCGGATCTTGATACCGTCTTTATCTATCAAATTGTGTGGACACACTCATGGTTTGACTTTGAATTGAATAGGGTTTGACTTTGAATTGAATTTTGAATTCTACGTGGTAATAGACACTTCTAATCCTCTTCCTATTGCGAGGCTTGTGCTGGTGACCAGGGCTGGCAAGCCTCTAGCCCCTGTTGAGGATCGTGTCGATAGGTGTCGGTGGGCTGCCAGACGCTCACTTGGCGATCGCAAGAAATACGGTAGAGATAACCCACGTTGGGATAATACTTGACACCGACCTTTAAATTTGAAAAATCATCCTCAGCCGTTTCATAGGCAAATCGAGCGGTCACCTGTGCCACTAGGCATTCTGGAGTATCCATATCCTCCCCAGAAATATCGCGCTCTTGCCAGAACTTTGCCAAAAACTTGGTGAGCACTGGCAACATTTTTTCAGGGCTGCCTCCACGGCTAATGTAAACAATCGTTGGGTTCCCTTCTACGATAATGTGGCAGGAAGTTGCCATAAGCCTTTCTCGTTCTCGCTATTTCCCTCATTTTAAGTTTTGTCGGGTAAAAAAATTGCGATCGCCCATCTTTAAAGGTTCTTCCTGTGCCTTTTCTCCAATTATCTGCCTCCCATGGTTTCTGCGCTCCCTAACCCTACCAATGCTCCGCTAACTGCCGCTGTTTATATCGTTGGGGCTGGCCCTGGCGACCCAGAGCTACTCACGGTCAAAGCTCAGCGGTTGATTCATCAGGCCGACGTGATTGTATTTGCCGATTCGCTTGTACCACCCCAGTTACTGCTGTTAGCCCGAAGAGATGCTGAGAAAATTGGGAGTGCCGATAAGACCCTGGAAGACCTTCTGGCCCTGATGATTGCCCGGGTAAAAGCCGGAAAATCTGTTGTCAGACTGCATTCAGGCGACCCTTGTCTGTATAGTGCGACCCAAGAACAAATGCAGGCATTGTTGGAGGCGGGGGTTCCCTTTGAAGTCATCCCAGGGATCAGTGTATTTCAGGCGGCGGCGGCTCGGTTCCGAGTCGAGCTAACCGTGCCAGAACAGGTGCAAACCATTATTTTGACCCGCGTGAGTGGCCGTACCCAGGTGCCTGCCGCTGAAGAGTTAGCCACCCTAGCGGCTCACCAAGCTAGCCTGTGTCTCTATTTGAGTGCACGGCATGTGTTGCAGGCTCAGGCTCAACTGTTGCAACACTATGAGCCAGACACTCCTGTTGCGGTTTGCTTTCGTTTAGGTTGGCCCGATGAGCGCCTCTGGCTGGTGCCCCTGACGGAGATGGCCTGCCTGACCGAACGTGAACAGCTCAGCCGTACCACCTTGTATATTGTTAGTCCAGCCTTGGCAGCAGCCACTATTCCCCCCGAAATTGCCCCGCTCAGACAAACTCACCCCCTCCAGAAGGCGCGATCGCACCTTTACCATCCAGACCATGCTCGCCTATTTCGCCCATCGGGGTCGCCTGCGAGTGGGCAGCCGTCATCCCCTGGCAAGCAACCGACCAACGGTTTGGAAAGTTTCTCCCCGCGGTTAGATGACTCAAAGTCAGATAGCATAGGAGAAAACTGCTAACTAACTACTAATAGAGAGAAAGACTGTGACCGTTCGCGTTCGGATTGCACCCAGCCCCACCGGCAACTTACACATTGGTACCGCTCGTACTGCTGTGTTTAACTGGCTCTTTGCTAGAAGTCAGGGAGGGCAGTTTATTTTACGTGTTGAAGATACGGATCTGGAGCGATCGCGGCCTGAGTTTACCCAAAACATCTTGGATGGTCTGCAATGGCTAGGAATCCATTGGGATGAGGGGCCATTCTTTCAATCTAAACGCATGGATCTTTATCGCCAGCAGATTCAAGCCCTGTTAGACCGGGGGCTGGCTTACCGGGCCTACGATACCCCTGAAGAACTAGAGGAAATGCGAGCGGCCCAAAAAGCGCGCAACGAAGCCCCTCGCTATGACAATCGCCATCGTTACCTGACCCCTGAACAACGAGCTGCCTATGTGGCCGAAGGCCGACCTGCGGTGATTCGTTTCATGATTGACGATGAGCGCGAAATTCAATGGCCGGATCTGGTGCGGGGCACAGTGACCTGGAAAGGGCGCGACCTAGGGGGTGACATGGTGATTGCCCGGCAGGCGGGCGGTGACGAAATTGGGCAACCCCTTTACAACTTTGTGGTGGTGGTCGATGACATCGATATGTCAATTAGTCATGTGATTCGAGGAGAAGACCATATTGGCAATACGCCGAAACAAATTTTGCTATATGAAGCATTGGGGGCAACCGTGCCAGTATTTGGCCATACTCCGCTGATTTTGAATCAGCAGGGGGCAAAGCTTTCTAAGCGAGATGGCGTTACCTCAATTTCGGATTTTCAACAGATGGGTTATGTTGCCCCCGCGATCGCCAATTACATGACTCTGCTGGGGTGGTCTCCCCCAGAAGGGATGGCTGAGATCTTTACCCTAGAAGAGGCGGCTCAGTCATTTAGTTTTACTCGGGTCAACAAAGCAGGCGCTAAATTTGATTGGGATAAATTGAATTGGGTCAATAGCCAATACCTGCACCAGATGCCGATTGCTCAATTAACCGATTTACTCATCCCCTATTGGCAAAAAGCTGGATACGAGTTTGATTGGCAGGGTCAGCGGCCCTGGTTAGAGCAAGTCACCCATCTGGTCTCTCAGAGCCTCACCCGCCTAGAAGAGGCTGTACCGATGACCGAGTACCTGTTTGCCCAGACGTTGGCTTACACCCCAGAGGCCACTGCCCAACTCGGTCAACCGGGAGCCACCACGGCGATCGCGGCGATTGCCGCGGCGATACCTTCAACCCCGTTGACAGAAGCGGAGGCTCAAGCGATCGTGCAACAAGTGGTAAAAGCCCATGGGTTAAAAAAAGGGTTGATTATGAAGACCCTCCGTGCAGCCCTGACTGGCTCTTTGCAGGGGCCAGATTTGGTGCAGTCGTGGCTTTTACTAAACCAGTTAGGCCAAGATCAATTGCGTTTACAACAGGCGCTCACCCTGGTCGAAGGCTAGGACTGGAACCTTAACCGGACTGCCTGCGTCTCTTAGAAGGAATGTTAACGACGTGATGTGATGCTAAGTACCATGCGGTCTCATCGGTTTATTACGGCAGGGGCGATCGCCCTAATGCCTCTGTTGCTGGTAATGCCTGCCTTTGCAGAGACAGCCACAATCGCCCCTGGCTTTTTGCCAAATCCTATTACGATTAAAGGGGTCGCAGGCGGCGCCGTAGACGCTGCTAGCCTAGTCAATCGGCAAAGCACCCCCACAGGGGAGTGTACTGGCTTTACCAAACGCGAGCCTCACTTGACCCTGACCCTGCGCACCTTTTTCAATGCCCTGAGTATCCGGGTACAAAGTGAAGAAGATACCGCCTTGGTGATCGAAGGCCCAGGAGGGGTCTGGTGCAACGACGATGAAGACAACAAAAACCCTGGGGTTGCCGGGCAGTGGTTGCCAGGTACCTATAAGATTTGGGTTACCACCTACGCGAAGGATCGAACTCCTGCCTTTACCCTTCGCATTCGTGAAAGCCGCTAGTATCGCGACGCGGAATGCAAAATGCCAAGTAAAAAAATGCGCCGTGCATCTGTAGTTTAAGCCGGCTGAGTCATCGGCTAATTTCTACCACAAAGCGACCTGATTTGCCCACTTGATCGCCCCTCGTTTAAGCTGCCTAAACAGCCGGCTGCTTGCTACTGTGATGTATCGGTGATCTATAGATAAAGCTACGAATCAAGACTTAGACAAGGTTTAAGAACAGCTTCATACTTTTTATGCCAATCGTTATAGTATCCTGCGAGGAGTTAGGCTGTCGCCTTTCACCTCTATTTTTATTTCCCCATACTTTCTATGGCACATACCTGGTGGGAAATTCAAGTGCTTTGCGATCCGGCTCTGGAGGATACAATTTTCTGGCGACTGGATAACTTTGGCTGTAGCGGTACGGCAAACTATCGCAGAGGGGGGGTAAGCTGGGTGACAGCTTATTTGCCTAAAGAACGGGCTCAACTTTTAGATTTGGCAGCTCTTTCCTTGCTTCTACGGCAAGACGCTCTTTGCATGGGGTTTCCTCCATCGACCGTGCAGTGGCATCTGATTGATGAAGAAGATTGGGCTAGCAGTTGGAAGCAGCACTGGCAGCCCCAGGAAATTGGCGATCGCTTTTTAATTTATCCTGCCTGGCTAGATTTGCCAGAGCAGTGCGATCGCTTGCTTTTGCGGTTAGAACCGGGTAGCGCCTTTGGTACGGGGGATCATCCAACAACCCAACTTTGCCTAGAAGCCCTGGAAATGCGGCTGGGAGAAGCCCCTGAAACCCAGGTGATTGCGGATATTGGCTGTGGCTCTGGGATCCTGGCGATCGGTGCCCTGTTGCTGGGCGCAAAGCAGGTCTATGCAGTTGATGTCGATCCACTGGCGGTCAAGGCGACGTTAGAAAATCGGGCGCTGAATCACCTGACATCTGAGCAATTGCTGGTTGATCGGGGCAGTGTGGATCGATTAGCAGAAATGATCCGCCAACCAGTAGATGGCATTGTCTGCAATATTCTGGCAGAAGTAATCATCGATCTGATTCCGGCCATGACGGCAATCACCCATCCGACAACCTGGGGCATCTTGAGTGGTTTGCTTGTAGATCAGGCAAAGCCCGTAGCCGACACTCTTGAAGAAAACCATTGGGTTGTTGCCGCTCTTTGGAAACGTAAAGATTGGTGCTGTTTGAATATTCGCCGGTCTTAACAACACTTAGATTTTTCGTAGCGATGCCATCAGCCATGGCATAATCACGCTCGGCAACCCAGATTTGGGCTGTCGCAATTTTGAGGCGTTGATAATGCAATCCAAACATTTTTTCAAAAAATCGATTTGTTTACTGGCAATGATGCCTCTGGTCACAATGACCGCCCCTGTGTTTGCTCAAACAGAAGCAGTTGAACCCCTCAGTACCCAGGATCTGAGTGGTCAGTGCCGGGCGGCTAATCGCCCCACCCCGATCTTTTCTGGGGCTTCTACTCTAACCTCTGCCCTGCGCATTCTGGCAAATAACGAACCGGTTACCCTCGCTGGTGCAGCTCAAGGGGGCATGATTGCCATTCGTTCACCAATTCAGGGATATGTGCAAACAGGAGTACTAAAAACCTGTGAGGCGCCAGCTCGCACTTCCTGTCGCATTATCCGTAACCCGGCGGTTCTTAACGTGCGCAATCAACCAAAGATTCCGACAGGTGATAGCAACTCTAATGTCATTGCTCAGGCCCAACGGGGCGATCGCGTATTTGCCGTTTTAAAGCCCAACGGTGCCATCAGCACAGCTGTTGCCGATGGCTATAATTGGGTCGAAATTAGCTTTAGCCCAACGATTCCGCCAGGGGGGGCAACGGGTTGGATCTACAACAGCCGCGTGGGCAGTAGTGATAGTAACCTGGCTTACTGTAACTAAAGCCGCTTGCTAACCAGGAAGAACCAGTCAAACCGTTATCACGATTAAGATTGCCGAGCATAACTTTTTGTATCGGATTGTTTCGAGTCTTGGTATGGATAACGACGGTGTTTCTTCCCCGTAGTAAGCTGTAGAGCAATAATGCTGCGTGCGTTGAAGCATAACAATCTAAAGAAAAACACAGAAAGGAAAACACACCCATGGTTCAGCGTGGTTCTAAAGTGCGTGTTCTTCGCAAAGAGTCCTACTGGTATCAAGACGTAGGCACAGTTGCTTCGATTGATCAGAGCGGTATCAAATACTCCGTTATCGTTCGATTTGATCGTGTTAATTATTCAGGTATTAACACCAATAACTTTGCGCCCTCGGAGTTGTTGGAAGTCGAAGCGCCAAAGAAAAAATCGAGTTAAACGCAATGCTGCCTGGGGCGATTGTTCTCAGGTTACATTTTGAGCGATTAGGGCACAGATGCAGGTCTAGAGTTTATTTCAGACGAATTTTAAGACCACCCGTTGACTCCAATACTGGTGGTTTCTTTAGATTCCATCACGGCACTACAATTCCTTAATGTGCTCCTGGTGTTTTTACAGTGATCTACCTGTGCCTGAGTTACCAGAAGTTGAAACGGTAAGGCGGGGCCTCAATCGAGTCACCGTGCATCAAATTATCCAGGGTGGGGAAGTGCGACTTGAGCGTATTATTTCTCACCCTATTTCTGTTGTTGATTTTTTGACGAAACTTCAGGGATGGGCGATCGCCCATTGGCATCGGCGTGGTAAGTACCTTCTAGCCGAATTAGTGCAACCCCCAGAAAGGGCAGCAGTAGCGATCGCGGAGAATGAAGTCGCAACAGGGAGTCATAGCCTTGACACTATCAGTTTACCGATTTCCACATCCCCTTCTTCTGCTTGGCTGGGGGTGCATCTGCGGATGACAGGTCAACTCCTCTGGCTGGAGCCAGGTGAGCCAGTGGAGAGACATGCACGAGTCCGGCTATTTTTTGCTAGTGGTAAAGAACTACGCTTTGTCGATCAGCGCACCTTTGGGCAGATGTGGTGGGTACCGCCTGGGGTGCCACCAGAGCAGGTCATCACCGGTTTGCAACGTCTGGGGCCAGAGCCGTTTTCCGAGGCTTTTTCTGTTTCTTATCTTTATCAGCAACTCAAGCAGCGTCAGCGCCCCATCAAAAATGCCTTGCTCGATCAGGCGATTGTGGCTGGCATTGGTAATATCTATGCCGATGAAGCGCTATTTTTGAGCGGTATTCGCCCTCAGTCAGAATGCCATCGCCTAAGCCGTCGCCAAATTACGCAGTTACACGAGAATATCCTCAAAGTACTGGCGGCCAGCATCGCAGCCAAGGGCACGACCTTTAGTAACTTTCGCAATGTAGAAGGGGTGAATGGCAACTACGGGCAAATCGCCTGGGTTTATGGTCGTGATGGCGAAGCCTGCCGCACCTGTGGAACCGTCATTGAGCGGCTTAAACTGGCCGGGCGATCGGCCCATTTTTGTCCTAGGTGTCAACATTAAGGGTTATCGATATAATCAACCCAAACAGGATTGTCTTGTAACACAGAGAGCATACAGCCATTCCTTTGTGCCCTCAGCGTCTCTGGGGTGAACGTTCAAGTGATAAGATCCTGATTTCTAAGGAACGTGGCTGAGGGTCGAAATTACCCATGGTTTGGCGACGATTTGAGTGGATTGGGGCGATCGCCCCGTTGATGCTGGCTTATCCTAGCTTTGCAGAAAGTGCCGCGGTCTTTCGCCAGCAGGGGTTGCAATATCGCAGCCAGGGGCGATATCTAGAGGCGATCGCCGCCCTTGAAAAAGCGGTGGAGCTGGAGCCAGCCAACTTTTCAGGGCGAGTTCTCTTGGGCTGGACTCAGCATCGCGCTGGTCAATTTGAGATGGCTACCGATACCCTGATGCAAGCGTTTTATCAAAACCCCTTCGAGGCATCGACACTTAATGCTTTGGGAATTGTGCATCTGGTGCGGGGGCAACTCAAAGCGGCGATCGCCAGTCATGCCTGGGCAGCCTTTCTCAAACCTGACAATGAAATTGCCTACTACAACCTCAGCTTGGCTTTTGAGCAGTTGGGGCAATACGACTGGGCGATTGCCATGGCAGCAAAAGCCGCTCAACTCGAACCCTCAAACCCTCACCCCCTTATTGCCCAAGCGATTGCCCATTGGGGCAACGGTGAAACCAGCCAAGCGCGTCAACGACTTCAACAGGCCGAGCAACTCAATCCTGCCTTTGCGGCTCCAGGTTACCTGATGGAGGACTTGACCCAAGCAGGCTTTACTCCTACCCAGATTAAAGCATCCCAGCAAATTCGGTAGGCCAGCCAGTAGCTAGTTGCAACCATTAAGTAGAAATAAGTTAAGTAGAAATTAAGTAGAAATAAGTAGAAAATTCAAATCACCCTCGTCCGTGCCCAAGCCGAAAACTTCGCCCGTAAAGAAACGATAGATTGCAATGTAAACCTAGCCGGGAAAACGATAGGCAAATTGATGCATCGCCCGCTTCTTTTAGAAAGGAAAATGCTCCTCATCATCCAGTTGAGCATCCCAACTAGCCGATAGCACCTCTGCCACCATCGCCTCTAGTGCTGCCGGATCGAGACTGTTGTGGCGCTGCTCCTCAAGGGGGTTCGAGAGGGGAACTAGCCGCAACTGACGATCATCTTGAATCAAGTCAAACCAAGAACTCAGCCCTGACCGCCCCAAAACCAGATAATCGAAGCTACACACATTCAAATACAGGGTATGGTTTGCAATCAGGGTTGCCCGCTGGGGATCGGCAAAGACCTCTAAAATGCACCCTTCCCCCTCACTGATAGGGATGCCATTCTGAAAGTGGGTATAGCGCACACGAGTCAAATCTGAAAGCAAGCGCTTCATATCCTGCTTACTCACGACCGTGCCGGTGTCGATAATACAAGGGGCTGGCAATCGATTCCGATGGGGAGGTTGGTCACAACTCATAGGGAATGCCCTTAGCTCTCATAGTATGAAGCCAGACGCTAGCACCCTCTCGGTCAAACACAGGATGAAACATCTGAATCGCCTTGCGTGTACTGGTCACCGTACCAGAGCCTCAACCCAAGCTTTAGCTGCGTCATTATCTAGAAATTCCAGAAATGAAAGAGATGCATCTAAAACCTAAAAGCTCAACTGGCCAAAACTCTTACCAGTAAAACCCAATAGAGGCTGACTGACTCGGTAATATACGAAACAATTCTAGCCCAAGTTATTTAGCTGGCTCCTAATGAATTGTACTGAATTCACGGATGAAGCAACGGATACATCGGTGGCTATCACGACACTGAGCGATGAAGCGTCACCTCATAGCAATTAAGTTTCAAGCTTTCGCGTGCTCTGTAAGGCTTGAAAACTAGGGCTTTGGTCAGAGAGCTGAGGCCAAAACTAAGTGCTCAACCGCCAATGCGAAGCTAGCTTGCTGGCGTGCCGTCACCATGAGAAACATAGCGACAGCTATAGGGCTGAGGGCTTTCATCCATTCTGTTTAACCACATCTGTCGGCCCGGATCAAACCGGGAGCAAAAAATCCTTTGCTAGACTGACCAGGAAGAAGCTGTTTGCCTGCAAGCCTGGTGAACCGAAGAGGGCGTTGAGAGGATAAAACAAGTAAATGACACTTAATTGGGTCAAGTCAGGCCAGTCAATGCTCGCCACATTTTTGGGTGCTCTTACCTTTTATACGTGTATTCCCCTACCACGCAGTTGGGCGCTGAACTTTGATGGAATTGCGCGTTATGCAGCCCTGGTCGGCGTGTTGCTTGGGGTTGCTCTCGGGCTGATTGACTGCGGTTTAGACATCCTGGGAATGCCACTGCTGTTGCGAAGTGCTGTTGTGATTGTGGGCTGGATCGGTTTAACTGGTGGCTTGCATCTAGATGGCGCAATGGATACAGCTGATGGTTTGGCCGTGCCCCCCCCTCGGCGCTTAGAGGTGATGGCAGACAGCCATGCCGGGGCGTTTGGCGTAATGGCCGCGATCGCCCTCGTCTTGCTTAAAACCCTGGCTTTGGCTAGCCTCCCGACCCACCGCCCCTTGGCTTTGGCGTTAGCGGCTGGTTGGGGCCGTTGGGGTCAACTGGTCGCTATTGCCCGCGATCCTTATCTCAAACCCACCGGCAAAGGAGCATTTCACAAACAGGCGATTCGTTCTCTGCAAGAGGCGGTGCCAAGCGGTTTGATGCTTTCAGGTTTGTCTACCCTCTGGCACCTGGAATCTGGTGGCATTCTGGTCATCGGTTACGGCAGTATGATAGCGTTAACCACCGGCGCTTATTTCCGGCAACAACTGGGCGGACAAACGGGAGATACCTATGGGGCGATTGTGGAGTGGAGTGAAGCGCTGTTCCTCTGCGGCTTAACGGTGCTGTGATGTCTGCACAAAAACGTATTCTGATTTTAGGTGGTACACGGGATGCGGTTGAATTAGCCACTCAAGCCGCAGCCATTCCGGGAGTTGTTGTTGTTACTTCCTTAGCCGGGCGCACCCGTGAACCCGTGATTCGATCCGAAAAGACTCGAATCGGTGGATTTGGTGGCATTTCCGGATTAGCCGACTACCTGCATCAACAACGCATCGATCTCCTCATTGACGCTACCCATCCTTTTGCTGCCCAGATTTCCTTCAACGCTGCTGCTGCTGCCCACCAGGTCGGGATTCCTCGCCTGATGCTAGTTCGCCCGGCATGGCAGCCTACACCCGAAGACTGCTGGCTTACAGTGGAGAGCAATGCGGCAGCGGCAGCATTGCTACCTGATCTGGCCCAGCGCATTTTCCTCACAATTGGACGACAAGAATTAGCTGCCTTTGCCCACCTGCAACTGCTCTGGTTTCTTATGCGAATGATTGACCCGCCTCACCCGGATGTCCCTATTCCTCCTGGAAAGTTGCTGCTGGAGCGCGGGCCTTTTTTGCTAGAAAATGAGCGATCGCTTTTACAGGAGCACAAAATTGAGGCCATTGTGAGTAAAAACAGCGGTGGCACTGCGACCTATGCCAAAATCATTGCGGCCCGCGAGTTGGGGTTACCCGTTGTCATGGTGCAACGACCAGCCATACCCGATGGTGAAACAGTTCCTGACAGCAGTGCTGGCCTTACCTGGTTAAAAGCTCAGTTGAACCGATGAGGCAGCGCGTTTCCAGGGGTTGTCAATGGCCGTTCTAGAAGCACGATTGCTATCGCCAGGTGGTTGAGTTTATTGGAGGTTAGGGGGCTGGGAGCACTGCCCCAGCCAGGAGGCCACCCCCTACCCCATCCTCAATTCGGTGGCTATGACGAGACCCATCCTTACGGTTCTGCGCCCAGCAACCGCAACAAGTCCGCGATCGCGGCCTCATTGAGATTCGATAGATTAGACTCAATCAAATCAGGTTGCGCAGATCGGTTCTGTTTCACGGGTTGGCAAACGCCCGCCTCACAATCCAACCCGAGCTGATGCCAATACATTGTTGGAATTGAGCGGCCCCTACGGCCATTCAACTCTTGATTGAGAGCGTTTGATTCTAGGTAAGCCCGGGGTGAAGCATAGCAACCCTGCTCACGGGCAAAGGGGACTGTAAAACAGCCATAGGCTTTTCGATATTCGTCAGAGTCTAGCAGGGCGGTAATCATTCCTACAACGCCTTTGTGCATTAAAATATCGCAATAGTACGCAATCTCTGCCTGATCCATGGGTGCCCGTCCTAAAAAGTGCTTGAAGCAACACTCTAAGAACTTCATATTGGACGAGTTGTGGTAAAAGTTATCGAGATAGACTTGGGAATGGCCCAATTCCTTTAAAAATCGCCGCACCCCAATTTTGTCAGAAAGAAATTCTTTCTCAATTTTGGCCAGATGCTTGCGCTCATGGGCATAGGGTTGTCGCTCTAGAACCTGCTGGTAAATAGCATACAAAGCTGCTTGGCGTTCGGTGGGTGTCGAATGGCGGCTTACAGTTATCGATGGCGCGATCGTGGTCATTTTCAGAATCCTCAAAGGGATGAACAAACATCTGAGGAAAAGGATAAGAAGCATTCCAGGGCACATAAGGAAACTGGTTCCCTCAGGGTAAGTATGGGGCCGTTGCTAGATGCTAGGGTGAACTGAATGGAAACGTTAAGTGACTAAGGATCTGGGCGCAATTAAATTGAAGCTGATTTCGGAGGTGAAGGGAGTGGAACTCCCTCCACAGGGGTGCAACCTCTACTCTTCCCTGTTTGCTGTTGATTGGGACTACTGACTGATCAGGGTTTTGATGGCAACCAACGTTTAGGTTCGGCCGAGTGCTCTGTCAGGAAAATTTTGGCAGGTCAAAGAGTCTCAACACTTAAGCGTGAGACTGTAAGGATTGCAGCACAATCTCCAGGTAAGGGCGCACAAAAGGTACAACGTGTGCTGGGAATGCAGCCGTGATAGCGTCTTGCAGTGCAACATAGGCAACAACGCAATGGGCATGGCGCTTATGGGCAACTAAGATGGTGTCTAACCATGACATCATTTGCTCTCTAAAGAAGGTTTCATCATCCCGTAACACCGATAGGGCAATATAACGCAATACCTCGCCCATATCGTACTTACAGCGAGAGCCATGCTGTTGAATCAGCTCAGGGTGAACTTGGGCCAGTTTACGCAAAGCCAAAAGCACCAACTTATCACTGTTGTCACGCAGGTACTGGTAGGCCTCCAGGCGTGTCCGATAGGTTTGAACATACTGCTCAATTGGCATCAATTCCTGGCTGGCTAGGTAGCGCCCATCTGCGGTGGCGATCGCCCGTTCTAACGTGTGGTTTAGCATTTGCATGGCATCATGCCCCCTATGAGGTGTAGTTTCGTGAGAAAAAGGCGTACCCCTCTCTGCAATACGGTCTCAGACCTAGACGAACCTGATGGTTAGCCAGTCGGATCAGGGAATGCGGTTCTCTCTTTTTTCAAATTTCCCTTGAGGGCGATCGCCCCAAACGAAACGCAGTGATTCTCAACCTTTTTCAGTATTTCTTAACGTTATGGCGATCGCCAGGGTGCTCAGTCCATCACTGGTTAAGGGGTGTAGGTACTTCTTCTCGTCCCTCATTTCTACTGACTCAGTCCATTGGGGACTCAGGAGCCAATGAATCCTATCTGGCAAAACATTCCCTTCAAACTTCTTGACATCGCACCGGTACTAGCTGTTACTATAGGCAATACAAAGGTAATGGGGCGTCGCCAAGCGGTAAGGCAGCGGGTTTTGGTCCCGCCATTCCTAGGTTCGAATCCTAGCGCCCCAGTTTTAAGGGTTTCGCGCAGAAGGGCAAAGATTACTAGGTTGTCCTGCGCCATCTTTATTCTATGGTTCCTTAGTTCCTTCTTCCATAATGGAAGAAAGATGGGTAAATCTAGGCTCCTCTCCCTACCTGAGAAAGAGCAGCCAAGTTTTTAGTGCCTTAGTCTACTAGCTTTAAGATTGGTTGAGTTCTTTAATTGGTTCTGTAACGCTTAATCGAGTCGCAGGATAATAGTGAGCGTAATAACCAAGCCAAAGAGTGAGCGCATGCGCCTCATTGATTATTTTGATCGTCTTTATATTATTCATCTGCCAGAGCGCACCGATCGGTACCAAGCTCTACGCCGTGAACTTAGTCAGATTGGCATTCGTATAGATTCTCCCAAAGTGCGAATCCCCGAAGCACCGCGCCCTCAGGATCGAAATGGGTTTCCATCGACTGGAGTGTACGGTAACTTTCTTAGCCACCTGGGAATTTTGCAAGAATCTCTAAAAGACGGACTAGAACGCATCTGGATCCTGGAAGACGATGCGATATTTCGACACCGACTTCGACAACCGCAGGAACAAATGCAACTAGTCGAGCGACTGCGCCAGGACAACTGGGATTTATGTTACTTGGGCCACTCGATTAAGCCCGCTGAGCTACGCCCCCATCCGCATGGGCTGGTGCCATGGAGCCGGTATTTTATCTGGGCCCATTGCTACTGTGTCCATGGGCGCATTCTGCGTCAGCTCGTTGCTTATTTGGAGGAGACACTCACAAACCCCCCTGGAGATCCGAGAGGAGGGCGACTCTACATTGATGGAGCGCTTACCCTATTTCGTCAATTTCATCCAGAGGTAGTGTGCCTGGTGAGTAACCCTAACCTATCCAGTCAAAAGGGGTCGCCCAGCAGCTTGGCTGGAGGCCACTGGTACGACCGCATGACTTTAACTAAACCATTGGTATCATTGGCTCGCTCCGTTCGTGACGAGCTTTGGCGCTTGAGCGGCTAAGTTTGTTTTTGCTAAGCATTTCCTAAGCTAGGCAGCAGTGCTTCACGATTTCTGGAAAAGTTAGGCAAATCCAGACTGGCTGTACGGCGAGTCCGAACGGCGAGTCGATAGCTAACGCTTTGCAACTCAGCATGAAGCTGCCGATTTTCTCGTTGCAGGGAAGCGACTTTTTCACGGACTGGGGCCATTCGCTCAGCAAATTTTTGTCGATAAATTCGGGGTAATTCCTGCACCACCTGCTCTAGCATGCGGGAGCGATCCGTGAGTTCCTGGACAGTTTGGCGTAGTTGATAGATCTCAACATCTCGGTCGGAGATTTGCTGCTGATAAAAACTAACCTGTTGCTCCACACCTTGTAGTTGCTCTCGCAAGGCCCTAACTTCGGCTTGGTGGCGTTCAGAAACTTCTGGGCTAGGCAAGAAATTGGCATTGCCTTTCACCAGCCGAAATAGCTCTTGGGATAGCTGTTGCACAAGACTATCGCGCATTTGCAACTCTTCGCGCAAACGGGCAACCTCAGCATTAAGATTTTGCAGGGTTTGGCGATCGGGGGTACTCACGGTCTTAGCTCCATTGCATCGTTGGCATAGTATACTCGCTCCAGTTAGTTAGAATGCCCCAAGATTACCAATTTTCTCCCTTGGCAAGGGGTAGCGGAGCAGGGTGAAGTTCGCGCTGAATATAGCGGTTGCAGCTAATGTAGCATTGCTTATTAGAATTGAATCAAAAAAACAGGCATTCTAGGCAATTTTTTCAACGGTCAGGCACCCCCAGATAACTGACTCACCGACTTTCAACCTAGTAAAGGCAGCAGTCTATCTGCTCTCACTCCTACCCCTATCCCTGCCTCGATGGGATTCAGAGGCTAGGGGCTGCGGGTGGCTTAGATGAGTCTAGAAATTTCCGCCTTGTTGTCCTAGGCTCGACCCCACTCATACAACTGAGTGAGTACGATGGTTGGTCGTTTTGCGGGGCACCATAGAGCGTGAACTGTTTCGCCAAGGGAGAAGCCGTAATTCTTCATTTTGTTAGAATAACGACTATTGGACGAACGACGGCTCCGTGTAATAACTACATGAGGGCATGGTTTACATAACCTTGGATTTTGAATTCGTAGTGAGCGTGTCGAACAATTTGCGATTTTTTGCTAGTAGCAGTCTGGTATCGCCAAGCGTTTAATTAGGTAGCTACTGTATTTTTTGTTGAAATTGGTATTAGTAGAAGACTGCGTTGTTTCAAGCTTCAAATAAAACATTACTCAGAAGCTCGAGGTTGGCTGCGCTCTGGTGCTACGAGCCATGCGAAGCTTCTGCTCCGCATGTTTTAGCTTTCGGGTGCATGTCACTTTTGCCCCTTGCTGACTGACAAAACTTTTTGTGTTGGCGGCTCGAAGCCGCGCCTACAGAGGCAAAACCCGCCTGCGCAGGTTCTCGGTAAGGGTAGAAAGCTAGCGGAGGCCGACTGCGTTGATGCCGCAACGGTTTCAACCACCCGGTGCCCAGTTTTTGTCAGTCAATCAGCTTTTGCCCTCACCCTAAATCCCTCTCCCAATTTGGGAGAAGGACTTTGAGATGGCTCGGCTCCCCTTCTCCCAACCTAGTAGAAGGGCTGGGGAATAAGGGCATGCCAAGGTGACAGACTCTTTAGTTTTCTCTCTGAGCGATCGCCCATCCCAGGCTTTGGTTAAAGCAAAGCATGAGAAGATTGAAGTAAGGTCAAGCCCAACATCTCTTACGACCCTGTTTGCTGAGAATCTGCCCAAAGAGCAGATTAACCCTCCCCTCATTTGTGAATTCCACATTTTCCTTCAAGCTCCATTACCGCGCCAAAATCTAGGCCCAGAATTGCCGACCAGATCGTCCACACCGTGTGAAGGCTGCCTGGTTGACAAATAGCAGAATAGCCTCGATCGCGATAGTGACTACATTCCCAAAGGTTCGCAGGCGGGTGGGTCTTTGTCTCTACAGACTTTGTATAAGGAAGTGCACGATGAAAACAGATTACCTGGTTTTAGGGAGTGGCTTATCAGCACTGGTCTTTAGTGCTCTGATGGCAAAATCTGGTAAGACCGTACAAGTTTTAGAAGCCCATGAGCATCCCGGTGGCTTTGGGCACACATTTACCATGGCGAAGAAATATACATTTAATGCCCAACTTCACTATGTTTGGGATTGTGGAGAAGGTCATACAGTTCATCGAGTTCTAAAGAAACTCAATTTAGATCAAGCGGTCACCTTTGAACGATACGACCCGGATGGGTTTGATCACATGAGAATGCCAGGTTATGCGCTTAATATCCCTTCAGACTCGCAAGAGCTGATTCGCCGACTCTCTCAGCTATTTCCCCAGGATGTGGCATCGATTCGTCGATTTGTGGAAGAAGTTCAAAGGACGAGTCAAGGACTGCAACAGTTGTCTCCTCCAGTTCGCCCGGTCGATTTGCTGCAACATGGCGGGGCTGTTTTAACGGCGATGCAGTATCTCAACAGTACGTTACAGCAAGTTTTTGATAAATTTAAGCTGCCGCAAGCAGCCCAAACCCTGCTGGCATTACAGTGGCCTGATTTTTTATTGCCGCCCGATCAACTCTCCTTCTATGCCTGGGTAATTTTATTTACGGGCTATCAACAGGGGGCTTTTTACCCTACTCAACATTTTGAGCATGTGATTGATTCGCTTGTTCAAGTCATTTCTGACCATGGGGGTGAGGTGCGGCTCAATTGTGAAGTGACTGATTTTGTCTGCAAAGATCGTCGGATTATGGGGGTCAAGGCTCGCGATCTCATCCGCAAACGAACCCAAGAATTCACCGCTGACACCATTATCTGCAACATCGACCCGCAAAAAGCAGCCAAAATGATTGGGCTTGAGCACTTCTCCCGCGCGATTCGCCAGAAACTAAATTATGACTATTCTCCTTCAAACTATATGGCCTACTGCGTCGTTAAAGACTTGGATTTGCGAGACTACGGCTTTGGTCGATGGAATACGTTTCATAGCGGTCATCACGATTTAAACCAAGCCTTTCAGCAGATGTATGAAAAGCATGACTTTTCTAACCCAAGTTTTGCAATCACAACCCCGACCCTACTCACTGAAAAAAAACGAGATTGTCCAGAAGATTGCCAAATTGTTGAGTTCCTAACAGTGGCAAACTATGCTTACTTCAAGCAACTGCGCGATCGCGATCGCAAAGCGTATTACCAGAAAAAAGCCGAAATCTTAGAATCAATTCTGAACATTGTTGAACAACAGTATGTTCCAAATTTTAGAAAGCACCTTATCTTTAAGATTACGGGTAGCCCCACAACAAATGAGCGATTTTGCTGGTGTCCAAATGGTAATTCCTATGGTTCGAGTTTGACTCCCCGCAACATGGGGCTAGGCCGATTGAACTACCAGTCTTCTCTCAAAAACTTCTATTTTTGCAATGCTTCATCAGGCTACCCTGGCTTCGCTGCTACTTTTTGGACCGGCGCACTGCTCTATCAAACCTTATCAAGAGACTTAATTTTAGGAAAAAGTTCAGAAGGGTGCATGTCACTCTTGCCCTCACTCTAAACCCCTTTCCCAATTTGGGAGAGAGACTTTGACATGGCTTGGCCCCCCTTCTCCCCGGTTAGGAGAAGGGGCTGGGGGATGGGGGCCTGCAAAGGTGACATACTCTCAGTTCAGAAGGCCTCTCAAAGCATTCTCTAAACCTGGTTTGATTCACAGCACTCTATGAGTTGTTTGAACGATGAAAATAGCAGTGATTGGAGGAGGCGCCAGCGGTATGGTGACTGCTTATCTACTGGATAAGCAGGGGCACTCTGTCACAGTGTTTGAAAGACAACCGATGCTCGGCGGCCATATCCGCACCCTCAATCAAAACATTCAACCGAATCATGCCAGTTGTGATGAGTTTTTAGAAGGCGGGGTGCTTGAATTTCCCTGCGTTTTCCATAACTTTCTGGCCTTAATGAAAGAACTCAAGGTTGACTTAGAACCCGTTAGTGTTGGCTCAGCCCTTTTCTTACAAAATGGTCATCATGTGCTTTCTGGAGGAATGATTCAAAAAAACTTCAGTGGCTTTCAGCGATGGATCGAATATCTCAGGCTTGATACCCTTTATGCCCGTTCAGCCGGTTTTTGGGTGATGACTCGGTTTGCCAAAATGCAGGATTTTTATGATCGCCCATTGGCGCATTACCTAAGGCGACCCTGCCTACGCAACTGCTGGCTTAAGTTACTGACTATGTACAGCTACTCTATGCCCTTTGAGGCGATCAACAATTTCCCAGCAGAATTAGCCCTGCCGACCCTGCGAGATTATATCTTCGTCAACTGGGTAAGAGTGAAAGGAGGAGTCTATTCCTACATTCAAAAAATATTAGACCGCTTTCGGGGTGAGGTCTTTCTCAATACTGAAATTACTACCATCACTCGAACATTGGATTCTGTCCAAATTCAACTTGCCAACAGTACGACCCGCTACTTTGACCGCGTGGTCTTTGCAACTCCACCCGACCAGGTAATCAAACTCTTAGCTGACCCTACGGATGCTGAAGTTCGACGATTTTCAGGCTGGCAAGCCAACTATGCCACCACTGTAATGCATACTGATGTATCTATGTATGTCAAATATGGTATCCGACACCCCTCTGAGTTTGACTTTTTTCAAACTAGGCGTGGCTGGGGATACAATGCCTACCTGAATCAGCTCTGTGGCATCTCCCCGGCTCAGACCTACAGTTTGGCCTTTAACCTGGAGGAATTGATTTCGCCAGATCAGATCATTCATACTCAGACCCACCATACTCCTCTTTATACTGTCGAAGCTTTTCGCTATCGAGATGAGGTAATCGCCACCAATGGCGAAAATTATACCTATCATGCCGGGGCTTACCTGGGGGATGGTTTGCATGAAGGAGCGATCACAGCAGCCATGAGGGTGGCTCAGAAAATTGGCTAGGTGATCAGTCTGGTGGTGAGTTGACCCGACAGCTAGCCTCAAGAAGTGAAGGTTACGGAAACAGGGTTTGATACCTGAATCTTTATCCTAGATGCCTGGAGGACACGAAGGGCTGGCTGTGTGTGCTCGTGTTTCTGGGATAGAGTCTTTGGTGTTTCAATTGATTCAATTCGCGATTTTGATCTTTATCTAGGCTGTACCTTTGGAAAGATTTACCCCGTCGAAAAGGCGCACAACTTTAGCATCTATAAGTGCGCTGAAATCAGATCTCGGTATTGACTCTTCTGCTTGACTCCTCGCATTTCACCGACTTTCTCCTTTGCTTTAAAGAATTGCACTGTTGGGGTGCCTATAACGCCAGCGGCTTCGGCTATATCAGGATCTTGCTCAATATCGATTTCGACATAGTGGATCTTGCCATCAAACTCGTCTACAACTTTATTCAAGATGGGCTTTAATGTGTGGCACGGGCCACATTGGGGCGAGGCATATTTCACCATGATCAGGCGATCGCTCTCATGGTAAAGCTTGCGTAAAGCGAAACTACCTTCGTGACGTGTGCGAGTGATATCAAATTCATCAGCTTGGGTTGCTTCCGACTTTTTCTCAGGCGGCTCAGCCACCTGAGTTTCTGCTTCGGTTGTTTGGTGAAACTCTTGGATCAGGCCATGCTCAGACAGCCAACGCTCGGCCAGCAACGCCGCCATACAACCCGTACCGGCTGCCGAAATCGCCTGCCGATACTCATGATCCTGCACATCCCCCGCCGCAAATACCCCTTCTACACTAGTGGCGACATCATGATGGGTCACGATATAGCCAACCTCATCTAACTCCAGTTGCCCCTTAAACAAGCCCGTGTTAGGGGTATGGCCGATCGCGTAAAATAGACCCTTTACATCTAGCATGCTTTCTTCGCCGGTTTGGTTGTTGCGGATCTTTAACCCAGTCATTACCCCATTTTCACCAACTGCATCCACTGGCTGAGTATGCCAATGCACAGTAATATTGGGGTTATTCAAGACGCGGTCTTGCATCGCCTTACTGGCACGCATCTTCTCAGAGCGGACTAACAGATGTACGTGTTTGCCATACTTGGTTAGATAGATCGCTTCTTCGGCAGCACTGTCGCCACCACCGACGACCGCCAGGGGAGCGCCCCGAAAAATCGGCGTAGCGCCATCACAGATAGCACAGGCCGAAATTCCCCGGCTCCAATACTCAGCCTCAGAGGGCAAGTGAAGTCGCTTGGCCGTTGCCCCAGTGGCAATGATAATACTGTGGGCCTTCACCTCGCGCTCCTCAGATCGCACCACAAAGGGGCGTTGGCTCAAATCCACAGAAGTGACATCTTCGGTAACCAGTTCGGCCCCCCAACGCTCGGCCTGCGCTCTCATCCGAGCCATCAGTTGTGGCCCAGTAATCCCTTCGGGAAAGCCAGGGAAATTTTCGACTTCGGTTGTGGTCATCAACTGTCCACCAGGCAACCCCCCTGCCTGAAAACCCTCAAACATAAATGGCTTCAGGTTTGCTCGCGCGGCATAAATTGCAGCTGTATAGCCAGCCGGCCCTGAACCAATGATGACCAGATTCTCAACAGGTAGGCTCGTCATAAAACTTTATACAAACTCGTAACGACTACGCTTAGTATAACGAGTTTTTTCCCTAGAGCAAAGGGGCAACTACCCTATGGTTTAGGCGTAGGGGTGGCTTGCCATGGGATGCAGCCTGATGCCTGTCTGAGGGGTTAAATGGCTCTGCAAAAAAGCAGAAAGGTTTTTGCTTTTTTATTGGCGTTTGTCTGGTGCTGAGAGTGTATCCCAAGAAAATTTGGGACTCAGTCCGGCGGGAAGTTTGAGCGATCTAGCGATGGATTGCTTTCTGACGAAAGCTTAGGACAAAACCCAGTGCTTAACCACCAATGCTGGGTTAGGCTTTTTGACTTGACCTTGCGATGAGAACCCTGGCAACAGCTATGCCAGGCAGATTGAATAGATATGTGAGGATGCTGGCTGACGCAAGGGTTAATGAATTCTTAAGCCCTGGGCGGGTGGGGGTCGGTCGCAATTCTGACTAACTGGATCCCCCCTAGAGTGCAAGCCGCTCTGCTTTACTATTGACCGGATCTAATTTCTGTCTTCCAGAGGCTGCTTTAAAGGCTCGTTTCTTAGGAGCCGTGACGACTCCAGCCGCAGCGATAGAGCCAAACCTCTGTCTCTTGCAAGCGATGGTAGGATTCGACTAGATAAAAGCGGCGAATTTTGACTCCTATCGTCGCGGTTTTAACCACCAGACACTATGCAGCCCTCTTCGGTGCTCTCCAATACTTCACCCCCGCTTGCGTATGTGGGTTTTTAGTTTTGCAGCACGTTGACCTTGACGCCAGCATCGGGGGAGGGCACTTTAAAGAATTCTAGCGGATCAATAGCGGTTGGCTGGGGGGGAGGGGTCAACAACATTTTCTGTAATCGTTTTGGTACCAGCGATTCTGGAATTGCAAGCCCTGAGCGTTGGGTAGCGGCTGGCGTAGATTGCAGTGAGTCAGCCAGGTTACGTAACTCACCTGGTTGGTAAGGGGTTACTCTTTGAGGCGATCGCCGTACCGATATTGGCTGAGCTTGTAAGGATGCGGCTCCATTGGCTTGGGCTTTAGCATCAGGTGCTGACTGAGCTTGAACCAAGTGAGCGGGCAACAGGCAAACGGTCATGAGGGTAGCCACTAGCAGATGCTTCATTGTTAAGACCTTAGGAAGAAAAGGACAACTCCAATCGGTCAGCCCAGGATCGCATAACGAGATCCCTCGCCTGATTCTGCCGCGCCTAACAGATCCCCGTTGGCTAATCATCGCGGCAACGGCTTCAAAAGTCTAGCCTGCCCCACACCAATGCGGCACAATCAACGGAAATTGAGCCAAACTACCCGTAGGTTAACGAGAGTTGCTCTAACATTGCAGCATGCCCTGTGCCAGTCTTACAACTGCCTCTGGAAAATTAGGAGAATCGGTTACGCTTGGTTAAGGATTGTCAAAAACGATGCAAATCCTTCCTCTTCCCTTAGTTTGTACCGTTCCAGATGTTCAATTCGATAGCTGCCGCATGCGCTGTTTCAATCGGTATCAGATTGTATCCAAAGGTCTTTGTTAGAAACTGGCGTTGAATGAAAGAGGATCGCATTTCTATGAAACCGATCGCGATTGTTTTATTGTCAGGGGGTTTAGACTCTGCCACGGCTGCGGCGCAGGCGGTAGCGGATGGATATGAATTGGTTGCCCTGTCAATTCGCTACGGGCAGCGCCATTTGCGGGAGTTAGAAGCGGCTAGAGCCATTGCTAAGGCGCTCCATATCACCTCCCATTACGAAGTTGAGGTGAATTTGGGATTGTGGGGCGGCTCTTCTCTAACGGATACTGCGATCGCAGTTCCGCAGGAGGGTGTGCAGTTGGGGGTGATTCCTTCAACCTATGTGCCCGGACGGAATACGGTGTTTGTGGCGATCGCCCTATCTCTAGCCGAAGCCAAAAGAGCCGAAGCTATCTACTTAGGCATTAACGCCGTTGATTATTCGGGGTATCCCGACTGTCGTCCTGAATATCTCGCGGCTTACCAGCACTTAGCAAACCTTTCGTCTAAAGCAGGGTTAGAGGGGCGCGCTCCTCGTCTAGTGGCTCCCCTCGTGCTGGATTCTAAAGTGGATATTGTCAAACGGGCTTTACAGCTCGGAGTGCCGATTGCGCAAACTTGGTCTTGTTATCAAGGCGGTACCGAACCCTGTGGGGTGTGTGATGCCTGTCGCATTCGCGATCGCGCTCTGATTGCTGCGGGCCACCCCGAGTTAGCAACGCCAAGCGGTCGCCAACTGCACACGCTCGAATAATTTAACCTGCTGCTGTCGATAACACTTCACATCACATTTCACATCAAGAGTGGAGATTAGCTATTCGGAGGGGCCTGGGTGGAGTGTTCCTGCCAGATTTTTGCCACTCGCCGCACGAAATTTTCCTGTTCTAGGGTGTCGATGCTTCCGGGGCGTGTGTCACGGACATAGAAAAAGGCTTCATCGGCAGAATATCCCCGTGCTACCAGACAAGCCGCAACTACCAGACCAGAGCGCCCTAACCCTTCCCTACAGTGCACGACAACCGTTTGCGATCGCTCCACTGCTTGTAAAATCTCTCTGATTAAAGTCATCAAGGTAGCAGTTGATGAAGGAATGTTGTAGTCCTGAATCGGGTAATGCCGAGAAATCATCCCAAAGGCGTTCACCCGTTGGAGTAAGTCAGGAATTTGCAACAGTTGCAACTCAAGCAGCTCATTTAAAGTGACCAGTAAATCTGTTAAGTAAAAATCACGCAGACGCGCCAGATCCTGATCTAGGTTACGTTGCCACAGCCCCAGTTGGCTCAAATGGCGCTGACCTGGCGCAATTGTCATACCTAAGAGACCTGGTAACCCGACCACTTCACGCGGTAAAAAATCAACTCGAATCGGATGAGAATCAGAGGTCAAAATTAATTCCATAGGATCTCGATGGATAGATGAACCCGGCTTGGGCTAAGCACAACTCCAGGGAGATAAGCAAGGTTGAATCGGTTAGAAAACGTAGAGCGATCGCAGTCCTTGCAGCAGGTCAGGTACTGCTGTGGGTTGCCATAGGCCTTCGCCTCTGCGTCCGGTCAACAGAATGAGGTGCAGGCTGTAGGAGTGAGGATAGCCCTCGGCCTCTAGCCAAAGTTGCTCACTTTCAACCTCGCAGGCGATCGCCTCTTTATCCATCAATTCCGCCTGCATCGCTGCCATCGTGTCGGCCAGTTGCAATGCCAGCCGGTTGAAGTCAGCAAACTCGGTAGCCGTCAACTCCAGTGCCCAATCATCACTTCCCACTAGGCCGACATACTCGGTCGCATCTGGGTTCCACCCCAGTCGCCAACCCGGGCCACTCTTTTGCATGTGTATCGCCGTCCTACGTCGTTCGTGAAGGTGAGGGTCTGGGTGAAAAGATTTTCCTAAGAATGCCCTTTTCACCATCCAGATGAGATCGCTGTGAACTCAAAGTCGCAGGAGATCAGCCGCTCCGGGTGCTTTGACAGGAGCGGTTGGTTGTGCGGGTGGAGGTGTGCTTGAGCTAGGACGGGGGTTGCTGGAAGGAGCAGGGGTGGGCAACTGGGTGGCAAAAGCATCGGTGAGGGCCTGCACCAAGGCCTCACGCTGCGCCCGGCTAAGGCGACGAATGGCAGCCATATCGCCCTCTATCGGGTTGGACTGTAATGTTTTGGCACTGGGATAGGTCGTGGGATCGATCCAGTCGTTGACTCCCAAATAGTCAGCCAGGGTAATCTTCCAGTCAAACCGAAAAAAAGGTGGACGCTCCTTGACGTAGAGGTGGTAGCGAATCATTCGCCCAACTAGGGTGTTGTTGGGGGCGGGTTGCCGGGTTTCAGAGTGGATATACTGGTTTTCTCGAGGCAAATCGGGCAATTGTTGATAAATTACCTGCCAGACGTTATCAGGACGAATGCGCTGAGCGATCGCCCCGGTAGACGTAAGCAACACCAGAACCAATCCCAAGACAAAGCTCAGCCGCCAGTGCGCGCTCCGCTGCACCATCCGAGTTACCAATGATTTTCTAGTCACCAATAATTTCCGGTTGGGTCAACTCATCGGACATTTCAATAATGGCCCGCATTACAGGCTTCATGCCAGAGTCATCGGCCCCGTCAAAATCATCAAATCGCCGCCGCTTTGCCCGATTGGCGACTTGAACAGTAATCCGATAGCGGTTAGAAGCTGCTGAAATCAAATCATCTGCTCGGCGCAGCAATTGGGTTGAGTCAATGGTGTGACGTTTTTGCATAGAAGCTGCTTCAGTGAGATGGGTTGATTCTTTAGTTTAGCAACAACTACTGCGTCTGAGGGGGGATTTTAGACGCTTTTGGATTTAGCGTTTCCCCTGCTTGGCTGCCAGGGTCGATTGCAGATCCGCAGGGGCGATCGCGCCAAATTCGGTGACCACCGCCGCAATCAACTCTGCCGGAGTCACGTCAAAGGCGGGGTTGTAGAATTCTGCTCCATCAGGGCACAGTTGGGCATCGCCGACCTGGTAAATTTCACTCGGGTGGCGTTGCTCAATCGGAATTTGACGACCATCAATCAGAGAAAAGTCAATGGTCGAAAGGGGGGCCGCGACAAAAAAGGGAATGTGATGGGCTTTAGCCGCCAGAGCCACGCTGTAAGTGCCAATTTTATTGGCCGTGTCGCCATTGGCAGCAATCCGATCGGCACCCACGACGACCGCATCCACCATCCCTTGCTGCATACAGTGGGCCGCCATGTTGTCTGTAATGATGGTTACGGGAATGCCCTCCTGGACGCATTCCCAGGCAGTTAGCTTCGCACCCTGCAAGCGGGGACGGGTTTCATCGGCAAACACTCGCTCTAACCGACCGGCTGCCCAAGCGGCCCGCACTACCCCCAGGGCGGTGCCATAGCCGGCTGTTGCCAGAGCACCAGCGTTGCAGTGGGTCAAAATGCGAAGACGTTCTGGTTGCGTCGGGAGTACCTGGAGGCCATGCTGACCAATCAATTCGCAGGTGCGGAGGTCATCGGTTTGAATGGCCTGAGCCGTTTCTAGCAGATGATGCTTGATTTGCTCTACTGGGCCATCTACAGCATGAGCCGCTTGCACCATGCGCTCAACGGCCCAGAATAAATTGACGGCTGTTGGGCGGGTGGCTCGGAGCCGCTGGGCGATCGCTGCTAGCTGGCGAAGAAACTCGGCTCGCTCCGAGGTGGTGAGTGCTCGTGCCCCCAGGTACATGCCATAGGCCGCGGCCACCCCAATTGCTGGTGCACCTCGCACAATCATTGTTTCAATGGCGCGCGCCATGGTTTCATAGTCTTCAATCCGCACGGTGGTTAACTCAGCAGGAATCCGAGTTTGATCTATCAAAACAGCGGCATCGGCTTGCCAGGTGACAGGGTAAATCGCAGAGGTGGAAGTCGTGGAAGTCATAGATAAGTTGGTGGGGGAGAACGTGAAGGAGTCAGTGGAAAATGGGGAATTAGAAGTGGGAGCGAGTGAGAAGAAGCGGGCGTTGTCAGTCTTTTGGCTTGGCTGTGCCAACGTGAAGTAACCCCACAGGCGAGTAGCGGGGAAGGTTAGCTTAAACTTGCCCCCTTGGAACTTGCACCCATTGGCCTGATTGGTTAGATTGGCGGGCTAAGTCCATCAGTTTTTGGGCCGCTACCCCCTCTTGCAGGGAGGGGGCGAGTGCGGCTCCTTGGTCAATGCCTTGAATCCAGCGGTCAATGATACGGAGTGTGGGGGCAATGCGTCCGTCGGGGTAGGTCTGGGGAAAGGCGAAGCGATCGCTAATTGGCAATTCCACCAGGGGTTCGCCTTGATGGCTGCCCCAAAGCTGAAAGCCATGGACATAATCGTTTTGGTTGCTGCTGCCCAACACCAGCGTACCGCGATCGCCATAGACCTCTAGCCAATGCCCCCGCCCCTGATAGGTCGTTGCCGCTAGGGTCATCTGGCAGGGGGTACCATCGGTTAACTCCAGCATTATCTGGCAAATGTCATCGGCATCCACGGGTTTTAACTCGCGACTGACTGGGTCGGGCCGTTGCGGTACCGATACATTCAATCGGGCACACAGTTGTTTGACGGGGGCAAAAAGCCAGGTAATGTAATCAAAGGCATGGGAACCGATCGCCCCCAACGCCCCACCTCCTAGTGCGGCCTGGGCGTACCAGTTCCAGGGGCGGGTGGCATCTGCGCGACTAGAGACTAACCAATCCACTTTAATTAAACGCGGTTTGCCCACATACCCGGCCTTTAATAATTCCGCTAGTTGCATCCAGGCAGGGACACAGCGAAACTCAAAATTCACAGCTGTCACCCGCTGATGAACTATTGCCAGTTGCTGCAATTCCTCCGCTTCTCTAGCCACAAGGGTGACGGGTTTTTCGAGGAATAAGTGTTTCCCCGCTTGCAGCACGGTCTTGGCCATTGGGTAATGCAGGAAGGGCGGAGTCGTAATGCTGACGGCATCGACTTCTGGCAGTGCTACCAGCGCTTCGATGTGGGTGCAGGCATGGGGGATACCGTAGGTTTGAGCGATGGCCTCGGCTTTGGCGCGATCGCGATGGTAGACCGCGACCAAGTTGGTGCGGTGGTGGGCTTGGAGGGCGGGGATATGCACCTTTTGCCCAAACCCTGTGCCCACAAGGGCGACTCCAATTGCTGCTTGACTCATCCCCATACCTCTAAAACGATCTGCTGGCTTTCTTCTGTCCAGAATACGCTGGTGTGGCCCAATCCCGATAAGGTAGTGGCAAAAATCAAAGTCCCTCGGTTGGCTTAACAGCTTATGGGATAATGGGAGGTAATCAATTGATGTATTTAACCCCTTAGGTACGCCTGTGAGTTCTGTCGCTAACCCCCCGATTGTTGAAAACGGTCGCTCTGTGCAATCAATGGCAAATCGCCGTCGCCCTGTTTTTCCCTTTACGGCGATTGTGGGCCAGGAAGAAATGAAGCTGGCACTGTTGCTGAATGTGATTGACCCCAAAATTGGTGGGGTCATGATTATGGGCGATCGCGGCACTGGTAAATCAACAACGATTCGTGCCCTGGCCGACCTACTCCCGGAAATTGACGTCGTGGCAGACGACCCCTTTAACAGCCATCCCAGCGACCCAGAACTAATGGGGGATGAAGTGCGCAAAATCTTAGCCCAAGGAGGCGAGGTCGCAATCATTCAGAAAAAAGTACAGATGGTTGATTTGCCGCTGGGGGCGACGGAAGACCGGGTGTGCGGCACGATTGATATTGAAAAAGCCCTATCGGAAGGGGTCAAAGCCTTTGAGCCAGGGCTACTGGCTAAAGCCAATCGGGGCATTCTCTACGTGGATGAAGTCAACTTGTTGGATGATCACCTTGTAGATGTACTTTTGGACTCTGCCGCCTCTGGTTGGAATACGGTTGAGCGCGAAGGCATTTCAATTCGCCATCCAGCCCGCTTTGTTTTGGTCGGTTCCGGTAACCCAGAAGAGGGGGAACTGCGGCCCCAATTGCTCGACCGGTTTGGCATGCATGCTGAGATTCGCACCGTGAAAGAACCCGCTCTGCGCGTGCAGATTGTGGAACAGCGTACTGAGTTTGACCAGGATCCTCAATCTTTTTTAGAGCGATACCAACCCCAGCAAGAAGCTCTCCAGCGGAGGATTGTAGAGGCTCAGCAGCGGCTTCATGCGGTCACGATTGAGTATGATCTGCGGGTAAAGGTTTCTCAGGTTTGTGCCGAATTGGATGTGGATGGGTTGCGGGGCGATATTGTAACGAACCGGGCCGCACGCGCGATCGCAGCCTTTGAAGGCCGAGCAGAAGTGACCGTTGAAGACATTCGCCGGGTGGCGACCCTCTGTCTGCGGCATCGTCTGCGTAAAGACCCTCTGGAGTCGATTGACTCTGGCTACAAGGTCGAAAAGGTCTTTAATGAAGTTTTTGGTGTCGCAGTCTAGGGGTCTGTCAAGACTAAAAATTCTGAAAATTAAGGTGATGATTCTCAAACGCTGGTACAGCAAGGCATAAATTTCTGAACTCGCTTCAGTCATTCTTCTCTCTCTCTTGCTTGCATGTCCGTTAGGGCAATTCCCTTCTCCCTTGATGGGAGAAGGGAAACCGGGGCAAAGCTCCTCTCCTACGCTGAGAGAGAAATGAGGCTCAGGGAAGTCGAACTGATGCTTTAATCTACTCGTCACGTTAAGCGCTTCCAAATGTGCTAATCCTAAATTTGTGCCAATCCTAAATTAAGGCACTATGACGCTGCGCTAAGCCTGCTTCACTAACTTGCGGAGTGCTTTCTCGACCAGGGTCGGAATTTGAGAAGGCCGCTCTGCTACAGGAATTCTTGCCCGTCGTAGGGCATTAATTTTGCTGGCGGCAGTCCCTGTATCTGGCCCTAGCTCTAAAATTTGGGCATCAATAATCGCGCCGGCATGACCGATGCGTCTACCTTTTGGGGCGTTTTTACCTGCGATGTAGGCAACAACGGGTTTGTCGATCGCCTCGGCAATATAATGGGCGGCAGCCTCTTCGCTATCTCCACCAATTTCTCCAATCAAAACAATTGCTTCGGTGTGCTCATCCTCCTCCAGAATTTGCAACCACTGGGGAAAGGAGGAACCAATAATGGCATCGCCCCCAATACAAACTCCAATCGATTGGCCTAAGCCCGCTTGGGATAGCTGCATGGCCACTTCGTAGGTAAGCGTTCCGTTGCGGCTGATAATGCCCACGGGGCCAGGGGTGTAAAAGCTTGTCGGATGCACCCCCAACAGCAGTTGACCGGGAATAATGATGCCAGCACTATTCGGCCCTACCACCAGCGTCTCTGTGGCCTCTGCCTGCCGCAATAGCCTTACCATATCTAGCGGTGGTACCCCTTCAGTGACGATAATCACCTGGTGAATACCGGCAGCGATCGCCTCTAGGGCTGCATCTAACACCGCGTAGGGAGAAACAAAGATAACCGTCGTATCAATGGCTCCAACCTGGTCGATTGCCTGATCCACCAGATCGAAGACTGGAATACCATAAAAATCGCTGCTTCCATGACCTGCACTAACCCCAGCAACCAAATCTGTGCCATAGGCTTGCATAATAGGCGCATAAACCGCACCCAGAGGTTCACAAATACCCTGAACCAGTACGCGATTGTGTGGTGAGAAAATCATGGTAACTGCACTTTCCCTTTTTCGATTGTTAAAGCTGTAGAGCCTGGACCTCGATTCAAGTCTGTCAGCTTTTTTCTAATTTGCTGCGTTTAGCTGATGCTTAACCGCCAAATAGTCCTTGACAAAACACACGATTTATTCTGATAACCATACCGTTGACTCTGGCGAGAGTCAATCTGACGGTTGCCCCTTTAGCTGCATAAAAGGCTATGATGCTAGCCAGTCGGAAAGGTTGAGTATCGGGACAAATGGGGAGGCTAAGCCCCCTAAACTCCCAATGGAGTCAATCCCTTGGTGGATCACTCTACAAGTCAGAAAGCCTACTCATCACTGGCGGTTGAGCACCGGGTTTTGCCCTAAGTGTTCTGACTTAGTGTTCTCTTAATCATGCCGGACGATTGACCGTGAGACTGCAACTCAGATCACAATCTTGAAGAAATCCGGATCATCCGTTTGACCAGACGGGGGCTATTCTGTGCTCTGTTGCCCTACCGGAAACCCTAACGGTTGTGGGCAAGCGCTGCAACCATGCGGGAGAAGCAGACCCCCTTGAAACCCGTTTGAACTTATCTGTGAATGTGAACTTATCTGTGAATGGTCTTGTCGGTCTACAATGGTAGTCCAGAGAACCTATGGGCAGGTTATTTTGGCTATTTCGCCCATTTCCTGGCTTGGGCAACGGTTTGGGCAACTGCGTCATCCAGACTCTCCACAACGATGACCTGTGCTGCTGCCAGATAAGCGTTAACGGCTTTTTCGTTGCCGGTATTCTCCAAATTATGGGATCGGCCAACTAAACGTACTACCATTTGGGGAATTCGAACGGTGTGAGTAATCAACGTGTCTGGCCGGATTTCGCTGATGCCACGGGGTTCCCGCGATCGCCGACGAATAAAACCAGCAATGACCTCGGCCATTTCATCATCTGGTAGCAACCCAGTAACCAGGTGAACGAGCAATACTCGCACCTTCTTGATTTGGGCGAGCTGCTCTAGCCCCTGGGCTAAGCGCTCTTTCAGCAGACTGGCAGAAACTCCCGCCTGGGTTTCGCTACCCAAGTTAAGAAAAGAAACGGGCTTGCCCCCCGCAGCACAAATCAAATCAATTGTGGTCATCGTTAACCCTGCCCCATTGCAGAGGATACCGATTTGGCCATCTGGGTCGAGGGTGATTGGGCAGCCAGTTTGCTGGGGGTTGTGCTCATCGCCATCGGAGTCGCCGATTAACCCAGCAAAAGCGGTCTGGCGTGGTAAGGCATCGTCATTCACACTAACTTTGCCATCCAGCGCGATCAGTTTGCCATCAGAACTGATCCCTAAAGGGTTAATTTCTACCAAATCTAGGTCTTTTGTGGCAAAGAGATGGTACATCTTTTCCACAATGCTGCTTACGGCTTCAATTAAATCTCCTGATAGGCCCATCTTGATGGTCAGTCGCCGGGCGTAGTAGGGAGAAAAATCTTGCTCAACCACCACGTGCTGCATCTGGTCAACATGCTGCTGTACATTCATCCCGCCTTTGACCGAGCCAAGCAGCACGGGCCGCCGAATTGAGCGATTTAAAATAACCGCTAGGTAGAATTCCTGCTCCACCTCGTATTTTGCCTCTGCCAACAAAACTTTGGGATATTCACCCATGATGGGCAGGTTGAAAATACTCTGAGCTGCCGCGATCGCGTCAATGGTGTTTTCCACAAAGCGGATCCCTCCCATCCGTCCCCGCCCCCCGATATACACCTGAGATTTGAGGGCGATCGGGTAAGGAATGGTCAAGCTCTTAATATCCTTCGGACGCTCAATTCGCTGGGAAGGTGGGATCGGAATCCCAACAGTTTGAAAAAGCTCTTTTGCCTGATATTCCAGTAAATCCATGCGGCCCAACCTGTTGCAGCCTAGTTTCTTAACTTGCCTAGTTTCTTAACTTGAAGAAGAAATTACTAGCGTAGCAGGTTCTGCCCAAACCGCTAATGAACGCCCCCCTTTGCAGGGCTTGCTCCACACTCGTACCCGGTTGTAGAGCTTGCTGCAACAGTTATTGATAGTTTTCTGCCTGTTGCATGGGGTCTAGGGTGCGGGGGTTGGCTTTGAAGAAGGTCTGGTAGGCTATAGTTGCCTTTGCGTGAGTCTGCATCGGCAAACTTGACTAAGCTGGCGCAGGTCGGTTTTTTGCCGATCACCGCGATGACTTGTTACCAGGTCTACCAGGGGAGTAGGCTTGATGGAGCATCCTTCAAAGGTTTAGCCTTCGTTGATGATTTTCGGCACCTTAAAGAATTCCCCATCCCGTTCGGGGGCACAGTCAAGGATTGCATCCCGGGAGAGGTGCGTTTTCAATTCATCGGCACGCACCACGTTGACGACCTCAATCGCCCGTGTTGTTGGTGGCACATCACTGGTATCTAGCTCACTCAACTGGTCAAAATACCCTAAAATCTCCTGAAGCTGGGTTGTGAGGGTTTCTTCTTCCTGGTCGGTCAGGGCTAATCGGGCGAGGTGGGCTACCTTATGAACTTGTTGCCGGTCAATCATCTCCCGCTCCCTAGAAGTAGACATCCATTTGCGATCGCCCGGTGGTTTTCAACCAGTTTTGAGCTTCGATATAGTTATTGGGGGCCTGGCGAATTGCCCGTTTCCAATATTCAGCGGCCTGGTCAAAGTAGGCTTCTGCTTCTTTATCTTGCCCGGCTTCTTTGGCCTGCTCTCCTTGGAAGTGGTAAATGACCGCAATGTTGTTTAGGGCTTGAGGCAGTCTAGGGTTTAGTTCTAGGGCCTGCTCGTAGTAGTCTAAAGCTTGCTCATGCTCACCATTGCTGGTATGAATCAGCCCAATGTTATAGAGGATGTAGCTGCGATCATTAGGGTCTTCTTCTAACTTTAAGGCTTCATAGTAGTTTTCTAGGGCTTCAGCATATTCGCCATCGGCTTGGGCCGCCATACCGTCGCGGTAGTAGGCAAACGCTACCTTAGACTTGCGATTCGTTGGCAAAACCTTAAGAATTAGGTCTGCCATGACGGTAAAGCTTTTGTCAATAAAGTTATCGTTACGCTGTGTTCTGGGCATAGGGGTCTCAAAATCCAGAAAGCAAGATTGTGCAGCTATTATGTTATGTTGCGGCACTTTTATGTGGTTGCCCTTTAGTGTAGCGCGATCGCAGGCCGCTTCCTCTTCAGTTTGAAGCTGATTTAGTAGTGCAACCTAAGGTTAGAACGAAGTGTATGAGAGGAACAACCTCTATATCCCTCCTTGTTCAAGCGTCCTAACGCTCTGGCGTAGGGTTAAGCCGATCATTAGGGGAGAAGGAGGGTGGGGTCAGGGTTTGTCAGAAAGGCCGGTAAGGTCAATCGAACAAACTAATAGGGTGGGATGACTGAACTTCAGGCACTCGCTCCCGAAGAAGCTGACTCTTCGGAGGCTGCGATCGCTCCCTTTTCCCGATCCAAGCGACGCTTCCGGGCGTAGAGTTGAATTGCTGTCGCCATCGCTACCACCATCGCTGCAATCAGCCAAGTCACCGCATCCGTAGGAAAGTTGTTCTTGAACACGGCTAACAGCACCACCACGACAAAGAAAACCGTCGGAAACTCATTAAACCAGCGAAACTGCTGGCTAGTCATCTGGCATTCATCGTGAGCCAACTTTTTCATTATGCGTTTGCAGTAATGATGGTATCCCAACAGCAACAAGACGCAAGCGAGCTTAACATGGAGCCAGGGCTGTTTCAAAACCTCGGGTTCTATCGTTAATAGACCAACCGCCATAGCTACAGTCAGTAGCATGGCCGGCGTCATAATAATGCTGTAGAGGCGCTTCTCCATGACTTGATACTGTGCTTTGAGAATGCTGCGAGCTGGCTCTGATTGCTCGTTTGCTTCGGCATGGTAAACAAACAACCGCGGCAGATAGAATAGGCCCGCAAACCAACACACAATACCCACAAGGTGAAATGCCTTAAACCAAAAATATGTCATCAATCAAACCTCTTTTGCAAAATTTGGGCTTTTAACCGCAATACGCACTCCACCTAGGCTGACTCGAAGCCAGTTGTTTTTTCAGGACAGGTATGACCAGAATCGGCCGATACAGTTATCGCCAAGTTGCTGAGTCTATGGGGTGTAAGGGGGTTATGGGGGCAATGCCCTCAGCTAGGGGTTCATCTTTCACTTTGTTCTCAATGAACTGGCTATGGCGATAAAACGTTAAACAGGCTAGGCTCGTGGCATAAACCTCGTCAAGACATCGCCACAACGCATCCAGATTTTATTCGGTTTCAGTCACTGCTGTGAACCTGAAGATGATTGAGTAGTTCAGTGACTATCCTCGCAAATTGAAAATCCAAAATTCAACTTGTTTACACAGATTGACGAAACCATGCTTCCAAGGAGGCATCCGCTTTGCCCTGGTCAGTCGTCTCACTCGTTTGCAATAGAAACAGCGACAAAGCCGCCGCAAATAAGCGGTCTTGATCCCAGTTTGGGTGGTTCTCCAGATATTGGGCAATGGCTTGATGTAAGCCCTCTGGAATTTCTGCCAACAGGCTAATTGTTGTCGTTTGCATAACCAACCTCTTTAAAGATGCGTAAGCTGCAACAAAAGAAAAGAGAACTTTAAGAAAGGTAAAATTAAAAAATGAAGAAATAAAATTAAAAATGAAGAAATAAAAAGAATACCTGGATAAAGAATACCTAGATGAAGCGTGTCTGCTTTTGTCGATTGATTGGGCCAGATTTATGACTGAAGGCCGCTGAAGTCCCCCACACTTCAGCCCTCCACTTGTTCAAACGCTACCTAAAATAAGAAGAGGGGCAGTGCAGAGGTTTATAACGTAGGTGCTTTATTGTCGCCATCTTTGTCAGATCTTGTCAACGTCAACCCTTAGAGAGGGTTGCGATTGTCTCAATTTTTCTTTATGTAAGCAGTGATCTCAGGGTGATCCCCGCAAAGTAAACTAACAATTCGAGCGCTTTGTGTCGATCATCTGTTGCAGAGGCGATCGCCTATCTGGGGAAAAATGGCCAATTGCTCCCACAGTCTGTGGAAAACTCAGGAAGTCTGTGGAAAATCTTGGGGAAAACCAGGGTGAGCACAAAGAATTGTAAAAAATACTTTCTCTAGAGCTTTGTCAATAGACAGTGCCTGCCTGACTGCAGATGGCATTGTTCGGGATAGAGCTGTAGATTTCAACCGTTCCGTGCCCCTGAATCATCCGACATTTTCATTCATTGACCGATTTCCATAGGCCATTCAGACTACCTTAATCTGCCAAACTGGGGAAAGTCTACCTTTCCAGGCAGATTTCTAGCAGATTTCTAGCTCAGGACAGCGGGCTGTTATGGGTGCAACCGATTGATTCAATTCAACTTTGCGGAAAATGATCGCTCTTTTCAGCAAGTCAGCAGGGGGTTGCCGGTTAGCAGTTCAGACTGGCCTTTTCAGGCTGACCTTAGAGGAGCTTTGAAGTGCATTGACTATAGTGCATTGACTATATTGATCTGCTAACCTGAATCAGCTTGTATGATAGGTCTTTAAAGTTAGATCATCCCGTCCCTGTTTCGACAACCGCAGTTAAGCCTGTTTATGAAAATTACGCAAAACTTGCGGATTCATGGGCGACTCAGTTGCATTCACTAGAATAGCTAAACTGATAAGGTCGCCTGCTCTGCCGTGAAAGTAAAACCTATGAGTCCTTTGCCCGAACAGCCCCTTTCCTCCTCTAACCCTAGCGCGTCTGCTGATCCAGCAAAGCTGTCGTCTGATCACACGGGTGGATCTGGCGATGCCCAATCTCCTGATCTTGCGAGTCCCTCTGCGCCTGATAGTTCTCCTAAGGAGTCAACAATTCCTGCACAAGCCCCGACAGGGGGGCCAGTCTTGGAGTTGAAGCGCCCAGTGATGCGTCCGGTACGGCCAGCGGTAAAGCCAGTGGATGAACCAAAGGCAACCCAACCGCCGTCTCTAACGGCGGCGATCGCTTCGCCGAAGGCAATGGAAGAAAAATCGGCGGCTTCTAGTCAAGCAACGGAGGTCAAGCCTGTCAACCGGTTTCAACCGATTCCACCACCGAGTGAGCCAAAACAGTATCGGGCGATCGGCTTGGTACGCGGGCGATACACTCCTTCTGCAGAGCAGTTTACCCGTGGGGAAATGACGATCGCCGATGGTACAGTGGTTGAGGCCGTCTTACTAGGGCGGATCATGAGCCTGGTAAAAAACCATCTCGATCTGACTCAAGAGCATCTCTGGGTTGTCTACCCGCGCACCCGAGTTCAGCAAAAGGATCTGCATATTCAAGTAGTGGGGGTATGGGAGCCAGAAAAGCTACAGAAAGAATTGCTAGAGCAGAAGGAGGCTCTAACCACGAATGGCGGCTCTGAAAGGCCAACAGCAGAGACTGTAGCAGTTCTTTCTGGACAAGAGGGGAGTGATTTGACTCCTGGCTACGATGATGACTATTTTTCCATTCGGGGTGAGGTGCTGACGGTCGAACCCGAACAGGAGTTAGTCATTGTTAAAATTCAACAAAGTCCTAAGAAGGGCACGGAAAAGGCAAAGGCTTTCAAACTCCACCTTAAGGGAACGTTATCTAGCCCTAAAACCGTTGGTTATTTTTGGGACTTCCATATCAGACGAGAAGCCACCTCGCTGGCGATTATCGAGAGTAATGTGGTTGGGCTGGTGCCGCCTAAAAAGAAAATGGGGGCAGCCGCTTCCTTTAAGAAAGGGGGGCGTCCCTTCAAGAAACGGTTTGACGGAGGCGGGGGGGGCAAATCCCGGCAATCGGGTGCTACACCCAATCGCCCGCCAGTGCCTAAGCCTTCCAAGCGGAATGAGCCGAGTAGCGAAAATTAAAGCAAAGGGTGGAAACCGTTGAGCCACGAGTGTTTTACCCTAAGTGCAGCGTGGCATTCATTGGGGTCGAAAATCAGTTGAGAACTGAGAAGCTTTCGTTTTCTGACTTGGCTGATTTTGCTCTCTATTACGATGATGTACCCTAAGGGATTCATAACTAAGTAACGCCCCTTCTCATAGGATGGGGTAGGCGATAACCGTAACGCATCACGGGTATCTTATTTTTGTGCAGCTCCCAAGGGAATAGCGTTGTCTGGAAATTAGATCAAACATCCTTTGAAAACTTGACTCATTGAAGATCTGGGTGATTTTCGATCAAAAGCGACGCATTCCCTTCACAGATAGGCTTTCAGCCGCTTTTCTTGTTTTTGCCTGACAAGTTTAGTGTTTTTCTAGCCATAGCCGTAGCTGCTTGCTTGAGGACGGAGAGCAGAGGGATCCCCTTTGGCTGGGAACAACGTCCCTAACCCCCTTTAACCCTCAAGGGACGGAGTAACCTGGCGATCGCTCTACTTTTTGGGAACTAGCCAAAACCCAAAAAGGGAAGCTGCCTTGCAACTTCCCATGCTAGAGGTTCTAGACGATGTCTACTGTGGAGCTACGCACCCTAAAGCGTTTAACCTAGCGCAGTACTAGATCAGAATTGATAGTGACCGACAAATCTGTATTGGGGTTGATCGCAATCAAATCAACGCGATCGCGACCTAGCAGTACACCAGCCAAAGCGCCCGCTGCCGCACCCCCCAGGACTTCATCTGCTGCAATATTGCGATCGCCCGTAACCCCAGCAATCCCTGCTGCGGCACCAGCACCCACAACAGTACCCGTCAAAATGCGACCCAAGCTCGCCCCTTTACGGATAGTTTCTGTTTTGGTAATCAACCCCGAGGTCGCATCAACTGGTAAGCGTCGCCCATCAGGAAAGACAATTTCACTGGCAAAGAAGCGAGCGCCACCATTAATGGTGCGGAGTTCTCCGACGACACTGCTACCAGAAGGGATTAACACCGTTCCCTGGGAGGTCACAATGTTTTGAGCGACCCTTAAGGTCAATGGAGCCGGATTTGGTTCATCCTTCGCCAGTAAGATCTTTTCTGCCTGGTCATAAACTAGAGGCAGAGAAGTACCCGCTGGGATGCGCACCGTCTGACTGACTGGCTGACCAGCAATATAGGGAGAATTAATCGCTACAGCTTCCCCTTGACTTACAAGCGCCTGGTAGATGAAAGCTGCCACGTCTGCACGGGTCGCAATCTGGTTGGGGGCAAGCGTTTGCACACTGGGATAATTTACAACAATCCGTCGTTCGGTTGCAGCCGCAATGCTGGCGCGGGCGTAGGCAGGAATCGAACTAGAGTCGTTGTAGGCCAACAGCACGCTATCTACAGAATTGCTAGCCGTGTAGTTCAGTCCATTAGCCAAGGATACGAGCACTTGTGCCCGAGGAATATTTTCTTCAGGGCGAAAGATATTACCGGGATAGCCGGCCATAAAACCAGAGGTATAAGCTGATTGAATTGCCGAAGCTGCCCAGTAGCTAGAGGCCACATCTACAAACTGCACAGAACTGCGCACCGACCCCTTGCGAAAAGCCTTTCGCAACATGGCTGCGAACTGGGCACGGGTAACAGGGTCTTGAGGGCGGAAGGTGCCGTCGGGGAAGCCAGCAATCACACCACGGTTGACTAATTCTCGAATAAAACTGTTGGCCCAGTGATTAGAGGGTACATCCGGAAAAGCAGCTTGGGCTGTAGCAGGTGCTTGGAGCATGATGGGGGCAACCGTTCCACTCACTAAACCCAAGGCAACTAAAGCGGCTGTTCCAGACTTCAGCATTGTATAGGACATGAGAGAGTTCTCCGAAATAAAAGCTGCATGCGTTATCATTCCTCTATGACCCAATTTTTCTGGAGAGGTTCCCTTGATAATTACCTGCTAAAATAACGGGCCGGATATTACTTAGAAAGCCTGAAACTTTTTTACAGACAGGATTTTAGACTCTTTTTAAGAATTCTACCGTGATACTCTTACTAACAGGCAAGCCAGTTTATCTTCTGTCACAGCTAATTTTTAAAACCGAATCAGGTAACCTGGGTTTCCTCTGCTAAACTATGGTTCAGTTGAACGCCGTTGCTTCTACTCTTCTGCGGCCAAGGGGAGTTGTTCTGTCACGGGTCGAGTGCCCAACGTGGCACCACGGCAGAAATCAGCCGATGGTTCAGGATGCTTGAACCACGAATGCAATGGGCATTCTTTACGGCTCCTTGCCGAAACCACCCAAAAGGCTCGATAGTCTTGGGTTTTACTGATCACGGAGAGTTCGGAAGACTCATCAGGACAAAGGATTTGAGCGAGGGGCTTGAGGTACAAGTCCTGTTGGTCTTTTCACGGGTTAAAGAAGGGGCTGTGACGGACAATGCTCGATTTCAAAACGAATGAGTTTGAAACGGATTTCTGCTAAACGGGTAAGCAATAATAAAGAATAATGTAGAGTATTGCCTATCTGAATCAAAAGCTGTTTCTTCTCTTCAGACCTGGTGCATTGGTCTTTTCTTCAGAAAAATGCAGCGTGATCCGGGTTGGGTTTTCTAAATCAACAATGGCTCATACCTCATTCACTCAATTTTCTCTGTTGTATCTGTTGCCCCTAGCAACTGCTTTGATGAGCTTTTGGGGCGTACCCGGTTTAGCCCAGACCAAGATCTATGCACCGATTCCGATCACACCGGGCAAGCAGGTGACTGATAAGCTCACCAATAAAGATATTCCTACAGGGTTGAGCGGTTTTGCTCGCGACTATGTGATTAACTTAACCGAGGGCGACCAGTTAGCGATTGACCTCTCCTCAGAAAATTTTGACACTATCGTCACCCTGCTGGCCGCTGATGGCTCTACGGTTGCTGAGAATGATGATGGCCCTGATGGTACAACGAACTCGCTCTTGTTCGTTCGGATTGCGAAAACGGGCACCTACTACATTCGAGTTCGTGCTTTTGGTGAACTAGCAGCGGGCAACTACAAGCTCAAGATCACCTTGCTAAAACCCGTAGAGTCTCGTTAGGGCTTGGTCGCCTGACGTGATAGACACAGCGATCAACTTTATTGGATCTTTACGTGGATCTTTCTTGGCTTTATTCAGCTTCTTTGAGAAGAAGGGTATAAAGGTAGAAACCGAGAAGGGCAACCGCCATATTGCTGATTGTCATAACAGGTTGCTTCTACCACGTTACGCCAATTCAACTGCAAAAAGCCGCAATACTAGTGAAGAAATTTCCGGTTTTCTTCCAATCTAGATGGATTAGTTGAGTAGCTATGCTGAGTCAGTCAAGCTTCTGTCTAAAGCACTTTGTTCGATCTAAGGTCGCATCTGCCTCCTGACTAAAGTTTTTGTGCTGTATCGAGGTCACTAACTGCACCAATCTAAGAAATGAATGTTGTTTTGATGAATCTCTGTTTTCATTTTCGTAATTGACGTCATAAATTCAGAGAAACTATCTTTTGTAAGTAGAATTTTGATCTGCTTCACCAACATTCTAGTCATTTGAGTACAGATGAAATGCCTAGATATAGGTTTTGTCCCCTTACTTGGTCGCCCCAGGTGGTCAATCTTTGCTTGCATCACAGGTTGCCAATGTTATTGGTTAACTGCTGCTTTTAGCGCTAACCAACAAGTTGCTTTTGAAGCGTTAATATTGTTCGTTCTTAAACTGTGCATCATGCTTTTTCAGACTAGCTTGTTCAATACTGGGGTGCACTCGAATACCAGTTGGTATTACTGTCTTGCCCTTTTGGGCTGTGCGGCTATCCCAGTGCAATGTGATGTGATTTTACCTGGGGAAAGAGTGTTTGGCTGTGTTGAAGATAGCAGTGCTCAGTTCTGAGTGGAAATCTTATCTCTTTAGCAGTCGATCTTTGGGCGGCGGTTATTTCGGGTGCAATTGCTAGCGCTGGATTTTGTTTGGAGGCGATCGCGAATGGCCAATTCCTATGGGTCAGCAACCTTGATAAGGATTGCCCATTTGACTAGGAGTTTGTCTGGTGCAGATCTTTATTGCTGTTGTGTGTAACGCATTGCTTGTTGTTAGTTGTTGTTTGCGGTTCTGCTGTTTAATCATGCAAGAGAAGTCTACGGTTCATCTCACCATTCGGATGCGTCGCTATCCTCCACTGATTCTGGCCGGTTTCAGTCTATTCTGGGGCAGTTCTTTGCTGCTGAGTGGGCGGGCCATCGCCCAAAGCGAATTACCTGATTATCGACAACAAGCTGCTCCTGCTGAAGCTATTCCAGAATCACGGCAGTCTCCTACTAGCCCTGATAAACAGGTGCTCCCCAGCGAACAGGTGCAACCCCTCGCTGCGGGTCAGTATATTGTTGAGTTTAATCGTAGCCCGGTGGTTGGTGGTCGCTTGCAACTGCGCGGCATCTACGACGAATCACGGCTGCGGTTTACTCGCCCCCGGCATTGGCAGATTCAAAAGAGTCAAATTGCCCTGCGGTTTCGCCATTCTCCGGCTCTGTACGCCACTCGCTCCAACTTGAGTGTGTTGGTGAATGGTGTGAGTGTAGGGAGCGTGCCGCTCAATCAAAAAGAAGGAAAAATCGGTACTGCCGTGTATTCGATCCCGTCTCATGTTTTGCAAGATTACAACGAGGTTGTCGTCGCGGCTCTGCAAAATAACTCCCCTACCTGCACCCAAGACCCCTTTGACCCCTCTCTGTGGACTGAACTTTTGCCGGACTCTAAGCTGGTGTTTGATTACCAGCCCCAGCCGATTCGGCTCGATTTCAGCCAATACCCTTTCCCCTTGTTTGATGAATTGAGCCTCAACCCAAATCAAGTGGCGTACTTGTTGCCGAGCCGTATTGATGAAACCTGGTTAACTGCTACCACCCGGTTTCACACTGCGCTGGGCCGACTGGCTCAGTTTCGCCCGCTCAATACTCGGCTGGTATCCTCTCCTACTCAAGTGCAGGCAGGGGAGCGCTTGATGATCATTGGGACGCCTCAAACCCAACCGGCACTGAAGGCTCTGAAACTGCCCCTCCAACTTCAGGGCGATCGCTGGCTGGATGAACAGCGCCAAAAACTACCAGATGATGTAGGCGTGCTGATGCTGGCACCCAGTGCCGACCAAAAGGGCATTATCCTGGTGGCTACTGGCAATACCCCTGCTGCGGTTAGCAAAGCGGTGCAGTTTTTGCTCCAGCGCCGCGATCGGCAGATTGGCAGCGGTCAAACGATCCTGGTCAAGCAGATATCGGATGTGCCAACCCCACCGATCCGCGAGTGGCCCGGCTATCTCCCCACCAATAATGAGTTTGAATTGAGGGATTTGAAAACCCACGGAGATACTCCCTTTCCCGATGTGACCACGCGTGGCTCCGATGCCCCGCCAATTGAATTTGACTTTCGTGCCCTGCCCGACGATCACTTTCTTTCAGGGAATGTGCTGCATCTGCGCTACAGCTATGGCCCTCAGTTGAATCCCCTCACCTCCTTGCTAGAAGTACAGCTGGATGGTCTACCCCTAGCAGGGCGCAAACTGGATGCCGTTGATGGGGCACGGCAGGCAAACCTGCGGGTCGAACTTCCCGCTGATAAAATCAAACCCAACTCCAAAATCCAGGTGCGGTTTCAACTGGATCCTAGAGAGCGGCGCTCCTGCAATCGACCGGTAGACCAACACCTATGGGGTACGGTTCATGCTAGTAGTCGCTTTGAACTAAAGCGAGAAAATATCGCTCGCGTGCCCGATCTCAAACTGTTGCAAACGGGCTATCCGTTTACGGCTCCGCAAGATTTATCCCAACTGGCATTGGTCGTACCTGATTCCCCCAGCCCGGCAGATTTGCTGGTTTTACTCACCTTTAGTGAACGATTGGGCCGAGTGAGTCGTGCTGAATCCGTCAAGCTCGATGTTTATCGCGCTCAGCAGTTGCCCACGGTTGTACGCGATGAGCGACATTTAGTTGCGATTGGGACAGCTTCCCAATTTCCTTTACCCGACGGGCTGCAAGCCGAAGGCTTTACCCTCCGCTCCCTGTTTGAGCGTCGTCGCGATCAGGCTACCATTCGCACCCTGCCAGATGTAGAAGGGGTCGTGAAGCAAATCGTTTCTCCCTGGAATCGCGATCGCCTGCTGTTGCTGTTGACTGCGCAAACAGCCACGGGCCTACAAAACCTCCAGGACGTTTTCATTCAAGATTCGCTGTTTTATCAACTGCGAGAAGACACAGTGCTGATTAGTCAAACTTCGACCCAGCCAATAGCAGAAGGGGCACCCAACTACACACTGGAATTTCTGCAACAAGCAAAACACCATCGCCGATTGAGTGAAACCCCATGGCAAGAACGCACCTGGCAATTTTTGGGGGGCAACTGGTTTCTGTTAATTCCTGGCATGCTGACCCTGGGGTTACTGCTGTATGGCATCGCCCAAGCTAGCCTAAACCGCTATACCGCGCTGGACAAATCCCAGGAGAAGTAAATGGCTCGTTCATCTCTTTCCCTTCCCCCTCGGTTTCGTCACTGGCGGCATCAACCCGCAGAGTGGATGATGGGCTTAATAGATCAGTTGCCCCCAATGTTTGAACCCCTAGCGCAGTCGCCGGTATTCATACAGTTACTCCTATGGGGGTGTTTAGGGTGGTTGGCCGTGCCCCTGCTAACCCTACGTCCTGCCATCTGGCAACAGGGCATCGTCGCTCTGCTTGTCATTCTATTTGGCAACTGGTTAGTGCGGTTAGAAGAAGGCCAGCGAGATACGGCCATGAGTGAACGCATTCATCTGCTATTAGTCAGTCTGAGTACACTCACGACGCTGCGCTATTGGTACTACCGAACCTCTTACACCCTATCCTTGGAAAACTGGTTGAATAGTTGCTTTTGCATACTACTATATGCCGCCGAACTGTATGCCATTGGCACCCTATTTCTAGCCTACTTTCAAACTTTGCGGATACGAGAACGACACTCGATTGATTTATCGCACCAGCCACCGGAAGCATGGTTAAACGTGGATGTCTACATCCCCACCTATAACGAGGATGTGGCGATTGTACGCAAAACCGCTCTGGCAGCACTGGCTATTAACTATCCCGCGGGTAAAAAGCGAGTTTACATCTTAGATGATGGCCGCAAGTACCCTGAACGCCGCCAACGCCTCCAGGCGATGTGTGAGGAACTCGGCTGCACCCTTTTGGTGCGTGAGGATAACCTTCATGCCAAAGCAGGCAACATCAACACTGCGCTGGAAAAAACAGAAGGCGATTTAGTCTTGATTCTGGATTGTGATCACATCCCAGCGCGGTGCATCCTTGAAGAAACCGTGGGTTTCTTTACCAACCCAAAGGTGGCGCTAGTACAGACACCCCATTGGTTTTATAACCCAGATCCGTTTGAGCGGAACTTGCTTACCGGTGGCCGGGTGCCTGTGGGCAATGAGCTGTTCTACAAAGTGTTGCAAAAGGGTAACGACACCTGGAATGCAGCCTTCTTTTGCGGTTCTGCTGCAATTATCCGGCGCGATTATGTCCGCCAAATTGGTGGAATTGCCACTGAAACCGTAACCGAGGATTGCCACACAGCATTGCGGTTGCACTCCCTCGGATATGAGTCGGTCTACTACGACAAAATTATGGTGGCGGGCCTAGCTCCGGAGAAGTTTTCTTCTTATGTGGGGCAGCAGGTTCGTTGGGCTAGGGGGATGGCCCAAATCCTGCGCTTAGAAAACCCCTTATTTAACCGCAAACTCAAACTCACCCTACCGCAGCGCCTCTGCTATTTCAGTGCCACGTCCCATTTTTTCTTTGGCTTTCCCCGGCTGATGTATGTGATCGCGCCGATGGTCTATATGCTATTGGGAATTTCATCGGTGCGGGGCTTAGGGGTAGAAACGCTATTTTATGCACTGCCCCATATTTTGCTGTCAATGCAGACGAATCATATTCCCTATAAGCATGTGCGCTTTTCGTTTTGGAATGAGATTTATGAGTTTGCCATGTCTTTTCAGGCGGGCATTGTAACGCTGCTGGCATTAATCAACCCGAAGTTAGGGTCGTTTAATGTAACGGATAAGGGACTAACCGTAACCGAGCGCAGCTTTGATTTTGACAGTGTCCGCTATCTGCTATATCTCAGTATTTTGGCGGCAGCATCTTTGCTTGCGATTCCCTTTTGGTTAGTGATTAGTCCTCAGGATACGCAGGCGGTGCTGATTAATGCGCTGTGGAATGTGTTCAATTTGTTTTTGCTTTTGGCTGCGTGCTTGGTCGCCTTTGAGCAACCCCAGTTGCGGGATGCTCATCGCTTGCCGCGCCAGTTGACTGTGAGGCTTCATAGTGGCAACCAAACCTGGACGGGTATTACCCGCAATGTGAGTGAGTCGGGGGCGCTCGTTTTGCTGGAGGAGTGGCCAAATGTGCCGGATGAGGTGCAGGTGGAATTGGTAGGGGATTATGGTGCGCGGGTGCTGCTTGATGCCCACATTGTCCGGGCAAAGGCGACGCCGTTATTACAGGCTGAGGTAGCGCTACAGTTTGTACATCTGACTCAGAGCCAGCAAGATGACTTAGCATTGGTCATCTATTCGGATGTGAAGGAATGGTATTCACAGAACCGTCAGGAGTCTGATAATCCCATTGATTCGTTTAAGTTTATTGCCGCTAGTTTGAGACGGGCTTTTCAGGAGTTTCGCCCAGAGGCTAAGGTCAAGGTGCGGAAACAGGTTAGTCTCTCTACTTTCCTATTCTGCGAGGGCTGGGGTGAGATTTCCTATCCCGCTACTATTACCGAATTGGGATTGAAGGATCTCCGGCTTGAGTTGGAGGCAATCGATCCGGAGGCTCTCGATGTCTTAGTTCCTGCTCGCACTTCCCTGAGTTTACTGGTCTTTCGTCAGCCGGATGACGCTTCCCCCCTGAGTCTGATCGCAGAACTCAAGCAGATTGATGTCTTGCCTGATTTAGGCCACCGCGTCCTTATGGAGCTTTCCTTTCCTCCAATGCTGGAAAAGCAGCAAAAGGATAAGATTCGTCTGATTCTCAAAAGTATTGGCTAGGTGTAATGTGCTATTGATAGGGGTCAACAACCCAGCGGCTAGAAATGACAAGCTGGTTTTTTTCAGGTGATCTAATTTTGATCCCCTCGTACAGGCATATGTATAGCCATGGCTACCCGACTAAGGACAGGGCATGGGGGGTGGAACCCCTGACTGGGGGCAATAACCTCTACCTCCCCTGAACCCCAAATGTAATAAGTAACTTGGTGATAATGATACTAAGCGATGAAAGATAAAAGGTATCAAAGGTTTCTATGAAAATTTCAATTTTTTAAAGGAATATTGTTCTTTGGTTTTGTATCTTCTTTTAAGAAACTGATACTGACTTTGTATTTTCTAACTGAAGCTATTTTGAATTTTAGACGTGTGATTAGCTTTTCGAATAATGTGTGATTGTGGATGATAAGAACCTCTTTGTATCAAGTGTTCAGTTGATTTTCTGTCATATCTTTTGCTGGGATTGGCATGATTTTGATTTAATTGTGAAAATTTATTTTATTATTCTAAGCTCTTAGAATGAATATCTTCTTTATATCTTTATCTACATCTTTAACTTGGTTTTACTTTATTGCTTAAATATTCTGTTACTCTGTTTATAGAGTTAGTTAAATCACTGATTTTGATTGACTCTGTATTTAGCTTTTCAGCTAAGCTGCTATGTTTCGTAGGGTGCAGAGCTGCTGATACTAAAATGCTGAACTAACTGTCGATGCTAATAACTTCATTGAGCAGATATCAATGAACATTACTTCAATGTCCAATTATCGATTTCCCCAGCGATTATACCCTCTGAATCTATTGGCTCAGCTCAAAAGTCGTAAGATGACGGGATGTCTGAGGGTTGCAGAAGGATCAACGATATGGTCAATTTACCTGGAGGAAGGAGATTTGATCTATGCCTCCAACTCGAGTTCTCCCTTTGAGCGCCTGGATCGCCATTTGACTCAAATGAGTCGTCAGGTTCCTAGTTTGGTCAGTGCTGTGCGAGTACAACTCAGGTTGCTGTTTGAAAATCAACAAGCCTATCAGACGGCGCTATCAGCTGATTTTCGTGCTATTTACTGGTTGGTAGAGCAACAATACCTGCAATCAGAGCAAGCGGCTTCTTTAATTGAGGCGATCGCGAAAGAAGTCATTACCAGTTTTTTGGCGGTGAATCGCGGTAGCTATGAGCAAATTGAGCGAGAATATTTTGATCAATGGCTGAATCTGGGACGATTTGATCTGCCCCGTCTGGTTGATCAGTGTCAGCAGCAGGTTCAGAGTCAAACATTGCAGGAGGAAAGCGATCGCCCGAAGCGATCGCCCCTTAACCCAATTGCCCCTGATCGTGGGCGATTTACCCAGCCACAACCCACTGACTCATTCCAGTCGGGTAATGCTCGTCGTCCATCTTCGGTCGTTCCAGGTTCAACCGGGCATCCGTCTGATGAGTCAATGCGCCCACCGCTGACAAAGTTGTCTAAGCAGCATTATACAGTCGTTTGTATTGATGATAGTCCAACGGTTCTCCGTTCTATCAGTACATTTTTAGACGATGCGATGTTTTCTGTGGTCATGATCAATGATCCGGTCAAGGCACTGATGCAAATTGTTCGGAGTAAGCCAGATTTGATTTTGCTGGATGTCACCATGCCAAATCTGGATGGCTATGAACTCTGCTCTTTGTTGCGACGACATCCTAGCTTTAAGAATACCCCGGTGGTCATGGTGACAGGTAATACAGGCTTTATTGACCGGGCTAAGGCGCGGCTGGTTGGGGCATCGAGTTACTTGACGAAGCCCTTTACCCAGTCTGAACTGCTGAAGACGGTCTTTAAGCACCTGACTTAACGTATCGGTCAAGGCTAACCCGAAAGAATAGATTGCTGGTGTGGAAGGGTGGGCAAGCTTCTTATTTAAGCAGGAGATGGTTGCATTCTCAGGCCTAATCTTGAAAATGTGGAAGGCAATTCACTCGAAACCTGTGGTTTTCTTGTCGATTGTTTGAATGGTTTGAATGTTGGCCATAGCTTGATTGGCTGTTGAAGCAGTCTAATAATCGGATAAAATGTCTGACATCAAAATTAGTATGGCTACGCGTCATTCAAAATACGCAATGAAATGGAAAAAGTTTTTTGATGTCTTGTACTTGTTGAACAATCAGCTTGTTTCTGCTGTGGTGATTTGATTAGGATTTTTAGGTAGGGTTGAGTTCAAACTCAAAGGCTGGAGCTGGATAAAATCTAGATAAAAAGTTACAACACTTGATTTGAGGAAACTCGAAAATGAGCATTACTCTGATGACGACCATTTTGGTTGTTGAGGATACCCTCTCTGAGATGCGGCTGATTAGTCATTATCTGCAAGAGAGCGGCTATTCGGTTATTAGTGCTATTAGTGCAAAGGAAGCACTTAAAAAAGTGAGTGAATGTAGACCAGATGTAATTATCACTGATGTGGTAATGCCAGGCATGAGTGGCTTTGAACTATGTCGTAGTGTCAAAAAAGAACCTGGGTTAGAAACTGTGCCGATTATTATTTGTACTTCTAAAAATCAAGACATTGATCGATTTTGGGCGATGCGGCAGGGAGCTAGTGCTTACCTGACGAAACCATTTACTCGTGAGCAGTTACTTACAGTTGTTCAATCTGTTATGGGTTAATCTAATGCATTCCTCCGCTATTGTTACGCATGGTCTGCGATCGCAAAAGATCCAGGGAGACCCCTATCTCAAAGTTCGGTTAACATCCCAAATTGTGGCGGCTCTGGGCATGCGACATGTTCAGGAGGTGATGGTGCTGCCGATGCAGCAATTAACACCCATGCCCAATAAGCCTGCCTGCCTGTTAGGGTTAACTAATCGACGTGGACAGGTGGTTTGGGTCGTTGACTTGGCGAGAATGCTGGGGTTGAGAGTGCTGCCAGCAAACCTACAACAACACAATACTGCCATTGTGCAGGTAGGCAAGATGCTGCTAGCCCTAGCCGTACACCAGGTAGAAGAAATTGTTTGGCTACAGCCAGAAGTGATTCAGCCGGCTCCGGGACAGGTTGCTCCTGATTTATTGCCTTACCTCCAGGGTTGCTGGGTGCAGTCTCAGCAAGTAGGGCTTGTTCTAGATATTGCTGCGATCGCTCAATCTCAAATCTTACATGGTGATTAGCTTTCACGGATTGAACATGCCCCTGCCCCCGACTGGCCGCCTCCCCCATCGTTGCGGTCACTTTTCCACTGCTGAATTGATGTTTCCCTCACCCATACTTAGAAAGGATTCCCACCATGGTTAACCGCACCAAGCCTGTCAAAAATATTCCGAACTGGAACTCAGCCTTGAACAACGGTACAGAGAGCACCTCGTCTCGCATGGTTGCTGAGCAACCCCCTGCTGGGAGCACCCATGGAACAGACACGACTCAGCAAACAGCCCAATTCAAGTCGATGGGGATACGACAAAAAGCAGCCCTGTCGGCCTTGGCTCTGGGAACCTTACCGTTAATCGTTGCTAGTGGCATCGTTTACACCACAGCCCAACAGGCCGTGAAACAACAGACCTTCGCTACGCAACAGCAGAATACAGAGCAATTGGCTAAAGGGCTGCATCAGTTTATGGCTGAGCGCTATCGAGATATTCAAGGGCTGGCCAATTTGCCAATCTTAACGAACCCACGGCTACGCAGCAGTATGAGTAACGCAGAGCAGCAGGCGGTGCTGAAGCAATTGATGCTGGCAACGCAGGCCTATGACAATATTGCTGTTTTTAATGCCAATGGTGCTCCAATTCTGCAAACGGGTACCCAGTCATTGCCGAATCAGCGTGATAACGCCGTGTTTCAGCAAGTGGTGAAGCGTAAACAACCGCTGATTAGCCAACCCAGTTCTGCAACGGATGGTACGACGAAAATCTACCTGTTTGCTCCGGTGCAGGAGCCGGATTCAGACCGGGTCACTAAAGTCGTGCGGGCCAGTATGCCCGCCAGCGTTTTAGAAAGTTTGTTGCAAGCCAATGATAGTCAAGGTGCTCGTTACCAAGTCATTGATGAGTCAGGTCAGGTTTTTATTGCGGAGGAGAAGGAGCAAATCGGTCGCTCGGCTCAGGAGGCTTTTCCTCAACTAGAGCCACTATTTACGGCTCAAGTCAGCGGTATTTTCGAGACCAATCGTTCTGCGGATCAACCAGCGCAGTTGCTGAGCTATGCCCCCATCCCTCGCCGCGAAGGGCTACCGAATCTACAGTGGGGGGTGATTTTGGGCAAAGATACCCAGATGGCTTTGGCACCGCAGCGATCGCTGTGGATGCAAGGGATCCTAGGGGGTGGGCTGATGACGGTGCTTTCAGGCGCGATCGCAGTGTGGTGGGCCAATCGCGCCACCCGCTCATTAGTCAAGACCACCCAACTGGTGCAACAAATTACTCGTGGCGATTTAGATACCCGCTTGGTTGTACAGGGAGAGGATGAAATGGCCACCCTGGGCAACACCATCAACCAGATGGCCGAGCAGATCCAACATTTGCAAAGAACCCAGGCGGCCCAAGCCAAACGGGCCAGACTCGTAGCCGACCTGACCTCAAACATTCGGCAAACGCTTGATTTCGATACAATCTTGCGCACATCGGTTGACGGAGTACGACAGGTCTTAGAGGTGGATCGCGCGGTGATTTATCGGTTTAACCCCGATTTTAAGAGTGGGGAGGTAACGGCAGAATCGGTGGGAGAGGGATGGGGTCGCGCCCTGGGGCAAGTCATTCATGACCCACTCCTCCCCGACTCAGTGGCCCGCTACAAATTGGGGCGCGTCACGATGGTGGAAAATCTGGAGACCGCAAACCTCTCCCAGTGCCATTGTGAGATTTTAGAACGTCTGGAAGTGAAGGCAAACATTGTTGCGCCGATTTTGGTCGGTGATGATTTAATCGGCTTGCTCTGTGCTCATCAGTGTCGCGGGCCACGCTATTGGGAGCAGGCCGATATTGAGTTAATTCAACAGCTCTCGACTCAGATTGGCTATGCCCTGAGCCAAGCGGCTTTGCTCAAGCAACAGAGTGATACGGCTCTACGGGAACGTCAGCAGGGGGCGATCGTGGCGCGGATGCGGGAGTGCTCTGATGAAGACAGTATCCTTCAGGTTGCGGTAAGAGAAACCCGGTCGGCTCTGGAGAGCGATCGCGTGCTCGTTTACTTGTTTGATCAAAACTGGGCGGGCCGAATCGTTGCTGAATCGGTTGAACGGCGCTTCCCCGTCGCTCTAGGTGCCCAAATTGCTGACCCCTGCTTTGCCGAAGGCTATGTGGAGAAGTATCGGCAAGGGCGAGTACAGGCCACTAACAACATTCTGGCAGCGGGCTTGACCGATTGTCACCTGATGCAGCTCAAACCTTTTGAAGTGAAAGCCAATTTGGTTGCTCCGATTCTAGTGGAGGGTCGCTTAAAGGGTTTATTTGTGGCCCATCAATGCGACGCCCCCCGCGAATGGAGTGATTTAGATATAAACTTCATGCGCCAGATTGCGATTCAATTAGGTTTTGCCCTGGAACAAGCCAGTTTGTTTCAAAAGCAAAAGCGCAACGCTGAGCAAGCTTACCAACTCAAAGAAATCATGGCGGGGATGCGGCAATCCCTCCGGCGGGAAGACATTTTCCATGCCACGGTGGATAAATTGCGCTACGCCCTTAAGGCGGATCGCGTTGTGATTTATGAGTTCAACCCTGACTGGAGCGGCACTATCACTGCAGAGTCGGTGGCCAGCGGGTGGCGGCGGATTTTGCATCAAGTTGTGTCCGATCCGTTTCGCGAAGGCTTGACTGAGGAATACCGAAATGGTCGTGTGCGGGTTATGGCCGATGTGAGTCAAGAAGCGATCGCTGATTGTCATCGCGATATTCTAGAAAACTTTGAAATTCGCGCCAGTATCGTCGCCCCCATCTTGCGCCAGGGGGATCTCATTGGTCTAATCTCAGTGCATCAGTGTGCTGGGCCACGGGCTTGGCAAGAAGAAGAAGTCGGACTGGTAAGCCAGGTGGCCACTCAACTGACCTTTGCCCTGGAGCAATCTGATTTATTTGAAGAGCGGGAAAAAGCCCGGTTACAAGCAGAAGCCATTTCCCAAGAGCAACGGCTGCAAAAAGAATCGCTCCAGATGCAGTTAGTGGAGTTGCTTAAGGATGTGGAAGGAGTTGCCCAGGGCGACCTGACCGTGCGAGCTGATGTTACTGCCGCCGATATTGGCACTGTTGCCGACTTCTTTAACGCGATTGTCGAAAGCTTGCGCCAGATTGTTACCCAGGTGAAAGCCTCTGCCACTCAGGTCAACGCCTCCCTAGGGAAAAATGAGGAAGCGATGCGCCAACTGGCGGAAGAAGCCCTGCGGCAGGCGGAAGAAACCACCCGTACCCTCGACTCAGTGGAGCAAATGACTCGTTCGATCGCAGCGGTGGCAGAAAGCGCTCAGCAGGCCGCCCAGGTGGCTCGCCACGCCTCCACGACTGCTGCTGCTGGGGGCGCGGCAATTGACCGCACGGTGCACAACATCCTTAGCCTCAGAGAAACAGTAGGTGAAACGGCTAAGAAGGTAAAACGCTTAGGTGAATCGTCTCAACAAATCTCGAAGGTGGTCTCCTTAATTAACCAAATCGCCATGCAAACGAATCTGCTGGCGATTAATGCAGGAATTGAGGCCGCTCGTGCTGGGGAGGAAGGCCAAGGCTTTGCCGTGGTGGCAGAAGAAGTGGGTGAACTGGCGACGCGATCGGCTGCCGCCACCCAGGAGATTGAGAAAATTGTCGAGGCGATTCAGCGGGAAACTAGTGAGGTGGTCGAGGCGATGGAGCAGAGCACAGCCCAAGTGGTGGAGGGTACTCATCTGGTAGACGATGCCAAGCGTAGTCTGAGCCAGATTCTAGAGGTCTCTCAGCAAATTGATCAGTTGGTGCAATCGATTTCTACGGCGACTGTGTCTCAGGCGGCTACCTCCGCATCGGTTGCGCAGTTGATGCAACAGGTGGCAGCCGTGTCTGAACGCACTTCTCAGTCTTCTCGCCAAGTATCAGACTCTCTGCGGGAGACGGTGCGGGTGGCTCAGGATTTGCAGGCATCGGTAGGAGCGTTTAAGGTCGGTGCGGAGGTCTAAGCATCCAAGGGTATGGGAGCAGCGGTGGATCGGCTCTGCTCCTCTAAGCTCATACCTATCGATTGGCGTCGGTAGATAGTCCTCATTCACTGTCAGCAGGGAGGAGTGAAGGTGGTGCCCCCAGACAGGGGGGCTACCTCCTCTACCTCTAAAGTCAACTGCAATTGAATTGCGTTTAGTTACTTGACAACAGGGTTGAACATTTCCATCCCGCGCAACTCATCACTCACAAGTGCTCCAAGCTTTCCGCATCTCGTTCTTACTAGTTTGGCCGTTGCTATCCCCTACTCACTACTGACAAAACACCATGTCACAGGATAAGGAACTCGAAATTCGACAGCAGTTTCTCGATGAAGCGGAAGACTATTTGCAAACGCTGGATGAGGCTGTGTTGGGCCTCTCCGACCGGGGAATTGATACCCAAAAGGTGAATGCGGCCTTACGTGCGGCTCACTCGATTAAAGGTGGGGCTGGCATGATGAGGTATGACACCCTCAGTGCTCTGGCCCATCGCATTGAGGACTTTTTCAAGGTGCTCAAGATTCAAAAGCAATCCCTGGCGGTGGATGCTGAACTGGAACAATGGCTGCTGGCAGGGGTGGATTGTTTGCGCCAGGTAATCCGTTGCGATCGCCAATTGCTTCCGATCTCGTCTTCCTGGTTGGAAGAAACGGTGAACCCTTTGTTTGAGCAGTTATACCAGCGCCTGGGAGAACCGCCAGCGGAGGATGCCAGTTCTGTGCTTTCGACTGATGAAGGGCAGGATATTCTTCCTCTTGTGTTTCAGACGGAGGTAGAGGCCGGTCTTGCTGGCCTGGAGGAAAAACTGGCCATGCCAGAGGCCTCTGACCTGCGCGAAAGTTTAGTCACTCTTGCTCAAGAGTTAGAGGGCCTGGGGGAAATGCTACAACTTAGCGCCTTTAGCCAACTCTCCCACACCATTGCTCAGATGGGGGCAAGGACTTCGGATATTGCAGCCTTGGCTCGTGCGGCCCTTGCTACCTGGCGACAGTCTCAAACGCTGGTTCTATCCGGGCAGTGGGATTTGCTCCCCAACGCCCTTCTCAACTTTGACCCGTCGGCTGATGCTGCTACTGTGGCCCCGGTTATTCCTGCGATCGTGCAACCACCGGCAGCCGACCCGTACGAGCTTCATCCAATTTTCGTTACTCCCACCACACCTGAGCGGCATACCCAAACGCCTTCCCACGCTCAGCGACCAACAGTACCCCCGACGCCAACCGCCGCAACGGCTTCCGCAGAAGAAGCCGAAGCCGATAGTAGCGTGCGCGTCTCCATGCGCCAACTGAATCAGCTCAACGACCTGTTTGGAGAACTGACTATTGACCGCAACGCCCTAGAACTTTACCTCAAACGATTGCGCAGCTTGACTCACCTCCTGAGCCAGCGCGTTCACACCCTAGAACAAGCCAACACCGCTCTCCGCACCACCTACGACCGCATTGCCGGAACACCCCACACCTCTAGCGCTCAACGGCTACTGCCCGGCGGCACTGCCCCAGCAGAGGAACTGGCGGCTATTCCCTCCCCCCCGGCCACTGCCAGCTTTGACACTCTGGAACTGGATCGCTACAGTGCCTTGCACCTGCTCTCTCAGGAAGTGATGGAAACTATTGTGCAGGTGCAAGAGGTTACCAGCGATATTGACTTTAGTCTCGAAGAAGTGGAGCACACCAGCCGCAGCCTCAGCAAAACTGCCCGCCAACTGCAAAACCGCCTTACCCAGGTGCGGATGCGCCCGCTCTCCGACATTGTGGATCGCTTTCCCCGTGTCCTGCGCGAACTTTGCCTGGAGCATGGCAAGCAAGTGCGGCTTGAAGTCAGCGGAGCCAATACTCTTATTGATCGCACCATCCTCGAAACCCTTAATGACCCGCTGTTGCATCTGCTGCGCAATGCCTTTGACCACGGCATTGAAGACCCCCAAACCCGCATTGCCCAGGGCAAAGCTGCTGAAGGGGTGATTCAAATTCATGCGGGGCATCGCGGCAACCGCACGATCATCACCGTGAGCGATGATGGGGCTGGCATTCCCCTGGCTAAAATTCGGGCAAAGGCAGAGCAAATGGGCCTAGACCCTGTTTTACTGGCCGCCGCCAGTGACGACGAACTGGTGTCTTTAATCTTTGAACCGGGGTTTAGCACGACGGATCAAGTCACTGCCCTCTCTGGTCGCGGTGTTGGCATGGATATTGTGCGCGATCGCCTGAAACAGGCGAGGGGCGACATTAAAGTCGAGACCAAAGCAGGCCAGGGCACCCTCTTCACCCTGTCGCTGCCCTTCACCCTATCCGTGGTGCGCGTCCTCCTAGTTGAAAGTAACGGCCTGCTATTAGCCATTCCGAATGACGCGATCAGTGAAATTCTTGCCCTCCAGCCCGACGACCTGCTCCAAACCGCCGGCAGGGAGATGCTCAACTTGCAGGGCACCCTGGTGCAGTTCATCCGCCTATCGGACTGGCTCACGGTGCATCGCCCCACAGTGCCCTACCGATTAGAAACCCCGCCCACGATTGCCACAGAAACCGTACTGCTGGTTGAACACAACCACCAGTTGGTCGCCCTGCAACTCGATTGTTGTTGGGGAGAACAAGAAGTCGCCGTGCGCCGGGTAAACGGCACGATTCCACTGCCACCGGGCTTTAGCAACTGTACAATTCTGGGGGACGGTCGGGTTGTGCCCCTAGTCAACATAGCAGAACTGCTGCATTGGATTGCCAGCCTCGAAGCCAGTGGGGCCGCCCATCCCCCATCTCCTGCGACTCCGTCAGCGGGGCCTGCCTTGCTAGAGGTCGCTGGGCCTTTACCCACGGCTACGGTTCTTGTCGTTGATGACTCCATCAATGTCCGCCGCTTTCTGGCCCTTACCCTAGAAAAGGCTGGCTATCAGGTGGAGCAGGCCAAGGATGGCCAGGAAGCACTCGAAAAGCTGCAAAGGGGGGTACAGGTCAATGCGGTGATTTGCGATATTGAAATGCCCCGACTGGATGGCTACGGCTTTCTGGCCCGGGTAAAAGCAACCCCCACATTGGCCCATCTACCAGTGACAATGCTAACCTCTCGCACCAGTGCCAAACACCGCCAGTTGGCCTTGAGCTTGGGGGCCAGCGCCTATTTTTCTAAGCCCTACCACGAGCGCGACCTTCTTACCCATTTAGCAGAACATCTTTATGGCTCATCCTCTGTCACGGCGGGCGTTGCGCACCAAGCCCGTTGAACCGACTCAACCAATTTTGTTGTTTGTTTTGCAAGGCGAGCAGTTTGCCCTGCCCCTCACTGTGGTTCAGCGGGTGATAGCGGTAGAGCAAATCTATGCTAATCGACCTGGTTCCCAAGTGGCCTTGGTGATGGAACAGGGGCAAGAAATTCCAGTGATTGCCCTCCACTCACGCATTTTTGGTTCTAGACATGAGCACCCCCCGTCTTCATTGGCTCTTCCCCCAGCCTCAACCCATGCAGATGCCTTGCCAGATGCACCAACGCCGCTGACAGCGCGGTATCTTTTACTCGTTAGCGGTAACCAGGGAGAATGTGTGGGCCTGCCTTTGGAATACCCACCGACCCTGCGCCGCATCCCAGAGTCTGCTTTTCGCCCCCTCTCAACCACTTTCCAAACATCTGGAAGTCTCCACTGTGTGGCAGGTTTGCTGGTTCCCAACTCTGCTGACCCACCTATCTTTCTACTGAATCTCGCCCAACTGTTGCAGCCCCCAGTCGCCCTGCCTCCAGCTCCATCAAGGTGAGCGATGCGCCAAGGGTCAAAGGTACATCACTTTTCCTGGAATTTCTCAACTGCTCAGCATATAATCGCCTCTCAGACGAATCATCTCAGACAAATTGCACAGGAGAGGTAAGCATGGCTGGGGAGTGGCAGATTGTTTCTGGCGGAATTACTGCGCCAAAGGGATTTCGGGCAATTGGTATGGCGGCAGGTTTAAAACCTTCTGGGTTGCCAGATTTGGCCTTGGTTGTGTCGGATGTGGAGGCGATCGCGGCTGGGGTTTTTACAACAAACCAGGTCTGTGCCGCACCGGTACTTTATTGTCGAGAACGGTTAGAAAACAAACAAAGTGCACGGGCCATTCTTTGTAATGCAGGGCAAGCGAATGCGGCGACCGGGGCAGCGGGGCGTGCCGATGCCCAGGCCAGTGCCGAGGCCTTGAGTGCAGTGCTGGGGGTGACCCCGGAGGCCATTTTGCTGGCATCTACTGGGGTGATTGGGCAGCGAATTAAGCTAGATGCCCTTAAAGCCGCGTTGCCGCAACTTGTGGCAGGGCTTTCTGCCGAAGGTGGAGAAAGTGCGGCGAAGGCAATTACTACGACAGATACGGTCACCAAGTCGATTGCTTTAGAGACCACACTCCGCGATCGCCCCGTGCGGATTGGTGGCATGGCCAAAGGTGCAGGGATGATTCACCCCAATATGGCGACAATGCTGGGTTTTATTACCTGTGATGCGGCAGTATCTCCAGTGCTCTGGCAGCAGATGTTAAGTCGTGCGGCAGATCGCAGCTTTAACCAGATCACAGTAGATGGTGATACCAGTACCAACGATTCGCTCATTGCCTTGGCTAATGGAGAATCGCGCACCCCAGCGATTACTGAGGCAGGGCCGGATGCCGATAAATTAGAGGCTATGCTGACTGAGGTTTGCATTTATTTGGCGAAGGCGATCGCCCGTGATGGAGAAGGGGCCAGTTGCCTGATTGAAGTGCAGGTCAGCGGAGCCGTGGAAGATAGAGCCGCCCGAGCGATCGCCCGCACGATTGCTGGTTCGGCTTTAGTCAAATCTGCGATTTTTGGCCGCGATCCCAACTGGGGGCGCATTGCCGGGGCAGCGGGTCGTGCCGGCGTCCCCTTCGACCAAGAGGCATTGCAAATTCAATTGGGGGATTTTATGCTCATGCAAAATGGACAACCCCAAGTGTTTGACCGAGATGCAGCCCATAATTATCTCAAGCAGGCAGCCGCAGGAGAGTATCTTAAAACCGATACGGTGCTTATTCGGGTCAAAGTTGGCGACGGACCCGGTACAGGGGTCGCTTGGGGCTGCGACTTAAGCTACGACTATGTGAAAATTAATGCCGAATACACGACGTGAAAACGCTCATTCAGCCATGTTGCTACTGGCGCGGTTGACCGCATTTTTAGAATGAATTTCGCTGTGATGTCGTGCTTGCTTTTAATCTGTTGGTTGGGCCGGGTGAACATGATGCCAGTGGTGGGCAATATCAATCCGGCGACAAAGCCATACTTGCTCATGCTGCTGCACGTAGTCTAGAAATCGGGCAAGGGCCGCAAATCGTCCTGGTCTGCCCACTAAACGGCAATGGAGGCCAATACTCATCATTTTGGGTGCGATCGCCCCCTCTGCATAGAGCACATCAAAGGCATCTCGTAAGTAAGCAAAAAACTGTTCCCCCGAATTAAACCCCTGACTGGTTGAAAACCGCATGTCGTTGTTGTCGAGAGTGTACGGAATCACGAGATGGGGTCTGCCATAGTCATACACCCAGTAGGGTAAGTCATCCGCATAGCTATCGGCATCGTAGAGAAAGCCACCGGCCTCAACCACCAACTTGCGGGTATTGGGGCTATTGCGTCCTGTATACCAACCTAGAGGAGGGCGGCCTGTCACCTTGGTGTGAAGTGCGATCGCAGCCGCTAAGTGCTCCCGCTCCACTGATTCAGAAGTGTACTTATAATCAATCCAGCGATAACCATGACTGGCGATCTCCCAATTGGCTTCATTCATGGCAGCTACTGCTTCTGGATTCCGAGCTAAAGCCATTGCGACCCCATACACCGTGATCGGAATCTGCCGCTCCGTGAATAGCCGGTGTAATCGCCAGAAGCCAACCCGACTGCCGTACTCATAGCAGGACTCTATGTTGATATGACGTACCCCTGCTAAGGGTTCTGCCCCAACCACCTCTGATAAAAAAGCTTCTGCCGCTTCATCTCCATGCAAGATGCAGCGCTCGCCTCCTTCCTCGTAATTGAGCACAATTTGTACAGCAATACGCGCCTGGTCAGGCCATTGGGGGTTAGGGGGGGTACGACCGTAGCCAACTAAATCACGGGGGTAGGCAGCATCCATAGTGACAGGCTTCCGAGAGATTTGTAATGGTTCATTTTCTAAGGATTAGGGATTGATGCAACCGTTTGCCTGGTAGGCTTGACCCAACTATCCAAACCTTGGCAAACCCAACTGCTCAACCCACCCAACTCCATCCTTGAACTGGTTAAGTCGTGTTCCTAAGGACACTACCTCACAATTGGAGAAAATCCAATCACCCGGAATGCTGTCACTGAATGGGTGCCCGCCTAAAACCTAATTTCACAGAGGGCACCATCTCCCTGACCACCAATGGATCCAGCAATCTGATAATGGCAATAGGAGACAGAATGACGCCTTAGAACCATTCATCTCGCCCTAAACGAGTGGAAGGGGTAGCTTTCGCCAAGAAGCCTTTCGCCCTTGGCTTTTTCGCCATAACTAATTGAAAAATTAGAAATACTTCGGACAATTAATTTTTGCGAGAATTCTGAAAACCTTTACTATACCTTCTGCTCTGGCCCTCACCCGCAATCCCTCTCCTAGGGAGGGAGAGGGACTTTGCTAAGAGGCGAGCAGTAACCGACGAACGCTGCTTATCTCCCGAGAAGAGAGAGGAACTTTAAATCTGGCTTACCTGTTTACAAACTTGAAAGAAGAATCTGGGGATGAGGGTGGTTCGGCGCAAAAGTGTCCAAACTGTTGTGACTGGCACCACGGGTTGAATAGTCTGAGAGTCTGGCTTAGACCAGTAAACTAGGCTTCGGAAGGGGCATCGACGCGATTGCTCTTTGCCATGACCACTGCTCCTTGCTGCTCTTCAACGCTTCGTATTGTTCTATCCAGATCAACGCGATCGCCCTTGGCTGTAACCGCTGCTCCCTCCGAGTTAATTTCGCGCTCCTGAAACACCAAACTCACTAGGTGAACAATCGCCAGAGTGACTGCTGCGATCGCCAACACATAGCTGTGCAGTGTGTAGAGGTGAGCCACTGTCACCGTGCTAATCGAGTCACCCCCCGTCAAAATTTGACGCAAGTAGCCCCCAACCAGCGGAATGGCCTCAATAGTGCCTAACTCAATGCGAAAACGCCAAAACCCAATCTGGGACCAATCCAGGATCATGGCTGTCCAGTCTAGCCCAATTGCTATCAAAATCAGAAAAATTCCACTAATCCAAGCCGTGAACCAACTGGGCCGTAACCGCTCGCTCAAAAACATCACCACCAGTTGGAGCAAGCCAACAACAATCAGTAGATTGCCCGCCAGATTATGAATAGTACGGATAAGCCAGCCATTGGAAATCTCGGTGGCTAGCGTTTGTAAAGACTGATAGGCACCTCCAGCCGTTGGCTCATAGTAAAACGCTAACAACACTCCAGTCAGGGCGGCGGTTAGGGTTAACGTAAGAGCAACGACTGCCAAAATCGTTGAAGTGCGCCGCAGCGCATAGACGACAGCTTGCATGGCAGTAATTCCTAACTTTGTATCAGTATCTTAAGCAATTGTAACGAAATGTTTTAAATCTGTCTTAGGCGTCCTGATCTGTGATCGCAGTTGCTAGAAGAAGAAAGGGAGTTACCAGGAAAGCAAAGAAGAGTGAGCCGACCGTTCCGGAGTCTTTAGGAGACCGTGCCCAATCAAGCTGACACTTGGCTCCTTGTTCTCAAGCTTGAGGACTGACCCAAGAATCAGGACGCGCTCGCTGCTAACAGCTCATAGCCACCGCCATCAGAAGTCAGGGCAATGCTTCTCGCCCCTATCCCTTTCTCGATCTAATCATCTACGCACTGCCTTGGCCCTATGCCCATTCGTTGGGTTCGCTTCTTTAGAAGCTTCGCCCTGTTTTGTTGCTTGTTTTTGTTCGTTTTCGGGGAGCCGGTCTTACCCGCTTGGCTGCCCCAAAAGCCCAACTTGGCTGCGCAGAAGCCTGTCCCCCCCTCTGCGATCGCGCCTCCAGGCTCCCTTTCTGGATTAACCCAAGGCGTACAGAAAACGATATTGTCAAACGGGCTAACCGTTTTAACCAAAGCAGTCCATACGGCCCCTGTCGTTACGGTGCAGATCTGGTATCGGGTTGGCTCACGGGATGAGGCCACTGGCCTGAATGGGATTGCCCACCAGTTAGAGCATCAGCTATTTAAGGGCACTCAGACCCGGCCTATTCAGTTTGGGCACTTATTTAGTGCGTTGGGCAGTCAATCCAATGCCTTTACTAGCTATGACATGACTGCCTATTTTGGTACCGTTGGGCGCGACCAGTTGGCAGCGCTCCTGACTCTAGAAGCTGATCGCATGCATCAGGCTTTGATCGATGGGGCCGCGCTAGAAAGCGAGAAGCGGGTTGTGATTTCAGAACTACAGGGCTATGAAAACAGTCCTGACTATCGGCTCAATCGGGTCGTGATGCGAGCGGCTTTTCCCAGCCATCCCTATGGGTTGCCTGTGGGGGGGACGCAGGCAGAGGTCAAGAATTTTACCCTGGAACAGGTGCGCGATTATTACTGCCGCTTCTATCGGCCTGATAATGCCACCCTGGTGATTGTGGGCGATTTTGAGCCAGAGGCCGCTTTAAAGAGCGTGGAGGCCACGTTTGGTCAGGTGGCAAAGCCGGTGACCCCCTTGCCTGAGCCGCAAATCTCCTCTGCCTGGGAAACGGTGCGATCGCGGAGCCAGCAACCCGCCCAAGTCGAGAGGATTGTGCTACGGGAACCGGGGAATGCGGCTTTGTTGGATGTGGTTTATCCCCTGCCGGCGATCGCAGATCCAGATATTCCTGCCCTCCAGGTGCTAGATTATGTACTCTCCAGCGGTCGCAGTTCTCGCCTCTATCAACAATTGGTCGAAACCGGGTTGGCCAGTGATGCAAGTGGGTATGCCATTCATTTAACCGGTGGCGGCTGGTATGAGTTTGCCTTAACTGCGATGGCGGGGCAGAGCCTCGATACTGTTGAGGCGGCTCTGCAAAAGATGATTCTGGAGGTGCAAACAAAAGGGGTTTTGCCGACTGAATTAGCGCGCGCCAAAGCTCAACTTCGAGCGGCTGCCATTTTGCAAAACCGCGATATCACCAGCCAGGCAATGCAATTGGGTGAGGCCCAGATCACAGCCGGGGACTATCGCTACATCGACCAACTCCTGCAAGCGATCGCCCAAGTCACAGATCGGGATGTGCAGCGGGTTGCCCAGACCTATTTAGTGCCACAGCATCGTACTGTTGGCTGGTTTGAACCAACCACAATGACAGAGACGCAGCCCCCCTCCCCCCGTCAGTTTGGTCAGACGAACGAAAACTTTAGTCCAGGTGCGCCGGTAGATCCTGCGGAAGTCGTGAAATACTTACCGACCAATCAGCTCGATCCACCGTTGGTGTTGGCCCAGGCTCTCCCCCAAAAGAAGCGGTTGCCGAATGGATTGCAGTTTCTGTTGTTGCCCGATACCAGCACTCCCACGGTCACCTTAAGCGGTTTTATCCACGCAGGCACCAGCTTTGATAAACCCCAAAAAGAGGGCCTAGCCTGGTTAACAGCAGAGAATTTGCTCAAGGGCAGTGATACTCAAACGGCCCTTGAGATGGCCCAAGCTCTGGAAAATCGGGGAGCCAGTCTAGAGTTTGCCGTAACCCGAGAAGGAGTCTCCATGGCTGGTGAAGCCCTCGCCTCCGATCTACCCACCTTGCTCCAGGTCTTGGGCTGTGCGTTGAAAACGGCAAACTTTCCAGAAACGGAGTTGAATCTGACGCGACAACAGGCGCTGACGGATCTTAAGCTCGAAGGGGATAGCCCTGAGCGTTTGGCACGGCGGGTCTTTCAGCAGGCGGTTTACCCTCAAAATCATCCCTTTCACCGCTATCCTACGGAACAAAGCCTGACAGCAATCACCCGTTCGGATATTTTGGCCTTTTACCGTAGCCACTATCGCCCAGAGGCCACAACCCTGACTCTGGTGGGTGATTTTGATCCGGCGATGGTGACTCAGTGGATCGCACAACAGTTTGGTCACTGGCAGGGGCTAGGAGAGCCTCCCAGCCTGGTATTTCCCCCAGTACCACTCCCCCCAAAGGGGATTCGCCTGACCCTGAGCCTACCTGGTAAAACCCAGGCCATCACCCTGATGGGGTACAGTGCTATCCATCGGAGAGATCCACGCTACTATGCGGCTCTGGTGCTCAACCAGATTCTGGGGGGAGACACCTTATCTAGCCGCTTGGGGAGTGAAATTCGTGATCGCCAGGGGCTAACCTATGGCATTTACAGTAAATTTATTGCAGGCAGAGAGGCTGGGCCATTCTTGATTTCGATGCAGACGGCCCCAGAGGATGCCGACTCGGCGATCGCTAGCACCCTGACTGTGCTCAGGCAACTGCGAGACCAAGGAGTCAGTGCAACTGAGGTCGCGGCGGCGGTGCGATCGCTGACCAGCAGCTACCCTGTCGATTTAGCCGATACCACGGCCTTGGCCCGGCAAATTGCCACCAATGCCTTCTATGGTTTGAATGTCACCGAACTGCGCCAACACAATGCCAAAATTGCAGCCGTTACCCCTTCCCAGGTGAACCAGGTGATTCAGGAGTTGCTGCAACCCCAGCAAATGGTGATCGTGACGGCGGGGCCACCCCTGACCGGATCGACCCAAGAAAAACCCCAAGCTGTACTGCTTGGGGTTAAGTGAATTAAATTATTGGTCAAGATATCAACCCCGCACAGGTGGCTAGGCGACTTTCTTGTCTTTCTTGGTTGTTACAGATGCCGTATCTGTCGGTACAGGTGGCTTTACTGGCTTGGCCACCGGCTTTGCAGGAGGTGCCTGCCGCTTCGATTGCTCAAGCTGCCGTAGGGCGGCAATCATCTCATCTTTTTTGAGGTGCTTGTTTTTGCCATGGGCATTGCGCCACTTAATTCCGGCCTTTTGACATTCTTTGCGCAACTGCTCAACCGTCACACGAACCGGAGGCTTTGTGCTTTCTTGCACGACGGGCGTTTGTGAAACCACACGACTCGATGGTTGCCAACGAGCGGGTTGCTGCAAACGACGATGGGCATAAATCACAAACGAACTTGCAAAATATCCAAAACCGAACAATTCCACGGCAACGGATGCCTGGGTGAGTAGTGAATCCATTGTAAAAAGCTCCTGAAGACCTTAAGAGGTGTCCCACCCGACCCAGCGTGGGATGAGGCGATAGCTGGGATTTGATTGTGATGGCGGGTGGTGCATACCGATACCATTGCAACCGGAATGCCGTTATTGTAAGAGGAATTGCAAAGCCAGAACAAAAATCTTTGTAAAGTATGTGAGCTTTTCGAGAAAATTGTGTAGGTGCTCTTGCCTTTTAGGGTACTGCGGGTAAGACCTGGCGACTTTTCCGCCTGCTGGATCGCGTTGGTCAAAACGCTCAGACCCCAAGCAAGTGCTCAACCGCCAGTGCTGGGTAGGTTTTTAGCTTGCCGTTGCTGTAAGAAACAGGGTGATGGCGATCGTTGCCAATGCCCTGCGGGAAGGGCAAAGTCCTACAAAATTTCCACGCTCCCCACTCTTGCTCGCGCTCTCTGATGCTCCTACTCCCTCCTTTGTAGCCCTGAACATCTTGAGGAGAGCATGTCACCTTTTCAGGCCCTCATTCCCCAGCCCCTTCTGCCAACCTGGGAGAAGAGGGGCCGAGCCGCCTCAAAGTCCCTCTTCCAAATTGAGAGAGGGATTAGAGCAATCCGGGCATACCAGAAAAGGGTGAGGGCAAAAGTGACATGCCCCCCATCTTGAGCAATCGCCCATACCCGTTAAGATCGAAAAAATTTTCAGGAGCAGTTTCTATAACGACACAAGCCGATTACACCGATACAGAGTGGAAAATCTTACTGATGGCTCCTCTTTCTGCTGGCTTTGCGTTAGCGATGAGCGATTTTGGTCTGATTTCCACGGAGATCGAAGGATATGCCATGAATAAAGAGTTGACAGAAGCGGTGCAGAAGCGGTGCAAAAGTATTCTGGCAATGAACTGATTCAATCTCTGTTTAAGAAGGGTGAGGCAGAGCCGGTCAAGATCGAGGCTTCAGAACTTGGATCAAGTGCTGAGGTCGCGGTTGAGAAGGCGATGGGGTATGTGGCTGAGGCTACCCAAATTCTGAGTAATAAATCTCCTGGTGAGCTGGCCGACTATAAAGAACTGATTTACTCTGTTGGCGATCGCGTCGCCGATGCCGCCGGTTCGGGACTGTTTGATTCTGGCGCGAAGGAAACTGCCGTTTTAGAAAAGCTGAAGGCGGCTTTAGCTTAGGAACGAAGGGGGTAATCACTGATTTGCCAGCTTGCGCATTATGGAAGCTCGCGTAACAGACGGTTGGCTTCGATACAGAGAGCTTCATGGCAATGCCCATTGCTAGCTAGTAGCCCTCCCCATTGGGAAACATCTGCCTGATTGTATTGCAACAGAGCGCCATCAAACCGGGTGAACTGCCCCCCCGCTTCTGTCAAAATTAGCTCTGGAGCCGCTAAATCCCAGTCTTTGGGGGCGGAATTGCCCGATAGAGAAATATAAACGTCTGCCTCCTGCTCGACAATCGCCCCAATTTTGCCACCGATGCTGCCTACCTGTTTTTGGCGTTGGCAGGGGAGCTGTTGCATCAGTTGGTTGAATCGTTGATCACGGTGGTTTCGGCTGGCGACAACGGTCAACTCTGCTAGCTGGTTGCGGGCTGAAACCTGCATGGACTGAATGGTTCCATCGCGGCGCTCGGCAAAGGTGCCCTGGGCGATCGCCGCAAAATAAACCGTTTCTGCCATTGGGCAGGCTACCACTGCTAAAACAGGGCGATGGTTTTGCACTAGGGCAATATGTACAGCGTATTCTCCAGTGGCCTGAATATAGTCCTTTGTGCCATCTAGGGGGTCGATGACCCAGACCAAAGCTTTTTGCAGGCGCTCCTCTGGCGGCTGGGTCTTAAAGGTCTCTTCACTCAGATAGCCAAATTCATCACCAAACGTCGCCTGCAAATTGCTCAGAATATAGTGGTTGGAGGCAATATCTGCCGTGGTCACCGGCCCATCTTCGGCACTTTCGATGCGGTAGTTCGTCTGCATGTCCATCAGAATATCTGCCGCACCCCAGCCAATCTGTCGGGCGATCGCGACCCAAGCTTTTAACTCTGCTCCACTGGCCTCTATCAAAACCTTTACCTCATGGTTAGCCGCTACCTATTATAAAGTCGGCATACCCCTAGGCTCATCCCCCCCGGCCTTTTCCCAACGCAACATTCTTAGACCATTTTGGCTAGCAGAACCACAGTGCCCCGCATTCATTGGGATTCATCGGGTGAGTGCGGGTCGCAATTAGAGAGTAAGAGCACCTTGGGTAATTCCTATCTAGATTCAGCAACGTCGAAAAAGTCTGCACAGGGCAACCCGTTGCATTCTGCCTTCTGCGTCGTGAGACTAGATCGTAAACTCCGCAAACTCATTATCCGCGTCCGTTGAGGGTGTCTCTGCCTTGGCCCTGGGTTGAAACGCCGAACCATGCATCACCTGACTCAGAGTTAGGGTGGAATTTTGCTGCAAAATATGGAGCACACTCATAAAATCGCGAACAATTTCACCAGGAGTCAGTAGGGCATCTGCTCCCAGACGGTTAACAACCACTTGCAAAAACGTTTGTAACTCTTCTTCTGAGAACGATTGGCTTTGGTTGTGATGGGCGGCATAGATCTCTGCCAGACGTTTTAGCAATTGCAGAATTTGCTCCTGGTTTAGGGGTTCCAGGCGAATGGCTGGCCCCGATATATCCTGCACGCCCACCTTGACAATTCGACTTTTGACGGTGCGCCGTTGCCAAGCGGGGTCGCTATATAGCCCTCGACGCGGATCTTCTAAAAACTGGGGGGTGCCTCCAATCACTATTGCCAGATGAGAAACCCGGCCTTGCATGGCATCGTTAAACATCGCTAGCAGCTTGTCGTAGTTATTTTGGCGAGCAACAGGAATATTGATCTTATAGAGATGAATGGCCTCATCTAAAATGACCAATAATCCCTTATAGCCAATATCTGCGACAAAGCGGGCTAATAGCTTGATGTAGTCGTACCAGGTTTCATCGTCAATCACTACCCGCACCCCTAGGGCTTGTCGTGCTTCGGTCTTTGTGGCAAACTCACCGCGCAGCCAGCGCAGGGCAGCCATTTTCTTTGTTTCGTCATCACTGCGATGACCGTTCCAATAAGCAATGATGACGTTAGCAAACTCAAACCCGTTGACCAGATCGGCACTTTCTTTGACCACTTCCCGGATTTTTGCTTCAACTTTGTCGTCAAAGCCCTCGCTGCTGGGTTTCATTCCCGTTTCTTTGGCGACTTGGGTTTGAATGGCCGCAATCCATCGTTCCAGGACGATCGCTAGGGCACCCCCGTCAGGACGGCTTTTAGTCGCCAGGTTTTTCATTAATTCCCGATAGGTTGCCAGGCTGGTACCGTTGGCTCCGGCAATGCGCCGTTCGGGGGTAATATCGGCATCTGCTACGACAAACCCCTGTTCTAGGGCATGACTCCGCAGTAATTGCAGGGTAAAGCTTTTCCCAGAACCGTAGCGGCCTACCACAAATCGAAAGGCGGCTCCCCCAGCGGCTACATTTTCTAGATCTTGCAACAACACAGCAACTTCTTTCTCGCGCCCAACGGCAATTTGGTCAACCCCGACCCGGGGCACGACCCCTGCACTTAACGCATTGATCAGGGCAGTTGAAACTCGCTTTGAAAGTTTAGCAGCAGCCATTATGCCTCAAGGTTGGGTGCGTTTGTACCAAGAAAATTGCTTTAGTCATCTTATACCAGTTCTGAATGTTGAATTTTAGGTAGAGTTTGATCTGTTCTCTGAAGCACTGGTTGAGCCGGTGAAAAAGTTTGTTTCTAGTAAGACTTGAGAAAGATGTTGCACAAATTCTCCCTGATAGGGATTTGTTTTTTTAATCAGGAAGAAAATCGAAAAGGCGAGACTGGGAAATAGATTGGCCAGAGGTCGTGCCAGGCTTTTGGGAAAGGGATAAAACTGGGAGCCGTAGAAACCTTCTAGGGCTGTAAAGGCTCCTGCAATTTCGCGATAAAAAATCAGTGTGTCTTGCTTGGAGAAGGAGCGGACATGGGCGGAGAGCATTTTGCTACAGGTGGGATGCACTCCCAAAAGTCCTAATAATCGATTATGCAGTGATAGCACGTTGGGTACGCCTAGATAGAGATAGCCTCCTACTTTCAGCACTCGAAAGATTTCGTGATGAATCCAAAAGATTTCTTTTGTGTGCTCTAAGATTTGGTTTGCTACTACAAAATCGATAGATTCATTGGCGAAGGGGAGGGGATTGGTTTCGATATTGAGTGTGATGGGGTGGATGCCTACTTGGGTTAAGGTTGCTGCGTTCCAGTTGCCAAAGTCTACTCCATAGCACTGAGCTGTTGGGTGGCTGGCCAGAATGATTTGCAAATCGTCTCCTGCCCCGCACCCTAAGTCAAGGCAGGTGCAAATTTTCAGACGCGGCACGATCGCCCTTAAAACATGCCGACCAAAGGTTTCAGTGTGATCCACAATGGTCAGGC
>CALIDI010000016.1 GCA_938023035.1 uncultured Leptolyngbyaceae cyanobacterium | reverse complement strand
GAAGCGAGTCAGGGCCTGATTGCCTCGGTAGGTGCGATCCGGATAACCCACGATACAGCCGTAGCGCTCAACCAGGGATTGTAACGCTTGAAACGCCCAGTCAGTCGGGCGCACATCGGTCAACTGAGAAACTGAAGTCACTTGCCCCATGGCAGCTCCTTCAGCTTTATAAGACTCAATTTGAGACAGAGTTGCCGTCGGATTAACTTCAGAAGCAACTGCTGTACCGGCTGCTAACACTGCTGCGCTCAAAGCTGCTGGAACCGTTAAAAAAGCTTTCCAGTTAATAGGCATAATTCTCCTCACATCCAATGAAACGTCAATCCATAGACTCTCTAAGGAGATTACATGAAAAGTGTTAAGCCCTAGTTAAAGCTTTGCAGGTTTTTTCCTCAAACCTGACATCGGCATGAGCACTCTCGTTTGAGGTTGGCGCTGCTTCCCGAGAACAACCCTATTCCGGCGATCGCCTGATGAGAGACTCTCGCACGCGCTGGTTATCAGTAAAGCCTCCTCTTAGGACAGCCTAGACCTTTCAGGTTGCCTTGGGATGAGAAGCCGCCCAACCAAGATGCCTTAGGGGTAGACCAAAGGCTGCTAGCACTGAATCAGGCAAGATTACACCTGGCTAAGACAGGCACTGGATAAGGTCAATAAGATAAATCTGTCTAACAGTAACAATTCTGTGGTTGCTCTCACGTTTGAATCTCTTGGGGTTCATTCCCCTACCCCTGGGGCCAGATTTGGCAGATGTTTTGCCCCAGGGGTTCGTATCCTGCATTGATTGGGTTGATATTACTCAATATCAATAGACGTTGGGCTAGAAGCTCCGGGTGATGACGTTGTTCCCTCGGTCTTACGAAAATCGCTGTAGAGTTTGCTGCGCCAGTCAAAAAAAGGCTGAAAGGTGCCGATATCTGCAATTCCAGGGACTCCTTTTCCCTTTAAATCTGTGGGAATGCTCAGGTAATCGCCCTCTGGAAACTTGATGTACATGGTCAAGGCCGCTACCGCAAAGTCTGCTAAAGTAGGCTGCTCGGTCACTAGGTAGGGGCGTTCTGACAACATAAAACAAAGAGCGGTGAGATCTCGTTTGAGGGCCGCTTCTGCTGTCTTCAACGTTTCGGGGGTAAGCCCAATTCCCAGGCCGAGCAAATCTAAAACTTCTCTGGGCACGGAGCTAACTAAAAATTTGAAAGGGTCGGGAGTACCACTAGGGAGAAAAGCTTTGCGAAAGGCTTGATCTCGATTCAGTGCACCAATCATGGCCTTGCGGGCATTTAAGCCAATCGATTCATCGGCCCACTGCTCGATTAATAGGCATAGCCCCCGATCGCTCGGGTTTGTTGGAATAATCGGACGCTCTGGATATTGCCGTTCCAGGTAGTCGGCGATCGCTGTAGAGTCAGCAATGACCTCACGGCCATCCTTCAAAACAGGAACCTGCCGCTGACCAGAGATCCGCAGCAGGTCAAGTTGCCCAATTCCAGGGGTGACTTCTATCTTGCGGTAAGGCAGCCCCTTATAGTCCAAAATAAAGCGGACTTTCTCGGTATAGTGGGACAGCTCAAACTGGTAAAGCTCCAGCATGGTAAATCTCCGGTAACTGCGGGGGAAAGGGGGGAAAGGTCAGCAAACTGCCTGCTGATAGCGGGGCGAGCGGTCTACTCTTTAAAAAACAAGCCATTGACGCCCTATTCTTGAGGGCAAGGATGAGTGAATCGCAAAATCGGCCAATCGCGTTATCCCTGGTAACTTTAGCGTGGATTTACAGCGCAAATCGAGGCAATAACCTAAATTTAATGGGGCCATCTCAATTCTGGTGTGTAAGGCAAAGCCGCTGACTCTACAATAGAAGGCTAATTAACCTTGGGGAACATTGGCCTATGGAGATTCCCCGCCTTCACCCGGACACAATTGAGCAAGTTAAGCAGCGGGCTGACATTGTCGATGTCGTGTCTGAGTATGTGGTGCTGCGCAAGCAAGGCAAGGATTTTACCGGGTTATGTCCTTTCCATGAGGATAGGAAACCCAGTTTCTCCGTGAGTCCTGGTAAGCAGTTTTACTATTGCTTTAGCTGCGGGGCTGGGGGCAATGTTTTTAAGTTTTTGATGGAACTTAACAAACAGTCCTTTGCTGAAGTTGTACTGGATCTGGCAAAGCGCTACCAGGTGCCCATTCAGACGCTGAAAGTGGAGGATCGGCAGGAGTTTCAGCGGCAGATTTCCCGACGAGAGCAACTCTACGAAATTCTTGCGATCGCGGCACGGTTTTATGAGCATGCCCTTTACCAACCCCAGGGATCTGCTGCGCTGGCTTACCTGACCGAGCAGCGGCAGTTGAGTCAGGCAACTATCCAGCAGTTTCAACTCGGTTATGCACCAGCGGGGTGGGAGACCCTCTATGGCTATCTGGTCGAACAAAAACGCTATCCTGTGGCCTTGGTAGAGCAGGCCGGGTTATTAGTTCCCCGCCAGGAGGGAGGGGGCTACTATGATCGCTTCCGTGATCGCCTGGTCATTCCTATCCATGACTTGCAGGGGCGGGTGGTTGGCTTTGGTGGGCGATCGCTGGGGCAAGAGCAACCCAAATATCTCAACTCGCCAGAAACGGAGTTATTTGACAAGGGCAAACTGTTATTCGGGCTGGATAAGGCGCGTCAGGCGATCGCTAAGACCGATCAGGCGATTGTGGTTGAGGGTTACTTTGACGTGATTGCTCTGCATGCCGCGGGTATTTGCAATGCCGTCGCCTCCATGGGCACAGCGCTGAGTGCCCAGCAGGTGAGGCAACTCCTGCGTTATACCGAATCAAAGCGAATTGTGTTGAACTTTGATGCTGACCGCGCGGGTAACTTGGCCGCCGAGCGGGCTATTGGCGAGGTCGAAACCCTGGCCTACCAGGGAGAAGTGCAATTACGGGTGCTCAATATTCCAGCCGGTAAAGACCCCGACGAGTTTTTACAAACCCACGCGGCAGCAGCCTACGAGCAACTTTTAGAAAACGCCCCCCTCTGGCTGGATTGGCAGATTCAACGGGCGATCGCTGACAAGGATTTGAACCAAGCCGATCAGTTTCAGCAGGCGGTGCAGGCGGTGGTAAAGTTACTCGGCAACTTGCCCAATGCGACCCTCAGAACTCATTACATTCACTACAGTGCCGATCAACTAAGCCGGGGAGATTCTCGGCTGATGTTGCGCTTAGAAGAAGATTTACGCCAGCAAGTACGAGGAGAGCGCTGGCATGGGCGATCGCAAAAGTGGCAAACTTCTAGCGATCGCACCTTGCTAGAAGAAGCTGAAGCCCAGCTATTACGGCTCTATCTCCACGCCCCGGAGCAGCGGGCCGCAATTGTAGCCGCTCTAGAGGCCCATGACCTGGAATTTAGCCTCTCCCACCACCGCTTTCTGTGGCGGCAGATTCAACAGATTCAGCGGGCGAATGCCCCCCCGCTGGTAGATGCGGTGAGCGCGATCGCGCCTGACCCAGATCGGGCCGACCACCCCCCGCTAGATTTAATCGCCCATTTGCAAAATCTGGCTCTAGAGTCCCCCCGCGAGTTGATGCAGATCTATCCCTTGTTTCAGTTAGAGGAGAAAACCAAACGCGATATACTCCGGGCGGATCTCACCATTCGCGCCGCAACAGCCGCCATGGAGCGAGTGATGTGCGAAAAACGCTGTCGCCACTTTCAAGACCTATGGGAAAAGACCTGGCCAGGGCCAGACAGTGAACTGAGTCATTACTATCAACAGAAAATCTACGATGAAAAACGCCGCATTCAAGAACTGGATCGCCTGCGGCAGGTCACCTTCACTGATTTAGTGCAAACCCCCTGGGTGGGAGAGATCGATTAGCTAATCCAGCAACTTTTTCTCAGAATGTCAGAGGGGTTGGAGAAATGTAACAGTTTGCAACGTATAATGAGGAAGAACTAATTTTGAAGAAATCGTAAAAGCTCTATGCGCGTGGCGATTGCTGGCGGTGGATTGGCTGGACTGGCTTGTGCAAAGTATCTTGTGGATGCCGGACATACGCCCATCGTTTATGAGAGTCGAGATGTTTTAGGTGGCCTGGTTGCAGCCTGGAAGGATGCTGACGGAGATTGGTACGAGACGGGGTTACATGTGTTTTTTGGTGCTTACCCCAATATGCTGCAACTCTTTGATGAGTTGGGCATCCGCGATCGCCTCCAGTGGAAAGAGCACACCCTGATTTTTAACCAACCGGATAAGCCCGGTGTCTTATCCCGCTTCGATGTTCCGGATATTCCCGCTCCGTTTAATGTCATTACTGCCATCATCCGCAACAATGACATGCTCACCTGGGAGCAGAAGCTTCGTTTCGCCCTAGGATTGTTGCCGGCCATTGTTCGAGGGCAAGCCTATGTCGAGCGCATGGATCAGTACAGCCTGCTCGAGTGGCTGCGGCTCCAAGGAGTAGATGAGAAGGTCAACACTGATATTTTTATTGCTGCCTCTAAAGCGCTGACTTTTATCAATCCTGAAGATGTTTCCGCTACGGTGCCGTTAACGGCTCTAAATCGCTTTCTACAAGAGCGGTATGGCTCTAAGATTGCCTTCTTAGACGGCTCTCCAACAGAGCGATTGTGCCAGCCGCTGGTAGACTACATTGTCGCTGGAGGCGGAGCCGTGCATACCCGGAAACCGTTAAAGCAAATTTTGCTTAACTCGGATGGGACGGTGCAGGGTTTTCTCCTTCGGGGTTTAGACGGAGCGGTTGATGAAGTGGTCAGGGCTGATGCCTATGTTTCGGCCATGCCCGTAGACGTGATCAAGGCGCTGATGCCCGACCCCTGGAAGCAACTCGACTTCTTCCAAAAGATGGAAGGTTTAGAAGGGGTGCCGGTGATTAATCTACATCTCTGGTTTGATCGCAAGATGACCGATGTCGACCAGCTTTTGTTCTCCCGCTCGGAACTGCTCAGTGTTTATGCTGATATGAGTAATACCTGCCGGGAATACGCTCATCCTGATCGCTCCATGCTGGAATTGGTGCTTGCGCCCGCAAAAGATTGGATTGACCAATCGGAAGAGGCGATCATTGCTGCCACCATGAAAGAATTGGAGCGACTTTTTCCCCACCATTTGACGGGAGAAAATCCTGCGAAGTTACTGAAGTACCATGTTGTTAAAACGCCACGTTCCGTTTACACCGCTGCTCCAGGCCGGCAAGCCTGTCGGCCTGATCAGGCGACTCCTATTGCTAATTTCTTTTTGGCCGGTAGCTATACGATGCAACGCTATCTCGGCAGTATGGAGGGTGCCGTACTTTCTGGTAAGCTGACAGCGCAGGCAATTGTAAACAGCCCTCTGGCTGATACCCCTGTTAGCCGCGATCGCCAACCTGTTGCTGTTGGTTCGCAGATGTAGCCCATTTTTGGAAACGCTGACCCCCGACCCTACGGACGCAGGCTGATGGTTGCGAGTGAACAGACGAATAAAAATCAAACCCTATCCAACCATACCCCAACGGGTATGGCCATTCGGTTATCACCGCCTGATGACCTGCCGTATCTGTCAAGCGTTCCAACAGAAATGCGGAAATTGCCCAAATCCTCTGGTGTGAGAAAACTAGTTTCTCTGGATGATTCCTATGAACTTTGTCGCAAAATTACTGCCAAATACTCCAAAACTTTTTACATTGGCACGCAGCTGATGTCACCGGAAAAGCGGCGGGCGATTTGGGCCGTTTACGTGTGGTGCCGTCGCACGGATGAGTTGGTGGATGGCCCCCGGGCAGCGAAGACGACGTCGGCTACTCTAGATGATTGGGAGCAACACTTAGAGTCAATTTTTGCTGCTGATCCTCTAGACGATCTGGATGTGGCGCTGGTCGATACACTGCAACGGTTTCCCATTGAGATTCAGCCCTTCCGCGACATGATTGAAGGGCAGCGCATGGATTTGTGCCGCTCGCGTTATCAAACGTTTGAAGAACTGGAACTGTATTGCTACCGAGTGGCGGGTACGGTCGGGTTGATGACGACCCCTGTGATGGGGGTGGATACCATTACTCGCACGGCTCCCTGGGATTTATACCAGCAGAAAACAATCGACCCCACTCAAGAGGCGATCGCCCTGGGGATTGCCAATCAGCTCACTAATATTTTGCGAGATGTGGGTGAAGATGCCCGGCGTGGGCGGATTTATCTGCCCCTCGATGAGTTGGCGCTCTTTAACTATACGGAAGCTGACTTATTCGATGGTGTTGTCGATGAGCGCTGGCGAGAGCTGATGCGTTATCAAATTCAACGGGCGCGCAAGTTCTTTGCTTTGGCCGAGCGGGGAATTAGTGATCTTTGTGCCGATGCTCGGTTTCCTGTGTGGGCGGCGTTGTTACTTTACCGTGGCATTTTGGATGAGATTGAGCGCAATGATTATGATGTCTTTAATCGGCGGGCCTATGTTCCTGGTTTGCGCAAGCTTGCCTACTTACCGATCGCCCGTCTGCGCTCGATTGCCCTGTGATAAACCGCTCATTCCCCTGCAATCAATTGGGCGTTTCGGGTCTTAGGCCAGGTAAAATCGCGGCATCCTGACCAAAAAAAGCATCCATTTTCCGGGAAATCTATACCCTTAATAAGGGGTATCAAAGAACAGGCACTGTCAAGGGAGGCGTTTTGTACCTACTCATCCCAGCCGCTGGTTCGGGTCGTCGGATGGGCAGCGATCGCAACAAGCTGCTCCTTCCTGTATTGGGTCAGCCCATTCTAGCGTGGACTCTGTTGGCCGCCCGTGAGAGCCGTTTGATTCGTTGGGTGGGGCTGATTGGTCAGCCCGTTGATTTTCCAGATTTCAAAGAAATCGTAATGGCCCTGGGCATGACTAAGATGGTGCATTTGATTCAGGGCGGTACAACTCGTCAGGAGTCGGTTTATCGTGGTCTCCAGGGGTTGCCAGCCGTGGCCGGTCGGGTATTAATCCACGATGGTGCCCGTTGTCTGGCCACACCCGCTCTGCTTGATCGCTGTGCCGAAGCGATTCAACATTGCCCAGGCTTAGTGGCGGCTATCCCCGTGAAAGACACCATCAAGGTGGTTAAGCCGGGCACTCACCAGATTACGCAGACGCCAGATCGTTCTAACCTGTGGGCGGCCCAAACCCCCCAGGCCTTTGTGGTAGAAACCTTGCTCCGATGTCATGAACAGGGGCGTGAGCAGGGCTGGCAGGTTACGGATGATGCGGCTTTGTTTGAGCAGTGCGGTTACCCCGTTAAGGTGATCGAGGGGGAAGAAACGAACCTTAAAATCACGACTCCCCTCGACTTGGCGATCGCTGAGCTGGTTCTGCGTCAACGTCAATCCTGAATTCAGTGAAATTCAGCAGAATGGAGGGTGAAGCTGGAACAAGAGGCCAAATTTGCCCCTGCGGCATCTCTGAAGCAAGGAAGTGGATGGGAACGCATCGCCGTCGTCACGCCAACCATGGAAACGGTGAGTTAGAAAGTCTACTTGGCGATCGCTCTAGCCTGAGTGGTTGAGTACTTGCATTGTGTCCTAGGCTGTTTGACTTAAGCGATCGTTTGATTTGGGGAGAGGCGTGGTCGGTTGCATGACCGTCACCTTGATGGGAGTACCGGCTGGGAAGACAGATCCCAGTCGGAGCATGGGCGCGTCACCCGTCACCTCTACCATTACTTGTTTTCCATCCCAGGCCCAATTCACTCTTTGACCAGCCACGCGCAGCCCTTTGACGCTCATGGGTTGACGCAGCCAGTCTTTGAGCACCCCAGCTCCCAGCACCAGCGTTGGTGATGGGGTGGATCGATCCAGGTAGGCCAGCATATCAATCTGTAGGAGCGCCATTTCTGCGGCAGTCCAGTGGTGAGGGGTGATTTGGGATGGGTTAAACCAACCCCGCACCCGATGCCATTGAGAAAGGTGCTCTGGAGTAAGGCCCAGTTCTACTGAGGGTGCAGCCCAGGTATAGAGGCCAGGAGATCCCTGATGTTGCCAAAAGCCCTTCAATGTTTGCCAGACTCGGTCAGGTTGTCCCAGATACAGCCATTGATGGGCGGTGGCTAGGTCATGTTGTGGTGTTTGGGAGGGTGGTTGAACTGGTTCACCGTCATTTGGCAATGCTGGTAGGTGTTGCTCTAATCCTTCAGCTATCCTTGTTTGTTCAGAGGCCGCAATCCAAGTAGGCCACAGACCATCGGTTAGTGATGCCACCTCTTGTTGACTGCGCTCTTGCCAGCTCAACCGCATCTGCTCAGCCTGAGAACGCCAGCGTTTGGCCGCCGCTGATTGGTTGAGGCGATCGCCTAATTCAGCCGCGTTCAAAAGTGCTCGATAGCTGATCGCGTTGGCCGTTTGGTTGAGGGTCACCGTATGCGGGGCGTTATCCATTTTGCCGCCGATCAAATCAACCCGCAGCAGATCTGGGTATTCAGCATTGGGGAGGCGTCCTTGCTCCAGAATAGGGTAACCGGGCCGATTGCTGGAAAGTAGGTTTTCGATTATCTCAATTTTACGACGAACATGGGGCCAAATCTGTTGGTCAAAGGCCGGTTGTCTGATGCTGTCGGCCACCTCTGTTAAGGCCCATACCCCCAGGGCTGGAATGTCAGCCTCTGGCAAAAAGCCGTTGACCCAATCTGTCTCAGCAAAGTAGGTAGAGAGCTGCTTCGCTACCTCCAATTGCCCTGCCCGTGCTAGTGCCACCATCTGGTAAGCACCATCGCGAAAGCGTGATAAGGGATAGCTAAGCGGGTCGGTGGGGCGGGTGCGGGTACCTACTAGCCCCATGAGCAAATGACGGATTTGGGCATTAAAGCTATCGGTAAATTGGGCGTTGGGTAGATCGATTTCTAACCCAGGGGCGATCGCCAACGTTTCCCCAGTTTCCGCATCCGCAGTTGACTGGGTATTTTCTAACACAAGGTGACTTTTTGCCCCCTGGGCCAATTCAATCCGGGCATACCCCCAGCCATAGGGGTCTTGCTGTTCCGACCGAGGGTTTTTTTCCTGCGTCCAACCCGGCGTCTGTTCGCTCCCCAGGTAGACCCTAGCCGTAGTGGGGATATTTTTCACCTGCCAGTGATCGCCCAGGGATAACACCTGCCCATCCCACTTCAACGAGGTGAGGGCACCTCCAGCTGGCCCTACACTCCGGAACACCACCAGAGGTTGCATCGCCTGATTGGCACTCGCTTCTAGGTCAAGCTGCCATCCCCCTGTTGGAGTTGCCGACCAGGATGCCTGGTAATAGGGGGTTTGGGTCACAATCCCTAGTTGCTTTGAATCCGTTGGGTGCAATAAACGCTGCTGAATATCCTTAAGGGGAAGGCTATCACTGCTGGCTTGCAAGCGACCCTGGCGATCGACCACCCAAATGGAAACACCAAAACTGTCCGGGGCTGGGCTAAAGCTACCGCCGGGTTGGTGAAAAGCTTTATGGGCGATCGCGCTACCTGGCTGGGCTAACACCACTGGCCCCTCTGACCGCAACCAGGGATCCTGCGGACGCAGTTTCATCTGAGCCGCAACTTGCTGGTGCGGAGTGCCGTAGTTCCAGAGGGCCGTTGCGACCTGGTTAAACTGAGACCGGTTATTGATCCCAGCACTGATGATGAGTACCCCTGCGAGCGCCAGGCTAACTAGCCGCAATGGCGTGAACAGGCTAAAGGCTGCCAGCATGACCAGTAACGGAATGAAATGCAGAGAATAGATAAAGGTTTCTTCAACCCCGTAAATGCTATGCATCACCAACTGAGCCGCCAGGGTCAACCCTAAAACAATCCGCAACTTTAGATGCCGTTGAGTTGAGCCAAAGCCCCAGATCCCTAACAGTAAAAGACCCGTCCAGGTAACGACAGCGATCGCGCCCCACAGCCCCCCTGATAGGGGATTCAGCACATTCGATTCGAGCTGAACCCAATCCGGTCGAAGGGATGAATCGAGCCAGGTCGTTGCCGGCATCACCATCGTCTGGTAGAAAAAGGAACTTAGCATGGCTAGCAAGCCGCTCTTACCCGGAACCGAGACAAACTTTTTCTCGCCAATAAAAGTGCCCGGTTGAAAGGGAAAACCCGAATTTGTAAACACAACCCGTTGCCCAACCCATAGGGCGGTCGAAAGCGCTAGGGCAGCAATACCAATTTGAATCACCTGGCGCCAACGATGGTTAACCACCGTGGTAAAAATGCCCACCATGGCATTCGTAATCGTGATGCTGACCGTCATAACATTGAGTAACACATACCCAAGGGTTGAAAATGGACGGTATTGGGCTAAGGTGGCGAAAAGCAGACCGAGAATAATCGTTAGCGAACCAAAGGAGAAGGATTCTGGAATCACGAGCCAGAATACGGAAGCCGCGCTGACTCCGCCCAACAACGTAAATAGGGTGGCATCTAGACGTTGCAACCCCATACAGCGTAACAGCGCGTAAAGTGCTGCTACCCAGCCAGCGGCAGCTAGCACCACTAACAACCGCACCGCCGTCAAAACGTCTAGCAGCAACAGCTTGCTTAGCCCAAACACGAGGGGAAAAATTAGTAGAGGAAAGAGGGGGTGCTTATTGTTGCGGCCAAAATCACTGTTGAAGTCGGTGATATTGCCAAAGACCGTGGGAATATCACTCCCAAACCAGACATCCTGGGCGTAAAAATCGGTAATCACTGGGTCTGGAATTTGGTAGGTGCCAATGTGGGTGGGAATCGCGATCGCCACTCCTAAGGCCAGCGCTATTAAAATATCTGCCCTATGTTGGCCCAGGCTTTTTGCCAGCTTGAAACCCAGCAATTTGAGGTTAATGATATTGAAATAATTCATATTGAAATAATTCATAACGATTAACGATTAAGGAGATCCATTCAGCTAAAGAGATCCGTCCAGCAAACAGCCGCTTCACACAACTGACGCTCCCAGAATGATGGTGACTCGCATTTAGCGATGGCTCTAGCAAACTTGACTGATCACTATCGCCAAGTTGCATCCTCTATTGAGGGTTAAGGGAGAGGCGCTGCTCCCACACCAAGGGGTTTCACCCCTTGCACCCCGTCTTCAATCAGAGGACGGCAGTTATCGTAGAAGGCCGTTTGGAGAACGAGCTTTACAGGTTACCAAGAACAGAGAAGCCCCAGCTAAGGATTGAGACAGTCGCTGTGAGGGAAGTTATGAAACTATGAAACAAATAGGTGCTTTTGCGATCGCAACCAGGTGAATGCCACTCTTGCCCTCGCCCTTTTCTGGTGTGCCCGGATTGCTCTAATCCCACTCCCAATTTGGGAGTAGGACTTTGAGATGGCTCGGCTCCCCTTCGCCCAACCTGGGAGAAGGGCTGGGGGATGAGGGCCTGCACAAAGGTAACAGGCTCTCATTACAACCAAACTGCCACGATTGAACACTCCCGTTTTGTTGGGATTATCGTAACCCGCAGGCGAATCAAACCGAGATTGTCAATGATCAAATCTTCGTGTCTGTAGAGAATTAAAAAAGAATTGATGAAGCAGGACTCACCTGACTTTCTCCTGCTTTTTTGAATTCAGTCAGTCGGCGTTTAGTCGGTTGGCATTGTAAGCCGGGGGAATGGTTTGAGGGGATTGCCCTCAGCCATTACAGTGGCTAGCAGTCTGCGGTTAAGGTGGCTGGAAACACGCACGTCATGAGAATATAGCACCAGGATCGGCTGCCTGAGGTTGATGGAACATGAAATCGGGCGGGGACGATGGGGTTTAATAGCTAACCCGGAGGTGCTGTCTTATGCCGAAGCAGGGATGGCGTTCTGAGCTGTTAGGAGCAGGCCCGATATCCTCGATGAAACCCAGTGGAATTGTCTAGTGCAATGCCACAATAAGCTTGGTTGATGAATGCGATCATGGATCGGTTGAATCACTTTTGGGAATTGGTGGGTGGAGTCTTCGCCCTGGAAAGTGAGGTTTTTCACTGGGCCGCGACCCAGCCCTTTGGGCACCCCGCTGTGGTAGCAATTGTTTTAGGGGCCGGTCTAGCAGCGGCGATCGCCCAAAGCTTAATGCTTTTTATCAATCGAGTGCGGCCTGCTCGCTTTCTTCTCACCCTGGGAGTGGGTGCCATTTTATTTGTGGTCGGTTATTTCCTTCTGGTCGTGAGCACTTGGCTGGTCAGCCGTGCCCCCTTCACCACGCCTCTCTCCTTTGCCACGATTGCCAACGTCCTAGGAATTAGCTACGCCCCTCTTTTGTTTAGCTTTCTGGCCGCAATGCCCTACTTAGGAGCACCCCTGGGCTGGCTGCTCTCTGGCTGGCATCTCATTGCCATGGTGGTAGGAGTGGCAGTTGTGGCAGATCTAACTCGCTGGCAGGCCATCAGTTATGTCTTTTTAGGCTGGGTTGTGCTGCAAATCTTAGAGCGCACCATTGGCCAACCCCTGGCGAACTTGGGCAATTGGCTGCTAAATCTGGTGGCGGGAGTCCCTCTGGCGAAGGGCAGCCGAGATTTGCGCGATTTACTGCAAGCCGGGGGAACTCCCTGGGAAGTTCCGGGTGATAGTCAACCGGTTGACCACGACAATGGAGCGGTTAGTTTGGATGAGCCGCTGCCTCCTGCCTACGGCACTCAGGCCTCTTCTATATCCCCCCTGGCCCTTTGGCTTTTTGGAAGTGTTTTGGTGCTATTGATTTTGGGACTGGGGATATTCCTGCTTTCCCCGCTGAGGGAATGGCTACCCGATTGGTATAATCGGCTCCGCTTCTACGAGCGCTTGACTATCGACCTGGTATGGATTGGCATGGTTTCTCTGGTGGCAGCGGCGATGATTGCTCCTTTGGAGGCTCTAGGCTGGTGGGCTGGCTGGTATGGCGATCGCCTGGAAACCAGCATCCATCCAGGGATTTTGACCACGCCGGTTGTGCCGGGCCAGGCCGCTAGCCGCTATGTGGTCTATCTGGACGGAGTTGGGCAATCTAATCACCAACACCTACCAACGGTAGAGCGCTTTTTAGACGAATTAGAAATCATCTTGCCCGATGATATCCGAGTGATTAAGGGGATTTTGCCCTATTCTGTGCTCAATAATCCTCTCACGGGACAGCGGCCTCTGGCATTTTTTTGGCGACTGACTGAGCACTGGCGATCGCAGCGACAGGGCGTAGTTCTGGGTTTTTTGGTGAATCTGCGCAATATGCTGGTAGTCGCTGTTTCTGCTGACCATCGCTATGGAGCCATTTATAACCGGGGCGTGGCCCAAGTCATCTGTAGCGGGCTGTTGCACCATGGCTACGAAGTCGGCAGCCATATCCCTCTTACCCTGATTGGTTATAGTGGGGGCGCTCAGGTTGCTGCCGCCGCTGCTCCCTACCTGCGCGAGGCGCTGCGAGCACCGATTGAAATTATTTCCCTGGGTGGGGCAATCAGTGGCAATGTCAATCTGCTAGCCGTGGAACATCTCTACCACCTGGCAGGCAAAAAAGACCCAATTGAGCGGCTAGCGGCCATCATGTTTCCCCGGCGTTGGCGACTGCTGACCCTCTCCTATTGGAACCGGGCCAAGCGCCAGGGCAAAATCAGCTTGATTTCCCTGGGGCCAGTGGGCCACAACGTCCCTGGTGGTTTATTTGATCCAAATCGATACCTCCCCGATGGTCGCACCTATCTCCAACAAACCCTCGACTGGGTGACAGCGATCACCCAAGGGCGTTGGCTCCCTCCAGCAGCTACTAGCAAACGCCGACCTAGTAACTACGAGCTGTTTCAACAGGCCGAATGGGTGGCCAGCAGTTTCTATCCCCTTTATCAGGCCGTAGACCCCCAACTCTATCGCCCCATTGCTCCTTGGATGGGGCGATTAATTTTGCCAGAGCGGCATCAACGGTTTCGTGGCGTCTGGTTTGAAGTGCACCATGCGGCTGTCGGCTATCAACATCTAGTGGGCAGAACGGTGCGGCTCTGCTGGAGCAATGACCCGGTTGTGCAGCGAGGGGTGCAGACCGTGACCTGCGACGTGCACTTTAGCGAAGCCGCAGAATATACCCAGCGCCAAGGGGTAGTGCATCCAGAGCGGGTTAACCACTGGCGGCAGGTGGATCCCCTAGAGTCTTTGGCTGGGGCGCATCCTCGCGATGATGTCATCGTCCAGCTATTGCAGGTTGAAGTTAGGCCAGGGCTAGACGGGGAGGGTGTTGTTCTCTTCATTCGGCAAGAACCAGTACAGATCACAGGGCGGTTTTACGGGTTGGTACAATTTGTGGAACCCCTGGCCAATACTGATCGGTTTTGCGTTGTCCACTTTAATCGCGTTTCGGGGCGGTTTGATGGGCCTCAAGAAGTCGTTAGCCTTCCTAAGGTGGTTCCTAATCGAGAGGGGATTGCCTTTTCCACAACGGATCAAATTGAGCGATCGCCCCTGAATCAAATGGGCTGGTATATCTACGGAGCGAAAAACTCAGCCGGTGTCTTCGTTGTCCAGGCGATCGCTCCCCGCGCTTTGCTGCGAGTGCAACCGCTCCAGATGATTCATAATCAGGCTACTGCCCAAACCTATTTAAAGCGGTTAACCTGGGAAAACCTGGCCGCCCAAAAAGGCCAGATCGATTCTGTGCTGATTGCCCCAGCCCAGTGCTCAACTCAGGAGGCCCTGCAAGCCTGGCGCATCGGCTCTCGTGCTTTACTGGTACACGTCTACGGTGGCATTGGCGGCGCTAAAGCAGAATCACCTGCCCGTGGCCCTGTTTACTTTGGCCACTTTGCCTATGGTGTTGCAGAGGTGGTGGAGGAACCGCTGGCCGGAGAGCCACGCTTTGACATTATTTATCATCAGGTTTATACCCATAATGCGGATGGCATCATTTCGGGCAGCCTGCATTGGACTCGCTACATGGGCGATCGCCAGTTTGGTTGGCTGGGGACTCGTCCTGTTTCTGATATTCTGATCCAGCTAGAAGCCTTTACCGAACCCTTTGACCTGAGCAACCTGCCCCTAGACCAACCCGTTTCAGCCATCTCTCCCCTGGGGCTGATGCTGCAACAACTGGAGCGAATGACCGCCCGCTATCGCATTGGTGATGGAACTGGGGCTACCTATGTCGGCCCTGCCAATAATTGTGCCCAAGACTCAAATCAGGCGCTTTACGCCAGCATTCGCCAGATTGAAAAATTGATTCAAACCCATCCCGCGATCGCCCAACACCTGGTGAAACAGCCTGATCAGCAACAGCGGTACCAACAGTTGCGAACCCTCAAGCGATCGCTGATGCGCCGCCTGCTCACCTTTGGTAACTCCCGCCCTGATTGGGAAAAAAGCGCCCTGTTATTAGGCTCTACCCTCGAAGATGCCCCCTTGCAAGCCCTGCGACGTGGGTTAATCAGTTGGCGCACCATGCTGCCCCGCCTTGCTAGCGACACAATTGTCAGCACTTTTTTGCAACAAGGCGGAGTCGTTTGGGTTCTGCGAACAAATCAAGTCGGTGGTTATGACCCCGATATTGAACCGATTGCCCCTCTTACTTTGCCTTTTTAGCGATTTGTCTGGAATTGGGCAAGCTCGCATTACGCTGCCTTTGAGGGGGCATGGAAGCGGCTGAATCCAGCAGGCAAAACCCCTACTAACCAACCTGCCGGCTTCGAGGGAAACGATCTTGAATCTCAAACGGCCCCATTTTAGATTTTGGACATGGGGTGAGCGGGTCAACTGATTTGCAATTTCATAGCCATTGCCACCTGATTAAGGAGGGGGTGCGGGAACTTTACCCCGATCTAGAAGCTGTGCCCCTAAGATTCCCTTTTGAGAGGCTGCTTTAGCTTATCTCCTAGTAGCCCTAACGGCTCGAATGGCGGTGATACGGAGAAAACCCTGCCTTCGCAGGTGATGGAAGGCTCCAGTTGGGTGACGGCCCCGTAGTAGGTTTGGCTCCTATCGTCACGGTTTTAACCACCGCACACGTTTCAAACGGCCTCTTACGATGAGTGAGACTAACTTAGTTAACAGGAGCTTAATTGAATCAAACCGTATATTTACAGTCTATTGCGATGACAACCATCGGCTGGGATTAGACGCTTTTACTTCTCCGTTAAGAAAAAACAGTTGTTTTAGAAATTCTGTGAAGTCGGGAGCGATCGCATCGAGTGACTGGAGCAATCCGGATACTCTGGTATTGGAAAGTACAAAAGCAATGTTCTCTCCAATCATTCCCTGGCATTAGTCTCATCGGTCTCATTATTGTCAGTTATCACACGAGGTTCTAATCAAATGAAATTGCATCAACTTTTGATCGGCTTAAGCTTGCTATCCACTGGCTTCAGTGTGGCGGCAGCCCCAGCACAGGCATTTAGCCTGGGTAGCGATTGGTTTTACAGCTTTGATGCTACTGGGGATGGTTCCGGTGGTAAGACCTATGACATTCGTGGCATGGCCATGAAAGTCGAGAATGACAAAGTTTTTGTCGCTTTAACAGGCAATACGCCCCTGACCGGGAATTATGATGCGCGGGCAGCCGATAAGAATATTGGCTGGGGTGACTTATTCTTTAATTTCACAGGCGCAAACTTTAATAATGCCCAAGGAAATCTGTTTGGCGTTCGCTTTGCTGACACCAATGACACCCTCGTAGCCGCTGGCATTTACTCTAACGTTTCAACCACCAGTGTAACGGCTGCCAATGTGGGTTACGCTAACCTCAACAGCTACTACAATGCGGGTTTTGATCGACAAAATACCCAGGGTAACAATGGTCTCCAAACCAAAGCAGAAGTGCTGAATTATTACGGTTCAGGGAGTATTCAAACCTCGATCGCCTCTGGGAACAAGATTGGTGATATCACCATGTTATTTGCTAACGATTTGCAAGCCGCGGGCTTAAACTTTGGCAGTGCCGCTGGTAATCAAGTCTTTGGTTTTAGCTTTGATCGTGCTCTACTGCCGAGTGGCTCTTTTCTGGCCAACGTTTTTCTAGAGTGCGGCAATGATGGGGTCGCGCTCAAGGCTGAAACTGCAACAGCCGTGCCTGAACCCACGACCATGGCTGGTATTGCTCTAGCCGGGGCCGGTTTCGCTGGTGCCCGTCGCCGTCGTCGGCAACAAGCCTAAGGACTGGCCGGAACTGTAGTTAACTCTGGCATCCGTCGCTGGGCGCAATTCAATTGCACCTGATTTCGGGGGCGGAGGAGACGGCCTTTTTGCTTGAGGGCGCAGCCCCCCGCCCGCCCTCTTACAGTTGATTCGGACTTAGTTAGGACTACTTACTCAGGAGTATTCAACTACTAGTAGATAAGGCACAATCTTGGATACCCTCGCCCTAAACTTTCTCCCAGAGCAGGAGAGGGGCTTCGATCCGACTTCTGAAAGCTGATGTCAGACGAATAGCATGTGTATATTCCTAAAGTAGGAGAGTGGGGCTTCAACTTGGCTCCCCTGTTCTCTTGATGGTGAAACGAGCGGGGACTCAGGCGAGTCAAGATATTTCTACCTTGCTAACTAGCTAGAGAACTTACTCCAGTTGTGAGCACTTGGCTTTAATGGGAGGAGGAGCGCCCCAAGAGCTTATCGCGCAGCTGCTTAATGCGATCGCGGTATTTGGCAGCCTCCTCAAAGTCCAGCTTTTTAGCAGATTCTTTCATCTGGGTTTCTAGCTGGGTAATCAATTCAGGAATTTCTTCTAGGGGGAGGTTAGTCGCTGGGTCACAAGCTTGTTCTAGCTCCTGAGCATTAAGCCGCCGCGAAACCTCTAAGAAGGAAAGAATCGAATTACTGGAGCGCTTCACAACGGGTTGGGGCGTAATTCCATGTTTTTCGTTATAGGCGATTTGAATAGCCCGCCGCCGCTCAGTTTCGCTAATTGCCTTGGCCATGCTGTCGGTCATGGTGTCGGCATAGAGAATCGCCTGACCGTTGACATGACGTGCTGCCCGCCCAATGGTTTGAATCAGCGATCGCTCCGCCCGCAAATAGCCCTCCTTATCAGCATCAAGAATCGCCACCAGCGAAACCTCCGGCAAATCCAACCCTTCTCGTAAGAGGTTAACTCCGATTAATACATCAAAAACACCCTCTCGCAGGTCTTGCAAAATCTCAATTCGCTCAATTGAGTTAATCTCCGAATGGAGATAACGCACTCGAATGCCCCGGTCTTGAAAATATTCCGTTAGGTCTTCCGCCATGCGTTTGGTCAGAGTGGTTACCAGGGTGCGCTCGCCCCGTTGCACGCGCTCTTGAATCTCGCCATAGAGGTCATCCACTTGGCCCTGAGTGGGGCGTACAAATACTTCTGGATCCAGTACCCCGGTCGGACGAATCACCTGCTCCACGACATTGTGTCCAGAAATCTCTAGCTCCCAATCGCCAGGGGTCGCCGAGACAAAAATGCACTGCCCGACCTTGGCCCAAAATTCTTCTGCCTTGAGAGGGCGGTTGTCGGCGGCGCTGGGCAAACGAAATCCATGCTCAATCAACACCCGCTTGCGCGATTGGTCGCCGTTGTACATTCCCCGCAGTTGAGGAATCGTCACATGGGATTCGTCAATCACTAGTAACCAATCTTTAGGAAAGTAATCAATCAAGCACTCTGGTGGAGCACCGGCCTCCCGTCCAGCGAGGTGGCGAGAGTAGTTTTCTACCCCGTTGCAAAAGCCCACTTCTCGCAGCACCTCCAGGTCGTAACGAGTACGCTGCTCTAGCCGCTGGGCCTCCAGCAATTTTCCTTCGCTCTCTAAGTAGGCAAGTTGTTCTTTGAGTTCAATCTCAATCGCGTCGCAGGCAGACTGTAGACGTTCTTCTGGAGTGACGAAGTGACGCGCCGGGTAAACATTGACCCCTTCCATGCTTTGCAGGGTCGCCCCGGTGACCGGGTCAATGTAGCGAATGGCTTCAATTTCTTCGCCAAAAAATTCGACTCGAATGATGCGATCCTCATAGGCCGGGCCGATCTCCAGAACATCCCCTTTGATGCGAAATTTACCCCGACCTAAATCTAGGTCGTTACGGCTGTATTGCACTGAGACCAGATCGCGAATAATTTGACGAGGATCTTTTTCTTCTCCGACTCGTAGGGGAATGGAGGCTTTCAGATATTCAGCGGGAATTCCCAAACCATAGATACAGCTAATCGAGGCTACAACAATGACATCGCGCCGCTCAAACAGCGATCGCGTGGCGGAGTGGCGCAGCATGTCGATCTCATCATTGATCGACGCTGTTTTTTGGATGTAAGTATCGGTTACAGGGATGTAGGCTTCGGGCTGATAATAGTCGTAATAGCTGATGAAATATTCCACCGCGTTATGGGGAAAAAACTCGCGCAACTCATTGCAGAGCTGTGCTGCCAGGGTTTTATTGTGGGCCAACAGTAGGGTTGGTCGCCCGATTTGCTCAATCACACGAGCAATGGTATGAGTCTTGCCTGTACCTGTAGCACCCAGCAGAGTTTGATAACGGTTGCCGCGATTGATCGATTGAACCAGTTGGGCGATCGCCTTAGGTTGGTCACCCGTGGGCTGAAACGGGGCTTGAATACTAAAGGACTGTGCCATAGTGTTTAGAAACCTTTTCAAAAACTGGTTTTCAGGCAAAAACTCCAAGGCCAAATTTATTTCTAGTGTAACGAGTCTGAGAGATTCAGCCAAAACGACCCTTCATTCCTGCTGACAGTCTATTGGCTTGTTACTAGTGCTGCCGATTCGCTTGTGCTGACTTAGCCAACGCAGCTATACAGGCGATTCGCTGTTTGGTAGCGCCAATTTCGAGGGTCGTCTTAATTAGGGGTCTGGCCTATTGTTAGGCAATTACCCGGCAGTGCTATTAGACCATCGTGTTGCAATGACTAGAAAAGTAGCGATCGCTCCTACTACTTTTCTCTATGAACCCTCTGGAAGCAAAGCAGGATGGATAGCCATTCGTTGCTTCTCTGCGGCTTTCTGGTCATTACTCTAAAATCAGAGACAGAGTGGATTAACCAGATTGGCTTCACTGACTGCAATGCTGCACACCCAACCCCGATTTCTCAGTTTTGAAGAGTACCTGTCTTACGATGATGGCACCGAGCACTTGTATGAACTGTTTAACGGAGAGTTGATTGTCGTGCCTCCAGAGTCTGGTGAGAATGTGGAAATTGCCAACCGCCTCTTCTTTCAATTTGTTTTGTTACTGGGGACTGATCGGGTTCGGGGGCATGGTTTAGAGCTGGAAGTCCACGGGGAGCCGCGCAACCGCTATCCCGACCTGACGATTCTTCAAGCTGAGCACATTCAACAGCTTAAAAGCCGCAATACAATTCGGCTGAGTATGGCTCCCCCTCTGCTAGTCATTGAAATTGTCAGCCCTGGGGAACTGCAACGAGAACGAGATTATGTGGCCAAGCGAGGCCAGTATCAGGATCGGGGCATTCCCGAATATTGGATTGTTGACCCCTCGGCCCAAACTATTTTGGTGTTGACACTGCAAGCGGGGATTTATCGCGAAGTCCAGACCTTCACGGGTGATGAACGGGTACGATCGCCCCAGTTTGCCGATTTTGACAGCACCGTTCGCCAGATTTTAGGTACCGCGATCGCCCAGTGAGCTATTCACAATCGCCGATAGTGATGCCGGGGATGCTGCCAGGTCGTTATCCAAGTATTCATCACGCGATAAGTGCCCTTTTGTAGGCTGGTTTGCACAGCTCTGTCAGCAAACGTATGATCGAGATATTTGCTACCGGGGTTTTGAATGTCTAGTAAATCGTCTTTTTCTTTAGATCCGAACAGGGTAGATCATCTCTGACAAAACGCCTTGGCAAAAATTAAAGGTGTGCCACACTTGTAATATGATACTACTGTGTAGTATTCCCTAGGGGCGATCGCGACTTCTGTTAGATATGGCTTGCTCTGGAGGTGCGATCGCCCATTTTATGATTTGGTTTTGAGTGTTTTCAAAGACGGGTGGCGATTGACAATGGAGATCGGCTGTTTTGCCCGCATTGTCTATGGCTGCTTGCTGCTGTTTGCTTCGTGTTCCGTTTGCATGGCCTAGCCCCAACTTCCCCTAATTGAATGGGGGTGCAATTATGGCGAAATTTACTGACATTCTCCGTTACTACCGCAACTACAAAGGAATTACCACCTTCACGGTGTTAGCCATGGGGGTATTTGAAATGATTGATTTGTTCAATCCCTATGCGATTGGGCAAATTTTGAATGTCCTGTCTCAACAACCCGTCGATGCCCCAGTACAGGCCGTGACTGATACCGTCAGTCGGCTAACCGGTTTAACGGCTAACCATAATCTGGCCTTGTGGGTGTTGGTGGTTTTGATTTTCTGCGTATCCGTTGGGCGTGCCCCGATTCAGCCTTGGATCGGGCCTTGGTTTAACTGGGATACCGCCTTTCGTGCCCGACGTGACCATGCTCGTCAGGCGATCGCCAAAATTTTGACCCTGCCCCTTGATTTTTACGACGAAAACAACCCAGGACGCATTGCTGCCCGGGTGGCGCGAGGTATTTCGAACCACACCTGGACTTATCCAGAAGTCACCGGGCAACTGTTGCCCAAAACCATTCGTGTATTTGGCATCTTTGCCGTCATCTTTTTGATTGAATGGCGCATCGCGCTGCTGCTGTTGCTCTCTTTCCTGGCCATTATGATCTACAGCCTGACAGGGTTAAAGAAACTATCTGACCAGGAAGAAAAACTCGACAAGTATATGGAGGATACTGAAAGCCGTACCTCAGAGATTATTACGAACATCAAAACGGTGAAGGCGTTTGCCACAGAAGCCAAGGAGCTGGAGCGGCAACGGCAACGGCTAGAACGAGAGTTTAAAGTGTTGGATTATCGCATTCACCTGGGGTACGTCAAACTCGGCATGATTGAGCGCACAATTGTGCAATCCTGTGTTTTTTTGGTGCTCTTTTGTACTTTATGGGCTGCCTTACAAGGCACGATCTCGATTGGTCATTTTGTGACAGTGTTAACCGTCTCCAGTATGGCCTATGCCGAGATTGAGCCAATTAGCCAGCTAGCAGAGGTTTTTGCCCGGCGCTATGCTTCGATGATCCGATTTCACGAGTTTATGCAGATGCCGAATGGCAGTGATGCCGGTAGTTTGGTGCTCGACTCTGAGTCGGCAATCCATTACCAGTTCACTGGTAAGGTGGAGTTATCACACCTTTCTTTTAGTTATGAGCCAGAGCGTCCGGTTTTGCAGGATATTAATCTGCTAATTCAGCCTTACCAAACTGTGGCATTGGTGGGGCGATCGGGGTCGGGTAAATCCACCTTGGTGAAATTGCTCTTTCGTTACTTTGAGCCAACCAGTGGGGCAATTTTGATCGATGGTCAGGATATTCGCCGTCTGGATGTAACGGCCTACCGTAAACGGTTGGCGATCGTGCACCAGGAAGTCGATATCTTCAACGGTACCCTGTTGGATAACCTCACCTATGGGAATCCCCAGGCAACGCTTGCAGACGTGGTCGAAGCCTGCCGCATTGCCCAGGCTGATGACTTTATTCGGCAAATGCCGAATGGCTATGCCACGATCGTAGGAGAACGAGGGGTGCGCCTATCAGGCGGCCAACGACAGCGCGTGGGGATTGCCCGCGCCCTGATTATGAATCTAGACGTGCTGATCTTTGATGAGGCCACCTCTAGCCTCGATTACGAGTCGGAGCGATCAATTCAACTAGCGATGCGTTCAATTCTTGGAACCCGAACTTTGATTATCATTGCCCACCGGCTAAGTACAGTGCGGGAAGCCGATCAAATTGTGGTTTTAGAAAAAGGTCGAATTGTTGAAGTTGGCAGCCACGAGCAGTTGTTGGAGCACGGCGGTATCTACCATCGTCTCCATGCCTTGCAAGAGACGGGCGAATTATTAGCTTAGCCTTCTGATGGGGCTGCCGATAGACGTAGCACTACGCCAGTGCCCTAAGCCATTTGCATAGCGAAGAGGTGTGGGGGCTTCGTCCCTAGCTAGGGATTAACCCCGCACCCCGTCTTAACTTTAGTTTGGACTACGATCACTTAGCCAATTGGGGTTCCCCAACCCAGTTAGGCGGCTATCTGGTTGACATTAGTTGAGAGTCTTAGAGCAGGTCGCTCCATCATGGCATCATCAGGTTTTTCTTCAGAAGGCTTCAAAAGCTGACCCATCAGGGATTTGGATTTTGTCATTGCTCCAAACTGGCGGTGCGAACTCAACGTCTACCAGTGAACCCTTAGTGGAATTGATTTCGCCTGCATCTACATTCGGAGCACCGAGTCTTGCGAAAAATCTTCCCTGGCTAGCAAATTTATTGCCCTAGTCATCAAAAGATCTGCCCTGCAATGTTTTGAAATATAAGTTAATATTTTAGTAACAGATGTTTACATCTGTCTTCCACGCTCATCGAGTTAATAAGGATTCATTCCATGCAAAACCAAGATGCTAAGTTTGGCTTCACTCAATTCGCAGAAAACCTGAATGGTCGTCTTGCCATGCTCGGTCTCGTCATCGGTATTGCCACTGAATTGATTACTGGTCAGGGGATTCTGGCTCAATTAGGTTTGATGTAGTTCCATACAGGCCAGTGCTGCAACAGATCTCTGTAGCAGTACTGGTCTGCATCAGGTTTATTTTTTGTCTTAAGGCTTATGCTTCCAGATTTGTTTGAAGCTACAAAAATATATTGGCGCAAACTAGATAACTTAGAAGCGCGTTACCAGCGCGGCGAAGTCTCTCTGGAAGAAGTTGATGCTCAGGTGGCTAAACTGATGGCTGATCTTGCTGAAGAGCGTCGAGCTATCTTTGTGCAGATTTGGCGGTTTCTTCAGAACCAACTGAGGGAACAGGGGGATGTGATTTTAGGTTTCACAAGTTTGATTCTCGCTGTTTATCTGTGGTTTTTGATTAGGCCGGTTGTTTGATATTATTCTGCCGAGAAGAGTTTCTGCAACGTATGATATTAAAAGCTATCTTTTCTAGATTTTGGGAAGGATGCTTTTTATGAAAAAAATTTTATGAAAAAATAATCTGATTGCAACCTTTTGTGAGATTAGCAACCAGATATTTCTAAGTCATTTGAAGTAATGCTTATTGGATGTTGTCTGTTTTTTCGGGTTGCTTTGCCACCTATGCCCGGAGCGCTTGCAAGTTGTAGTCTGTTAGTCTGTTTATATGGCAGTTTGATGTAGGCAAAGGGCCCATTGATTAGCAAGCTTGTCAACATTCAGTAGGGGCGGCTCTACGGTATTTATCGTTACCCTAAATAGGTCTGAGGTCGATGATGTTGTCTGCTGCTAGGGCGATGAGTTAGGGTCGCCTGCGGCTGAGCTGTGCCCCAAGGGATGCCTATTGGGTGCATGTCACTTTTGCCTTCACCCTAGAGATCTCTCCCGATTTAGGAGAGAGCCTTTGAAACAGCTCAGCTTCCCTTCTCCTAGGTTGAGAGAAGGGACTGGGAGATGAGGGCCTGCAAAGGTGATATGCTCTCTGCCTATTGTTTATCACAAGTGCTTCTTCTAGGTGCAAACGCAACTTATTTGTTGAAACTTCCCTGGTAGGGCTGTTTTCTGGTAGCTAATACTCTGATAGCTAATAGATGTGCGGTACAAAGAATTGCTCATTTTTGGGGGGGCGCACGTACCCGATTGAAGGTTTGCGCGGTGGCAACTCAAAGGGTTCGGGAGTGATGTCTTCGTAGGGAATTTTGCTGAGAATATGGCTGATGCAATTTAGCCGCGATCGCTTTTTATCATCGGCCTCTACGGTAAACCAGGGCGCTTCTGGAATATTGGTGTGGGCAAACATCTCGTCCTTTGCTCTGGAATATTCTTCCCAGCGATCGCGGGACTCTAAATCCATTGGGCTAAGCTTCCAGCGCCGTGATGGATCCATCATGCGTGATTGGAACCGGCGTTCTTGCTCATCATCACTTACAGAAAACCAATACTTCAACAAAATAATGCCAGAGCGCACAAGCATTCGCTCAAACTCAGGGCAGGACTGGTAAAACTCGCGGTATTGCTCCTCGGTGCAGAACCCCATGACGCGCTCCACCCCTGCCCGGTTGTACCAGCTCCGGTCAAAGATCACGATTTCGCCTGCTCCGGGTAAATGGGGAACGTAGCGCTGAAAATACCACTGGTTTTTTTCATGATCGGAGGGGGCGCTTAACGCAACGACTCGACAACCACGAGGGTTGAGAGGTTCTGTAATCCGCTTAATTGTGCTCCCTTTCCCTGCGGCATCGCGCCCTTCAAAGACCAGAACAATTCTTAAACCCGTGTGCTTTACCCAATACTGCAACTTCACCAATTCCATTTGCAGTTTTGCTAGCTCTACTTCATAGAAGGCTTTCTTCAAATTTTTCGGTCGATCATGAGGGATATCGGCTTTCTGCGCCTTCTTTTCATCGGGAAGTGGTTGCTCAGATGGCTCTGCCTTGCCTTTCACTTTCTTTTTTCCTTTCTTCTTTTCTTTCTTAGTTAGCATTACCCCATCTGGCTTTGCTCCATTTGATCCATTCAAAGTAACGTAAGATTTTGTGGCCATTGCTTTACCTGGCTACCTCATGAGACTGGAGGAGGATGCCTGTCGCCTCAAGCTGAGGAGTACTGCTACTGGAAACGACGGGTGTCACAATCCTTGGGCTGACAGGCGAATCCAATCTTCTAACCATGCTTTAATCGATACTATGGCAGTTGTATTCTTTGAGACTTTTTTCTACTTTCAAGCTTTTTTTAAGATTTTGGGGTGTTTGTTTCGGTGTGATCAGTAGTGATTGAAGCTGCGATCAGAGCTTGGAAGAATCACCCTGGCGATCGCCCACTACATTCAGGTGATATCGGTCTAGTTTAACCCGCTGTTTATGGATTCTCCGATCTGGCAACCCTTCACCCAAATGAAAACAGCTCCTCCCCGACTGAAGGTGAAAAGAGGGCGGGGCATTTTTCTAGAATTAGAAGACGGGCGACAGGTAATGGACTGTATCTCTAGCTGGTGGGTCACCTTACACGGGCATAGCCACCCGCAATTAGCAGAGGCGCTCTATCAACAGGCCCAAACCCTAGAACATGTGATTTTTGCTGGTTTTACCCACGACCCGGCAGAACAGTTAGCTCGGCGTGTGTTAAATCATCTCCCTGCTGGTTTGCGTCGCGTCTTTTTCTCCGATAATGGTTCGACCGCGGTGGAAGTCGCTCTCAAAATGGCGTACCAGTATTGGCAGAACCAGGGAGAACCCCAGCGTACTCGGTTCCTGGCTTTTGAGGGAGGGTACCACGGCGATACGGTTGGTGCAATGGCGGTTGGGCGCGGCTCCTGCTGGTGGCAGTCCTATGATCCCCTTTTGTTTCAAACCGATTTAGTGCCGTTTCCGGCAACGTTTGAGGCGGATCAGGCCGTTGAGTCTAAGGAGACCCAAGCGCTGGCGGCGGTGGAGCAGTTCTTGCAGCAGCAGGGTCATTGCTACGCTGGGATTTTTATTGAGCCGCTGGTACAGGGGGCGGGTGGAATGCGGATGTGTCGCCCTACTTTTTTGCAAGCACTGGCAGACTTAGCCCGGCGATCGCACCTGCTGCTGATCTATGACGAGGTGATGACAGGGTTTGGTCGTACAGGCGAGTTATTTGCCTGCCTCAAGTCGTCTACCTGCCCAGATTTGATCTGTTTGTCGAAGGGCTTGTCGGGGGGCTGCTTGCCGCTGGCGATGACGATCGCGACAGAGGCGATTTACCAGGCGTTTTACTCTGATGATGCGACTCAGGCCTTTTACCATGGCCATTCCTATACGGGCAATCCCTTGGCTTGCGCGACCGGATTGGCCTCGCTCAATCTTTTAGAAGCCGATCCAATGGTTTACCAGGGCATGGAAAGTTGGCACCGGCAATGGATGGACAAATGGCTGCGAGATCACCCGCTGATCGAGCATTGGCGCGTTTGTGGAACGATTAGTGCAATGGATGTAAAAACGCCTGGGGAGGGCGGCTACTTTAGTGCGATCGCCCCCACCTTAAAAGCGCGATTTTTGGAAGCAGGTTTGCTGCTGCGCCCCCTGGGCAATACTATCTATCTCCTCCCTCCCTATTGCATCACCCCGAGCCAGCTTGGATTGATCTACCAGGGGATTCGAGATGTGTTAGATACTTTATAAACCAATGAAGTGAGCGGTGCTGTGTCGATATCTTGTGTGAACTGGAATAAGCTAGCAGATTGTGCCTTGGCGGGAGAGTGCCTCAGCCGGGAAGAAGCCCTGGCTGTGTTACAAGCTCCGGATGAAATGGTCTTGGAGCAACTGGCGGCGGCCTATCGGGTGCGTCACCACTACTGGGGAAATCGTGTCCGTCTCCATTATTTACTCAATGCTCAAAGTGGTCTCTGTCCCGAAGATTGCCACTATTGCTCTCAGTCCAAAATTTCAACCGCTGAAATTGAGAAATACCCCCTGTTGGCCCAGTCAAAAATTCTCGCAGCGGCGGAGCGTGCCCAGGCCCTCAAGGCTGGCACCTTTTGTTTGGTGATATCTGGGCGATCGCCCAACGAAACCACCTTTCGCCAGGTGCTGGAGGCTGTGCATGCCGTAAAGTCTAAGTATGACCTAAAGATTTGCGCCTGTCTGGGTTTACTCAATCAGGAGCAGGCTGAGCGGTTAGCGGCAGCGGGCGTTGATCGGGTCAACCATAATCTCAACACCTCCCTCGACTATCACGCTGAAATCTGCACAACTCACACATTTGATGACCGAGTAGAGACGGTAAACCATGTCAAAGCCGCCGGATTAACTACCTGCTCAGGGGGAATTTTGGGCATGGGCGAATCGGATCAAGATGTGATTGATCTAGCTCTCTCTCTGCGGCAATTAGGGGTGACTAGTGTGCCAGTCAACTTTTTGATTCCCATTTCTGGTACGCCTCTGGCAGACGTGCAAAGCCTAACCCCGCGTCACTGCTTGCGAATTCTCTGTCTGTTTCGCCTGCTCTTACCCAGTCAAGAGATTCGGATTGCTGGGGGGCGTGAAGTGCATCTGCGATCGCTACAACCCCTGGGACTATACGCAGCTAACTCCATCTTTGTGGGCGATTACCTCACCACTCCCGGACAGGCCGCCCATCAAGACTGGGCTATGATCCGTGATGCTGGGTTTGTTTTAGAAGCCGCTGATGGCACACCTCTAGAGATCGATGCCGAGCCGCCAAGAGTGACCGTGGGGGTTCGGCCGTCCGTTTGAGCCACTGGTTGAACCACTGCGTCCCTGGGCTGCACCCAGGGACAGATCAACGCAATACCAGCGAACCAGCGACGTATCAGAGACGGCCCTAATCGGCGGCAGCGTTCAGGGCTGCCAACAAAGAGTAAATGGGTTGCACCATCCAGCTTAAGCCAACCCGTAGCTGATGCTCGGTTGTCGGCATGCGGTAAAGGTAAGCTAGCTTACGAAAAAGAGTCGCGGGTGCCCCCTCTAGCTTAATGCCCAGAGCCGTAAGAGTGGCATTATCTTGCCCCAGGGTCAGCATTTCCCCCAAATGTTGATAGCGATAGGGCAGTAGTGGCCGCTGAGAAATCATGGCCCAGAGATTCCATCCAACATAATCAGCTTGTTGAATCGCGGCCTGAGCCGTGGTCGGTACCTGTTGCCCTGCGGCATCTTTACAATCCGCTAAATCGCCTAAAGCAAAGATTTCTGGATGTTCGACCACTTGTAGGGTGGGGGTGGTGACAATTTGCCCAGATTCATTTTGCTTCAAGGGCAAGGCGGTGACTACCGCACTGGCCCGTGTACCCACTGTCCACAACACTAAATCGGCTGGGAGTGTATCTGTGGCTCCCCTATAGGTGAGAGAAATCGTGTCAGCCGTGATTTCCGCAACCGAGGTTTCTAAATCAACCCAAACGCCCCGATCGCTCAGAGCTTTTTGGGCCGCCGTCCGGTTAAATTCTGGAGAATTTCTAAGAATGCGATCGCCCAAGTCGATCAGGCGAATGCGGCCCTGCTCTGCCAAAAGATCCGCTAACTTGCAGGCCAGTTCCACCCCTGAGTAACCTGCCCCCACGATGGCAATTCGAATCTTTTCTACATCCTGCTCCTGCAAGGTCTGTAGCCGCTCTTTTAACCGATAGGCATCTGCTACAGTGCGAAAGGGGAGGGCATACTCCTGGGATCCTGGCACCCTTCCTAAGGGCGTCTCTCCCCCAATGGCCAGCACCAAGTAGTCGTAGAATCGTGGCTCACCCTCTTTGAGTACAACGGATTTTTGCTCTACGTTGACATCCACCACTGCTGCCTGATGAAACTTGACCCCACTGCCCGCTAGCAAATCTTGAAACAGGGGAGCCACCTCCCAGGTTTGTAGCTCTCCACTGGCCAACTCGTACAGAAACGGACTGAAGAGAAAGCGATCGCTCTGATCGATCAGAGTAATATCCGGTCTAGGAACATCCTTCCAAGGTAACTGGCTGAGGCGCAGAGCGGTGTAAAGCCCCCCGAATCCCCCACCCAGAATACAAATACGAGCAGGCTGTTGAGTCATAAATTTTCCGTTGACACTTCTCAACAAATCTCCTTTTCAGGATAGCGCGCTTTCTCAAAGCTTTTGGCTAGCCGTGGAAGATTGAGAAGGGGGATCTCACCCTTCGCTCCCATAGGCAAAAGTGTGGTTAGATGCTGATGGCGAATTCGGAAATTCACTAACTTTCTGGAGAGTAAATTTGCTTACATCAGATCATTTTTCACTACGTACTCCGTGATTTAACCCTGGTGACTGTTGGCGAATCTCAGCCATGCTTATCTCGTACAGCATCTATCCTCAAACTATGCGGCAACTTACACTGACACTTTTATTGGTAGCATTAGTTACCTCTTTTAGCCAACCAGCTCAGGCAACTAAAGAAGGACTTCCCAGTCGTAGAACAGGAGGTGGTACGCGCTTCAGCCAACCTCGTCAGCAAACAAGTACTAAAGTTTCTCAGCGTTTTCATGCGCTGGCCTTCGCCTCTCGAACAAATTTGCCCACCGTACTCCGGGTCAGAGCTATCTATGGCTAGTCGAGCAACGTCATTTGGGTAACGGTCTACCGTTAAGCACAAAATTACAGGTCAGCGTCATCGACAGTTAGCCGAGCAGTGTTACAGTGCTGGGCGGAGTTGATATTGCGCTCAGAAGCTCCGATGGTTTCTTTGGAATGACACAATTTGGAATGACACAATAGAGATTCTGTGAAACGAACCCGAAACCTTGAGTACTGATTTCTCTTTTGAATTGCTAGCCACCTGTCCTGATACAGGAGCACGGGTGGGGTGCTTCCATACTCCCCATGGTGTGGTCGAGACTCCCCGCTTTATGCCAGTGGGCACCTTGGCTAATGTCAAAACGCTTACTCCCGACCAATTGCAGGCAACGGGAGCACAGATGGTTTTGGCAAATACTTACCACCTCCACCTCCAGCCGGGGGAAGCGATTGTGGCCAAGGCCGGTGGCTTACATCAATTCATGCAGTGGCCCGGGCCAATCCTCACCGATTCTGGTGGGTTTCAGGTGTTTAGCCTGAGTGAAATGCGTACCATCTCAGAAGTGGGAGTAACGTTTCGATCGCCGCGCGACGGGCAAATGATTGAGCTATCCCCTGAGCGGTCGATCGCGATTCAAAATGCCCTCGGTGCAGACGTCATTATGGCCTTTGATGAATGCCCTCCCTACCCCGCTAGTCGCGACCATGTGGTGACAGCCGTGGAGCGTACCTATCGCTGGCTAGAGCGTTGCATTGAGGCGCATCAACGAGCAGATCAGGCCCTGTTTGGCATCGTTCAGGGAGGCATCTATCCGGAACTTCGACAAATGGCTGCGCAGCAATTGGTGGAGTTCGATCTACCCGGTTATGCCATTGGCGGGGTTAGTGTGGGAGAGCCGGCGGCGTTGATTGAGAAAATTGTGCAGGCAACGGCGCCAATGTTGCCTATCCATAAGCCTCGATATCTGATGGGAGTAGGGACCTATCGGGAGATGGCTCAGGCGATCGCGGCTGGGGTCGATTTGTTTGATTGTGTGATTCCCACCCGGTTGGCGCGGCATGCCAATGCCTTGGTGCGGGGCGATCGCTGGAATCTTAAAAATGCCAAGTTCCGTGAGGATTTCCGCCCGATTGATGAAACCTGCCCCTGCTATACCTGTTGCCACTTTAGCCGGGCCTATATTAGCCACCTGGTGCGATCGCAGGAGTTACTGGGCTATACCCTATTGACGATTCACAACATTACGGAACTGGTGCGATTTACCCAGGCTATTCGCCAGGCCATTCTCAACCGTACCTTTCAGCAGGCATTTGGGCACTGGCTTTAAGCCCATGGGGTGGGTTTGGGGGCAACCCATCCGCGCTGTTTTAGCCACCTTACAAAGCCAACACTAGTTGAGAAAAGGCTGCAACATATTTGTGAATTCAACATGTTTGTGAAGATTGTGCGGATCAAGCCGAGTATCGCGAGAAAGATTAAAGCAGGGTTTTGCCTGGATAGGTTATAAAAGCCTTGTCCCTTTTTCTGGGGCGCGATCGCCCAATGCTTCAGTTTCCACTATAACCGAGCGAATTTTTTGACGATGCCACGACTTATTGTTCCTATCACCTGTGTGCTTGTTAGCCTTGCCCTCGCCCCTTTGGCAGCATCGGCACAAGTTCAAGAAACCCCTTTTAATCGCTGCGTTACGGAAGCGCTCAACAGCCCTAACCCAGAGAGTCAAATCTTTGCGCTGAGCCGAGCTAAAAATCTAGCTCGGCAAGGGGCTGAGGCAGCAAATGGAGGATTAGAGTTTTACCGGGCCGAGGCCTCTATGCATGCCCCGGTGCGCGAGTCTCCCTGCACCGCAAATGAGAATGGTTCCTGGACGTTCACTTTTAAGGGCAATCGTCCAGGTGAAAGTGTGATGTCAATTGAGACTACGGTCACCATTGACCCCAAAGACTGGCAAATTTTGGTCGATTACAATGGCCCTGTGCGATAAAGCAAATCTAAGCAGGTAGTCCTAATTAATTGAAAGAATTGAAAGAAAGGAAGCGTGGGTGCAGCCCCTAGGCAGGGGGTTCCACCCTCTTCACCCCTGAATTTAATTGCGCTCAGCGACTTACTAGTACAGCAAGGCAGAAATTTCTGGACTTGCCTTAGCTATCCTCATCTCCCCGATCTTTCTCCCATCCAGGGTAGCCAGATGAAGCCCTTCTCCTCGCCCCCCATGAATGGAGGCAGGGGGCAGCGAGAGAGGTGTAGCCCTAACGGGCATTCCAGAAAGGGGTGAGGGAAGCTAGACTTATGACCTAACAACTAAGTAAATGCCCAAACCCCGAGAGGGCTAGATTTTCTTGAGAATGCGCTTCATCGATCTCTCCCGAATGCAGGAGATCTAGAAACTGTGGAGGCATTGTGAAGCCTGTACTGAAGGTGCCGGTTAGGAAGATGGGCCTGCTAAATGGCACAGGTCAAATCGCCAACGCGCTGAGTAAACCGCAAATTTTCGGAGTAATCAATGGGGCAATCAATCACAGTCGGAATATCCTGGGAAAGTGCATCCTTTAAGATTGGGATTAAATCAGCACAGGACTCAACCCGGTAGCCTTTAAGGCCCATACTCTCGGCAAACTTAACAAAGTCGGGGTTTGTGAACTTAATGAAGGCAGATTCACCAAAGTGGTTTTGTTGTTTCCACTCAATTAAGCCATAACCGCCATCGTTAAAGATGATAGTAACGAAGGGGGTGCCGACTCGGAGGGCGGTTTCGAGTTCTTGGTTGTTCATCATAAAGCCGCCATCACCTGTAACAGCCACCACTTTACGATCTGGGTGTACTAGTTTGGCTGCGATCGCTCCTGGAATCGCAATCCCCATGGCAGCAAACCCATTGGAGATAATGCAGGTATTTGGACGTTCGCAGTGGTAGTGGCGGGCTATCCACATTTTGTGGGCGCCCACATCAGAAATCACGATATCTTCTGGCCCCATCACCTGGCGCAGGTCATAGATCAGTTTTTGCGGCTTTACCGGAAAGCCATCATCTTTGGCATATTGCAGATAATCATTGCGAATGTCTTCCCGGAGTTCCAGGGCGTAGGGTTCCGGTTTTCCTGTGCGATCGGCGCGGCGCAAAATTTCCCGCAGGGTGTCTGAAATATCGCCGACGACCTCAGCTACAGGAATATAGCTGCTATCAATTTCGGCGGGTGTCATGCCAATGTGGACAATGGCTATATCCCCAGTCGGATTCCACTTCTTGGGAGAATACTCAATCAAGTCATAGCCGACACAAATTACCAAATCAGCCCGATCAAACCCGCAACTAATATAGTCTCGCTGTTGCAACCCGACCGACCAGAGCGCTAGCGGGTGAGTGTAGCGAATCACGCCTTTCCCCATAAAGGTGTTGGCTACAGGAATATTCAACTTAGTCGCAAACTCGGTCAGGGCTTCGCTGGCATCACACCGAATGGCCCCGTTCCCCACCAAAATGAAGGGGTTTTCTGCCTTGGAAATGGCTTCGGCGGCTTTCTCAATGCTTTGAAATGAAGCATAGGTTTTTTCTTGCCCATCAATCCGAAGGGGGCGCCCAGGGGCGGGCATCGCCGCAATATTTTCGGGTAAATCGATATGGACTGCCCCTGGTTTTTCGGCCTGGGCAATTTTGAAGGCTTTCCGAACAATTTCAGGGGTATTGGTGGGGCGCACAATTTGTGCATTCCACTTGGTTACCGGGGCAAACATCGCCACTAAATCCAGATATTGGTGTGACTCAATATGCATGCGGTCTGTACCAACCTGTCCCGTAATGGCGACGAGGGGGGCACGGTCAAGATTGGCGTCGGCAACTCCGGTCATGAGGTTAGTGGCCCCAGGGCCAAGGGTAGAAAGGCACACCCCTGGTTTACCCGTTAAGCGGCCATAAACATCGGCCATAAAGGCTGCCCCTTGCTCGTGGCGGGTCGTAATAAATTGAATCGAAGAGTGCTTGATGGCTTCTAGCACATGCAAGTTTTCTTCGCCCGGTAAACCAAAAACATAGCGAACTCCCTCATTCTCAAGGCAGCGCACTAGCAAATCGGCTGTGTTCATTTCGCCCATGATGTTTTCCTGTAGTGGATGGATTGTCTAATTTCCTGAAACCTTCCCGCCTTCAAATCGAGCCTGCGATCGCCATCAACCAGGGAATTCTGATTCATCAATCCGGAGAGCAAACACCCACATCAAAGTAGCTGGTGAGAGGATGACTGAACCCCTGTCTGAGGCGTACATAACCCCATCGCTAATACGGTAAGGCAGAATCGTGTAGCTAGATTCCTGAAGGATTTGCCTTTACCCTTCTTAGCACGTTGGTTCCCTCTCGTTCCAGCCTGTTTGTAGCTTTTGATACAACTTTTTGTTTAGAAATATTGGCCTTCACTGACATTCAAGCTATCTGTGCCCGCAAGTAGGGTAGAGAAATTCTAGGCTGATTGTGCGTTACAACGATGCCAATTACCTGTCATGCGCCGAAGACGGTGGCTTTACCTTAGGCGCGCGACAGCCCCGCACTATGGATGGATAGATGCCACTGACCTTAGTGGCATGTCATCGCTATTTGACCCAGACTGTTTTGATATTGACAAATTCCAAAATGCCTTCGCGGCTGAGTTCGCGGCCAAAACCTGAATGCTTGATGCCACCAAAGGGCAAGCGCGGATCCGATTTAACCATGCCATTAATAAACACGGAACCAGCCTCTAACTCATGAATTAGGCAGGTTTGCTCAGCGGCATCTGTTGTCCAGGCACTGGCCCCTAGGCCAAAGGGGGTGGCATTTGCTAGGGCGATCGCCGCCTCTAAAGTATCGACTCGAAATACCATCGCCACCGGCCCAAAAAATTCCTCTTGGGCGATTGGTTTTTGAGGGTCAATATCGATTAGCAATGTCGGGGGGTAAAAATTCCCAACTCCGCCTAGGGGCTTTCCACCCGTTAAAACCTTTGCTCCCTGCTGGATAGCCGCCTCTACTTGCTGGGCTAAATCCTGAAGAATTCCAGAGGTAGCTAGGGGGCCAACATCGGTATCTGGCAAGCGGGGGTCGCCGACTTTGAGGGCTTGAAACTTTTCTAGCAGCTTGGCCTGAAACGCATCCGCAATCTCGCCAACCAAAATAAAGCGTTTTGCTGCAATACAAGACTGACCATTGTTGAGCATGCGGGCAGTGACGGCAGTGGTGGCTGCCGCTTCTAGATCAGCACTGGGTAGAACGATAAAGGGGTCGCTACCGCCCAGTTCTAGTACCACCTTTTTAATCTGTTTGCCTGCCGCTGCTGCTAGACTGGCTCCGGCGGGTTCGCTGCCCGTCAGGGTTGCGGCTTTAATCCGCGCATCGGCCAGCAGTGGTGCGACTCGGTCTGCCCCAATCAACAGAGTTTGGAATGCCCCTGCCGGAAACCCTGCCAGGGCAAAGACTTCGGCGATCGCGAGGGCTGACTGGGGAACGTTGGAGGCGTGTTTGAGTAAGCCCACATTCCCGGCCATCAGAGCGGGAGCGGCAAATCGAAAGACCTGCCAGAAAGGAAAATTCCAGGGCATGACTGCGAGCACAACCCCTAGGGGTTGATACCGCACAAAACTCTGACTGGCATCCGTCGCAATTGGGACATCTGCCAATAACTGGGCGGCATTCTCGGCATAATAGCGGCAAACCAGCGCGCACTTTTCAACTTCCGCGATCGCAGATTTCAGCGTCTTACCCATTTCTAGGGTCATCAGCTCGCCAAATTCCTGCTTCCGGTCTAATAAAACCTGGGCTGCTGCCTGTAGCCATTGCGATCGCTCTGTAAAACTGGTATGACGATACTTTTCAAAGGTTTGCTGAGCCAGTTCCAGACTCGTTTCCAGAGCAGCGTCACTGAACGGCTCAAAGATCTTTAAGACTTCTCCGGTGGCGGGGTTAATTGTTGCGATCGCCATACCCATCCTCCATCGTGATGATTTGTGATCATGGGCAATTTGTCAGCATGGGCTGAGCAGATCAAAGCCCATCATTCAAGAAGTCTATTCTAGACAGCCCAACTCCCAGTCCAGCAGAACTAAAGCTTTTTGTTACGAAGCAAAGGCTTTCCATTTGGCAGAGCCGTATCAATGTCTCCTCCATTTCTTCCACCATCCACAACCCTAACCAGAGAAAACTTGGATCGCTACAATCTAAGATGGAATAGTTGGCGTTGCTTAACGAAGGGATAGTTTGATGATTTATATCCAGAGTCAGCAACGTCAAACAGTCTACATTTTTTGATTTAGCAACAATTTTGGCTACCGATCCTTCACCCGCCGCTGCACCCCTCACCCCTGCCCAGAAGGCCGCTAAAGAACCCTGTCTGGCCTTGATGCGTGAACTTGTCAGGACGTATCAAGCCTTTACCCGATGCGATGAAGAGCATATCCGCCAACTGGGTCTGACCCTGCCTCAGTTTGATGTGATTGCCACCCTGGGCAATACTCAAGGCATGATGATGACCCAAATCGCCGAAAAGACCTTAACGACCAAGGGCACGCTGACCGGCATTGTCGATCGGCTGGAACAAAAAGGTCTGGTACAGCGGGTCGTACCGCCCGAAAACCGGCGTTGCTTTATCATTGTGCTCACTCCGGTGGGTGAAGCGATATTTAACCGGGTTTTCCCAGCTCATATTGAGTACATGAAAGAGCGCCTAAAAGCATTAACACCCGCAGAAATGGCTCAGATTCAGGCCAGTTTGCAGAGGCTCCGCAGTCTGTTTTAGCAGTCTGTTTTAACTGTGATGACCGCATTTCGATCCTAAAAAAAGCCTTGCTAGCTCATCAGAGTCCAGCAAGGCAGCGTTGTCAGCGAAAACATTTCAGTAAGAATTATCCCTGCTTAGGAAAATGCTCAATCTGGGCATAACCACTGAAAATCAATTGCTCGCCCTTTGTTTCCAGGCGATTAATCCGCATCATGACGCCATCCAAATCGAACCGATCCAAATCCACCATACTGTTCAGCACTTCGGCAAAGGCGTTAGCCAACACTTGAGATAAGCCCTGTTGCTGTTCAGGGATACCTTCCATTTCAACCTGATGTTGGCTAAACAGAATGCGGCGACGGCGATCAATCTCTAGCGTTGCTGTTAGGCAAATGGGCACTATACCATTCGGTAAATGAACCTTAGCCACTAGGGTAATGCGGTTGTCGGGTAGGAGGCGTACCGAAATATCTGAAAAGGAGACAGGCTCTCCACCTGATAAGTTTGTTAGTTCTGGGGCGTTGAGATTTTGTAACCGGCGACGAACCAGATCTGCTGTAAAGGCTCGGTTAATACCGTCCTGAGATAAGACCACCCGGGCGATCGCGTTGGTCGGTTGCTTCAAGCTTAGTTTTCCAGTCAAGGCCGAGCCAAAGTCGATGGAGACAGCATCTGTCTCAAAGGACATTTCATCAACCCAAAAGTCTTTACGAATCAACAGGTTACGACCACTCATCTTGAAACTGTCAATCTCACCCTGCAACAGCTTATAGGCAGGTTGACAACGGATTTGTACATCCACTGCTTCACTGCGGGTAAATAGATGGCGAATTGACTGGCGAGCAGCCGTACTCAAAAGCTGCTCCGCAAAGTCAACACCAACGCCTTTTGTTAAAGTTCCGCTAAACATGAAGTTTTGCAAAGAGAGTAGGTACTCATTATTTGTAACAATTTATTTACAAAGTGTAAAGAGGGTAGAACCGTCCACAAGATAGAAAACCATCGCTCAGTCGGCATGAAGACAACAATGGCTGGCGGCAGAAACACCCCTAGTCCCCTCTCCAGACAGCAAAACACCCCAGGCTTCTAAACCCTGCACAAAGGCATCGGAAACCTGGGGTGTTTAAAAACCTAGACAGCACAAAGAGTCTCAGCCCTCAACGCTACCCTAGAAAGATGGAAGGGAGCCTACTCTGCCGTAGCCAATTCGGTGCTGCCCCGACCCCGCCGCCGGGTCAGAGTGTTAAAGAGCATTTGGCCGATCGCCTTAATCAGGTTGCCCTCCAATTCCTTAAACATCTGCATGTTTTTACCAAAGGCATCGTTTGCTTCGTCCACAATGCGATCAGCCATCGCCTCATCTACAGGCAGGTCATTCATCGCTTGCCGATACTTTTGCTTAAAGGCCTTCTCATCAGCAATCTCAGGAAATTCGTAGAAGGCGGTTCCTTCCCCATCCGTCAAATTCATCCCCCGCTGAGCAATTCCCTTCAAAATTTGTCCACCCGACAAATCTCCCAGATAACGGGTATAAGCATGGGCCACCAACAGCTCAGGCGCGGTATTTGAGACCTCTCGAATCCGCGCAATATAAGCCGCCGCCGCTTCAGAAGGGGCCACCTGCTCCCGCCAACTAGGGCCATAGTAAAACTTCATATCCTGCTCAAGAGCCGCTTTCCGCTTCAACTCAGGGAAATAAATTTTGGAAAGAATCGGATGCTCCCGATGCCGATCCATTTCTTCTTCCATCGCGGAGTAAACAAAGTAAAGGTTGCTAGCTAACTTCCGGTAGGAATTTTTTTCAACCACTCCTTTCAAAAAGCAAGCGATAAACCCAGTATTTTCTGCCATCGTGTGGGATTTTTTGGTGCCCTCACGCAGTTTCGTTGCTAAATTACTGCTCATGCTAAAACGTCCAAACCTATGATTGAGTGCGAGTTTCAAGTGATCCTATCGGCAGTACAGAGATATAAAAACCTGAGAAGTCTATGCCTCCTCCTGGTTGCTTTACCAAGACTAATCAGGACTCCCCAGAAACGCCGAAATGCAATAAGTACCTAATCTGTTACGGTAAAACGATTTGCTGAGCGTTAATGTTAAAAATTCTGAAGTTACCTTCAGGAAGAAAAGGGCCGCTTTGCTTGAAAGCATTAGGATTTTGGCGATTACCCATTCGACCTGAGGCCAGCAGTTCGCTCTGAAAGTGAGACGGTTACCCAATACGGCCTAAGGATTGATGCAGGCAGCTTATTCGATACTGTAGGACAAGATAAAGGGGCTACCCACCACAGTGTTGTCCTGTTGCTCTCGAATTGATGCCATCAAAGCCAGGATGTGTTTAATCTCCGATTTTCCGGTCGAAATTTAGGAAATTGTCTTGCTTTTCCCTAAACCCTTCTGTAATATCTAACTTTATCTGAATAGGCGGTACGTCTACTGATAAACCGTAATTTTGTCCGAGCTACCGTGTAGGAGGCAATGTTGGCTAGGAGGCAATGTTGGCAATGTTTATGAGTGTCTGTCAGGTTGTGCTAGCTCGTGTAGAGTCGCTCATTCAGTTTGTCGCTAGCCAATTTAAGCTGAAGTCCTTCAAAGGGTTGATTTCCCTATTTGTGATTGGGGTGACTTTGAGCTTAACCATTGCTTCCTGCGCTAGTGGCGGCAATCATGCCACAACGAACGGGGCCAGCCCTGTCAGTGCCTCGAGGCCGGTGGAGTTGACTCTAGTGGCCTATGCCATTCCTAAGGCCGCTCACGACGCGATTATTCCCAAGTTTCAGGAATTTTGGCAAAAGGAAAAGGGGCAAGTGGTCATCTTTAAGCAAAGCTATGGTGGCTCTGGCACTCAGACCCGCGCTGTTGTTGATGGCTTGGAAGCCGATGTGGTACATCTAGCAGTCGGGGCAGATGTTGATAAGTTAGTCAAGGCCGGTTTTGTTAAAGATGACTGGCAGAAGCGGGTTCCCTTTGATGGCACCGTGGCAAAGACTGTCGTGTCGATTATCACCCGTGCAGGCAACCCTAAAACCATCCAATCCTTTGCTGATCTGGTTCGAGATGATGTGAAGTGGGTCACCGCTGATCCTAAAACTTCTGGAGGTGCCCGTTGGAACTTTTTGGCCCTGTGGGACTACATCCTGAAAACCGATGGAAATGAGGCCAAAGCCCGGGAGTTTGTTGCTAAGGCGTATAAAAATGTTGCCGTGTTGTCGAAGGATGCACGGGAATCGACAGATGCCTTTAATAAACAGGGGCAGGGAGACGCTCTACTGAATTACGAGAACGAGGTGATTTTGGCGCGGAGCCGGGGAGAAAAGCTAGAGTATCTAACCCCTGAAATTAACTTTGCCATTGATACGCCCGTTGCGGTGGTGGACAAAAATGTGGATAAACACGGCACCCGTGAAGTGGCGGAGGCGTTTGTAGAGTTTCTCTATACGCCAGAGGCTCAGGCAGAGTTTATCAAACTGGGTTATCGCCCGCTAGACAATGCAGAAATCGCTAAAAATAAGGAGTTAGCCGCCAAATATCCGGTGATCAAGACTTTGGGAAGTGTGAAAGAGTTTGGCGGTTGGAACCAGGCTCAGGAACGCTTTTTTGCGGATGGAGCCGTCTTCGACCAGATCCGAGCGCAGCGTCGATGATGGCTGGTAAAGTGACCGATAGTGTAATTCTTGAGATCCGTCAATTGAATTATGGAATTTGTTTGTAACCTTACTGGTTTGTCTCGATGACGTTATCAACTCCGACTCAAGTCCGCTCTGTGAAGCGATCGTTCTGGAAGAGGGTGGGGCAAACGTTTGTGAATGCCCCCTGGAACTGGATTGTGATGCTGGGTTATTTGTCTGTTATGCTGCTCTTGCCGCTGGCGGCTATGTTTTTTAAGGCATTGGAGTTGCCTTTGTCGGAAGTTTGGCAGATTGCCACCAGCCCGATCGCCCTCTCAACCTATGACGTTACGTTTACAACGGCCTTTTTATCAGCACTGATTGGCGGTGTTTTTGGCACATTGGTGGCCTGGGTGCTGGTACGCTATGACTTTCCGTTGAAGCGGGTTGTTGATGCTTCGATTGATTTACCCTTTGCTTTGCCAACCGCAGTGGCAGGTCTAACTCTGGCGACTCTCTATAGTGAGAAAGGCTGGATTGGTTCTCTCTTTGCACCGTTTGGCATCAAAATTGCCTTTACTCGACTAGGAGTGGCGATCGCCATGACGTTTATCTCTCTGCCCTTCGTGGTACGTACGGTACAGCCAGTACTCTCTGAAATGGAAAAGGATATTGAAGAAGCAGCCTGGTCCTTGGGGGCGTCACGCTTTCAGACCTTCTGGCGGGTGATTTTGCCACCGTTGTTGCCGTCCATCCTCACAGGGATTGCCCTAGGCTTCTCGCGAGCCGTTGGCGAGTATGGCTCAACAGTGATTATTTCTTCAAACACTCCCTTTCGAGACTTAATCGCACCGATTTTAGTCTTCCAGCGACTAGAGCAGTATGACTATTCTGGAGCCACGGTCATTGGTGTGGTAATGCTGTTGATTTCTTTGCTACTGCTGCTGTTAATTAACTTCCTACAAGCTTGGGGGCAACGCTACAATGCCCGCTAATGGCTCTCGATCAAAAGTAGAGACTAGGAGGAAGAAAATCGTTGTGCTCCAAGCTTGACTAAACAGCCATCCTCCCCGGTTTTGACGACGGGCTTGGGTGCTACGGATGTTTGTTATGAAGCGAGCGTTGGATGAATTGACTTCGTTCACATTCATTCGGCGATTCAGCACCCCTGTAATTGGCCATGACCAGATACTAAGCGCATGATTCCCCTCCATCACTCACCGGAAAACCCGTCCCAACCTTCATCGGCCCCGACTCGTTCAAAACCCCAACAAAGGGATTGGATATCGTTCCTATTAATTGGGTTGGCGTTACTGTTTCTATCGTTGCTAATCTATTTGCCGGCCCTCAACGTGTTTGTGCAGGCCTTTAGCAAAGGGGCTGGCTACTTTTTTGCGAGCTTGCAAAAACCAGCCGCCCTCCATGCCATGAGGATGACATTATCCCTCGCGGCAGTCGCCGTTCCCCTGAATGTCATTTTTGGTTTATGCACCGCCATGGCGCTGGCTCGTAAGCGCTTTTTGGGACGCACCTTTCTACTTAGTTTGATTGATTTGCCGTTCTCAATTTCTCCTGTCGTCGTAGGGTTAATGATTGTTTTGCTCTATGGGCGTCAGGGTTGGTTTGGTGATGTGCTGGCGGCCAATAACATCAAAATCGTGTTTGCTTTTCCAGCGATGGCCTTGGCCACGGCGTTTGTTAGCATGCCCTTTGTGGCCCGTGAGGTGATTCCGGTGCTGGAAGAAATTGGTACCGATCAGGAAGAAGCGGCTGAAACCTTGGGAGCGAATAGCTGGCAGGTGTTTTTCCGGGTGACGCTTCCCAGTATCCGCTGGGGGCTGCTCTACGGCATTCTCTTGACGAATGCCCGATCTATGGGCGAATTTGGTGCTGTTTCGGTGGTTTCTGGAAATATTATCGGTAAGACTCAGAGCTTACCGCTGTATGTGGAGCAGGAATACAAAGAGTACAACACGGAAGCGGCGTTTGCCGCCTCTGTGTTGCTGGCTCTGTTAGCAGTGGCGACACTAATTATTAAGGAGATTTTGGAACGTAAAACGCGAGTTAAAGATCAGGAGTAGCGTTTAGGTGCGTTCCCCCGGTGAGAACCTGCGGGGATTGTGAATCGTCTGTGCTGAGAGCCAGCCTTTAAAGGCACACCCTGAGTAGAACTAAAGCATCTTATCCCGATACAATGGCTCTACTGTTGTATTCTGATTGGGTTTGCTGGCTCATTTGGGTTTGCGATTTTGGCTGGCAGAGGTTCTATCGAGCTGACACGGGTTTGTGAACCTAGGGTGTTCTAACCCATATAGCGAGTGAGTAGAAATGGCCAACTTTTTGAGTAATTTTGATTTTGTGAACCTAAGGTGTTCTAACTCATATGGTGAGGTCTATCCTTGCTGTCACGAGCATCAGTGGATGAGCTGGATCTCTGCTGGCTGAGAGATGGTGACCGTTGCCCCAGCCAACGCTACTGGTGTCGCGCCACCCCAGGTCACGCCAATACTAGCGGCGGCGCCTGCGAATCTTGCCATTTCCAAATCGGTACTGGCATCCCCAATCACTAGAGTTTCTTCTGGGGTGATCTGTAGTACTTCGCACGCCTGTTGTAAGAAGCGGGGGTCAGGCTTGGTAAAGTGGTCGGATCCGGCGGCGTAGCTTACCCATTGGGTCAGTTCATAGTAGGTTAAAAAGTCCTGGACATTGGCAGTGGTATCTCCCGATAGAACGGCGATCGCAACTCCCCCCTCGGCTAATTGTTGTAGGAGCGATCGAATTCCCTCAAAAGGAGGGGTATGAAGCGCCTTCCGCTGGAGTGCTTGATCGGCTTGCTGAAAGGCAGCTTTTACCAGTGTCAAAGCCTCCAACCAGTCATAACCCTGACTGGCGACACAGGCTGCTGCAGCAATCTCATTCTCAGAGCGTGTGCCAACCGCCATCAGACCCGCCAAATTCAAACCAGATGGTGTCATCCCAAAGGCTTTGAGCAGCCATGCCTCTAGCCCCGGCACAACTGCATCCACTAGACTGGCTCGTTGCTGTGCTAAACGCCCCAAGAGCGGATGGGAATCTGCCAGAGTGCCATCTTTATCAAACACAATGGCCCGTACATTATCAAAAGCTTTCGTGCCACATTGAATCGTCGTCATGGCTTTTTGCTGTGAGCAGTCATTGAATCACGACGAGTTTAGCCTCCGCGGGTGCATGTCACTTTTGCCCTCAACCTAAATCCCTCTCCCAATTTGGGAGAGGGCCTTTGAAATGGCTCGATCCCCCTTCTCCCAGGTTGGAAGAAGGGGCTGGGGGATGAGGGCCTCAAAAGGTGACATGCTCTCAGCCTCCGCTGCACCAATGCTTAAACATCAAAATGCTTAAACAGCAAAAAAAAGGGTAACCCCTCCTTTCAAAAGCACTGACGCCTATTCTTCAACAGCGGCAGGCAGGTCTTCTTCTGAGAGTTCCTCAGCTACTACTGGCTCAACAGTTGGCGTTGGCTCAATCGGCATCGACTTCGCTTCCTTCTGGGCAAGTACCTGCTCGCGATAACGAGCTGCCATTTCTTCTGCCTTCTCGTAAACGAGATCCTTATTTTTCACCATATCGCCGGGTTCTGGTTCCAACTGTTTGGTTGAAAGCGAAATCCGACCGCGCTCTGCGTCTAGGTCGATAATCATCACCTTTACTTCATCATTCACATTGAAGACACTATGGGGAGTATCAATGTGATCATGGGAGATTTCGGAGATGTGTAGCAAGCCGCTAACCCCGCCAATATCGATGAAGGCACCATAGGGCTTAATTCCGCGGACTGTCCCAATCACCACTTCACCCACCTCAAGGCGGTTCATTTTCCGCTCAACTAGGGCGCGGCGATGACTCAGTACCAAGCGGTTACGTTCTTCGTCTACTTCTAGGAACTTAAGGGGTAATTCCTCACCGACCAGATCTTCCTTAGGCTTACGAGTGCTGATGTGAGAGCCGGGAATAAATCCTCTAAGACCTTCGATGCGAACCAGTGCGCCGCCTCGATTTGTTGCAAAAACCAGCGATCGCACGGTGGCATCTTCTGCCTGCAATTGGCGAACCCGTTCCCAGGCTCGCATATACTCAATTCGACGAATTGAAAGGGTAAGTTGCCCATCTTCATTTTCATCGGCAAGAATGAAAAACTCACGGGTTTCATTCTGGGCCAGCACTTCGTCAGGCCCATCGACCCGGTTAATCGACATCTCCTGAATAGGAATGTAGGCCGCTGTCTTTGCACCAATGTCAATCAGAGCGCCCCGCGGCTCGATGCTAAAAACCGTCCCTGCCACCACATCGCCGGGGCTAAAGTGATAGTCATACTTATCTAGTAAGGCCGCAAAATCTTCGTGAGTAAAACCAATTTCTACCGTGGGTGTGTCCTGATTGACCATGCGAATCGAGTCCTGCGCTATTCTCCGTAAAAGTTTCCTCCGTTGATGTACTGGCACACAAAATATGAGCCGACTACACCGACATGCCGTGAACCTATTCTAGAAGATGCGGGCAAAAAAAGCCGCTTTCCAGAAGAACAATAATATCCTACTTCTGCCACAACCAACGACCGGATTACAAAATTTTCTACCCATTTCGGGCCGAAGCGCTTGTTTGGCAGCTAAATCCAGTATTGATCCTGGAAACAATGCCTGTCAGGTAAAGGGAATGACTCCAGCAGCGAAACCTTCCTGGCTTTTGGCATCGCCTACTCTGCTTACTCTTAGAACATAGCCCATAGCTTTGAGACAAGGGTTTGCAGTCAACCCCCGCAGTTCACGCCAGATTTTAACTGAGAGGAGGCTTTAACAGCCTATCCCCTAGTAGTCTGCTTCGTGTCTGTACAAACAAACCGTGCCTCCGCAGGTTACGGAAGGTTCTTAAAGTCTGCGTAGGCAAACTTGACGTATGTCATCGGGATTTTAACCACCGGGCGTGTTTCAAACATTCTCCTCAGGTTTAATTTTGAAGCTGCAAATCGGATGTAGAGGCTTCCTCATGAATAGAATGATTGCCACTATTTTGAAGATGATCCAGGGTATCAACAAAATCGCGAATTCCCTGAAACTTTCGATAAACGGAGGCAAAGCGAATGTAGGCCACTTCATTTAGGGGCCGTAAACTTTCTAAGACCAATTCACCAATTTCACTACTTTTGACTTCATGGGCTGATCGCTGTTGGAGTTCTGCCTCAATCTCATCTACCAAAGATTCTAGCCGCTCATTAGAAATCCCTGTTTTTTCACAAGCCCGCACAATTCCTCTTAAGAGTTTAGACCGGTCAAACGATTCGCGATCGCCGCTACGTTTAATCACAGTAATTGGTACAAACTCAATGCGCTCGTAGGTTGTAAATCGCCGTGCACACTTTAAACATTCCCGCCGTCGCCGCACACTCTGGCCAGATTCTGCCGAACGCGACTCGAGCACTCGGTTATCAGGATGCTGGCAAAAGGGACACCGCATTTTAGAAAACTCCAGGCAGAATAATGTCAGCTAAACGTGAGGTAAAGGCAACTTACAGAGGTCTGCATATCGTATCTCGCATTGATCAATTTGCGGCATTTAATTTAGCTAAGCAGTACAAAAAACAGTACAATTGACCCCATTCAACGCATTTTGGCAGCCTTTTGCTTCGGTTACAGCGTCAGCTAACAATTGAACAAACTCCTCTTAGCAAAACTCAGCTTATCGTCTTTTGCTTCTCTAATTTGCTTCTCTAAGCTGACTTGACGTAAACCGATCCCATCTTGTTTATAGCATCTGTTGAGAATTAACCCGGTTTAGGGGCTAACGCGTAGAAGAATAAGTTAGGTTTTTCTGCAGACTCTACTCCTCGAAGCGTTAGGGAGTGGTTGCTCTGACCCGGTGTAAGGCCCGCAGAGGACGTTATATCTTTTGGTTCGCAGGGAAACCTGAGTAATGAATAGCCCAACCATTGACGGATTACCAATGAACGGCTAGAGCGCTGACAGCAAGGCGTGGGTATGGAATAAACGCAGAAGCAGAATAAAATCAGGATAATAGAATGGTTAGAGGGTGCCCCTCCTGTTAAAGTGCCTCGCTCATCAGGGGGTGTTTGTTATGCGTGCAACGGGGCGCGTGTAAACAATGTGAGAGCAAAAACTGTCCTGAGGCAGTTGCACTAGGCCAGTTACCCTAATTGTAACGAGTGCCCCTACAATCAAGATCGGTTGGCATCTACTTTGAAGCAGTGTCTATCTTAAAGCAGTGTCTATCCCCTATGCAGAAGATTCGTTCAACTGTTGGGACAGCAGGAGAGCGGTACATGAAAGCTCAAGCAAATCAAAAGCCTAAGCTGCTGGTTGTAGATGACGAACCAGACAATTTAGATTTGCTTTATCGCACCTTTTATCGAGAATTTCACGTGCTACGGGCAGAGAACGGGCCAAAAGCGCTCGATATCTTGGCGCAGGAAGGAGATGTGGCTGTGATTATCTCTGACCAGCGCATGCCCCTGATGAGTGGAACTGAGTTTCTCAGCTTAACGGCAACTCAATACCCTGATATTATTCGGATTATTTTGACCGGCTACACAGATGTGGAGGATCTGGTTGAGGCGATTAACTCTGGCAAAGTGTTTAAGTACGTCACGAAGCCGTGGGATGATGAAGAGTTAAAGGCGGTGGTACGCCAAGCGGTAGACACTCACAATGTCTTGAAGACGAGAACACAAGAGCTGCGGCGATCGCTGCGGCAAGAGTCCCTTCTAAATGCCGTTACCAATACGATTCGTAGTGCCCTCAGTTATCGCCAGATTCTGGAAACGCTGGCTGAAACCATTGGCCATATTCTGGAGGTGAATGCTTGTCTGGCAGTTCCCTACCAAAATGGGCAACTGAACCGGTCGGATTGTTGTATTTATCTCAGCAATGGGGTCTCAACGCCTCAACCCCTAGCCGAGTTTAGACAAACCCTGATCGAGATAATTTGGGAGACCCATGGGGTTCAAGTTGTGCCAGATGTGGTGACCGATGAGCGCTTTCAGACTGATGATCCCACCATGCGGCGCTATCGGCAACAACTCGAAGCCGCCCAGATTCGCTCTAGCTTGCTGATACCTTTAATGTGCCAGCAGGAATTGGTGGCAGTGCTCGCCTTGCATCAATGGGAGAGCCAACGTATCTGGCAAGATGACGAAGTGCAACTGCTGGTGATGGTGGCCGACCAGGCTGCGCTTGCGCTCTCTCAAGCGCGCGCCTATGAGCAGGTAAGGGCGGCAGCGAAGCGGGAAGCGTTGATTAACACCATCACGGCAGCGATTCGTTCAAGTTTAGACCCCCAGGAAATTTTTGCTGCCATTACTCAACAGTTAGGGCAGGCACTTCATACCGATGGTTGCGCTCTTTCCCTATGGACGGAGGAAGACGAGTTTGTTCAATGCGTTGGGCTGCATGAAGCTAGCGGCGAAGCTGAGGCGATCGCCCCTCTGCACCTACCCACTTCGTTTTTGTCGGCAGCAGAGACGCCTACCAGTCACCGACCCTTACCAAAATCCGTCGTGCCAATCACTGGCAACCCGGTATTACGCCAGTTGTTGACGACACAGCAGCCCGTCGTGCTCAATGATTTGGATCATTATCCAGAAATGGCCCCAGCCGATCAGCCCTTTCGCTCGCGGGCGCGCGCCCTGTTAGTGGTGCCTCTGATTGCTGATGGCAAGATTATCGGTAGTATTTCTCTGCGGCAAAATCATCATCCCCGCTACTGGCAGGCTTCTGAGATTGATCTAGCCCAAACCGTTGCCTCCCAAGCGGCGATCGCCGTGCAACAATCTCGACTTTATCAGAAGACTCGACAACAGGCCGAGCAACTGATTGAGCTAGATCGGCAAAAGACAGAATTTTTCCAAAACATCTCCCACGAATTTCGCACGCCGCTGACTCTAATTATTGGCCCACTAGAAGCAGCGATCGCCAATAGAAGTGGCTTGCCCTATGAGCAGGCAGAAATTGCCCTGCGCAATTCGCGCCGGCTGCTACGCCTGGTGAACCAGTTGCTTGACCTACAGCGGTTGGATGCAGGTCGAATGCAGCCCACCTTTCGCCCCTGTAACCTGGTTGATTTCATCACACAAACGGTGACGGCCTTTCATCCCTACTGTGCCAAAAAGGGAATTACCCTCACGACCCATTTGGAACCCTGTAACTCTGTTTATCTAGATATTGAGAAATTTGACAAGGTTCTCTATAACCTATTGTCCAATGCAATGAAATTCACGCCCAGCGGCGGTCGTATCAGTGTCACTTTGGAACCTGCTGGCGATCATTGTTTGCTTAAAGTCAGTGATACGGGCATTGGCATTCGCCCCGATCAAATTCCCCATTTGTTCGAGCGGTTTCGGCAGGCAGAGGGGAGCGCCAACCGCAGCTACGAAGGGAGCGGTTTGGGGTTAGCCTTGGTCAAAGAGCTGGTCGAGCTCCATGGTGGCCAAATTTCCGTTGATTCTACCTACGGTGCAGGTACCCACTTTACGCTGTGGTTACAAACTGGGTCAGCCCATTTGCCCCCGCAGCAAGTTCTCGATATTCAGGCGGAGATTCAACCGACACGGGCAGCGATTGAACTGGCTGATATCGAAGTAGATGGCCAGGATGAGCCATCCCAAGAGGATGAGCTGATTACCGCTGACGACTCAAAAGCTGCCAAGATATTGGTTGTGGATGATAATCCTGACTTGCGAGCTTATGTCTCTGGAATTTTGCGTGCACAGGGTTACCAAGTTGCAACTGCTCGCAATGGGGCAGAGGGCTTTCGGGTAGCGCAGGCCACTCAGTCTAACCTGATGATTACTGACTTGATGATGCCCCAGGTGTCTGGGTTAGATCTGATCCGGATGATTCGAGAAAACGAAGCCTTGCGAGGAATGCCAATTATTCTCTTAACCGCCAAGGCCGATGAAGATACCCGGATTGAGGGGGTTGAGAAAGGGGCAGATGCCTATTTGTCAAAGCCCTTTAGCGATCGCGAGTTGCTGGCTGAAGTCCACAATCTACTAGCACTTAAGGAAAATGAACGGCGCGTCGCTGAGCTGAATACTTACCTGACAGAGTCGGTATTGAAGCGATTTTTGCCACCCTCCATGGTGCAACGGGCTGCCCGGGGAGAGTTAGTGCTAGATCTGCGCCCAGAGCCTCGTATGGTCACCGTGGTCTTCAGCGATATCGTCGGGTTTACCCAACTTTCTAATACCCTGCGATCGCGGCGGGTTGCTGAACTGCTGAATGAATATCTGACAGAGATGACCCATGTCATTTTTGAGCAGGGGGGCACCATCGATAAGTTTATGGGGGATGCCATTTTGGTCATGTTTGGAGCTCCAGAAGAACTCAGCCCCAATGAGCAGGTGGCGCGAGCTGTGACCACAGCTCGCCAAATGCGGGCCAAGCTCAAGCAATTGAATCAGCGCTGGCGAGAGCAGGGGATTGAAAATGAAGTTCAGTTTCGGTGTGGCATCCACCAGGGCACGGCGGTAGTCGGTATGTTTGGGGCGGCAGAACGGTCTGACTACACAGCGATCGGCCCCTGCATTAACATTGCCTCGCGGATCCAAGAAGCAGCAGCTCCTGGGGTGATCCTGGTATCGGCAGCCGTAGCCGACTATCTGGAGGATGAGGAAATTACGAAAGTCAGCCCACTCCAACTTAAGGGGGTTGATGAAACGGTACTGACCTTTGCCCTGCGTCAGGAACCAGGTTCCCACCATTAGGGGGGCAAGCAGGGGGGAAGGGAGTCAGGCGTAGGGAAGAGCAGAAAGTCAACCTGCAAAGCTAGCCTGGGAATACCCTTTCACCTACCCACTTACTGACTCGTCCACTCACCTCTTACAATGCAGAGAAAGAGCCTGTTGCAGGAGAATTTTCAATGGTGCTTGTGGCCTCTACTATGCTGGCGCTGGGCACTCCCGCCCCTGATTTTGCCTTACCAGATACGGTAACAGGAGAGACAATTACCCTGGCCAGGTTTGCCGGAAAATCAGCGCTGCTAGTGATGTTTATCTGTCAGCATTGCCCCTATGTAAAGCACATTCAACTAGAGCTAGCCAAACTAGGGAAAGACTACAACCATTCGGGCTTGGGGATGGTTGCAATTAGTTCAAATGCGGTCGAAACTCACCCTGATGATGCGCCAGAAAACCTCAAGGCGATGGCGATCGCCCTAGGGTTTACCTATCCCTTTTGCTACGACGAAAGTCAGGCTGTGGCCAAAGCCTATACGGCTGCCTGCACGCCTGATTTCTTTTTGTTTGATGGCGATCGCCGCCTGGTTTATCGTGGGCAATTGGATGATAGCCGTCCTGGAAATGGCCTGCCTGTCACTGGTCAAGATTTACGAACCGCGATTGATCGGGTGTTAGCAGGGCAACCCGTACCCACAGAGCAGAAGCCCAGTATTGGCTGCAACATTAAGTGGAAACCTGGCAACGAACCCGCCTACTTTGGTTAAGGCATGTTTCAGACCACCCGTCGCCGTTTGGCGCTTTGGTACACGACCGTAACAGCGATTTTGCTCCTGCTGTTTGCTAGTGGATTTTACCTCTATGTGCGCAATACCCTGATTGAGCGGATTGATGACACCCTTAACCATGTGGTAGAGGTGATTCAGCGATCGCTGGTGATTGAGCCAGTCAACTTTCACTCAGAGGGCGGTAGCCTACGGGTCAACATCGAAGCAAGCTTTCGCGACAATGCCGCCACCGGGGAGGATGATCACATTGATTTGGAGTGGTTTAATCCCGCGGGAGAGTTGCTTTGGTCAACCCTGGCCGAACCCCTCCCCATACCGTTGCAGCTCAACCCCAATGGTGAAACGGTGCAAATCCCTAGAGGGGATGACAACCTGGCAGATACCTTAACCTTACGGCAGGTGACCCACCGAATTGAGACCGGACGACAGGTTCTAGGTTATTTGCGGGTCAGCCATCCCTGGTTTGAGGTCACGAAACCTACCCGCAAGTTATTGGTTGACCTAGTCGCTTGGACTGCCCTGATTATTGGAGCCGTAGGAGCCATTGGTTGGTTTCTCTCTGGGTTAGCGATGCAGCCAGTGTATGCCTCTTACCAGCGATTAAAGCAGTTTACAGCCGATGCCTCCCATGAATTGCGCAGCCCAATCGCGGTCATCCAAACGAATGTCCAGGTCGCTTTAGCCGATCCCGATCCCGATCCGAAAGAACAGCAGCAACACTTGCGTGTGATTGAACGACTGACCCGACGTCTCGGCAAATTAGTGGATGATTTACTGTTTTTGGCCCGTCAAGATAGCGGCATGGTTCAACCCCAGTTTACTCCTGTCGCTCTGGACGATTTGCTCTGTGATGTGGTGGAGGAGCAAAAAACCCTAGCAGAGGAAAAAGGTGTTGAGCTGAGTCTTGAATTGATCTTTCCCGCTACCAAGCCCAGGGGAAACGTGGCTATAGAGCCTGACTCTGACCAGGAAAGTCTCTCAAACCACGGAATAGAAGCTGCTGCTATAAACCCAGAAACTTCGACATGGGCCACGCTTTCCGCCGATCGCGACCAACTTGCTCGCCTTTTCACAAATCTGATAGGGAACGGTGTGCAATATACACCCTCTGGTGGCAAGGTGCAGGTCAACCTGGAGCGCACAGGCAAGCCTAGCCACCCGACCCTACAAGTGACCATCCTTGATACAGGGATCGGCATTCCATCAGAGGCGCTTCCTCAACTATTTGAGCGCTTTTATCGGGTTGATCCGGCGCGTGCCCAGGCTTCTAGCAAGGGTTCTGGTCTGGGTCTGGCGATTGCCCAGGCGATCGCCCAGAATCACCATGGCAGCATTTACATTGAGAGCACCCTGCACCAGGGCACACGGGTTACAGTCTCCCTACCAGTTCATGAAGTGAGCTAACCCCGCTCATACCAAACTTTCGTAGGGTGCTTTTGTTGCGAATCTGCATCAGAAGCGCGAACCTTGCTCATACCAGACTTTCACTCTCAGATGGATTGCGCGACTGAGTATCTCGCACCATTTTTAGATTTTGGACAGGAACTACGGACAAGCATCGTATGGGTTGGGTTTCCAGTTACATCGAAGTTAAGCCAGAGGGACGCCTTCAGTTTAGGTGACATTATCTATCAAGCTCGCCCACACGCGATGGAGCATACCCCAGAACTAGAGCAGTGTCTAACTACTGTCGGTGCCTATAGACACTAGGTTTATCCTGAAGCGGCAATGCATCCATGAATGCATGCCCTTGACGAGGAGGTGACTAGATGAGAGCCTTTGGCTCAGGCGCTGAAGTATTTAGCTGCTGGGTGATACGCCACAATCGCTGTGGTGGATTGTTCTGGATACAATTGCTCGCTTTCATCCATATACAGGTTCATCCGCTGGGTTTCTAGCAAATCCAGAAGAGTGTACTGATCCTGAATATTCGGGCAGGCCGGGTAACCAAAGCTATAGCGTGACCCCTGATAGCGTTGTGCTAGCACATCCCGAATATTGTCGGGGTCGCGATCGCCAATGCCTAGCTCTCGCCGGATACGGGCGTGAACCCATTCGGCTAGAGCCTCGGCGAGTTGCACGGCTAACCCATGAAAGTAAAGGTAATCGGTGTATTGATTGGCCTCAAACAACTGGCGGGCGTACTCCGTTGCAATTTCTCCCATGGTGACCGCCTGCATCGGAAAGACATCAACTTGTCCGAGTTCCTTGGGAGCATAGAAATCTGCAATGCAGTAGCGGCGCAGGGATTTTTGCCGGGGAAAGTGAAACGTGGCAATTGGTTCCTGATTCGCTAAGGTGCCCTGGGTGGCGATCGCTGGGTCGTAGAGATAGAGGGCATTCCCTTCCGCCTGACAGGGGAAGTAGCCATAAATAGCTTGGGGGTGAAGTAATTTCTCAGTAACGATGCGCTGTTTCCATTCTTCCAGGATGGGATAGACCTGCTCTTGCAAAAAAGCGTCGTATTCCTCCCGTGACTGCTCCCGTGGCTTGCGAAACTGCCACTGTCCCGCGATGAGCGCTTGCAAATCTAGGTACCAGAACACTTCTTCCCAGGGAATCTGATCGGGATTGAGCATTTGGCTGCCCCAGAAGGGCGGAGTCGGACGGAAAATATCCGCCGCGATCGCCTCTGATCGTTGACTATCTTCCATTGCATGGGTTGCAGGTTGATGGCTTGGGGTTTGAGCCTCATCCGTAGGCGGCATCGCTTCCCCTGTCTGGGGAATGGGTACTGAGAATTCAGCCCTTGCGGCTTCATCCAAAAAGCCTTGCTCGTCATCCCATTGGCCTGCGGCCTTGGCGGGCATCAGCTTATCCATAAAATGCAGGTCAGAGAAGGCATCTTTACCGTAGATCACGCGCCCCTTATAGGTATTCTGGCAGTCTTCGTAGACAAACTTAGGGGTAAGAGCGGCTCCACCAAGAATGACTGGAACCGTAATGCCTCTCTGATTAAATACCTCTAGGTTCTCTTTCATAAATGCTGTCGATTTTACCAGCAGCCCGCTCATGGCAATGCAATCGGCTTGGTGCTGCTCATAGGCCTCAATAATGTTTTCGACAGGTTGTTTGATGCCCAAGTTGATCACCCGGTAGCCATTGTTAGAAAGAATGATATCTACTAAGTTTTTACCAATGTCGTGAACATCTCCTTTGACTGTGGCAATCAGAAGCGTGCCCTTACATGCTCCGCCAGTTTCACTCTTTTCCATGCGGGGTTCTAGGTAAGCCACGGCCGCCTTCATTGTTTCTGCCGATTGCAACACAAAGGGCAACTGCATCTGTCCAGAACCAAACAAGTCGCCTACCACCTTCATACCATCCAGCAAAAAGGTGTTGATGATATGCAGCGGTTCATAGTGTTGCAGGGCCTCTGCCAGGGTGGTTTCTAACCCAATGCGTTCGCCATCAATGATGTGGCGCTTCAGCCGTTCTTCAATGGGTAGATCGGCAAGCGCATCACCAGAACGGGCAGCCTTTGCCGATACCCCTTCAAACAGGGTGGTCAACTGAGCAAGGGGGTCATAGACGCAGATACCGCCCTCAAATCGGCGGCGATCGTAGATCAGATCACGGCATATTTGCTGATGCTCTGGTTCGATTTTGGCGAGCGGCAAGATTTTGGCGGCACTGACGATCGCTCCATCCATCCCCGCCTGAATAGCCTCATGCAGAAACATGGAGTTCAGCACGATCCGAGCCGCGGGACTCAAGCCAAAGGAGATATTTGATACGCCCAGCAAAATATGGCAGCCTGGCAAATGCTCGCGAATGAGCCGAATGGATTCGATAGTGGCTTTGCCGTTAGCCCGATCTTCTTCAATCCCAGTTGAGATGGGTAAGGCCAGCGTATCAAAGAAAATTTCATGGGCAGGGATGCCAAACTCTAACGCTTGACGATAGGCCCGCTGGGCAATCTGAAACTTTTTCTCAGTGGTACGGGCCATGCCTTCTTCATCAATGGTGCCGACGACAACCCCGGCCCCGTAGGTTTTGGCCAACTCCAAAACCTTAAGAAAGCGCTCTTCCCCATCTTCGTAGTTGGTGGAGTTCAGGATACACTTGCCACCTGCGACCTTGAGGCCCGCTTCCATCTTTTCCCACTCGGTCGAGTCCAGCATGAGGGGCAGGTTGACGTTGGTAACCAGGCGGGACACCAGTTCCCGCATGTCTTTTACCCCATCCCGCCCGACATAATCCACATTGACATCGAGGATATGGGCACCTTCTTTGACCTGCGATCGCGCCACAGACACTAGCCCATCCCAATCTTCGGCATTCAGTAACTCCCGCACTTTCTTAGAGCCACTGGCATTTAGCCGTTCTCCCACGATTAAGAAGGAATTATCTTGTTCGTAGGGTTGGGCTGCATAGATGGAAGCCGCCGCCGGCACGTAGTTTAAGGCAGGGCGTGGATCCAGGGGCACAGCCGCCCCATTCAGCTCCCATCGGGGCAGGCGGATAGGGCGTTGCTTGGGCTGCAACTCAGCCGCAATGGTAGCCAGTTGGGCAATATGCTCGGGGCGGGTACCACAGCAGCCCCCAATCACCTGTACCCCCAAATCTTCAACAAAGCGGTGCAGCGCCATCCGTAGCTCGATCGGGGTCAACTTGTAATGGGCATGGCCCCCGACATTTTCGGGAATGCCCGCATTGGGAATACAGGAGATGACAAAGGGAGCGTGCTGAGTTAGATATTTGATATGTTCGGCCATGCGATCGGGGCCAGTAGCGCAATTTAGCCCCAGAATGTCAATGGGGAAAGGTTCCAAAATTGTCAGCATCGCAGCGACATCAGAACCCACCAGCATGGTGCCCTGCACTTCCATAGTGACAGAGACCATCAGCGGGCGGCGCGCCCCCTTTCGCGCAAAAACTTCCTCAATCCCATTGAGGGCAGCCTTAATCTGCAAAACATCCTGACAGGTTTCTACCAAAAACAAATCCACCCCACCATCCCACAAGCCCTCCGCCTGTTCTGCAAAGGCAGCTCGCATCGTGTCATAGTCAATGTGGCCTAGGGTAGGCAATTTTGTGGTTGGCCCGATCGAGCCTGCCACAAAGCGCGGCTTCTCTGGCGTCGAAAACTCTGCGGCACACTGCTTGGCAAGTCGGGCTGCCGTCAAATTGATTTCATAGGCTTTGTCGGCCAGGTTGTATTCAGCCAACACCGTCTTGGTTGCGCCAAAGGTGTCAGTCTCAATGACGTCTGCTCCTGCGGCCAAAAAGTCTCGATGCACTTTGGCGACGGCATCGGGCTTTGTAATCACCAGATACTCATTGCAACCCTCATACTCAGCACCCCCAAAATCTGCAGCAGTGAGATTTTGCACCTGCAAATTGGTACCCATGGCCCCGTCAAAAACGATCACAGGGCGATTAGGGTGATGCAGTCGATCCAGGAAGGAGTTGTTCATTGGAGTCAAGGTTCTAGCAGTGCAAAGAAACGTAAAGAAGACAACCTGATCTTCTAGATTAGCTGATTCAGAAGGGGTTAGAAATGGCCGCCGATCGCTCTTTGTACCGATTTAAGCCAGAAACACCAAGAAGTGCGGTAGATAGCCAACAGATGCTTGTCATTGCAGGGCCTTTGCTTGCCGAAATTGCCCAATCGTTTGACCCAATCATCATTTGACACGCTCATCACACGTGCAAAATTCAAAATGGCATTCCATCGGGCGAAAAAACGCTTCACAAAAAAGCAGCGCCTGACCGGTGTCTAACGCTGCTCCATGCGGTTGATTCAAACATTACGAGGCTTGACCACAGACCCAAGCAAAGGCAGGCTCAGAGTCTTGACTGTGAGAAACTACCACCTCAAGCTGGGTGCGGGTCAAAAACCTATAGACTGGTTAAAAAGCCAATAATCCCGTGCCCCGTCAAGGCTTCCATTGCCAACAAGGCAATAAATCCAACCATGGCTAGACGACCATTCAACATTTCAGACCTTTTGGTGAACCCCATCCCAGATCCCTCTGAGACATACATCTGAGGTTCAATCGCAAAGTTGTTGAGCTTACCTTGATCGTCTACTAAAGAACCGCTTCTCATAAAAACTCCGAAATTTCGATCTTTCACTGAGAGAAGCTTAACATATTTTTACAAAATCACGAAATCTGCGTAATACTCTGTCAGAGGCTTTGTGTGGAGTGGGTCGGGTATTTTCCTGCTGCTGCTCCTAGTTGTCATGCAGCGATCGCGGCCTGCCAGAGCTTGAAAGGCTTGAGCCTATGACTTTTGGGTGATGGCCTGGGCCTCCACTTTTGCAGTCTTCACTCATCTCAGAGAAGATGCCGCCGCTATCCAGCACGAATCTCTGGTTTCCGCTTATGCTAAGAATGTTAAATTACTCTCTACTATTCCCCTGCTGTAGGAAACGCCCATGAACCTGATCAGCCAACTACTGAGTCGTCCAGCTTTGCCGCCCCCCAGTAAACAGCGGCGTGGTGTTCAGATTAAATCGACGGCTGAGATCGAAGTCATGCGGCAGGCCGCGCGGATTGTGGCAACTGTGCTCAAAGAAATTTCAGAATTGGTACAACCCGGTATGACGACGGCAGATCTCGATGCTTATGCCGAAAAGCGTATTCGGGAAATGGGGGCTGTCCCTAGCTTTAAGGGCTATCACGGTTTCCCTGCTTCAATCTGTGCCTGCCTTAACCATGAAGTGGTGCACGGCATTCCCAGTCGGCGCAAACTGATTCGTGCTGGGGATGTGCTGAAGGTAGACACAGGGGCTTACTTTGAGGGCTTTCATGGAGATTCCTGCATCACGATCGCAGTTGGCACGGTGAGTCCAGAGGCCGCCCGGTTGATTGAGGTGGCGGAGGGCGCGCTCTATCAGGGTATTGAGCAAGTGCGGCCTGGAGCCTACCTGCTTGATATTGCTGGGGCGATTGAAGATTATGTGAAGGCGAATGATTTTAGCGTAGTCGAAGACTTTACCGGTCATGGGGTTGGGCGTAACCTGCATGAGGAGCCGCAGGTGTTTAATTTTCGCACCAGGGAGTTACCCAATGTTAAGCTCAAGGCCGGTATGACTTTGGCCATTGAGCCAATTGTGAATGCTGGCTCGAAGTTTACCCGAACCTTGAGCGATCGCTGGACAGCCGTCACAGTGGATAATGCGCTCTCCGCTCAGTTTGAGCATACAGTTCTGGTGACTGAAACAGGCTATGAAATTTTGACGGATCGCACCTAATGGTGCCAAGCATTGGGGAGTTGAACTCAGCGGGCTTGTGGGGTAGGTGCTTAACCTTAGCGATTTCGTTGGATTAAAAGCAGAACGCCTGCGGCAAACCCAATCATTGTCGGCAACCAGGCCGCCATTAGTGGTGACAGCACATCAAAGGAGTAAAATGCCTCACAAATGCTGGTTGCCAGATAGTACGACACAATCAAGATTAAGCTAATACCAAAGCCCGTTGCCCTGCGGCCTGAGCGCTGGCGGCTAATACCCAGCGTTGAGCCGATCAGGCCAAACATCAGGCAAGAAAAGGGCAGCGACACTTTTTGTTCAATCCGCAGGCGGAGCTTACGAATTTCCTTGTCGTTGCCACTATCCCCCACTGTTCTGAGATACTGCTGAATTTCAGCAATATTCATTTCAATGGGATCCGTACTGGTCTTGGCAATATCGAGCGGGGCGCGAGGTAGCTCCAACTGCTGCCGATCAAAGCGAATAATGTTGCGGTAGGAACCTTCTGGATCAATGACATAAATGGTTCCATCAGCAAAATCCCAGGTTTTCCGGTCATTGTTCCAGGTTGCTGTCTTCGACAACAGTACCTGATTTAAGCCAGTTTGCGAAAAGTCTAAGACCGTCAGTCCAATCATTTGCTGGCCATCAAATTCTTTTGCATAAAAAATACGGTTGAGGGCTTTTCGTTGCGAGCCGTCTGCTTGTTCCTGATTTCCAAATTCCTGATAAAGAATATTATGCTCCCGAAAGGCGGCGGGGTCTTTCCCCTTGAGGGCGCGCTCCAGAGTAATAGTGGCCTGTCGATTAGCTGCTGGAACAATGGCTTCATTAAAGGCAAACATAACCCCGGTTGTGACTAGACCCACCAGTAATGCGGGCAAAACTAACCGATAAACACTGACCCCAGAACTGCGTAGAGCAATCACTTCACTATCACTAGATAGGCGGCCATAAATCATTAGACAGGCTAACAACAGTGCCATAGGAAGGGAAAGACTGAGAAAGTAGGGCAACTTCAGAAAGAAAATTTCTAAGGCTAACCAGGGAGATAGTCCTGCTTCGGTAATTCGGCGCATTAAGTCAAATAACACGCCGATCGCGACCCCAATCGATGAAAAAGCACCCACCCCAAACAGGAAGGGTAGAATCAATTCACCAATGATGTAGCGATCCATAATCGGCACACCTAGCCACACCAGCGGGTTGAAAGAAAACTTGGTTGTGGGAAAACTAGTCGCCATAAAGCTGCTCAATCAAGGAAAAAACAAGGTCACAGGTTGAATCACTCTAGGATTGTGGCTCAAAGCTGAAAGTTGTCACCCAGGTAGTATTGACGCACAAGGGGGTTGTTGTACAGCTCTTCTGAACTCCCTGCGGCCAAAATTTGGCCATCACGCATGATATAGGAGCGGTTGGTAATGGCTAGGGTTTCCCGCACGTTGTGATCGGTAATCAGGATGCCTAGGCGGCGATCGCGCAGGGTGGCAACAATTTCTTGAATTTCTGCGACGGCGATCGGATCAACCCCCGCAAAGGGTTCATCCAGTAGTAAAAACTTAGGCCCATTACGACCACTGGCCAGTGCCCTGGCCAACTCAGTTCGCCGTCGTTCGCCCCCAGATACCTGAATCCCCAGAGAATGCTCAACTGCCTCCAGGCGAAATTCCTTCAAGAGATAACGCAGCCGCCCTTCGCGTTCACGACGCGGCACATTGGTTTGCTGCATCACCAGCAACAGATTTTCTCGAACAGTCAAGTACCGAAATACACTGGCTTCCTGGGCCAGATAACCAATCCCCAGGCGTGCCCGCTGATGAATCGGTAATTGGGTAATATCCTGATCATTTAACCAGACGCGACCTTCGTCAGGCTTTTCCAAACCGGTCGCGATATAAAAAGTGGTAGTCTTGCCTGCCCCATTAGGGCCGAGTAAGCCCACCACTTCCCCCTGAGCCACCGACAAGCTGACCCGGCTGACAACAGCCCTTTGCCCGTAAAACTTGTGAACATTTTCCAGCGCTATTTTCAACCGCCCACTCCTATCGAGCTTTTGTTGCCCACACCCAGGATGAGAAACTCGTAGACCATCCTATCAAAAGAGCATGGGTAAGCCTCAGAAAGATTACCTGACCCAGGTCGTACCATTGTAGATTTGCGATTTTCAATCGCAGAAGCCCTACGGTGCCAATCGTTCAATCGAGTATCTGACTCATCTTTCGTTGCAATTGGCATTCTGTTAAGGCAGTTGTGCTGCCCCGATCAAAGCCGTCGGATGGCTGGCTCGCCACCCTAAACTTTAAAGCGACTGGCCCCTGCCGGCTCTAGTGTCAGGGTTGGTTATTCTGCTTCTCTTCATCTAAAGCCCTTGACCTGGGGGAATACGCCCTCACTCTTGCCCCCAAATCTGCTGAATTCGACCTGTGAGCTGATAGGGCATCACAGCAAACTATCGTCCAACGGGTGCTAGACGTTGCTGAATCTGGCTAGGAATCACCCAATTCATCCCTTCGTTAAGCAATGCCTTTTGCTAGAACGGAGCGACAGAAGCAGGTGTTACGACTGGGTCAGCGTTTTCGGGAACCAAGTAAATCGACTCGACTTGTTTAGGGGCCTGAGGTAGTGCTACAAATCGCCCTTCATCAATCAAATAGGTAATAGTTTCGCCCCGCAGGCTGTTGCCCTGTTGCAGAACATAGACATTACCGCTTAAAACGATGCGGCGTTCACGGCTAAAGTATTGAGCCTGGGCTGCCGTTGCTTGAATTTGTCGTGCCGGATAAAAAATCTGGACATTTCCCCTTGCTGTAATGACGCCCGTTTTGGCATTGGCTTCCTGGATGTCAGAGCGCAGGGTCAGAGCCTGTCCCTGCGGTGTTTGGGCTTCAGCGGGGCGATCGCTCAGCACGAAACCAGTTACTAGCCCCCCCAGACTCAGGGCGATCGCCGCTGCACTACCTAGCACTAAGGCCCTGTGCTGTTGCTGAGAATTCCATTGAAAGGGTAGAAACACATTCATAGGAGCAAATCGAAACGAAATGAATAGAGGGTATTAAGCATGAAACGGACGGATGGGAATAACGTGAGGCCACATCAAGTGAAAAGAAAGGCGGCATTCTGCCTGCATTCGGGGATGGCTGGAGACAGCAGGATTGGGAAAAGCAGACAAGCCGCATCTGCGTAGGACTGATGAAGACTTTAAAGATAGCAGACTCACCTAGTAGTCTACCCAATCTGCTTGACCTCGAGCGCCCCCAAAACAAAGGAAAAGATGACCTTGCAAACCCCATGCTCTGCCGAAAATCGTTAGAGCGATAGCTTGATAGACGACTATTCCAAAACAGATGGTTCCCCTAACCGGCGTAAAACTGGAAACGTCGGCACATTTTCCTCGGGCACAGCGCCAATCTGGGTCATTTGCTGGTCAAGGTGGGCGATCGCATCGGCACCCTGGGCCTGTAGTGCCTTGAGTAAATGATGAGTCTCCATCACAAAAGTTTCAATATCGAGGCCTGCATAGTCGGGCAAATAGGTTTGTAACCGGCCCAGTCCCTCTCCTATGGAAATGACGGCACCGCGCCAATTGTGGTTGCCAAAGTGATACAGCCCTACCGCCACTTGCAAAATGCCCTGATAGAACCGTTTTTCGGTCTGGGGAGCCTCCATCCAGAGCGCTTCTAGGGTGTCATGGCAGGCATAGAATTGATGCTGGTTGAACTGGTCAACCCCTTGCCAAAATTCCGGGGGCATTGATTCCATAGAATGGTGGATTGTAGATTGGGGCTGTGCTTGCGATCGCGGCACGACAACTGCTGTCCATTCTCCACTAAAACACCGGAAGTGGGTTTTGCAGATGTTCCTGCAGCGACTTTTCTGGATGCAGCACGATACCTGGGGAAATTGGACGAAGTCGGCTTGTTGCGCGGTTTTCATGGGGCAAACTGGCAAAACTCCGATCCCACAACAGCCAACGGCAAGGATTCCAGAGTTGCGCTAGACTTTCAGGATTTTGGGTTAACCAGATCAGCGCGCCCTGGGTTGGAGGCGTTGCCACGACCGTTTCGCCAGCCTGGATTGCGGCTAGCGCTTCTAGCACCGGCAACTGCCCATGGATGAGGCCAGTGCCCGCTGTCCACAAACGCACATTCAACTGCTGGTGCTGGGCATAGAAGTAGAGAGAAGCCGCCGCAATCACAGCCTGTTCAAAGTCGTCAGCTTGCCAGAGGGGGGCACTATCTAGGGCGACGATCAGGTTGTTGCCCCCTGTTAAGGTTTCTAGCTCGCGCACACGCAATTCCCCATAACGGGCACTACTGCGCCAATGCACCAGCCGAATCGGGTCACCCCACCGATAGGGGCGAAGGGAACGAGTGAGACCTTCTGAAGCCGCTTCGGGACGACGGTCACTCCAGGTTTGCAAGCTATCATCCCGACCCAACTGATCAATCAATGGGCAGCAGGTCAGCGGTAAAACGGTCGGGTAAACAACGGCGGTTGCTTTCGCCGGATACAAACGGCTATGCCAGAATAACCCCAGGGGAGCAGCTGTTCTAACCCGAATATTTTGCCAGTGATAAATTCCCCGATGCTGAGTCGCCTGAGAATAGCTCCAGTGATACACGGTTTTAGCCGCGATCGCCTCAATTGCCTGTTTTTGAGGCAACCCCAAAGTTTGCGGCAATGGGTCATGCAGTTCTAAGAGGGTTTTGGCAGAGTTGGTCGGGTTTTCTACGCAGACGGTGATGGTGAGGGGGTCTCCTGCGCTCACTGGCTGAATTGACTCCCGACGGACTTGCAGGGCCTTCAGGTTACGTCTAGGAAGAATTGCAGCAACCAGCAACAGGGCGGCCCCAATGCCACTAAGCACATAGAGCCAGCCAGTCAAAGTATTCGTCGCTGCAATAAAGAAGAAAAAGGCAAACGCTGTTAGCAGAGAACCCCCAAACGAAGGTGCAACCCAATGGGTTTCTAGCCAATTCACAAAACGATGGGTTCGGTTCATTAGAAGAATTTTGTATCAGATGTGATCAGGATCGATACGGTTGATGTCAGCATCATTACAATAATTGGAGCACTAGCATGAGGTGTCTGAATCCGCTCCTGAACGTCACCGTTGTTTGGATTCACTCAATTTTCAGTGTTGTAGTTAGCATACCCAGTCTTAAGTCCATCGATTAATTAATAACCTCTATGAATCCGTTGCCCCCCCCAAAACCCTCTCAACCTTCACCTTCTACCCCTCGCTCTGCGCCCCGCGCTCAAGATCATGCGGCGGCAGTTCCACCGCCTCCCCCTCCGACACTCTCAACCCCTGCTGTAGCGGCACGCCCCACCTCTACGATTGAGCAAATGGTGCGAGATGCCCATGCTCGCCATGCTTCAGATATTCACATTCGGGTCGGAGAGCCACCGCGCTTTCGCATTCGGGGAGAAATGGTGCAACCCCGCGATCAGCCAATGGTTACACCAGAATTGTTCAAGCATTATTTACAAGAGATTTTGACGCCGCAGCAGCAGCAATCTTTTGCCCAATCAAAAGAACTGGATACTGCTATCTTTTACCCAGGCTTCCTGCGCTGTCGGGTTAATTGTTTTGAGGCGTTGACCGGGGGAGCGATTGTCTTACGGTTGATTTCCTTGGAAGTGCCTTCTATTGATGGGCTGGGGTTGCCCTGGGTTTTAGCTGATCTGGTGATGCGACCCCAGGGGCTAATTCTGGTTACTGGCCCGACGGGTTCGGGTAAGTCCACCACGCTAGCGGCTATGTTGCGCTACCTGAATGAAAATGCCAGTCGGCATGTGGTGACGATCGAAGATCCGATTGAGTATGTGCATAGCTCTCAAAAATGCTTGATCAGTCAGCGGGAGGTCGGGCTTCATACCCTGGAATTTCAACACGCCCTGCGTTCGGTTTTGCGGGAAGATCCAGACGTCATTCTGATCGGGGAAATGCGCGATCGCATCACCGTGGATACGGCCCTCAAAGCCGCTCAAACGGGGCACCTAGTATTGGGAACGCTGCACACGCGCAATGCGATCGGGGCAGTGAACCGGTTGCTCAATATCTATACCCCCGACGAGCAGCCAACAATGCGGATTCAAATCGTTGAGTCGTTGATCTCTGTCATTGCTCAACAGCTTGTTTCGACAACGGATGGCCGCCGTACTGCTGTCCACGAAATTTTGATTAACACCCCAGCTATGGCTGACTATTTACTTAAGGGTGAAGAGGGTGAAGCTTTCCAATTGATGGAAACTGACTCGACGGAAGGCATGCAAATCATGAACCAGGCCCTTTGCGAACTCGTGTTACTGGGTAAAATTAGCCCCGATGAAGCGGTTCGTGCTTCCTTCGATGCTGGTGACTTACGTCGTCGCGTTCGCAATGAAGGGTTTGACCCCTCTCGCACCTCTAATCGCCAATTCGAGGATGGCAACATGGGAGCAGCCTACAACCCGGTTTAAAGGGCTGGTAGTCCTAGTTTGTTCGCTGTTGATGGGCTGCGCCTATAGGCAGGGGGTGGCTACCCCCTGCACCTCCGCAAGAATCATCTTCAATTTAATTGCGCCCAGCTACTTACATAGTGAAAACTAGATAGTGAAAACTAGGCGTTATGAGGATGGCTCCAAAGGCAGCGCGATCGCATTCGAGTGACGCTAAGGCTGATAATTTTCCCTGCCTTATGCTAGTCGCTTGTTTGTCTAATCGCTTGCTTGTAGGTGAATTGCCCGGCTGATAGCTGCTTTGGAATTTGCTGTGAGGTGACTTCACTACCGGGTCGTTGGCTTACAGAACAAATGCGGTTACCAATCAAGCTAACTGCCATAGTGAGTATTGAGAAACCTGAGAATCACTCCCTGACCTAACAGTACATGGCTAATCCTAAACCCCCTAGTTGACTAACAAATTTTTTTCCCTATCCCCGATTGCTTCTCCCACCGGGAAAGAAGGAGATTCAGGGCAGAAAATCCGTCCTAAAGTCTTTCTCCCGCTCTGGCAGAGGGATTAAGGTGAGGGTGATTTAAGTTTTGTCAATCAACCAGGAAAACCCCTAAGAAGGAGAACCCGTTAGCCATTAACAATGACTTAACAATTAAATAAAAGTAGTTCCTAATAGGGGTTTTCTACCTGATGAGGCTAGGTGTTCGATCACTCATTCACCTCAGCGCTTGGCTAGCTTCTTGGAATTGGCCATCTTCCGCATCCGGATTGATTCAGGCGTGATTTCTAACAATTCGTCTGGCCCAATATATTCTAACGCCCGCTCTAAGCTCATCTCGACCGGAGCCTGAAGTTGCACCAACTCTTCTCCGCCAGAGGCCCGGTGATTGGTTAGGGCCTTGGTTTTGCACACGTTTAGCTCTAGATCTTGAGCACGGTTATGTTCACCCACAATCATGCCCTTATAAACCTTAACACCTGGCTTAATAAAGAAGACCCCTCGGTCTTCTGCGTTTTTCATGGCATAGAAGGTGGCGACCCCCTCTTCAAAGGCAACCAGAACTCCGTTACGACGGGCTTCGATATCGCCAACCAAGGGGCGATATTCTAGAAAACTATGGTTCATAATGCCTTCCCCACGGGTGAGGCGCATAAATTCACCCCGGAAGCCAATTAATCCTCGCGCTGGAATGACAAACTCTAGTTGACCTCGGCCATTGGCACTGATTTGCATATCCTGCATTTCGGCTTTGCGCTGACCAAGTCGTTCGATACAGCCACCCACTGCGTCTTCGGGTACATCTAGCACTAGGGTTTCGTAAGGTTCACAGGGCTGGCCATTCACTTCGCGGTAAATCACCTGCGGCTGGGAAACCTGAAACTCGTAGCCTTCGCGCCGCATCGTTTCAATCAAAATTCCCAGGTGGAGTTCGCCTCGACCCGACACCAGCATTCGATCCGGAGAGTCGGTCTCTTCTACCCGCAGGGCGACGTTTGTTTCCAACTCACGCAGCAGGCGATCGCGCAACTGACGCGAGGTCACAAAGGTTCCTTCCTGACCGGCAAAGGGGGAATCATTCACCCAGAAGGTCATCTGAAGAGTTGGCTCATCCACCTTAATTAAGGGGAGCGCCTGAGGGCTTTCTGGATCGGCAATGGTTTCACCAATATTAGCATCAGCAAACCCAGCCAGTGCTACAATTTGACCTGCCGATGCCGACTCGATATCGACTCGCTTTAACCCCTCGAATCCCATGAGTTTGGTCACTTTCGCTTTAGTGATGCTGCCATCTTCCCGAATGAGGGCGGCCTGTTGCCCGGCACGAATTGCACCATTGTGAATTTTCCCAATCACAATGCGGCCTAGATAATCCGAATAATCGAGGGTGGTTACCTGTAATTGCAGGGGCTTTTCGGGATCCCCCACTGGTGGGGGGACATGTCGCAAAAAGGCATCGAAAAGGGGCTGCATATCGACTTTTTCATCATTCAAATCGGCGATCGCATAGCCCGATAGGCCCGACGCAAACAGATAGGGAAACTCGCACTGATCGTCATCAGCACCCAATTCCAGGAACAAATCCAGCACCTTGTCGATCGCCCCGTGGGGGTCGGCCTGGGGGCGGTCAATTTTGTTCACCAAAACAATGGGGCGTAGACCTTTCTCCAATGCTTTTTTCAGCACAAATCGAGTCTGGGGCATGGGGCCTTCATTCGCATCCACAATCAGCAAACAGCCATCCACCATACCTAGCACCCGCTCTACTTCTCCCCCAAAGTCAGCGTGACCAGGGGTATCGACGATATTGATCAGCGTCTCTTTGTAACGAACGGCTGTGTTTTTCGATAGGATAGTGATTCCCCGTTCCCGCTCTAGGTCGTTTGAATCCATCACACAGGTTGGTACCTCTTCTCCTTCTCGAAAAGTACCTGCCTGTTTCAGAAGCGCATCAACCAGGGTCGTTTTGCCGTGATCAACGTGGGCAATGATAGCGACGTTACGGATGGGCAGGGTCATAGCGAAATACCTGAAGAGAAGAGTGAGTAGTAATGGTGAGTATTAATTAAGGGTTAGCTCAGTCGAGAACAAGCAAAATCTCTGAAATCGACCCGCCTGCCAGACTGAATTGGGAGTTGCTAGAGCCACAGCAATGGTTGCTTTCGTGACATTGCATAAAGAAGCCCTAACGATTCTATCTTAGCGGTTGACCTGATGAAGCGGGTGTTCTCCCTGAAACCCTGGGTAAATTCCCTCCTCTTGTCGGCGATTGCGGGGTGTAACTCTTCTCTCGACGGTGTTGAATCTAGATAGGACTTACCCAATTCGCCCTCACCCTAGGCAAGGGGTGCAGGCGCTCTAGATTCCTTCTCCCTTGAGAAGAAGGGGACAGTTCTGACGGACGTTCAACAAGCAAGGGGATGAGGGCAATTCATTATCCCGTCGTTAAGCAACGCTCTTCTCTCAAAGCTAGTGCTGATTGGGCTCCTCAGCTAGTCGGGCAGATTCGTGAGCCAGGGCAAACGTCATCCTATTGAATCGGGCGATCGCCCTAACCTCCAATTCCCAGACGACCTGCCAAACTTGGAGTCAGCGGCAGCAGCGTGACAATGGTTAAAAACAATGCCAGTAGGCATAGGGCCGCACGCGCGTCATCCGGTTCACTCAGGTCATTTAACGCCGGACGTTCCAACTCTCGTTGCAAAAACACCACCACAATGGCCCAGTAGAGCGCTAAGGGGTTGACCAAGGAAGCGACTCCCAAAAAGAGCAGGGTACCCAAAGTGGTACGACCGGCAGTTTTGCGCCCATAGATCGCCTGAACCATTCGGCCACCATCCAACTGGCCTGCCGGTAAAAGGTTAAGGGCATTGATCACCAACCCCAACCAACCGAGAACAACTAGGGGGCTAACATCAACTAGCGGGGTTTGCAGCGATTCCTTTAACACGACTTTGGCCAACGTGCCAACCAAAATCGAACCCTGGAAAAACTCGGTCGGAATCTGAAACAGACTACCCTTGTGAGAAATCACTAAACCCAAGAGCAGCATCAACAGGGATAAACCACCGCCAAAGGCAGGCCCGGCAAAGGCCACATCAAACAGAACTGTGCGATTGGGAATCAGCGATTCAATGCGGGTGAGGGAACCATAGGAGCCTAACTGCCAGGTAGGAATGAAGAAGGGAAAGCTTAAACGAATGCTATAGCGTTTTGCTTGCACCCAATGCCCAATTTCATGCACAGCTAGAATGGTCAAAATGCCTGCGGCCAGCGGTAAAACCTCTAGGTAGCGACTGGGGTTGGTAAAAAAGTCAAACCCAAGCATCATGCCGCCGCTTTCTAAACAGGCTGCCCCCGTCACTAGTAACAACAATACAGAGAAGATTTTTTGGAAGGGTGTTGAAGGTTGAGGATCCCGGCTGCTGGGCAACACAATGACAACGGGTTTGCCATCTTGATTTTTAACTAAAAAAAGGCGGTAGCGATCGCCCATTTTTTGCTTCAGCCCTTCAGATAGCGCCTGATAGGTGGATTCAATCTCACCACGTAAATTTCCCTTAAAGACGGCTCCTTCCTGATAAGGGATTGTTTCCGTTGCAAAAAAAGTATCAACTCCAAAAATTGTTTGAATTTCCTTCAGATCATCGACCGGAATTGGCACAACCTCTGGATTTGCGGCATCCTCTCCATTGGAAACCGATGACCGATCATCAGAACTCAGCGTTTTTGCCTCTCCACTGTCTAGAGCACCCGGATCATCGGTAGAGGCCTCAGTCACACTAGAGCGCAATGCCGCTGCTCGCTGCGAGAGGGTAGCTTTACCCAACTGACGCAGCCGATTACCCAGATAAATATAGCCCCCCGTTGAAATCACAAATAAAATCAGAATTCCCACCAAGTTCAGGTAAATGCCAGCTGCAAATAGCCCGAAAAAGATTAACCAGGGAGCCATCAACACGACTGATTGCAACCAGGCCAATACTCCAACCCCCCCAAAAGGCCGCGCCCGGTAGTACCCCCAACCTAAGAAGGCGAGAGCTGTCAGTACAATCAAAGCAGTAATCGAGTTCATTGCAAGCTCTAACGAAACCACCCAGCTTGAAATCGCTTTGTGCTAAAGCGCGATTGACCAGACAGCGATCGCATCTGTTTTGGTTGATAGCGCTTTACAAGCTACTTCCTACTTCTAATTTACCTGAATCGGGGATAAGCCAACGGCGGATATCGCTAGTGTAGTCGTCCAGTACCGACAGAGATGGCAGTAGACAGGGAATAGGAGACAGGAAACAGCAGTAAAAGGACAGCAAGACATAGGTTTGTCAACGCTAAGGTGCCCTAACCCAGATGGCGGTGGCTGTCCTGCTCGCCCATTCGCCCCGCTTATCGAAAGCTTATCGAAAAAAAAGGCAGCCTTTAAGGCTGCCCCACGTTTTATCAGAGAACTAGATCATCCGTTTAAGGCACTTCTTTCCACTGGTTTAGCCAACTTCACTGAGTGCCAATAGCCTCACTTTTCCTTAGACCATTGAACTCTGGTGAAGAATCACCAATTACCCCACCGAAAACTTCTTGATCTGCGGATAAAGAGGCTATGAGGATAGATTCACAGGCAATAAAACTTGTCCGGAAGATTTATCCTTCAATCTACTTTTTCTTTTTCTTTTTGTCCGCCTTTTCTGCTTTTGCCGGTTTGGGTTCAGGCTTCAGCTCAGTAACAGGTTCTGGCTCAGAGGCAGCGACTTCTTCCGTTGCCGCAACAGGCTCTGGTGCAGCCGCAGGGGCTTGACCCATTTGGGCCGCCACCTCAGCGGCAAAGTCGGTTTCTTCTTTCTCGATCCCTTCTCCTAAGACAAACCGCACAAAGCGACGTACCTGGATATTCTCACCCAATTGGGCCACGTGCTGTTTGACCAGCTCTTCCACCGTGATGCTCTGATCTCGAATGTAGGGCTGATCCAACAAGCACAGCTCTTTCAGGCGCTTCTCGATCCGACCTTGGACGATTTTTTCTTTAATGTTGTCGGGTTTGCCACTCAGATCATCCCGGCCCATTTCGATGGCCTTCTCCTTGTCGGCGATCGCTGCCGGAATATCCGCCACCTTCACGTACTCCACATTGGGGCAAGCAGCTACCTGCATTGCAATATTGCGGACTAAAGCCTGGAAGGCTTCGTTACGAGCAACAAAGTCTGTTTGACAGTTCACTTCTACCAGCACGCCCACGCGACCACCTGTATGGATATAGCTACCCACCAGGCCCTCTGCTGCGGTCTTGCCAGCTTTCTTCTCTGCTGAAGCAATGCCTTTCTGGCGCAACCATTCGGTGGCTTTCTCCATATCGCCGCCAGACTCCGTCAGTGCCTTCTTACAATCCATCATGCCTGCGCCTGTTTTTTGGCGCAGCTCACTCACCATTTTTGCTGTAATCTCCGCCATGCCCTATAGCTCCTAAACTGCATAAAACGACAAAGCAGCCCTATTCGCCCGTTTCGTCGCCTTCGTCTGCCATTGCTGCATCGATGTCGTCGTCATAATCGACATCGTATTCAGCGCCTTCATAGTCCTCGTAGTCTTCCTCGGTATCAAGCTGCCCGTGACGACCCTCGTAAATCGCATCGGCCAACTTGCCCACTATAAGCTTAATCGAACGGATGGCATCATCATTCGCTGGAATTGGCACATCTACCACATCGGGGTCACAGTTGGTATCTAGCAGCGAAACGATGGGGATATTTAACTTCTGGCATTCTTGAATTGCATTGTACTCACGCCGCAAATCCACAATGATTACGACGTCGGGTAGCTTGCGCATCGCCTTAATGCCGCCTAGATATTTTTGGAGCTTATCGAGTTCTCGCCGGAGAACGGATGCTTCTTTTTTGGGCAATAAATCCAAGGCTCCGGTTTCATCGCGCCGCTCTAGTTCTTTCAGGCGATCGACACGGGTTTTAATAGTGGCCCAGTTTGTCAGCATCCCCCCTAACCAACGCTGGTTAATGTAGTAAGCACCGCAGCGCGAGGCTTCTTGGGCGATGATCCCAGCAGCTTGACGTTTCGTTCCAATAAAGAGGAACTTCTTGCCCTGTTCAGAAGCGCTGCGCACGTACTCATAGGCTTTTTCCATGAGTTGAGCGGTTTGCACAAGGTCAATGATGTGAACCCCGTTACGGGCCGTATAGATGTATTGGGACATTTTGGGGTTCCAGCGCCGGGTCTGGTGCCCAAAGTGAACCCCCGACTCAAGTAGTTGAGCCAATGAAACAACTGGCATGATTTTTCTCCTTTCGGGTTTACCTTCCATCCGGGAGCATTTTGCCTTGGGCAAAACACCCGAAAACCCGGATGTGTGATTTTGACAGCTTTTCTAGCGTAGCACAGAGGTTAGGAAGGTGATCTCACTGTTTAGGTAGAGGTAGAGTAACCTGGTGGGCTGCTTTTACGCTCGCAGTCTAGATAGGGGATGTGGCTGCGCTGAATCTATCCTTTTGCGTGGCTACCTATGCCTCAATCCGCTTTTGAGAGCGGCTTCGCTTCTTTCCCTTCCAGTGATAGAGTCTCTATCAGAGGCTTAGGAGGCAGGATGTGATGAAAGCACAGGTATTTCGCGGGGTCAATCAACTGAGTTATGAAGAGGTTCCTATCCCAGAAGTTGCCCCGGATGAGGTGCTGGTGAAGGTGAATGTGGTGGGGCTATGCCAGTCTGATATTAAGAAGATCCGCTACCCACTCTATGAACCACCCCGCATCTTTGGCCATGAGACGGCGGGCACGATTGCTCAGGTGGGTGTGGCAGTGCCGCACTGGCAGGTGGGCGATCGCGTGGTGGTGTTGCATCATATCCCCTGTATGCATTGTGCCTACTGCCTGAATGAGAATTACTCGATGTGTGATGTTTACAAAAATATTACGACAACGGCAGGCTTCGCCCCCAGTGGCGGTGGTTTTGCTGAGTATGTAAAAGTGCCCGGGCACATTGTACGCCACGGCGGTCTCATCCCAATCCCGGCCAATGTAACTTTTGAGCAAGCTAGTTTTGTAGAACCCACTAACTGTTGCTTGAAAGCGGTGAAGAAAGCCCAAATTCAACCCGGTCAAATCGTTTTAGTGACGGGGGCGGGGCCGATTGGTCTGATGTTTATTATGCTGGTGAAGTATTTTGGTGCACGGGCGATCGCCACGGATCTACTCCCCAGTCGGATTGAAAAAGCTTTAGAAGTTGGGGCTGAAGCAGCCTTTGATGCCCGCGATGCCCATTTGCCGGACAAAATTCAAGCGCTGACCGGAGGCATGGGGGTGGATACGAGCCTGCTGGCGGTTCCCAGTGAAAAAGCCTTTTTCCAAGCGCTGGACTGTACTCGCAAGGGTGGCAAAATTCTCTTTTTTGCTGAGTTTCCTGATGAGGTGGAAATTCCAATCAACCCTAATATTCTCTACCGTCGCGAGATTGATTTAATGGGAAGCTATAGCTCTTCCTATCGCGTTCAGGCTCTGGCGACGGATATTGTCTTCAATCGGCGCATTGATGTGGATGCCCTGATCAGCGATCGCTACCCTCTCCAAGAGTTAGCGGCTGCGGTTGAACGAGCCATTTCGCCTACCCCAGATACTTACAAGATTTTGATTTACCCAGCTTAACCAGGTATATTCAACACTTTCCTAAGTGGGGATTGGCTGAAGTTAATTCGTCCCCTTCACGAGCGGGTTTGCATGAACCCGCCTAACCAAGTTCACCAACCTGGACATAAGCCCGCCTCTTACTAGTCTTTTCGAGTCGGTTGGGGTTCAAAAGAGGGGGCGTAGGCTTGTAGGAGGGAACTGACCTGATTGAGCACCTCATCTCCGCTCTTTTTATTGAGCGCTTGCCGTTCAGGAAAGAACTCGGGATGATCCAGATTACGGGCGATCGCCTCACTGACCTTCTGGGCAATCATTCCTTGTAGTTCTTCCTTTGCCCGCTGCCGTTGATAATCTGCGCCCTCTTCTGTCGTGGCGTAGAGAGGCGGTAAGCGATTGAGGGCATAGGCGGCAATGTCTCCAAGATCGAGCGTTCGATCACTGGTCGCTTCAATCTCAGCCACCCGCGCGATCGCCTCGGTTAAAACCAGTTCTTCCATCACGTTGATAAACTGTTTACGGGGCACAGCGACAACCTCTCCCGTTAGCAGAGCACCCATCAGACGATCTAACGCCATATACTCTTCAATCGACAGCTCAGTGGCGGTGTCACAAATCCGTCCCACTTCTGACTCCATTGCTGGGGTCAAATAGCCATCTTGCAGAGCTTGTTCAACAATTCTTTCAATACTCATAGTGCCTCTATTTGTCCAAATCGCATTACCATAGCGGGCAAAACATGGGTTGCTAGGTGTATCGTGCCCGATCATGATGCATCCGCATCACTCTTTAAGGAGATTTCAAATCTCCCCAATACTACTCAAATCCTTGATCTCGCCAAGGCGCAGGATCAACGGCTAGCCCGTGGACATATAGCCCCCAATGGAGGTGGGGGCCAGTCACGGCTCCCGTTGCCCCAACTGCTCCGATGATCTGCCCTGGCTTCACCCAATCGCCCTCCTTCACTAAAATGCGGCTGAGATGCAGATAGGCGGAGGTAACTCCTTGCCCGTGATCAATGCCAATCATGTTGCCATTGACTCGAAACCCATCTTGTTCGCGCCCGACCAAGGCGACGCGACCAGCCGCTGGCACCATCACTGGAGAACCATGGCCACCGGCATAATCTACACCACGATGGTAGTAATCTTTAGCAAAGACACCGTTGTAATAGCGGCGAATGCCATAGGCCCCACTGACTGGCCCCCGGTTAGGGCGAAGGAACGCACCACTCCAGAGCTTTGTCGGGGTGACCGTGCGTTTGAATGCATCTACCCGGTCAAACTCTGCATCTGAAATTGGCTGATTACGGCTCGGAGGCAGCCAGATGGACTGGGTGGGGAAGAGTCTGGCACGCAGCGCGATCGCCAAATTGCGGTTGACCTCCCCCTGCGTTATCTGAATTGTTAGCCGACCGGGGCTGTCAAGGGGAGTGGTTGGGAGTAAGGCACGAAAACGCTGATTTCCCAAGACAAAAAGTGGAAACACCTGCTGATTGAAGCGCAGGCTAGGCATAGAAATAGAATCAGAAATATCCTGCCCATCCGCTTGTACTACTACTGCAAGCGTATCCCCCAATCGAGGGTTTGTCGGCGTAATCTGAACTCGTAGGGCACTCGCACCTGGGGTCAAACCAACGATTCCCCCAATGATACCCAACCCTAGGCTAGTCAAACAAGTCTTAAGTGATTGCCCCATGTGCTGCCTTAAAATCCTCCTGATACACCACTTAAACCCTTAGGGGAAAATGCTACGGTTGGAAATAGCGAACTTTATCTTAACCAATTTTGCACTTTTGACTTTCTCTACCATGCTTTTCTGTTCAACCCGGTTGGCGTAATGAATGGTCAGCAGGAGATAGACGGAGTGTTGGCTCAGGCAGAGAGTTACCCCTTCTACCCCCAACACCATTTTTTGTTGAATTGCACCCAGTGGCCTATCACCAACGCATGGCCTCTCTGAGAAGCCATGGCGGAAATGCTCACTTTTTTAGGAAACTCCGCTACTCCCAATGTTTTAACTCAATTGGCAATCGATAGATAGTGCCCACGACGGTTCTTTCCAGACAGAATGGCCCTTTCCAGACAGAAAAGACGGTTGGATGTTTCCTTCGATGAGATTTGAAGACATCTGCCACCATAATGGCCGCCAAAGCCACCAGAAAAGTCTGGCTATTGCTCCTCTTTATAAGGCCTTTTAGAGAAAATGGCTTCCCGATTTTCGAGGATGTCTGTCGCCGTGCGGGATTCCCGACCTCTGTAAAGGACTGGAAAACATTTGCAGGGTCACACCCTAACGCTTCCCGCAAATTCTTAAAAGTTTGTATGCTGGATGGAAACAGCTAGAAACATTTCGTTATTTTTTGTGCAAGAAGATTTTCGCCTCATTGTCGATTTAGTTACTGTTTTAGGGGCTGCCGCGATCGGAGGGTTGTTTGCGGCTTTTCTGCGCCAGCCAATTTTACTGGGGTATCTTCTGGCCGGGATGTTAGTAGGACCGGCAGGGTTTGGGTTAATCAAAGAATTGGTTCAAGTTGAAACCCTGGCTCAGTTTGGCGTGGCCTTTTTGCTGTTTGCGCTGGGTGTTGAATTTTCTTTCTCAGAATTAAATAAGGTAAGGCGGATCAGTCTGGGCGGCGGGACTCTTCAAATTCTTCTAACAATTAGTTTGACGGCTCTGGTTGCTTTGGGGGTCGGTTGGGTCACCTCTCCAGCCCAGGGTATTTTTTTAGGAGCCATTCTCTCGCTTTCTTCTACGGCTGTGGTGTTGAAGTGCTTGATGGAGCGGGGAGATACGGCAACACCGCATGGGCAAGTCATGCTGGGTCTGCTAGTGGTACAGGACTTGGCTCTGGGGTTAATGCTGGCGGTTTTGCCAGCGTTGAACCAGCCACCCGAAAAGATCGGTTTGGCGATTGGCTGGGCGCTGCTGCAAACAGGGCTTTTGGCATTGGGTGCGGTTGTGGCTGGCATTTGGTTGATTCCGCCACTGTTACGGCTGCTAGCCCGGACAGAAAGCCGCGAACTTTTTTTGTTAGGGGTTGTGGCTCTTTGTTTGGGCATTGCTCTCTTGACCGAACACCTTGGCCTTTCGATTGAGATGGGCGCGTTTGTTGCTGGGTTGATGATTTCTGAAGTGGAGTATGCTGACCAGACGTTAACTTATGTGGAACCGCTGCGAGATATTTTTGCCACTCTCTTTTTTGCGGCGATCGGCATGTTGATTGATCCCCTCTTTTTGTGGAATAACCTGGAACTTATTTTGGGGCTTGTTGCCCTAGCCTTTGTGGGCAAGTTTTTGATTATTACTCCGATTGTTTTGATTTTCCGCTATCCCTTAAAAACGGCTTTGACGGTGGGGCTAGGGTTGGCCCAGATTGGAGAATTTTCTTTTGTGCTGGCCAGTGAAGGGCAGGCGCTAGGGTTGGTCTCACGTCAGGTTTACTTGCTGATTTTGGGGACCACAGCGGTCACTCTTGTTTTAACTCCCTTTATTTTGCGTCTAATTCCTCAGTTGTTTGTTTGGGCGGAGGTGTTCCCGTGGCTGAAGCGCTATATGGAGCAGGGAGATGTGCCGATCGCCGTTTCAGAGGATTTACCCTTGCGGGATCATGTGGTTGTTTGTGGCTATGGGCGGATTGGTCACAATATTGTGCAACTTTTACGGGATCATGACTACCCAATATTGGTGATTGAGCAGTCTGAACGGCGGGTAGAAGAGCTGCGTCAGGCGAATATTCCCTATGTCTATGGCAATGCGGCTAGCCTTTATGTGCTGGAAAAGGCTAGCGTGGGAACCGCAAAAGGAATGGCGATCGCCCTTCCCGATGCGATGAGCACGCGGATTTGTCTAAAGCGGGCATTGGAGCTTTCGCCCGACTTAGATGTTGTGGTTCGGGCGAATCAGGATAAGGATATTGAACTGCTGTATCAATTGGGAGCCAGGGAGGTTGTGCAACCAGAGTTTGAAGCGAGTCTAGAGCTTTCTTCTCATCTGTTGACGAGTCTTGGGTTGCCGTTACCTATCATTCAGCGGGATGTTCAGCACATTCGCAATTCGCATTATCAAGATCTTCGTTCTGAACAATCGCCCTCTCAGGTATCACGAGATTTACAGGCGGCAGCCCAGGCGATGAATAGTCGCTGGTATCCCTTGCCTGAAGATTCGCCTCTGGTGGGGATGACGTTGGAAGAAACTAACCTGCGACGGTTAACAGGCGTGACTTTAATGGCGATCAAACGCTCAAACGGTGAGGAAATTGATTACCCGGATGCGACGGTTGGTTTGCAAGCCGGCGATCGCCTGTTAGTGGTGGGTGGCCCTGATGAGTTAGTCGCCTTCACTGAGCTGGTTAAGGGTGAAGCTACCATCCCGGCTGAAAATGCCTCCTGTCAGTGGCTGCTGATACCAACAGCTAGCCCTGCTGTCGGTAAAACCCTGGCAGAACTGCACATCCATAGCCAATTTGGCGTATTAGTGCAGGCGATTCGGCGGGAAGGTAAGTTTATCGGGTTTCCCAATGGGGCAAGTGATATTCAGGCGGGCGATCGCCTGTTGCTGTGTGGCAATTATTATGCATTAAGCCAGGCCAGCAATTGGCTCACGCCTGATCCCACCCCCGAAGTTGTAGAGGGCAATGGCACTACACTCCCTTCTAACTTGATAGAAAACAGCTCTAACCCAACCGATAGCCCCGTTGCTAGCGAGGTTTGAAACTGAGGAATAAATGGATATGACTCCCTCCAATCCAACGGTCTATAACGACAACCTTTTTGACCGTCTGTTTATCTGGTTGTTTTCTCGTAAGATGGCCAATGCCCTTGGTCAGAGAACCCTTGTACAGGGGTATGACGGCTTTGTCGATCTATCGAAGCAAATCATGCAGGGGCGTACGGCTACGGAGCAGCAAGCCCTGGTCGCAGTGGTTCTGCGTTCTCTAGTGCCTGCCCCGGTGTTGTGGCTGATTCGCACCCTGGTTTCGCCCACTGCTCTGGTATGTGAACTGAATGCCTGGTTTGCGGTGCGTTTGTTTGAGTGGCTGGTTGGCCCCTGTGAAGTCCGCCAGATCGAGATGACTGACTCGCAAGGAAACTCTCGTCAGCAAAAAAGTGGGGTGCATATTCAGAAATGCCGCTATCTGGAAAGCAGTAACTGTGTGGGAATGTGTATCAACATGTGTAAGTTGCCCACCCAAAGGTTCTTCACTCAGGATTTTGGCATTCCGTTGACGATGACTCCTAACTTTGAAGACTATAGTTGTGAAATGGTGTTTGGTCAGGTGCCTCCACCAGTGGAAACGGAGCCCTGCTATCACCAACCTTGCTTAGTGGACAAGTGCGCGATCGCCAGCCCGAGAGCGACGGCTTGCCCCAAATTGCGTGTCTAGTGGTTGGTCAAAACCAACCTTTCTCTGGGAATTGTCAGTTGTCCGGTGCCTGCCAATGGGAGTTCGTCAGGCTAGTGAGAATGTGATCTTCCCACCGCTGGTTAATTCGCAAATATTCCCTGGCATAGCCCTCGACTGTAAAGCCCAGGCGCTTGAGCAAGTTACCACTACGGCGATTGCGGGGCATATAGTGGGCCATGATTCGATGGAGATTAAGTTCATCAAAGGTGTAGGCGATCGCCCGCGTGGCCGCTTCAAACATGATCCCCTTGCCCTGATAGGCTTCTCCCAGGGAATAGCTCAATACGGCAGCATGAAAAACGCCTCTAAAAATTTGATTGAGGTTCAGGGTGCCAATCACGGTGCCGGGTTGCGTTTGCTCAAAGAGAAACAGCCTAAGGGAAAACTCATTTTCAAATTCCAACTGGTTTTGTTGTACCTGCACTTGCCAAAAGGCTGGGGTAAAAAACTCCTCGGAACGGGCGGGTTCAAAGGGTTGAAGAAATTCTCGATTGGTCTGGTAGTAGTTGGCGATCGCAGCAGCATCTTGGTAATCACCCAGCCGCAGAATCAACCGCGGTGTGTAAAGGGTTGGTGATTCAGGCATGTTCGCGCATTGACTGATTGGTAAGGTCTAATCGCTTATACTACGGCACTTAGCTTGGCCAACTTCAGCCTTCATTCAGTCCGGATTCATTTAGTAAAATGAAATTATAGGATATTGGGGTGAAAGTCATCCCTTAGAGTCACCTGGGATCTCAATTCGGGGCGATCCAGGCAAAACCTGACTCCCCACGGTCGGTCAATGGCTCAATTCGCTGGAGTTCCGCACAGACAGACTTTGTTCGTGCCGTTGCGGGTTTAAGGGCCAAGGGCGGCTCCTACCATTGGGGATTTTAGACGTGTGATGAGCGTGTCAAATGATGGGCAACCTTACTTTGAGTCAACTATCTGTGGCATTGTTTTCTGCAGCATTGTTTGTTGAGAGCGATCGCCTGGTGACCAAATCCATTTGAGGTTAAGGGAGGGGAGGCTGCCCCCAGTCAGGGGGTCTACCCCTGCATCCTTGGCTCAATCGCAAACTCCATGGCATACCGAGTAATCATCTGCCGGTCTACCTCTGCACCCCTGGCTCAATCAGGTGGCTATGGCGATCAATCGGGAGCCAGCCTCGCTTTAAGAGGCTTTAAAGGGGGCCGCTACGTCTGAAAGTCTTTTGAGTCATGGGGCGAGCGATCGCTATGCTTATGGCGTCTTGATTCCAACGTTGATGAAAGTGTATGAAACTCTGGTCTGATTGGGGCTTTACTGCCGCCAGTTGGCGCGGTGAACGGGGCGAATACTGGGTATTGGGGCAGGCTTTCTTGCTCGTTGCCTTCGCTGTTTTGCCAGTCTATTATCCCTCCGGTTGGGTCAAGCCCCAGGGGCTATGGTTATCTCTACTTTGGGCGATCGCCGCAATTTTGGGGCTAGGCGCAATTTTGCTTCTGGGCAGTGCCTTGTACTACCTGGGACAAAGTTTAACGCCCCTCCCCTATCCCCGGTCTGATGGCAGTCTAGTTCAAGGGGGCACCTATCGTTACGTCCGTCACCCGATTTACAGTGGCTTAATTTTTGTGACCCTGGCCTGGTCTCTTTATCAAGTTAGTTGTTCCCACCTGTTGGGTAGCCTAGTGTTAGCTATTTTTTTAAATGCCAAAGCCAGTCGTGAAGAGGTCTGGTTAGGTGAGAAATATCCTGAATACTCCGATTATCGTCACCGAGTTAAAAAGCTCATTCCCTGGGTGTACTGAGGAATGGTACGATGCCTAAGGCTTAAATGCACTGCTTCTTATTGAGGTTTTGTAAGAAAAATTTCAGTAATCCGTTGGTTTGTTGAAATTTCGGCCAAAGAGGATCTTTGTCTGTTCTATCCGCATGATTGCATGCATTAGCGAATAGTTCTTTGCCATGCTCACGGACGCGGTTGGTTAGTAGTCCGATTGTGTTTTCTTCTTCCCATTTTGATTCACGTCTCTAAACTATTGCGCCGATAACACTCCCCATGCCGACGATCTTGATTGTGGACGATAGCCAGACTGTGCGCGAGATGGTCTCAGAACAACTGAGAAGAGCTGGCTTCGCTGTTGTAGAGGCCGTGGATGGAGAAGAGGCCATTGCCAAAATCCAGGAGAGTCTACCTGACTTGGTTGTAACCGATATTGTGATGCCAAAGAAAAATGGCTACGAGCTTTGTCGATGGCTTAAGAGTGAGCAACAAACTCGAAATATCCCAGTGATCATGTGTACGAGTAAGGGCGAAGAGTTTGATCTCTACTGGGGGATGAAACAGGGAGCCGATGCTTACATTACGAAGCCGTACCATCCACCTGATTTGCTGGCGGCTGTGAAGAAGCTGCTCAAGGAAGCGAAGGGACGATAAACTGAATTCAGGAAAAACGACTCATCCTATCGCTGCGATCGCTTCAGCCAACTTCAGAGCAACACTCTACGCACTGGTACAGTTCACTGATCAAACGCATTGGCGTCCAATCGGGTGCTGCGAAATGTCTAGCCCTAACCTTCTCCATTCCGCGGCTGCAAGATGCACTCATGATTCCCCAACCCTTGGGACAGTAACAGAGAACCGACGCAGACAAGCTAACCCAAAAACCTGAAATAGCAAGGACTCTAGAGCAAAACTGATGCATTCTGTAACGTTAACCTCTTTGCTCATGCACTTGAAGCTGCGATCGTCAATCCTATTTCAACCCTGTCGTTATTGAAATGCTGAATCCGCAACATTCACGATTATGATGTAATTGTTTGCAAATCTTGAACAAAATAGAAATGAGAAAAGCGTTGCACTTCGAAGAATGAGTCAGACTTGTTAGTGCAACGCTGCTTGGAAGGGAGCATACGCTCTTGCTAACGATGATAACGGTTAACTTCATAAATCGAAATCATCGTTGCCGATAACTGAGATAGTTCTCTGTCTATAGGTTGTTTTGTCTAGGAAATTTGTGAAAAACGCTACATTACATCAGCTGCGGGTTTTTGAGGCGGTTGCTCGCCACAGCAGCTTTACTCGCGCTGCGGAAGAGTTGTTTTTAACCCAGCCTACGGTTTCAATGCAAGTAAAGCAACTAGCAAAGGCTGTTGGATTACCTTTGTTTGAGCAGGTGGGAAAGCGGCTGTATCTAACGGAGGCTGGCAAAGAGCTTTATTCAACCTGTCAGGAAGTTTTTGAGCGATTGTCGCAATTTGAGGTGACGACGGCAAACCTCAAAGGCCTTAAACAGGGCACGCTACGTCTGGCCGTTGTGACCACAGCCAAGTATGTTATTCCCCGGTTATTGGGGCCATTTTGTCAGGAATATCCTGGTATTGATGTCTCGATTACGGTGACGAATCATGAGCGCTTAATCGGAGATATCGCCGACAATCGTCACGATTTGTATATTCTGAGTCAGCCGCCGGAAGACCTAGATGTTTCGATCCACCCCTTCTTGGAAAATCCTCTCGTCGTCGTGGCTCATCGGAGCAACCCGCTAGTGAAGGAGAAAAACATTCCGCTCAAACGGTTAGCCCAGGAACCCTTTATTATGCGAGAGCCAGGATCCGGTACTCGTAAGGCCGTGCAGCAGTTGTTTGAGCAGAGCAACTGTGAGCTTAAGGTGAAGCTTGATTTGGGTAGCAATGAGGTGATTAAGCAGGCGATCGCTGGAGGGTTGGGCATTTCAGTGCTTTCCATTCACACCCTTGCCCTAGAAGGCAAAGACAGCCCTCTGGCAATCCTCGATGCTGAAGAGTTTCCCATTCAGAAAATGTGGTACGTGGTCTACCCCGCAGGCAAACAGCTTTCAATCATTGCAAAAGCCTTTTTTGACTATCTCATGACCGACGGCAAAGTAGTTGCTGAACAAACCGCGCCTACAGGGATTTTTGATTATGTCAAGAAAAAATAGTGGGCAATTTTTCATTCACTCGCCTGCGGGAACGGGCGATGGACGCTCTTCTGGCTCAATTTTTGTCTAGGTAAATAGCGCTATCCCGTTGAAAAGCCAACTGCGCGGCCCCTACCATCCCAGCTTGATTGCCCAGCTCGGCGGTTAATAGCTGTAACCCAGCACGAGAGCTAGGTAGCACCCGACGCTCTAGTTCTGCCTGCACTGTCGGTAAGAAAAAGTCAGCACTGGCACTTACGCCACCGCCAATAATAATCGCCTCTGGCGTTAAAACGTAAACGAGGCTGGCGAGGCCGGCTCCGAGGTCATGACCATAACTTTGCCAAAACTCTAAGGCCTGACTATCTCCGGCTAAGGCAAGTTGCCCCAACTCCTGGGGGTCTAGGCCGGTGCGACGGCGAATGGCTGGTACTGAAACATACTGCTCTAAAGAACCTCGATTACCGCTATTGCATTCTGGGCCATCTGGATTCAACGTAATCAGGCCCAGTTCTCCAGCGGTGCCATGGTGCCCTGTAAACAGTTTGCCATTGAGAATGATGGCTCCGCCTACACCAGTCCCTAGGGTTATGACAATCAAGTCGCGGAAAAACCTTCCAGCCCCCAACCAGGCCTCACCTAATCCGGCGCAGTTGGCATCATTGGCCAGAATGGTTGGAAGACCGGTCTTTGCTTCAACCCAGTCGGCTAGGGGCACATCATGCCAACCGCTGAGATTAATCGCAACACGGGCAATTCGCCCATTGACGTCGGCAGGGCCAGGGGTGCCGATGCCGATCGCCCCGGCTTGTTGATGGGGGTCAACTGTCGCGATCGCGGCTAAAATTTTGTCCAGTACCGCTTCAGGTGTTGATGGTTGGGGAGTTGGCGTAGAGAGAAACTCGACACAATGCCCATCGTGGGTAAAACGACCGACTTTTATGGCACTGCCACCTAAATCAATGCCAATAACTTGCTCAGGCGGCTTACCTAACTCATTTATCCCAGAAGCGTCGTCACCCATAACAAACCCGTAATCCTGCAATAGAGCATCCTAGCAGGATTTAGTTGGTTTCACTGCCAGAGCACATGCTTCCTCACAATTCCATGATGGGTAGCTTACAGGCGTTGCAACAGACTTTTACCATGGGTATCTGTACCACAGGTGTTGAGCAACCCATAGGTACTACTGAGTCGTTGCACACGTTCAGTTTGCTCAGGGCTACACCGCCAGGGAGAGGGATTGTCGTAGGCGTAATAGGTTTCCACTCCATCAATGCCCAAATCAATGGCAGCCGCAATCAACTCCTCCGGAGAGCGCCGATAACGCACCGGGTGGGCGAGAACGGCCATGCCTCCAGCTTGACGAATCGCTGCAATCACGCTGGCAGCCGTAGCCGCCTCATGGGTCGGCGCTTGTCCCTGGAGATAGCCACGAATCGCCCTATGATCTGGGCTAAAACCGTAGCCCAAAATATGAACTTCAGTTTCAAGTAACTGAGACGTAATTTCAACGCCTACCCACAACCGGGGTAGCTCTCGTTGCCCTTCCTGTTGCTGCTCATCTAACCAGCGTTGAGCGAGGCGATACCCATTGACCGAGTGATGATCGGTAATGGCAAACCCTTCTAAACCAATGACAATTGCTTGCTGTGCCAACTCCTCTGGGTGCAACTTGCCATCTGAACACACGGTATGCATGTGGAAGTTAAATCGTGTTGGGCAACTCTCAGCTTGAATGGAGCGAAACACCTGTCGCAGCGACTCAACGTCCTGCCCAGGCGACTTGGTAGCAACCGCTTCAACCAAATTCACAGCAGTAACCCTCTAAGTTGTATGGGGAACATAGCAAACACCCTCACTATACAATTTTTAATGAAATTTGGTGGGGCGATCGCGGATCGGGTCTGCTGTTCGGCAAAAAGACGCGATTGATTCAAATCGCCATCCTGCATCGGGTCGGCAGAGCCTAGAATCCGAGCTGCCCCGACGGGTTTTCATTTTCTATCTGCCCTGCTTTCTATTTGTCCTGTACAAGTTTGTTATTGCTGTATCGTCCTTTAGCCATTTCGGTATCTATGGCAGCCAAGGGGGCGTAGGTGGTTAGCTACCCCAACTTGCCTTTAGCCGGGCGAAAGGATGCTGCCGAGCTTGTTGCTGGTTCCAGTCGTGGCTAATCTGTTGCAACGTATGGCTAAAGCTAAAGGGAGGCAAGTTTAACTGGGTCAATTCCTGAAGCGGAATGCACTGTTGCTTAGCTAAGGCGATCGCGCCAATCCATTCCTGAGCGTCGGCTCCAACAATTACAGCCCCTGCAATATGCCCATCGCCCCGCACGATTATCTTACACCACCCCCCTGGCTCACCCCGTAGTTGGGCATAATCATTGGTCTGTAAACTGCGTCGAATCACTTGATAATTGCTGCCGTAGCGCGCTGCCGCTTCAGACTCTGTCACCCCGAACCAGGCGCAGACAGGGTCTGTCGCGATCGAGTGAATAGGAACCCATTGCCAGACGGGCCTTCGTCTCAGGGGGATTGACAACGCATTGTAGGCCGCCAGTTCTGCGATCGCAACGGCCGGTTGGGCCTCCCCAGAATTGCCATCAAAAGGACAGGCATAAATTTGAGAATGGGTGGTCTGTAAATAGGGATTCACCACGATCTGACCAGCCTGAAGTGCCACATTTGCCGCGTTCAGATTCAGCAGAGAAGCCGGATAGGTAGGGGGTGTTAACTGAATCACCTCATCAGCCGGTAAGGCGGCTCTGCCGACCTGCACCCAATGCTCTCCTTGAATTTGTTTGACTTGAGTCACAGGCGCATGGGTTAATACCTTGACACCATCGGCCTCTAGGGAAGCCTGGAGCCAAGTCGCCATTTCTGGATCGTGACCCGGCAAAATGGTGGCCGTAGGCACCGCCAAGGTAATGGTGAAACCAACAGTGCGTAAAGCCTGTGCGACCTCTAGCGTTGAGCCGGAGTGACCACTGAGAAGGATGTGGCGAGGGGGAGAAAGCTGGGCCAGATGGGTCAGGAGTTGGGCGGGGTGCAGGCTCGTGGGTGCAAGCCTAGATGCTGCCGGGGCGGTTGCATCAATGGGTAGGGCCAGCAAATAGCGGCGCGATCGCAGCGATCGCCCGGCCACTGTAAACGCCAAGGGCGATTGGCTCTGAAAACTCCCAGACCCAACAATCACTTCAACCCCCTGGGCCGCCAATACCGCTAGAGAGTACTGCTCGGCAATCGCCGTAGAAGCGACTTTCTGCCATAGCTCTATCAACTGCTCCAGGGGAACAGAAAGAGTCGGCTCCCCCGGAGGCAACAAACCCAATTGCCTCGCCCGATCCGACTGGCGAATCATCTGTGCGGCCTCTAGTAAAGGCCGATATCCTCGCACGAGCAAGACAGGATCGATGTCTTGACTGATAAGAGCTACCCGGGCTTGCATTGACACTGCCGCGATCGCAGCGGCCATACCCGCCGGAGTTGCGCCAATAATTACCAGATCATAGTCAAAACTCATCAGGCGTTCGTTAGAATTGGGGTCTCAGCATCTGGGCAATCAAGCCTGAAAAGGCACCGACTCCAAGAAATCTAAGGAGAGCCAGGACTTGAATTCAGGTACAACGACGAGGGTGTATTCTGATAACCCTACCCGAGAATTCTGAGATTACGTTAAGATTAATTAACAAGATAGAATTGTAGGAAACTCCGCACCCAAATAGCTAGGAGGAAATCGCCGGTGAATAAGCGGTGGAGATATGTTGGATTGTATGCGCTCTTGGCAATCGTAGCGCTTACGCTGGCAACAGCGTTGATTGATGGTAAGCCTCAGCCAAAAGAGGAGCTGACTTACTCAGAATTTATCGAAAGAGTAGAGAATGGCTCTATCGAGAAAGTTCAAATGAATGCTTCACGCACGGAAGTGCGCCTACGCGATGGCAACAAGACCGTCAGCGTTAACATTCTGCCCAGCGATACTGAGTTAATTAACATTTTGACCCGTAAGGGCGTTGATATCGCTGTTTCTCCCCAGACAGATGATGGCGCTTGGGTGCGAGCTTTGAGTGGCTTGCTTTTTCCCGTATTGTTGTTGGTTGGTTTGTTCTTTTTGCTGCGCCGTGCCCAGAGTGGCCCTGGCAGCCAGGCGATGAACTTTGGCAAGTCTCGCGCCCGTGTGCAGATGGAGCCTCAAACTCAGGTGACCTTTGGGGATGTTGCTGGAATTGAGCAAGCCAAGTTGGAATTAGCCGAAGTTGTGGACTTCTTGAAAAATGCGGATCGCTTTACTGCCGTTGGAGCGAAGATTCCCAAGGGCGTTTTGCTAGTGGGGCCTCCGGGTACGGGTAAAACCTTGCTGGCTCGCGCTGTCGCTGGTGAAGCCGGAGTTCCCTTCTTCTCTATTTCTGGTTCAGAATTCGTTGAGATGTTTGTTGGGGTCGGTGCTTCCCGTGTGCGTGATCTGTTTGAGCAGGCGAAAGCCAATGCCCCCTGCATTGTGTTTATCGATGAGATCGATGCTGTAGGCCGTCAGCGTGGAGCTGGCCTGGGTGGTGGCAATGACGAGCGCGAACAGACTCTCAACCAGTTGCTAACTGAGATGGACGGTTTTGAAGGCAACACTGGCATTATTATCATTGCAGCGACTAACCGTCCGGATGTGTTGGATGCGGCGCTATTGCGTCCCGGTCGATTTGATCGACAAGTGGTGGTGGATCGACCCGATTATGCCGGTCGCTTAGAGATCTTAAATGTGCATGCTCGTGGTAAGACGCTGTCTCAAGATGTGGATCTGGAGAAAATTGCCCGTCGGACACCTGGCTTTACGGGAGCTGACTTGTCTAACCTGCTGAATGAGGCGGCCATTCTGGCGGCTCGTCGCAACTTAACCGAGATTTCTATGGATGAGGTTAATGATGCCATTGACCGGGTGTTGGCAGGGCCAGAGAAGAAGGATCGGGTGATGAGTGAAAAACGGAAGGAGTTGGTGGCTTATCACGAGGCCGGGCATGCCCTCGTGGGGGCGCTGATGCCTGACTATGACCCAGTGCAAAAGATTAGCATTATTCCTCGGGGGCGTGCAGGTGGCTTAACCTGGTTTACCCCTAGTGAAGACCGGATGGATTCGGGTCTATACTCCCGCTCTTATCTGCAAAATCAGATGGCGGTTGCACTGGGTGGTCGTATTGCTGAAGAAATTATCTTTGGTGAAGAGGAGGTCACAACGGGGGCTTCCAACGATTTGCAGCAGGTGGCGCGGGTTGCACGCCAGATGGTCACTCGCTTTGGTATGAGCGATCGGCTAGGGCCTGTGGCTTTGGGCCGGCAACAGGGTAACATGTTCCTAGGTCGGGATATTGCGTCTGAGCGCGATTTTTCTGAGGAAACAGCGGCTACGATTGACGATGAAGTGCGTAATCTGGTAGAGCAAGCCTATCGTCGCGCAAAGGCCGTTTTGACGGAAAACCGTGGCGTTTTAGATCGTCTGGCGCAAATGCTAATTGAGAAGGAAACCGTAGATGCTGAGGAACTTCAAGAACTCCTAGCAAACAGTGATGTGAAGGTGGCTGCGATCGCCTAAACATTCGCTAGCGTTATCTTCCTTGGGGCCTGTAGGCCCCTTTTTTGTGCCTTTTTAAGATTTGAATTTGAAGTAGCCCAGGTTTTATGTAGCCATAGCCCCCTGATTTGAGCGATCTCTCAGACAAATCCATGTGCTGAATGGCTCAACTTGGCGGCGGCCTCGCCTGCAAGCAGGATAAAAAACCGGGTCTGAAAACCCTCCGGTGCAGCTTGATCAGGCTTTATCCTCTCCTCGAAGATGTGCATCTTACCTCTCCCAAGGCTTAGGGGCCATCAACTTTTTTAGAAAGGATAGCCCAAAGGGTGAGGGCGAATTGGGTGATTTCTATCCAAATTCAGCAACGGCCCAAATTCAGCAACGGCCGACTCATCACTACGCTGCCTCGACTACTCAGTTCGCGCCAGAATCCGCTTGAGATGGGGTTCTGGATTTTCGGCTACCCAACCCAAATTTGAACGGGATCGCAATTCAAAGTGTAAATGGGGACTCTCAGAACTGGGGATACCCGAAACCCCCACCGCACCAATCACCTGCCCCTGCTGCACTAGCTGCCCCACCTGCACGCGAATCGCACTCAGTTGGCCGTAGCGAGTTTGTAGCCCCTGGGCATGGTTAATCACAATGAGGTTGCCATAGTTGCCCTGATTGCCGGCAAAGGCCACAGTTCCACTGGCGACGGATAGTACTTCTGTTCCTGCCGGGGCGGCTAAATCCACTCCACTGTGAAAGGCAACCTGTCCTAGTCGGGGTTGCAGTTTCCAGCCGTAACCCATTAGCAGGGTTGCACCCGCAAAGGCTGGGGGCAGCGGATACCTCGCAATTACCTGGGCGATTGCGCTGCTGGTACTCGCAGCCGCTGGCTCTAAAGGCGACCAATTGACCCCCGGCACAAACACCACCCGTGGATTTGCCTGACATCCATTTACTTCAAACAGGACATCAGGACGCACATTATAGGCTTTTGCCACATCCCGCAGGGTTTGACTCGCGGGAACCTCAACCCGAACCCCATTGTAGGGAGGGATCAGAATCACCGCTCCCACCGGTGCTTGGCCCGTTTGCAAAACTGGGTTTAACCCCATCAGCGTCGCTGGAATCAGCTTGTAGCGACGAGCGATGCTATCTAGGGTTTCTCCCGGAGCAATTTGATGTTGCTGTAGGCGAGCAAGGGCAGGGGGTTGGCAGGCATAGGCGGATAACCGGAGCTCGGGCGATCTCCCCTCCATCCTGCGAACAAAGGGTTCGATGTCGCCAAACCCAAAGCTAGTTCCCAAAAGGACGGCTAACAGGTAACGGTGAGTAAACTGTCCCATTGTGCTTGTTACGGCTCTAGTCAGAACCTTCAGGAATGAACTTCATTGCCTACTTTAGCGCGCCGAATTGCCGTCTTGCGGCTTTCAAACACTGCGGCTACGCCATCCACAATCGGTTCAATCACCGGGCGCTCAAACAAATCAAGAAATTCCTCTGCTGACAGTTCTCCCTTAAAGAACGCCTTTGCTTGATGAAGCAGGCTCCGTCCTGCATCAAAGCCAACCGACTTAATGATGTAAGTAGCCACTGGTGAATTCTTGATATCATAGGAGGAAGCCTGATAACGGCCTTCTTCCAGTAACCTCAGCACATTCTTTTCCAGCGGAGTTTGGGGTTGATGGGGGGGATGTTTAAGCGAGGGCAAAAAGTTTTCGAGCTGGGCGGTTGCCACATCTAGTGACGGCAACTCACCCATCATAGTTGCCAGGGGAATGTTTCGTCCTAGCCGCCGAGAAAGCGCCTCAATGATGGCGATCGATAGCAGCTTGCTACCCAAGTACAGACGGGCAACCTCAAGATTTTTACTGGTATGCTCTACCAAACGCCCGTAGGTTTCGGCATCTGGCTCATCCTCAAAGCGTTGAAACACTAGCTCTGGCTTGAGAAAGTGCATGAAGCTCTCCATCTTTTGCAGCGACATACGATAGCCATAAACAGTGTAAGAATTGGCATTCGCTAGGTCATGATTCGTCTCTGGCAATAGATTCCAGGTATTGTCGAGAAAGTCAGCCGGGTCGGGGTAAGCAAAGTTCTCGACGTCTCGATTCGCCAAACGAACCGCTCGCCGCACAATCTGGCTGAGATCAGCAGCGCTCCAATTAAACTGATGAGTTTCACTGATTTGCCGAAGGCGTTGATAGAGACGTTCAGCGGGAGTTGTGCCATCCGCAGCCTTGCCCCGAAAGGGAATCGTCGCCTCGATACAAGCGGCAATCTCAGCAATGACCCGATCAGGTAACGCAGGATACAGACACTCCGCTGCAATCACGGCACTCAAAAACTCGTTTTGGCCAGCCGTTGGTACCAACCCCTGGCTTGGCTCAAATCCAAAAACTTGCAGTACTAACTCAAATCGCTGATTGGGAGGCAGTTCATTGCGATCGCGAATCACCAGTTGCCCATTCACCTCTTTCATAAAGGGAGAAATGAAGGCACTGATATTGACACTGACACCCTGATCAACCTGGACATAGACTAAATCATGGAACAGGGCTGCCAGTACCTCAACCCCATCCCCCGACCCACCTACTTCAAAGATGTGCTCTGGGGTATGAAAAAACCGCCAAGGCCCAGTCATCGTTTGAATAATTAACTCGGCAGTTCGCGCTAAGCAGATTGGGTCTGGTTTACCCCCTAATTCTGCAATGGCCCGATTCAACTGATCTAAACACCGTTGCTGATCCTGCCCCTGCTCTAGCCCCATAGATAGAATCTCCGCTTGGGATGCACTAAATTCATTGCATGGTAACAAGATCTCCACAAACTTGTAACCAATGCCTTACCCTTCATTTTGTATCGTTTTTATTGGCTAATAAATCGATGAAAAGACCATTCGTTGTCAAGGTGGCATTCATCTAGCAGGTGGCTCAGTTGGTTATCCAAACCAACTGTAAAGATCCCCTAAAGAAATTGTTCACCCAAGCAAAGTAGCTGCACGGCTCAGTCTGGCAAACCCATTAGTATAGGCTGTCGATGGGCATGCTTCCCTGCTGTGCGCCCGCAAAACCTCCGTTCGCCCCAAAGCACCCTGGCACCAATGTCCATCAGTATGAATCGGCTAAATTCAAACCCGTGAATTTAACCGCCGTCCATCAACCGAAGCAGGGAATCGATCTCTTAACTTCTTCATGACCAGATAAATCATACCGATAGCAACTAGGCTCAGAGTACCCCGCCTTGCCTCACACCTATTCCTCCTAGCTTGCCCTTGCGGCCCATGTTGTCTTTCTATCCAAGGGGGTGGCCCCCCTTACCGGGCGGATCTGAATGACCTCACCGTCACGACGGATGATTGAATAGGTCTTAAACTCAAAGTCATCGTATTTACCAACCACCTTCACTCTTTCGCCACCAGCAATATCAGTGGGCTGGTATCAACTGAGGCCAGCGTCAATCACTCTCTGCCCGGTGCCATCATCCAGAATGAACTTGTTACCAGCAACATTTCGCACTTCGCCCACAAGATGCCCATAAGATAAATTCCCAGGTTGCGCTGTAAATCTCGAATAGAAACTTGGGTTTGAGTGATTGGGGCGATCGCTAGAATGATAACAGCAACCAGGGTCAGGAAACCTATCCATTTCATAATTACATAGCAGCCTGGCCTCTACTTCTGTTGTGCGCTCATGACAGTTTATGTAACTAGTCTTACACCTGCGATCGTTGAGGCTTGCAACTGGGGCCGACAGCAGCTTGCTACCTTTCTTTAGCTGCTCAGTGCGGCGAGACAAGCCTCTGTTGTTGGAAAAATCTCAAAGACCTCTTCCATGCCGGTCAATTCAAATAACATGCTGGGTTGGGTGCCAACGGCACAAAAACAAAGTCGCCCCCCTACAGCTTTGACGGACTTGAAACTTACAGCTAACTCACCTAAGCCCGAACTATCAATAAATCGGGTCTCAGAAAGGTCAAGCAGAATATGCCGATGCCCTGCATCCAGCAAGCTTTGAATTTTTGCATGGATACTCGCGGCACAACTCTCGTTCAGAATATCTGGTAGCTGAATCAGTTCAATATCCGAACTCATAATGAATACCTGCATCCTCAAAGCTAAAGATTTTCTTTGCGTTTACAGAAACATAGCAAATTGCTGATATCGATCCCAAGAAACTTTTTGTATTTTTAACCCCCTCTTAAATTAAATCTTGTACCGGTCTAGAATGCTCATACGGCCTGTTGGGCTAAAAGAAAACTAAGAGTTTTACTCGAGATTTGGTTACTTTTTACTCTCAGGGTTGAATTGAAAATTGGTAAACGTGGCTGCTTTCCAGAACTTTGTTCTGAGCGACAATGATGTTATCGGTGAAATTTTACCCTAAAGCTATCCGGAGGCGGACTGATTTGGTGTGGAAAGGTCGAATAGGGAAGACAGAGCCAGCGCTGGTTTATGGAGGCATCAGCTCTGTGATTTCTGGCTGACTTGGACGAGTGTTCCGTTAGGAAAATTTTGACGGGTCGCAGACTCTCAAAATTGAACCCTCATCGACTTTCTGCTGCTCAGTTACCTATTTAATTTAATCTAAGTTGGATCAACTCCTAGGTTTCTGGATTCGTTCGATGACTGGGATCGCCGTCAATGTCTCCTATTGCTTGATTTACCCTCTGACGATGCTGCAAGAACCTTTTCTAAAGTATTGCTTACCGATGCCTCTTTCCTTTCAGAGGGTTGCCTGGTCGTGTCTGAGGATGACTGAGCCAAAATCCTGTAAACCTTGCAACCTGGCAAAGTACTCATTCAATCGGCAGGCTCATTCTCTAGGTTAAAGAGATTTAACTTGACCCGGAGGATAATCGATTGTCTCTTGATCGGTCGTCAGGTACCTAGAGGTTGGTTTATGAGAGGTTGGCAACTTAAAAGTGTAGGGTTTACACCTTGGTTGCCGTTGTGCCTCGGGGTAGGCTCCGCCAAAATTGTGGGGTTGTTACGCCTGGTAGGCCAGGATCAGTCAAGTTTTGCCCTTCTGTGCCTTGTTCTGATGCCTTTTCCTGCCGGTATATCTGGACTTTAGAAGAATCCATTGATGTATTCCACTGAACTCGGTTAATTCAAATGGCTACAGGGTTTTTCAGCGGTGCTAGCAGTCATCGCACTCATTCCATTACCGCCAACCAGCGATCACGGCGGGCCATCTTTTTGTTGACATTCACAACCACATTACTGGGGGTCATTGCGGCCCGCTTGACCCAGCTTCAGCTAGTGCAAGGAGCCTATAACCGCGAATTGGCTGAGCAAAACCGCATCTCCTTGGTGCCGCTGCCCTCTGATCGAGGCATTATCTTTGACCGCAAAGGCAAGGCGCTGGCTGCCAGCCGCCTGACCCGCGCTGTTTACCTAGCCCCCCGTGAGCAAACCAAAGAGCAGTGGGTCAAGACAGCGGCGATGCTGAGTCCAATTTTAGATAAACCCGCCAGCGAAATTTTGCGCCAGCTAGAAGTTGCGGGCTATCGCTCGGCAATGCCAGTTCGCATTAGTCGGGATCTCTCCCCGGCAGCGTTTATTGCCCTCAATGAGAAACTCCACTTGTTACCTGGGGTAGAGGTTCAGGGGGAGTCGAGTCGGGCCTATCCCTATGGCTCCTTAGCAGCCCATATATTAGGATACGTGGGCGAGGCCACTGCCGAGGATCTCAAAGCTCATCCTGACTACCCAATGGGCATGATTGTGGGTCAAGCGGGGGTTGAGCGGATCGCTAATCAGGAACTCAAGGGCGTTTGGGGTGGGCAACTGATTGAAGTTGATGCCCGGGGTAAGCAGGTGCAACGCTTAGGCTATAAGCCCCCTCAAGGAGGGAAACCCGTTACCCTCACCTTAGATCTGGCCTTGCAAAAAACGGCTGAGCGTGCCCTGGCCAATCGCAAGGGGGCTGTGGTTGTTTTAGATGTTAAAACCGGCGAGGTACTGGCGATGGCGAGTGCCCCTACCTTTGATCCCAACTTATTTACTCGTCGTGTGACTCATGCCGAATGGCAACGGTTACAGGCTCAAGATAAACCCTTTCTCAACCGCGCCCTTCAGGGTTATGCCCCTGGTAGCACCTTTAAGATTGTGACTAGCGCAGCGGGGATCGAGTCGGGACAGTTTACCGCCAGTTCTACTCTGATGACTTTCCCAGCGCTGAATCTGGGAGGGCATCTGTTTCATGAACATGGAGGCAGCGGCTATGGGGTGATTGGCTTTCGTGAGGCTCTGATTGTTAGTAGTAATACTTTTTTCTATCAGGTTGGTCTCAAAGCAGGCCCAGAGCAGATTGCTAAATGGGGAAAACGTTTGGGGATCGGCACGACTAAACTGGGTTTGGATGGAGAAAGCTACGGCTCGCTACCAACCCCAGCGGAAAAGGAAGCTTTGTTTAATGAACCCTGGTATGGGGGCGATACGGTCAGTATGTCAATTGGTCAGGGGTTAGTGCAGGTAACGCCCTTGGAGATGGCTGTAATGGTAGCCGCGATCGCTAATGGTGGTTACCGGGTCAAGCCTCATCTCCTGGCCAGTCAAACCAATACAACGGCTATGAAGCCTGAGCCAACCCAAATGGCTCCTGCCACTCTGGCTGTGATCAGAGAAGGGTTGATTGGAGTCGTGCGAGAAGGCACGGCTCGCAGCTTGAATGATGGCAGGGTTCCTCTATCGGCAGGCAAAACCGGTACAGCAGAAGTGCCCGGGCAAAAGGATAATTCGCTCTATGTTGGGTTTGCTCCGGCTGATAAGCCCCAAATTGCGGTTGCGATTGTTGTGGAAAAAGGGGGATATGGCGCTCAATCGGCGGTTCCCATTGCTCATGAGCTTTACAAGACCTATTTTGGGGTGAAACCGCCTAAGCCAAGGACGGCGACCCAGCCGAACCGGGCGGGTCAATGATATAGCTGTAGCTGCCTGATTGAGCCAGGTCTGATTGAGCCAGGGTGCAGCGGGGGCGCTCCTAGCTGAGGGCAGCACCCCTTCTTCCCCCATCCACTCAGCAACTTGGCATCGCTCCATTAGTAGTAAGAGCATTGCAAAATCATGAAATATCTTGAAATATCTACTGAATGATCACGTTGCTGCTTTAAGGTGCTTTGCATTTTTTCGTGCTCTGCGAAGTGCTGCCCCTCGCCCCTCGATGCCGTTCGCGAAAGATCGCTCACAGAGAGAGCAAACTCAGCAATGTTGCTCAGTTTACAGCTTGGGGCAGATAGCCTAGGGCAAAACTAGCGCAGAGAGCTGGTACGCTGCCGATAGGCCGTTGTACTAAGCCCAATCCCGGTATCGCGCTGATCAGGAGGAATCTGCTGGTTCATCCGAGCGATTCGATCAGTCGCAGCCGGGTGAGTGCTCAAGAAAGTAGGTGGCGAAGAAGCACTCACGAGCTTTTGCATAAAGGTGGGTGCGGCTGAAGGTGCATAGCCCACATTCATCAACATTTTGAGGCCAAGCTCATCCGCTTCATATTCGGCATTGCGGCTATGAGGACGGCGCAGGGCCAACTCCACTCCCAAAGCAACGGCACGACTACGATTTAGCCCTGCGGCTGAAGCACCTAAGCCAATTGTAGCCATTTCTTTCATCTGGTTGACGGCGTGCCTACCAGCCACATGGCCGATCTCATGGCCAATGACACTGGCGAGTTGCGCTTCGTTATCGGCGGCTTTGATCAGGCCGGTATTGATATAAACAAACCCACCCATTGTGGCAAAAGCGTTAATGCGGTTATCATCAACGACCTGAAAAGTGTAGGGAATCTGAGGACGGGTACTGGCCTTTGCCAGACGTTGACCAATTTCATCGATGTAAGCAGTGAGGGCGCGATCGCGGGAAATTCGGGCTTGCCCGCTGCGAATAATCTGCTCATTGATTTGGCTACCAAGGGCCACTTCCTGACGATCCGATAGGTTAGCCAGTTGTATCACCTGCACCCCGCGTAGAATCAACTCAGCCCAAGGCAGAGCCTGTGCCCCAATGGGTTGCCCAAGCACTAGCCCCAGGGCAACTACCAGGGAAAGAATGGGGTAAACAATCCGACGGCGAAATGAGCGAATGGGAGGAAAACCAGAGCTAAACATAGAACAGTTGTAATAAGGGACGTTTGCTATGCCCAATCGTAAGGATGCCCTGAACCGCTCAGCCTTAGCAGAAACGTCAGGAACTGGATAAGACATACCCTTAAGCTGGGACAGCATCAGAGCCTGAATGGTTCCTTAGCAATCCCTATTGTGACCTAGGAAAAGGAGATGTCAGCACACTGATGCAAAATTACTGTGCTACTCTAAAACGAGTTTTGGTATAGTTAAAGATCCTTGCTTCTTTAGAGAAGAAGCCATTCAGTCCACAAGGAGCGAATTTTTGCCATGACTAGATTGTACGAAACGATGTACATCCTTCGTCCTGATTTGGGGGATGAAGCCGTCGATCAGGCGATCGAAAAATACCAGGGAATCTTGACTGAAAACGGGGCAGAGATCCTCGAAACCCAACACCGTGGTAAGCGGCGACTCGCCTACGAAATTGATCGACACCGCGAGGGTATTTACATTCAGATGAATTATCGCGGCGATGGCAGCCAAATTGCAACGATGGAGCGGGCAATGCGCCTGAGCGAGGAAGTCATCCGTTATTTAACCATTCATCAAGAAGAACCAAAGACAGTTTCTGAAGCAGTTGCTGCCGAAGCGTAAGATTGTGGATCCAATCAATCGAACACTTTTAACCTTGACCACAGAGGCAGTGAGAGACGTTTCTCTGTGTTTCTGCGGTCAAGCTTCAAATTTGGCTAGCAGAAGCTCTGCGGCACCAAGTGTTGAGACGGCAAAACTAGTCGCCGATTCAAGAAGCTTGCATTACAGATACACTGGATTTTTTTCACTTTGAATTTTGTTACTTTGAGTTTCGCGTAACGGCACGAGTAGAGCGAGGCATGAGTCCGGCTAAAGCTAGTCGAGAAATTTCTGCTTTGCTGTACTAGCTTGCTTGCTCCAGGTATTGAGTTAGATCCTCAATCAAGCGGCTCAGTTCAGCTTCTGTGGTTAGCCGAATTCGCTCGTCTCGCACGGTGACGAGAACCTTGGCGGCATAGGGAGAGGCCCAGATATTGGGATTACAGAAGATTTCTAAAAAAACATCCCCCGCATACTGGTATTCCATGGGCTTTTGGGGAGTGGCTCGTTCTCCAGGAGTCGCTTTGGCTGCTGTGATTTTTAGGCTTTCGAGCAAATGCTGAATCTCTGCTTTGAGGGATTGGGCCGCTTCTGGGGTAAAGCGAAAGGAAACCGAACCTTCAACTAGGTTAATTGTGAAGAGGGAATGCATAGAGAATGGGGCAATCAAACGATGGTTCTGTCTTTTCTTCATCCTACGGGTATTTGGCTGGCCCTATCAGCGAATCACTTTTAAGGTTTGCAACGTCGGGTCGATGCAACCAGTCAGGGTGCCCCCAGTGGCGCGGATTGCCTTGAGGGCGGCGATCGCATCTAGGGTAATCGGTTCTCCCGGGAGCAGCAGGGGAATGCCTGGGGGGTAGGGGCAAATCAAATCGGCACTAATGCGGTTCACCGCAGCCTGGGTCGATACGATTTCTGTAGGGGCAAAGAAGGCTTCCCGGGGAGTGAGCGCTGGCAAGGGGTAGAGACTGAAGGGGGGGAGCGCCGATAAGCCCAATTCAGAGGGTAAGGGTCGGGGGTTGTCTGGTGTGATCACTCCTAGCTGCTGAAACCCTTTTACCAATCTTTCAATATCGGTGGGTGTGTTACCCAGACTGATGATAAAAGTCAGTGTTTGAGTCGTTGGTAACTCTGCGGTTACGCCCATTTCTTGATGCAAGATGGCATCGGCAGTGAAGCCATCCCGCCCTAGACCGGTCAGATGGACGGTAAGGCGGGTGAGATCGAGCTGAAAAAAGCCGGGACTTGGTGCATCGGCGGTCAAAAGCCTAAGGCCAGGAATCGCCTGGAGCTGCGATCGCGCCTGTTTAGCCAAAGTCAGTGCTTGGGTTAGCAGACAAAAGCCTTCAGTGGCCATTTGTTGGCGGGCGGCGTCGAGGGATGCTAATAGCAGATAGCTAGGACTGGTGGACTGCACGAATCCTAGGGCCGTCTGAATCCGTGTGGGAGAGAGCCGATCTCCCCGTAGGTGCAGCATGGCGGCCTGAGTCAGGCTCGACAGGGTTTTGTGCGTTGATTGCACAACGAGGTCGGCCCCTGCGGCTAGGGCTGCTGTGGGTAGGTTCGGATGAAACTGAAAGTGAGCACCATGGGCCTCATCCACCAGCAGGGGGATGTTATATTTTTGGGTAATCTGGGCGATCGCAGCTACATTGCTACAGACCCCATGGTAAGTAGGAGAAACCAGTAATACCGCCTTGGCTGTAGGATAGGTTTGCAAAGCGGTTTCAACGGCTGCTGGATCTAGCCCGTGGGCGAGGGCAAAGGTGAGATCCACTGAGGGCTGGATAAAAATGGGAATGGCCCCTGACAGCACTAATCCAGCAATTGCCGATTGATGCACATTACGGGGCAAGATGATGAAATCTCCTGGCTGGCAGGTGGCTAAAATCGCCGCCACGATGCCGCTTGTAGAGCCATTCACTAAAAACCAAGTGCGATCGGCCCCAAAAGCTTCGGCAGCCAGGGCCTGCGCGGCCTGGATTACCGATTCTGGTGCAAACAGATTATCCAGTTCGGGTAATTCGGGGAGGTCTGCCTGAAGCGCCTGCTGCCCTACAAGTTCCTTTAGCCGGGCGGAGGCACCTTGCCCTCGCTTGTGCCCTGGGGTGTGAAAAGGGGCATAGATGCGTTGAGCACAGGCCTGTAGCTCTGACAAGAGCGGGGTTTGGGTTTGGTCTGGCATACTTACAGGCACTCCTTCAAATTTTCAACTTCTTGCAGAAGCGGGAGATCCTAGCAAGGTTTCTGTTCCTTTGCGAGGAGGTGAGCAGTACGAACTACGGTTAGGATGTAGATGACGGCATCAGCCTAGCTGCCCTCACGCCTCTCCTGAATGACCTTTAGGGCTATACCCTTCTTCTAGCTCCCCGGCCCCTAACCAATGGGAGACTAGGCAGAGGGCTTTGATCAGAATCCCCTTCTTCCTTGAAGGGAAAAGGGGCATAGTCTTGGCGGGCACTCCAGCAAGGGGAATGAGGATGGCTGAGACTAGTCCAGGAATTTCTGCCTTGCTGTACTAGATAGAAGATGCGAGCAAGGGGAGGGGTGCCCCTTGCTGACAATGAATTAGACTGGGCTATGTTAGTATCTGGAGCCTCTGAGTGGCTGATCAAATGGCTGGCTGGCAAGGATGTAATTTTTGCAGGAGCTATTTCAGGCCCAGGTGGCCACTGGCTTTAAACTAGGAGGAATTTCTGCCCCCGTAGGAAACTCTAGCAGGGTTTCACTCAAGCCCAAATAACCCGACTCACTAAAGGAAAGTAACATCCGTTGTAGAGCAACCCACACCTCTGAGTCAAACTCCCAGTCGCGATCGCGGCGTGCTTGCACTGCAATAGAACGTAAGGCCCAAAAGTAGCTATTTCGCACAACAGAGCCATTTTTCTTATACGTGGGCACATCTTCGACATGGATGTAGAGGATCTGATCAGTTAACCGCACTCGCATCAGTTGGCCATTCAAAATGTAAAGTTAAAAATCTAAGTAAAGCTCAAGGTTACAATGGCCAAACTCGAGGGTGTTAGAGAGCGTTGAAACAATCTCCGGTGGTTAAAATCAGGGCTACCAGAGAATAAGCCCTTAAAACATCTTTTTAGATCCTCTTAGAAGTGAGGATTTTATCACCTGAAAACTGGCCACAGAGGCATAGAGAACACAGAGCCATCGCTCGATGTCCTCTGCGTTTCTGCGGTAAAGTGCTCAGGTTTTTAGTCGCTTGCCTTCATGAGGCTAAAGACAAAGCCCAAAGCGACTCCCCGGTGACCTTGCTGAGTATGCTTACATTCGTTTTACTGGTTGATTAATCGGTATTCCTTTAGGAGTCAGCAGTTCTGCAAAATGTGAGATTAACGATAGCAGGCCTCGGTGCACAAGCATGTTTATTTGCAATGTTTAATGGATCTCCCCTCATCTATGTCCAGCCCTGACCCCAACACGCCCTTTCCGCTGCCAGATTTTTCCCAGGTGTGCTTTATCAAAAATGTAGTGAAAAACCCAAAAATCTTAATTGGTGATTACACTTACTATGATGATCCAGAAGACGCGACCCGATTTGAGCGGCGTGTGCTGTACCACTACCCTTTTAGCCGCGATCGCTTAATTATTGGCAAATTTTGTGCCATTGCCCGGGGGGTGACCTTCATCATGAATGATGCGAACCACAAGATGGCTGGTTTTTCGACCTATCCGTTTGAAATTTTTGGTCACGGTTGGGAACAGGTGGCTCCCTCCCCGAAGGATCAGCCGTTTAAGGGGGATACGGTCGTTGGTAATGATGTCTGGCTGGGTTATGCGTCGGTTATGATGCCGGGGGTCACCATTGGGGATGGGGCTATTATCGCTGCAAAGGCGGTTGTCACACGACCTGTACCACCCTATACCATTGTCGGAGGTAACCCCGCCCAGGTCATTCGGCAGCGCTTTTCTGAGGATGTGATTCAACAATTACTGGCGATCGCCTGGTGGAACTGGGAGATTGGCAAAATTAGCCGCAATCTTGACAAAATTGTGGGAGCTGATATTGCCGCGTTACAAGCCTGTGAATAGCAAACAAACGTTTGGGTCGTCCACGGGTCAGCAACTCTGTTCAAATCTTTTCTAATTTGTTCAATGATGCAAGCACAAATGGCTCCCTATGGTTCTTGGCGATCGCCGATCACCTCTGATCTGATTGTATCGGGCAGTATTGGGTTAGGCGAAGCCCGGTGGGATGGGGCCGATATTTACTGGACAGAACTCCGCCCGACCGAAAAGGGGCGTAATGTGCTAGTGCGCCATACACCGGATGGGCAGACGACCGATGTGACACCGGCCCCCTTGAATGTTCGCACACGAGTGCATGAGTATGGGGGCGGGGCTTATCTGGTTCACCAGGGCACTGTCTATTTCTCCAACTTTGCCGATCAGCGACTCTATCGGCAAACACCTGGGGCTATACCCGAACCGATTACCCCTGAGGGTGCCTGGCGCTATGCCGATGGGGTGATCGATCTCAGCCGACAACGGCTCATCTGTGTGCGGGAAGACCACACCGCACCGGGAGAAGCCGTCAATACTCTCGTAGCCGTTCCCCTAGAGGGAGGAGAGCCGCAAATTCTAACAAGCGGCTGTGATTTTTATTCTTCCCCGCGTTTAAGTCCCGATGGTACCTCCCTGGCCTGGATCAGTTGGAATCACCCTAATATGCCCTGGGATGGCACCGAACTGTGGGTCGCCCCGATTCAACCTGATGGCTCCCTTGGCGGGGCCAGTTTGATTGCTGGAGGGGTGGCGGAGTCGGTTATTCAACCGCGCTGGTCGCCGGCTGGTGTTTTGTATTTTGTTTCAGATCGCACGGGCTGGTGGAACCTCTACCGTTACCAAGGTGTCGTGGAAGCACTTTACCCAATGGAGGCGGAGTTTGGCGTACCCCATTGGGTGTTTGGTTCTTCTAATTATGACTTTGTTAGTGCCGATCGCTTAATTTGCACCTATAGCCAGGATGGCGTATCCTACTTGGCCAGCCTCAATACCCAGACGCGCCAACTTGATCGGATTGATATCCCCTACACTGACCTGGGGGAAATTCAGGTGGGAAATGGGGCGGTGTTGATGAGTGTGGGGGCAGCCACGCAGCCGACCGCTCTGGTACGGCTTGATCTCACGACCCAGACCTGGGATGTTTTGCAGCGCTCTAGTTCGCTGAATCTGGATCCGGCCTATTTTTCAACACCTAGGGCGATCTCCTTTCCAACAACGAATGGCTTAACGGCCTATGGATTCTTTTACCCGCCGACTAATCCCGATTATCTGGCACCCCCCGATGAACTGCCGCCTCTGCTGGTTAAAAGCCATGGCGGGCCAACGGCAGCGACCTCCACGCGCTTTAACCTCAAAATTCAGTACTGGACGAGTCGAGGGTTTGCTGTCTTGGATGTGAATTATGGCGGCAGCACTGGCTACGGCAGGGAATACCGCGATCGCCTCAAGGGGCAGTGGGGCATTGTAGATGTAGATGACTGCTGCAATGGCGCCTCCTACCTGGTCGCCCAAGGCTGGGTGGATGGCGATCGCCTAGTGATTGATGGCGGCAGCGCGGGCGGCTATACCACCCTGTCTGCACTCACGTTTCGCCATATCTTTAAGGCCGGAGCCAGCTACTACGGTGTGAGCGATCTGGAAGCGCTGGTGCAAGATACCCACAAATTTGAAGCCCGCTATTTAGATAGTCTGATTGGCCCCTACCCGGAGTGCCGGGATACTTATGTGGCGAGATCGCCGATCTACGCAGCAGAACAGCTTGATTGTCCTGTTATTTTCTTTCAGGGTGCCGAGGACAAAATCGTCCCCCCCAACCAGACGGAGCGGATGGTCAACGTCCTTAAGGAAAAACAGTTACCTGTGGCCTATGTCCTCTACGAAGGCGAGCAACACGGATTTCGTCAGGCAGAGAATATCAAGCGCACCCTAGACGGTGAATTTTATTTCTACGCCCAAGTCTTTGGCTTTGCACCTGCGGAAGACCTAATTCCTGTAGCTATCGCAAACTTGGGACAGACTCCCTCCCCTTAGCACGACATCAACAACTGCATCGCTGGCGGAACCCAACCATCCCAGGGATAGGGATTCAGGCTAGTCTTCTAAGATGTCCTCGACCACCCCGATGCCAGACAAAGGTCGATAGGTATAGTTGCGGGGTACTTTTTGGATATCCTCTTTGATGTTGTCCAAATCGATGTAGCGATCGGCCACATTGATCAAACTATCGCTCGTCATCGAACGCAGGCTCACTACCTCAACCCGCACCCCTCGATAGCTCACCGCATTCACCGCATAGGCCAGATCTCCATCACCGCTGACTAATATCGCCGTATCATAGGAGCCAACCAGAGACATCATGTCCACAGCAATTTCCACATCCAGGTTCGCTTTTTTCGAGCCATCGGGTAACTGCACCAGATCCTTAGAAATGACCCGATAGCCATTCCGGCGCATCCACAGCAAAAAACCCTGCTGCTTTTCATTGGTACGGTCAACCCCAGTGTAGAAAAAGGACCGCAACAAACGCGAACCCGACGTGAGCCGACACAGTAGCTTGGTATAGTCAATCTCAATGCCCAACTGCAAGGCAGCATAGAAAAGATTAGAGCCATCAATAAAAATGGCCACCCTCCCCCGATTTTCTAGCACCTGATCAGGAGTAAAAATGGGAGAATCTGGCTCGAAGGACGAATGGTTTGAACTTATCATGGGAAGGTTACTGAGTTTTCTATAAAGTTAGTTTTTAGAAACACGCATTTGAGAAATGGGTGAGAAGCATAAACGTACGCTGCTGACTAGGGGGCGCTGGGTTCCAAAGCTTCTAGCCGTTGAAACACAGGCACTGGTTCACCCAGAGTCTGGTTTTTGGGCAGTATGCCCCAACAAGAATGAGTGCTATAGGGCGCTGAAACATGAATTAAAGACTGGTCACCAAAGTTCACAGAGAACCCCAGTTGTTGATAGACAACGGTACTGAGCTGAGGGGTAATCGGTGAGAGTAAGTAGGCTGCTAAACGCACGCTTTCCAAAACGGTGTAGAGGATATCAAGAACCTGAGGGCGAGTCTCTTCCTGTTTGTAAAGCTTCCAGGGAGCTTGCTCATCAAGAAACTTGTTTCCCAAGCGCACGAGAGTCAATATTGCCTCACAAGCCTCACTAAATGCAAGCCGCTGATAGGCAGAAGCCACCTGCTCACCCAAGCTTTGCCCCAACTCCTGCAAAGGAGAGGTAACCTGACCCGCCGCAGAAACGGAGGGCAATGTATCACCAAAGTATTTGTGCGCCATCTTGAGGGTGCGATTGAGCAAATTGCCCAAATCGTTCGCTAGATCTGCATTCACAATGTGGATAAAGCGCTGTTCACTGAAGTCGCCATCGCGGCCAAACTCAATTTCTTTGAGAAAGTAATACCGCACGGCGTCAGCACCAAAGCGCTCCGTCAAGTCAAACGGGTCAATCACATTGCCCAGACTTTTTCCCATCTTCTGCCCATCTTTAGTGAGATACCCATGAACAAATACGCGCTGGGGCATAGGTAATCCGGCAGACATGAGCATGGCTGGAAAAGAAATGGCATGGAAGCGCAGGATATCCTTACCAATCAGATGCAAATTAAAGGGATACCAGTGCGCTGTCGCATTTTCTAAGGTGGGTAAAGCTTCTGGCTCTAACAGTGCTGAAATATAGCCTAATAAGGCATCAAACCAGACGTAGATGGTTTGCTCGGGTGCCATCGGCAAGGGAATCCCCCAAGAAACATTGACCCGTGAAATCGAAAAATCCTTCAATCCCTGGCTTACGAAACCTAGAACCTCATTCCGGCGAATCTCTGGCTGAATAAAGTCGGGCTGGCTGGCATACAACTGCTCTAGTTGGGCCTGGTACTTGGACAGGCGAAAGAAATAATTTTGCTCATCGCGCCACTCTACGGCCTTGTTGGTGTGGATCGGGCAGTAGCGCTTGTCGATTAAATCGCGTTCTTCCTTAAACTCTTCGCAGGAGACGCAGTACCATCCTGTCTGCTGGCCTACGTAGATGTCTTCTTGATCCCAAAGACGCTGAAAAAACTCCTTAACAATCGCTTCGTGACGAGGGTTGGTGGTGCGAATAAACCGGTCAAACTGAATCCCCAGCACCTGCCAGAGTCGCTCAAATTCTGCGACAACAACATCACAGTGCTCTTGCGGACTGCGCTTTAGACTTTCGGCAGTCCGCTGAATCTTTTGCCCATGCTCATCGGTGCCTGTGACAAAAAGGACTGGAATTCCTTGCATCCGATGGAAACGCGATACCACATCGGCGGCAATTGTTGTGTAGGCACTTCCCACATGGGGTACATCATTGACGTAATAAAGAGGGGTTGTTATGGAAAAGCGATCGCAAATGTTTGTGACAAAACTCATGGACAGATTAAAGCCGTAATGGCTGACCTAGCTGAAATAGCACTGCTAATGAAATAAGCCTGGAAATTCAATTGAATGCCAGTAAAGCCTGAGCAAATGGCGGTTACAGTTGAGTTAAGAAGATATTTCCCAATGACTTAAAGGTGACGACACATAACGTGGCGACATTTCGCAGCATTACACTTCTTTATATTAGCTGTAAAGTCGTTTTGAAACCAAAAGAAATCCTAAACTCTTGGCTAGCCATTCAAGGCAATAGCCTGGCTCAAATGTCATTTTTTCGCCTTTGAAGGTGGTTCACTAAAAGATTGAAACGCTTGCCATAACAAGGGGTTTCGTGTGTTGCAATCAACTCGTTTGAAGTAGGAAACCTATCGGTTTTTTATTAAAGGAAAAAGCTAGTGAGTCGGCGATCGCCACTTCAGAAATTGCAATCGGTGCAGGCGGGTTTACTTATCACTTTGACAAGTCAGGCACTGGCAACCGGCCCCAACAGCCAAGCGCCTATTAAGAGGGCGCGCAAAAGTGATATGCACCCCCGATTAACGAGTGGCGATCGCTGCTGGTGAGATGGCAAATCGGGCTTCTTCAGCTTCAGGGCGCGGATCCTGAAAAATCATTAAGTCAAACCAGAAGGTAGTGCCAACGCCAACATCGCTCACCAAATGAACCTGACTGTGATGCTTTTCAATAATGTTACGCACGATGGATAACCCTAACCCAGTTCCTTCCAGGGTATGAACCCGGTTTTCAACCCGAAAAAACCGATCAAAAATGGCCTGCTGATCCTCCGGGGCGATACCAATGCCCGTGTCAGCGACTTCTACCCGTACCTTTCTCAGCGGCTTTCCACCCGGCGGGGCGGCGACATCAGCCACCTCAACGGGGGGGCAGAGAAATCGACTGCCTTTACCATCTGCTACAGCACAGGTGGTATTTTGGGGGTCGAGGGTATAAGCGCGGAGTGCAACTTTTCCTCCGCTTGGTGTAAATTTGAGGGCATTTCCTACCAAGTTTGTAAAAACCTGCAAAAGCAGATCGTAATGTCCCAATACGGGTGGCAAATCGGGGCTAATCTCCTGAATCAGCTCGATTCCCTTATCCCGGGCATTTAGTTGGTAGGTGCGCAGGGTTTGCTCAATCGGTTGCACCAGATCAACCGCTTCTAGGGTGTAAGCCCGATTCGACTCAAGCCGGGAGAGGTCTAAGACATCGTTGACCAGTCGTGTCAGTCGATCCGTTTCGCGGTTAGCGGTTTCTAAAAACTCTTGCCGTTCACCCTCACTCAGGTTTTCCCCATATTCATACAAGGTCTCAATGAAAGACTTGATATTAAACAAGGGTGTGCGAAGCTCATGGGAAACATTGCTGATGAAATGACTTTTGGCCTCGTTTAGTTCGGCTTCGCGAGTAATGTCCTGAACGGTCATCGCAATCCCTCTAACATTCTCTCGCCCTGCGTCTAAAACAGTCGTTAGCAGAATCCGAACCGTGCGATTGCTGGGTTCGGTTAAAGCAATGCGAAACTCTGCGCCTTCTTTCAAGTGCCCATGCACAATTTGATATAAAGGGCGCGTAACCTCTGCCAAGATCGGGTTTGGCAATATCTGTAGGAGGTTTTCACCTTCTACTGTTTTGCCCTCCCAACCCAGCAACCGGCGGGCTGTTGGATTCGTTAAAATAACTTGCATTTCTGTGTCGATCAGCACGGCTCCGTCGGCGATTGTCGAGACCAACGTTTCCAATTTCGCTTTTTCAGACGTGAGTTCTTCAATGTTCTGCTCTTCGTAGCGCTCTAACCTTTCGGCCATTTCGTTAAAGCTGATAATCAGCTCGCCTAGTTCTCCGCCGAAGGGCAAATCGACCCGTTGCTTAAAGTTACCAGATGCAATGTTCTTTACACCCACCAGCAATTCTTTAATGGGGCGAGTAATCGTCAGGGCATTGAACACGGCCCCTAAAATCACCATGACCCAAATGGAAACAAAGACCGCAATCGTGACATCCCGAGTCAAATGGGAGGAGGTGACGACGGTTGGGTTAGGGTTGGTACCAATGGCCAGTACACCCCGATACTGGTTCTCGTAATAAAGCGGCACAAAAACATCTGTTACTTCTCCATCGGGGGTTAGATGCTGTCGCACCATTGGTTGGTTCAGGTTTTGAGCGTAGTCTTCTGGCAGGTTAATCTTACGCCGGATGGTCAGAGAGTTTTGCACCTCTGATTCTGAAAAGGGAATGCCATAGAAGATGTTGCCTTCTTCATCGGCATAGAGAATGTAACGGAGGCTGGAGGTGCTGCTGTAAAAATTATGGGAAAATCGAGCGAGTTCGCTGCGCTGTTCCGGGGCTAGTAAAGGAGCTACATTAGCTGCGAGTAGCAAGCCTAGGTCTCGGCCAAAGCGGGTATCGTTGAGACGAGCATCTTGCTGAATGGTGTTAACGGCCCAAAAGGTGAGGCCGCTCATAATCAGGGAGACGACCAATGTTGCGATCGCCATTAGCTTGGTCTGGAGGGTAAACTCTGACCACCAGCTTGCAATCACCTGTCTGAATCTGGCAAAGAAAGCGAACAAAGAGTAACCCCTTGAGTGTTCAAGGATGGGTGAGTCACCCCCTCAGAGATGATACACGCAATGAGACAACGGCCTACTTGGGCATTGCCGCCTTGACCGTTACTTATCCTATTTGCATTTTAGAATAATCAATGCATTTCAGGGTTTTCTGAAACCAAGCTGTCATCTGAGCTGTGGAGCAGTCATCCCCCCTCACCTGAATCTGCGAAAGTCTAAAACTGGCAAACCTAAATCGGATTAGGGCAATTTTCAGGAAAGCTTGGCGTTGCTTGACGACGGGATGAAGCCCTTATCCCCGTTGCTTGAATGCCCGCGACTAGGCTCCCCTGCTCCCATCAAGAGCGCTAGCTCGTCCTATCTTCTAACTTCCCATGCGTGGGGAACTAGGGGGCTGGAAGAGGGGGCGGGGTGAGGGTCACTAGACGGATGCTGAAGTGTCTTAATCGGGTCTCCTGACGGAAGAAAGCTAGTCAGTCGTTTGTGGGCAGCCTCCAGATGCTCTAATTGTGAGTATTCTTACCCGCTCCGATTGCTTAGAGCACTGCATGCGATCGCCGCACGCGATGACCAATATCAGAGCGAAAGTAAATGCCATCAAAGTGGATTTGACTCAGGGCGGCATAGACCTGAGCAAACGCTGCATCAAACTCATCGGCCACAGCCGTGACACAAAGGACTCGCCCGCCATCACTGACAAGCCCCTGGGGCTTGACCTGAGTGCCGGCATGAAATACTAGGGTGCCGTCTGCTTCAGCCGCATTGATGCCAGTAATCAATGCCCCTTTCTGATACTCTCCCGGATAACCCTCTGCTGCTGCTACCACACAAGCACAGGCTCCAGCTTTCCACTCAAGGGGGGGAAAGTCCGCCAAGCGCTGCTCCACACAGGCTAACAGTAAGTCCTCCAGGGGGGTGCTTAACAAGGGAAGAACCACCTGGGTTTCGGGATCACCAAAGCGACAGTTAAACTCAATCACTTTGGGATCGCCCGCTGGGGTAATCATCAGCCCTGCATAAAGGACTCCCCGATAGTCAATCCCTTTGTGTCGTAGGAGGGCGATCGCTGGTTCCAGAATCTCTCGCTGAATCCGCGCCAGCAGTTCGGGAGTCACGAGTGGGGCAGGCGCATAAGCGCCCATGCCGCCTGTATTGGCACCGGTATCTCCAACACCGATTTGTTTATGATCCTGTGCTGGTAGCAGGGGCCGAATCGTGAGTCCATCTGTGACAGCCAAAATTGAAACTTCCTGGCCCGTGAGACACTCTTCAATAACCACTGTTTGGCCTGCTGCCCCAAACTGGCCCCCAAAGGAAGCGGCGATCGCCTGCTCAGCCTCAGCCACAGTCGCAGCTACGGTCACCCCCTTGCCCGCAGCCAACCCATCTGCTTTTACCACAATCGGCGCGCCTTGAGCCTTTACATAAGCTGTTGCGGCCTCCGCATTGTTAAACACTACTGCCTTTGCTGTTGGGATCTGCGCTTCCAGCATCAGTGCCTTTGCCCAGGCTTTGCTAGCTTCGATCTGGGCACCCTGACGAGTGGGGCCAAAAACAGGGATTTTTTGATCCTGTAGATAGTTCGTGATGCCAGCGGCAAGGGGCACTTCTGGGCCAACCACAACCAGGGAAACGTTATTCACCAGGGCAAACCGCGCGATGCCCTCAAAGTCATTGACCCCCAGAGCAATATTCTGGCAGCGGGGCAGGGCAGCCGTCCCACCATTTCCAGGAACGCAGGTGATTTGCTTAACCTTGCCCGACTCCAACAATTTCCAAGCCAGAGCATGTTCACGCCCACCATTGCCAACAACTAATACCTTCACGTGTTTTTGCTTACCCCGGATTGAAACAATAACCGAATAAACTGCCTAACCTGACGACAACTGCTGCACCCTTTCAGCTTAATTGGTCAGACTCTAGTCAAAAAATGGAATGTTTCACATTATGTCATGAGATGTCATAGAACCCTGATTTTTCCATAGAAGGGTCAGCAGCGAGTATTTTATCAGGAAAATTTGGATCAGTCACAGATGCTCAAAGTGGAATCCTTATTAAGTGTTAAGCGATCAGCTACCCCGCCAATCTAATTAGACAAACCCTTAGGAGGGAGGTAGACCTGACGACTTCAGTTGCAACTATACTGATAAAACCTTGCCTCCGCAGGGCATGGCAGGCTCTGGTTGGATGAGATTCGCGTAGGCGAACTCGGCTCATATCGCCGCAATTCTAACCGTCAGACACTACTCAGACACACGCCTACAGGTGTAAACCGTATTCGGTCACGTCACTGCCTTGCCAACTGCCCGTGCCTGTGTCTTCGCCCTCCCGAATGGGAACGGTCAGGGGTTCATCCCCAATGTTGGGGTAGCCCTGATCGTGTAGGGGGTTATAGATAATGTCATGCTCAAATACATAGGCCCAACTTTCCTTGCGAGTCCAGTTGGCCAGGGGGTTCACCTTGAGGCGTCGCTGCTGGTCTAGCTCAAAAATTGGCATTCTTGCCCATGCCTCTGACTGGTCGCGACGGCGGCCAGTTATCCAGGTGATCGCCCCTAGTTCTTGCAGACCTCGTTGCATCGGCTCGTGCTTTGTAAGCTGGTGAAACTTAGTAAGGTCCGTTTTCCATAAATCCTTTCCAAACCTTTTCGCAAAGGTCTTGCGGTCTTTCGCCTCTAGGGGTTGGTAAATGCGCAAATCAAGTTGATAGAGATTCTGGCAGGCCGCAACGAACTCTAGAGTTTCTGGAAAGTGGTGTAGGGTGTTGAGAAAAATCACAGGAACTGGCAAGTCGGGGCATAAATCGCGATAGAGCAAGTCGGTAATGACCAGGTCATCCACACTAAAAGTACTGGTTTGAACTAAACCGGTCGGAATATTGACGACACACCAGGCAAGAATATCTTTCGGATGAACTTTCTCAAATTTTTGGTTGAGTTTCTTCAGATCGAGGGTTGCCGGCTGAGTCAATGGTTGAATAGATCGCGTCATTTCTTCCGGAGAGGGAGGGTCAAAACTTTTGGGCTCTTAACTACGATACCGAAAGCCTGTGTAAATTAAGTGCAGATCAGGGTCAGTTTTCCCGAAGTGCTGCATTTTATCTTGCTAAAAGAGCATTTTGGCTGTTGTGTGCTCCTCCGACCTTTTCAGCCGATTGAGCGGCGTTGCAGATTTTAGGCATGAATTGAGCGTAGTATGAGCTAAGACTTTGTGCCAATTCAGAGTGTGCCAATTCATCAGACTTGACTACTGATAAGTTGAAGTTGTAAGAAGGGGGTTTCACCCTACCTCCCTATTACAGCAAGGCGGAAATTCCTGGACTCGTTTCAGTCACCTGCATTCTTTCGCTCCTGCTTCTATCAAGGTAGAAAGGAAGACCGAAGTTTTTTTCCTGCTTTTGGGAGAGGGGTGGAGGTTGAGGGAGGCAGACTGATGCTTGAGTCTGTTAGGCGCATTTTTTAATTTAATTGCACCTATTGACTTACTGTGATGCAGCACTGCTGATTGAGATTTTCCTAGATGAACGCTTTATGGATAAACTACCCAACCTGGAGGTTGTGATTCGCCATGAGACGAGCGGTGCAGAGAGTCGCCGGCTGGTGGCGCAGATCTGTGCTGATGGTAGCCTGATGTTAGAGGGGTGGGAAGCGGGTGATCGGGTTGAATCGTTTTTTGGCGATCGCGATTATGAATATTGGCTTACCATTGCCGCCGCCGATAAGGATCGGCTCTTGCTGTTGCTGATTCAGCACCAATTTCAGACCCAGTTGCCCACTGTGCAGGAATGGCGACAATGGGCGGAAGCGCATGGAATTCCGGTCACTTATACAGGATACTGAGGCCATCTGTTTAAGGGAGGGAGCCAATGCACTTAATTCTCTACAGTAAGTCGGGTTGCCATTTGTGTGAGGGGCTAGAAGCGAAGCTCAGGCAAATTACCCGCTTGCCGCTGCAACTAGAAGTGCGTGACATTACGACCTGCCCTGAGTGGTTTCAAGCCTATGAGTATGAGATTCCTGTGCTGATCTGGGTACAAGGGCCTAAGGCTCAACCTGATTTAGATCAGGGTGCTTCTAATCAACAAGCCGAGCCATTGGAACCGTTGGCTCCAAATCTGACGGATTCAGAGGCGGACGGTTCTGCGATCACTCTAGTGCGGCTCCCTCGACTTTCGCCCCGGGCAACAATCGCTCAGGTGGAGCAAATGTTACAGATTTTTTTGGCCGGCGATCACCCACAATAGAGGTGACTTTGTGAGGGGTAGCTGACATGAAGTTAAGTGATTTATTAGCAACCGTTCCTAATCTCGTCGTGTCAGAGCATCCAGCCCTGGCTACAGAGGTGACCGGGTTGAGCACCAATTCCCTGGCCTGCAAGTCGGGGGATTTGTTTATTGGTATGCCAGGAACGCGGGTAGATGGGGGCGAGTTTTGGGCGGGGGCGATCGCCGCCGGAGCGATCGCCGCTGTGATTTCTCCCCAGGCCTATGAACGAACCCGTGCGAAGATCGATGCCTCTGGAAACCCCTGCTTAATCGTGGCAGATAACCTGGTTCAAACCTGCGCCCAACTGGCGGTTAACTTCTATGGTGCGCCAGCCCAGCAACTAAAGCTAGTGGGGGTAACCGGTACCAATGGCAAAACTACCACCACCCATTTAATTGAGCATTTTTTGACCCAGGCAGGCCATCACCCGGCTTTGTTTGGTACCCTTTATACGCGCTGGCGGGGATATCAGCAAATCGCTTTGCATACTACCCCGTTTGCCGTGGAGTTGCAGCAACAATTTGCTGCCGCTGTCGCTGCTGGTTGCGATTTAGGGGTGATGGAGGTGAGTTCCCATGCATTGGCTCAGGGCCGGGTGCTGGGCTGTCCTTTTGAGGTAGGGGTGTTTACAAACCTGACCCAAGACCACCTGGACTTCCATAAAGATATGGAAGATTATTTCAAGGCAAAAGCTTTGCTGTTTAGCCCTACCTACTTGCAGGGGCTAGCCGTGGTGAATTGGGACGATGCCTATGGGCGACAACTGATTGCGTCTATAGAGCGTAACCCGGTTTGGAGTTACAGCACGGCAGATGCGGCGGCTGATTTGTGGCCCAGCGACCTGACCTATGGGGCCACTGGAGTGAGCGGCGTGCTGCATACCCCCAAGGGAACCCGCCCTTTTCGCTCTCCATTAGTAGGGCAATTTAATCTGTCTAACCTTCTGGCGGCGATTGCATCTGTGCTTTGGCTCGGAGTCGATTTAGAAACCATTCTGCACGCTTTACCCCAGTTTGCTGGAGTACCGGGTCGGATGGAGCAGGTCGAGGTTTCCCCCCAGCAGGATATTAGTGTGATTGTGGACTATGCCCACACCCCCGATAGTTTAGAAAACTTGCTAAAGGCAGCCCGCCCCTTTATTCCCGGTCGGATGATTTGTGTGTTTGGCTGTGGCGGCGATCGCGATCGCACCAAACGTCCTCAGATGGGCCGAATTGCTGCCACCCTGGCCGATCAGGTGATTGTCACCTCCGATAACCCCCGTACCGAAGACCCCCACCAAATTCTAGAGGATGTCGTAGCAGGCATTCCCGCAGAGAGTGATGCGATTGTCATCGCTGATCGAGCCGTCGCTATTCGGCACGCGATTGCCCTGGCAGAACCCGGAGATGGGGTGCTGATTGCGGGTAAGGGCCATGAAGACTACCAGATTTTGGGCACGGAAAAGATCCACTTTGACGATCGAGAACAGGCTAGGGCTGCCCTATGCGAGCGGTTTACTCCGTAACGTCGGCCTCCGTGATTGCAGCCGCCTCTGCCCGCCGTTTGCGTACCACTTGTGCCCCCAGTGCGGCCAGGCCAGGGAGGAGGGCCGGTGTAGGAATCGGCGTGGGAGTATTCGTAGGAGTGGGGCTAGACACCTGGGGCGGAGTGACTAGACGACGTGGCCTCGTCCGACTTGCTCCAACCGTCATAAACAAAAGTGGCAACAGCAGAATTAGTAGTTTTACAAGCATTGCAGGTACTGAGTAAGGTTTTCTACTCCCAGATACGAATAGCACCCGTAAAAACCGAAATTCTCCCAATAGCTTGATATAAACTTTACTCTGTGTTTATCGGGTCTCTATACCCTTCAAAGGGCTGATTGACTGACAAAACCTGGGCACCGGGCGGTTGAAACCGCTGCGACATCAACAAAGTCGGGCGCTGCCTCTCTACCCTTACCGAAAACCCGCCTGCGCGGGTTGTGCATCTGTAGGCGCGGCTTCCAGCCGCCAGCGAAAAAGTTTTGTCAATCAACGAGCTTCAAAGGGAGTGATCTAGCCTCCAAAACCATATCCCGGCTATAGCCGTCGTCATCTTGCCGTCGCCATATTAATTGATGGCGATCGATAGCCACAGAGCTTTAGAAACCCTACCCAGGTTCAGAATTTCATCCCACCTAGGATTTTGGACATTGGGTGAGCGGATCGAACGATGGGCGATTTGGCTAGTAGACGAAGTCATCTGTCTGGCCCCCCTGCTCCCTTGATGAGGAAAGGAGCATAGCCCTGCCGGTCATTCCAGAAAAGAGGAGGAGGATGGCTGAGGCGAGTCCAGAAATTTCTACTTTGCTGTACTAGTAGCTGCCCTGCACTACTCAGCGTTTGACTGGGTATCTGCTGCATTTTGGGTTCAATCGGTATCAGCGATGTACACGGGTCTCAGCGTTTTGGCTGAAGTGCTATTCGCTTTTGTTACCCAGTAAGATGGGGTTAAACCTTTTTGCGTACAATCTCTGGATGGATAGTCCTAACATTCCGCCAACAATGAGCGATCGCCTGGCTCGATATATTGAGCAAACCGGTGGTATTTCCAAGCCATGGCTGCTGGCACAACTCCGCCTCAAAAAGCTACAAGAGCGCAAACCCAACCTATCTCCAGAAGAGTACGAACGGGAATTAGTCGATATTCATCAGGCTGTCATGAATTTAGGAGAATGGTGGGTCGGGCAAGAGGATGAGGTTTTTTAGTGCTGTGAGCAGCCGCTTGGGAGTCGCCCATTTTTGCGACTGAAGGCCACAGTTACGACGCAGTTTTAAGCCAGTCTTTAGACGGGGTATGGGTGAACAGAGTATGCCAAGACAACGACGGGTAGCAGCCAGTGAAACCAGTGAAATAAATACAAGTATCAACCTGCAAGATCCACAGTACTACTTTAACCGTGAAACGAGCTGGCTAGAGTTTAATAATCGCGTCCTTCATGAAGCCTTCGACCCTCGAACCCCGTTGCTGGAGCGGCTAAAGTTTTTGGCCATTTTTAGTGCCAATTTAGACGAATACTTTATGGTACGGGTCGCGGCCTTGAAGCAGCAAATTGCCGCTGAAGTGACCAAACTCTCTGCCGATGGATTGACAGCGGCAGAGCAATTGCAGCGAATTGGCGAACGCCTACGGCCAATCGTTGCCAAACAGCATCGCCACTTTGAGCAAGCGATTCGGCCACTGCTGGCAGAACACGGTATTTACCTGCTAGATTACATCGACTTAAATCAGGAGCAGCGCGCCTATTTACAGCAATATTTTGAGGAGCAGATCTTTCCCATTTTAACACCACTGGCCATTGACCCTGGGCACCCTTTTCCCTACATTTCAAATCTCAGCCTCAGCCTGGCAGTGGTAGTCAAAGATCCGGTGACGGGTGAAGAATTTTTCGCTCGGGTCAAAATCCCTCAGTTGCTGCCCCGTTTTTTAGAGTTGCCTGCAAATGTTGGCTTACAGCCGGGCAACCGGCCAGCCGTGTGGACGGGGGTTCCTGTGGAGCAGGTGATTGCCCATAACCTAGAAGCGCTCTTCCCTGGCATGAATATCCAGGAATACTATCCCTTTCGGGTCACGCGGGATGGTGACCTAGCTTTAGCTGAGGATGAAGCCGATGATTTAATGCAGGCAGTAGAACAGGAACTGCGTAAGCGGCGGCTGGGTGGCTCTGTGGTGCGGCTAGAAGTTCACTCCGAGATGCCAGTCAGCATGCGTGAAGTGATTCAGCAAGAGTTAGAGCTAACCGAGGCGGATGTTTATGCAATTGAGGGCATGCTTTCTTTGCGAAATCTGTTTACCCTGGCAGGTTTAGCTGTTCCAGAGTTACGCGATCCGCCCTGGTCACCGGTGCTACCCCCCCGCCTGCGCCGGCATTTAGACCATAAACGAGAAGGTAGCCGCAGCGAAGAACTAGATCTCTTTGCAGAGATTCGTAAACATGATGTGTTGTTACATCACCCATACCATTCGTTTTCTGGTACAGTGCAGCGGTTTATCAACCAGGCGGCCCATGACCCCGATGTGCTGGCTATTAAGATGACGTTGTATCGCACTTCGGGTGATTCACCCATTGTGAAGGCACTGATTGCTGCTGCCGAGAATGGTAAACAGGTGGCGGTATTAGTTGAGCTGAAGGCCCGCTTCGATGAGGAGAACAACATTAACTGGGCACGCCAACTAGAAAGCGCGGGAGTGCATGTGGTCTATGGTCTGGTGGGCCTCAAAACCCATACTAAGGTCATTTTGGTCGTGCGCCGAGAAGAGCAGTGCATTCGTCGCTATGTCCACATTGGTACGGGCAATTACAATCCCAAAACGGCCCGCCTTTATACGGATATTGGGTTATTAAGTTGCCGCCCTGAGTTGGGGGCTGATTTAACCGACTTGTTTAATTACTTGACGGGGTACTCCCGCCAACAGGTCTATCGACGCTTGTTGGTGGCTCCGGTTAATCTTCGCGATCGCTTTCTAGCCTTGATTCAACGCGAAGCAAACCATGCTCGACAGGGCCGGCATGCTCGGATTGTGGCAAAAATGAATGCCCTCATTGATCCGCCTATCATCGCAGCCCTTTATGAGGCTTCTCAGGCGGGGGTACAGATTGATCTGATTGTACGGGGGATGTGCTGCCTGCGTCCGGGGCTGGCAGGGGTCAGTGAAAATATTCGGGTCATTAGCATCGTCGGACGGTTTCTCGAGCACTCACGGGTCTTCTACTTTCACAATCAAGGGGAAGAGGAAGTTTATATTGGCAGTGCCGATTGGATGACGCGCAATCTGGATCGGCGAGTGGAAGCCGTTGTACGGGTAGAAGATGCGGCGATCGCAAAAGACCTGGAGGAAATGCTAGGCATTATGCTGGCCGATAACCGCCACGCCTGGGAACTCCAGCCTGATGGCCACTACGTTCAACGTCGCCCTGCCCCTGGCGAAACTGAGCAAAGCGCCCAAAACCTGTTGATGGAACTAGCCAAATAAAATCATCAACGTATTGAAAAAGAGGCTCCCCTGCTGATCAAAACGAGCACCTTCAAATTATTCTCTCCCTTGCATGCACCTTAAGAGGATGTTAGAAAAATGTCCGGCAGTGAAAACTGCGATGAGATGAGGCCAAGTCTACCAGCACAGATCTCCCCCAACCGGAGCCTTCCATTACTAGCAGAGGCAGACTTTCTGCATAAGGTCGCAACTTCAGGAGCGAGAGTACGAGAAAGACAAGCCTTGAAAACATCCTCTCAGAAAGCATTCGATCATCAAGTCTTTAGCAAAAGCCTTCAAATAATTTATAGAGCAAGCACATGAGCCTATCATCACTAAGGCTTCAGAGATTGAGCTAATTTTTCAAGCTTAGCCCTGCTTTTAGATCAACTCCTATTTTGAAACATTCACTCTAATTTGAGAGCCTGCAAACGCTTCTTTGATCGATTTTCTCAACGGTAGAGTGATAGTTCCGGCTATCGCAGCCAATTGAAATCAAATCTCTAGACGAGCAGCATTCTCATACTGAGAATTACGGATACCTTTAACTTTAAAAAAAGATATTCTTTAAGGCTGACCTAGGGTTTAAGCCTCGAAAATCAAATTATCTTTGTTGACATTATTATAATAACTAAATCTTTTGTTCCTATCTTTATCATTTTTTTGCTTAGCAATATTTGCAGAGATGAGCTGTTCCTCTTAACCTCGAATTAATCTTGAGCAAATTAGAGCAAGCTATGATACGCTACATTTGAGTTTTTCCTAGTAGTTTAAACCGCTTCGGCTAGATGCTAGAGCGACCTCCTAGTAGGCCAGATCTTGGTAGGAAGGTGATCTGAGCTATGTTTGTACACTGTAATGAGGAATCCAAAGGGGAGTTTTATGGTCTTTACAACTAACGCTAACCTCAAGAAGCCGCTTGCTTTTCTTGTGACTCTTAGCGTATTAGCTTCGGCAGCTTGTGCTGGAAACCAAACCACAACCGGTGGTGGCACTCAATCAGCCGATCCAGCTGCAACCACGGCTCCCGCCTCAAACTTGAGTGGGAGCGTTTTGATTGATGGTTCTAGTACCGTGTTTCCGATCTCCGAAGCAATGGCAGAAGAGTTTCAGAAGAAGCATCCCAATGTAAAGGTGACGGTGGGCGTTTCAGGGACTGGCGGTGGCTTCAAGAAGTTCTGCGCTGGTGAAACTGATATCACAGGAGCTTCTCGACCCATTAAGCCCTCGGAAGTGGAGCTGTGCAAGAAAAACAACATTGAGTACGTCGAGCTGCCTGTTGCCTTTGATGGGTTGTCAGTCGTTATTAATCCTAAGAATGAATTTGCCAAGTGCCTCAAAGTTGAGGAACTGAAGAAGATGTGGGAGCCTGCGGCTCAGGGTAAGATTAAGAGCTGGAATCAGATTCGGCCTGACTTTCCGAATCAACCTTTAGTACTGTATGGTGCAGGGACGGATTCGGGTACCTATGACTACTTTACTAGCGCCATTGTTGGAGGAGAAGGTAAGAGCCGGGGTGACTTTACTGCTAGCGAAGACGACAACGTATTAGTGCAGGGTGTGGCGACTGATGTTAATTCATTAGGCTTTTTTGGCTATGCCTATTACGTTGAGAACAAGGATAAGCTAGGTCTTGTTGCTATTGACAACGGGAATGGTTGCGTCGAACCTTCACCGCAGACCATTCAGGATGGTACTTATCAGCCCCTGTCTCGTCCTGAGTTTGTTTATGTTAAAAAAGCTTCTCTGGATAAGCCGGAAGTCAAAGCCATGGCTGAATTCTATGTTGACCCTGCTAATGCCAAACTGGTAGACGAGGTGGGTTATGTCTCACTACCGGCCTCGATCACACCCAAGGTCAAGGCCAGAATCGAACAGCGCAAGATTGGCTCCGTGTTTGAAGGAAGAGGTTCTACGGTGGGTGTGAAATTAGAGGACTTGCTGTAGTCTGTCCCTTTTCTCAATTTGCTGGCGAGTTTTGATTTTCCAGCACTCGGCTCTGGGCCGAGGACTCGCTGTAGTCTGTCCCTTTTCTCAATTTGCTGGGAGGTCGGTTGCTAGTTGTCATAGGATAGATGCAACCGAATTTAAGTCATCAGTTAGCTTTTGGCTACATGCTTCATTGCCTGAATGGCTTAGTCTCTATCAGCTAGATGCTGTTGGTGGGGTCAGTTCTTCTGGGGCTGGCCCCATTTTGCTAGATTCAGGAGTTAAAGTGATGAATGCGGATTCTAATCTGTCTCAGGTGGCAGATGCTCTCTGGAAGCCAAATCGTGGATTGAACAATTTTGTGCAGAGGGCTGTTGTGATTACTTTTGCTATGTTTGCCCTCATCTCAATTGCAACTACATTTGGTATTGTTGCATCGCTTGTTTTTGAAACCTTTGAATTTTTCACTGCAGTACCGATCTGGCGGTTTTTAACGGATCGCCAGTGGACTCCTCTGTTTACAAATGCGCAGTATGGCATCTTTGTCCTGCTCAGTGGCACTTTCCTGACGTCCCTGATTGCTATTGTTGTGGCAGTGCCCTTGGGGCTGTTTTCTGCCATTTGCTTGAGTGAATATGCGTCCCCTAATCTGCGACGCTGGCTTAAGCCTGCTCTGGAGTTGTTGGCAGGGGTGCCGAGCGTGGTTTTTGGCTATTTTGCGCTGTTGCTGGTGACCCCCTTTTTGCGATCGATGTTTCCGCAAATTGCGGGTTTTAACGCTCTCAGCGCTGGCCTAGTGCTGGGGATCTCAATTACCCCCCTGATCGCTTCTCTAAGTGAAGATGCGATTTATGCGGTACCTGATAGTTTGCGTCAAGGCTGCTATGCCCTGGGCACCACCAGACGCGAAACAATTACAGGAGTTGTATTACCGGCTGCCCTATCGGGGATCGTCGCCTCCTGTATTTTGGCGATTTCTCGTGCTGTTGGTGAAACCATGATTGTAGCCCTGGCGGCTGGGCAAAACCCAACGATGACGCTAAACCCTTTTGTGCCAATTATGACCATGACGGCTTACATTGTGCAAGTTAGTCTGGGGGATACGCCCGCTGGTTCGTTGGCTTATAAATCTATCTTTGCAGTTGGGACATCGCTGTTTTTGCTAACGCTAATCCTTAATGTTTTTAGCTTTTGGTTTGTGCGTCGGTTTCAGGAGAAATACGAATGACATCACCCAATCAGGTTTTGCAAGGCGATTCTTGCCAACCCAATGCTTACAAGTTTTCCCCAGCCTTACCCAGTCGCTACAAGACTGACGGCATCTTTAAGGCTTTAGCTTGGGCTGCGGTAGTTATCTCGCTGACTGTACTAGTTGTTTTATTGGCCGATGTGGCCAATGATGGCATTTCCCGAATTAACTGGAACTTTTTAACCAGTTTTCCTTCCCGCCGTCCTGCTGAGTCGGGTTTGCTTTCCGCTTTGGTGGGAACGATTTGGGTGATGGCGCTAGTGGCTTTGTTTTCTTTCCCGATTGGGGTGGGTGCCGGTATTTTTCTAGAGGAGTTTATTGCTGATAGCTTCTTTGAAAATATCGTTGAGGTTAATATTGCCAATTTGGCGGCTGTTCCTTCTATTATCTACGGGTTGCTGGGTCTTCAGGTTTTTGTGCGTTGGCTCTTTCCAATTACAGGTGGACGGACGATTTTGTCGGGGGCGCTCACGCTGACCCTGTTGATTTTGCCGATTATTATTATTGCTACCCGCGAATCTTTAAGAGCAGTGCCTAGTAGCCTACGCCAGGCGGGTTTCGCTTTGGGGGCTACCCGTTGGCAGGTGGTGCGGGAAATCATTTTTCCCCAGGCCCTACCGGGGATTTTAACGGGGGTGATTTTGGCGCTGTCGCGAGCGATCGGCGAAACGGCTCCCCTGATTACAATTGGGGCACTGACTTTTATTGCCTTTTTACCTCCTCTCTCGCTGCAAGGGTTACGAACAACCTTTTCGGTGTTGCCGATTCAAGTATTCAACTGGGTATCTCGCCCCCAGGCGGAGTTTCACTTGTTGGCTGCGGGTGGCATTATTGTGCTGATGGTGATGTTACTACTGATGAATGGAATAGCTATTTACTTGCGGAACCGCTTTCAGCAAAATCGTTAGATCTGGGATGCAATTTCGTTTCTCACCTGTGACAATTTATTGAGGTGGCCTAAACTATGGTTTCTGAAACTACGGCAACGATGACTGAGCCTGTTATTCAAATGGAGAATTTGAATGTCTACTATGGTTCTACTCTAGCTGTGCGCGATGTCAACATTAATATTCCCTACAACCAAGTGATGGCTTTTATTGGGCCTTCTGGATGTGGCAAGAGTACGGTTTTGCGATGTTTGAATCGAATGAATGACTTGATTCCTTCGGCACGGGTCGAGGGGAAAGTGACGTACCATGGGCGCGATATTTACAGCAGTGATGTGGATGCGGTTGATTTACGCCGCCGTGTTGGTATGGTGTTCCAAAAGCCAAATCCTTTCCCGAAGTCGATTTACGAAAATATTGCTTTTGGGGCACGGATCAATGGCTACCAAGGAGATATGGACGAGTTGGTGGAAGATTCTCTGAGGAAGGCGGCCATTTGGGATGAGGTGAAGGATCAGTTAAAAAAGAGTGGATTAGCTTTGTCGGGGGGACAACAGCAGCGGCTGTGCATTGCACGGGCGATCGCGCTACAACCTGATGTCATTTTGATGGATGAACCTTGTTCTGCGTTAGATCCGATTTCTACCCTGCGGGTGGAGGAGTTAATCAACCAGTTGAAAGATCAGTATACCATTGTGATTGTGACTCACAACATGCAGCAGGCTTCTCGGGTTTCTGACTATACTGCCTTTTTCAATGCCGAAGCAACGGAACAGGGGGGCAAGCAGGGTTTCCTGGTTGAATGTGATACTACTAAGACAATCTTTAATAACCCCCGGGAGAAGTCAACTCAGGAGTACGTTTCTGGGCGGTTTGGCTAAAAATTTAGCTCAGCAATGGTAACCCTTGAGTGGGCTAAGCCGTGTGAAGTGTTCGGGTAAACATCTCTAGAGGCGTGATCGCGCCTCTTTTTTGTACGTTCTACTCAACCCGGACTTGGAACCGTCCAAAGCCACCATTCTCTGGCGAGGTGTTAGGTACATCGCCAAAGTTAAAGATTACTGTCCCGTTGGGGTTAACTGGGTTAGCGCAGGGATTGCCATTGGGCAGAGGAGCCAGGGGTGAAAAGATTTGCCCACCCGGAGCGATTGGGTTTGTTCCGATCTGGATTTGGGCTGAGTTTGGCACCAGTTGAGTGCCTAGAGGGATGTGGTCACAGACTGTGACATTTTGCGCGGGGCTTCCCCCTTCTGACAAAACGTATAGGGTGTATTCAATTTCATCGCCGCTCTGTAGTCGCAGGTTGTCCTCAAGTTGAAAAACGCCAACGGGGGGAGAGGCTAGCCAGCCAGGGGAGTTATCATTGGAACTGGCTGGATCATTCACAAACTGGCTGAAATCGACTCTTGCTAAAGGGTTGCCACCACGCCGAATGGCTGTGATGCGCTTGACCAGGCGCAAGACGGGATCGGCAGGCCCAACAACGGTGGTGCGATCGCGGGCCGTGTTATTACTCGGATCCGCATCGCCTGGAGTGGTGACGGTTGCTACATTTTCGACATCAGTGGCGATCGCGGTTGGCAGCACCGTCAGGCTAATCGAGGGGAGGGTTTCTCCCGGTGCTGCTGAGCCATTGTAAGTACAGGTTACTTCTTGACCAGTGGCCGTACAGTTCCAATTAGTGCCCGTTGCTGCAACAAACTGAAACCCATCTGGCAGAGTATCGGTGACACGAATGGCTCCCAGGGTTTGGCCTGCGGCTGGGGAGTTTTGCACAGTGAGGGTGTACACACCGAGAGTGCCCACAGTAAAGTTTCCCTGACTGGTTTTACTCAGGCTCAAATCAGGGGAAAGCGTGGTCACGCGAAAATCCCGAATTTCATTAAAGTTAGTGGCCGCCCCTGTCGAGCCAGCAAACCCAAAAATAATCTGGCTGGGGAGGGGGCCTTGCCCCGGAATACTGGCTAAGTCGAAATTAGAAATCACTGGAATAAAACCACTGCCAGTATCTAGTTCTACGGTGATTTGACTGTTGGGCGTGATGATCACGCGCACCCCTCGACGCGCCGGAGCGCGGGTATTGTTCGTAGGATTAAAGATCGGCGCAGCGACGCCTCCCAAGTAGCGATACTGAGTGGCCTCTGAACCGCGCAGAGAAATAAAGTTGGGTAAAAACCCGTCTCCACCGACTCGACTCTCTGTGGGGTTCGCGTAGTTGCCAAAGGCATCAAAGCCTATGCCAACGTAGCCTCCCTGTAGACCTGGTACACCATCCCTTTGAGCGTAACCCAGAGACCCCCCAAAGGCCCCAGCACGAGTGGGTTCTGGCTGGGTGCCATCCACCAGGAAGAAGCTAATACCATCCGCCCCTGTGCCGCCGTACTGAAAAATATCAAAGGTAATGATTAGCCCACTCCCCGCAGGCAGCGGCTGCCGAAAAAACACAAAACCAGCTTGGTTATTGTTCGTCGAGGTTAGACGTAACACACCGCTGCCGGTCGGGTCAGGCACGGTACCCACTGGGCAACCAGCCAGGGGCTGCTGAGTGGGAAAGCTCGCAGGATTGGGCGGTGGGTTATTGGGATTGGGCGGGGCCGAGGTCAGGCAAGGAAACTCGGAGACATCTGAGCCGATCCCAGAAGTCCAGTTGGGGTTAGCCGCTGTCCCACTAAACTCTTCCTGAATTAAGACAGTCTGAGCTTGGACAGAAGGGGATATCCAACCTCCTAAAAGCCAAAATAAAGAAACGCAAGCCAGGAGCGATCGCCCTCTGCCTTGGGACGACAGCACAACCAGAGGCTGCTGCCAAGCAATAGCCAACCAAATCATTCAACATCACCAGGTTAACAACGGTCGTCAGCGGGTATCTGACCAATGGATGAACCTGCAACCTGATGATGACAGCGGAAGTGCAACCCAAATAGGCATAGACCAGCCTCTAAAATCTAGATCCTGAGGCACTTAAGGAAAAAATCCCTAAAAGCAATCGTAAGAATACAGAGAATATCTTGGGAACACACAGGCGCTTACAGGTAAAATCAATGAATTCTCGTAGATTGTAGCAATAATTACTCGTTTCTCCGAAAAAATTATCGTGATCGCCCAGAACTCCCTCAGAAACTGCCTTGGTGAAACCAGTGCTGAGGCAGTTTTCAGGAAAGGTTTGACCCTTCAAGATAGCGTCTGAGCGTCATCGCTCTATAAGGGGGATTCTGTAAAGGGGATTCTGTCGGGAGGAGCTAGCCGGTAGCTGGTGTCCTAGAACGCTTCTTCGGATGAAGAATGAGAAGCCATCTGTTGGCTGAACTCCCCAAAGGGGGGATGAAATTCGCTAGGCTGGAAAAAGCAAATCTTGTGACTTTTCTGTTATCTCTTGATCTTTCAAGGAGGATCCCTGACGACCATGCTGCCAGACCGCTTGCAATCTAAATGGGATCAATTGACTGCCCTTTTTTCTGATCTGGAGTGTGCGCTGATTGCCTATTCCGGTGGTATTGATAGCACGCTCGTTGCGGCAGTGGCCTATCGGGTTCTCGGCGATCGCGCCTTAGCGGTGACAGCAGTTTCCCCTTCTCTATTGCCAGAAGATTTAGCCGAAGCCTGTGAGCAAGCAGCGGCGATCGGCATTCGCCATGAGCTTGTCGAGACCCACGAACTCGATAACCCTAACTATGCAGCCAATCCTGTCAATCGTTGCTATTTCTGCAAAAGTGAGTTGCACAATACCCTGAAACCCTTAGCAATTGAGCGGGGTTATCCCTACGTGGTCGATGGAATCAACGCAGATGATCTCAGTGATTATCGCCCTGGCATTCAAGCGGCGCAGGAACGGGGCGCGCGATCGCCCCTGGCAGAGGTCGGCATCACGAAGCTAGAAGTGCGTGAACTGGCGAAACATCTTGGCCTAGCCTGTTGGGATAAACCCGCCCAGCCCTGTCTCAGTTCTCGCTTTCCCTATGGGGAAGCCATTACCTCTGCCAAATTGCATCGCGTTGGTAGAGCCGAAGTGTATTTGCGTCAGCTTGGGTTAAAAACCTTGCGGGTACGCTCTGAAGGGGATACTGCCCGAATCGAGTTACCTGCTGACCAACTCAAGGCGTTTGTTTTAACCACCGACCTGTCAACTCTGGTTGCTGCCTTCAAAACTTTTGGCTTTGTTTACGTCACCCTTGATCTGGAGGGCTTTCGTAGTGGCAAGTTAAATCAGGTGCTGGGTCAATCCTCCGATAGGATTGAGATTGGTTAGTGTTAGAGCGATCACCCTCTGATTAAGGTCAGGGTGCAGGCGTGGAACCCCATGAACTCAGCAATGAGAAATTTAGCAACTAGGCGATCGCAGTCGCTCAAAACCCAAACTAGTATGAGGGCAGCCGCAGGGAATGGGCGTGAATTAGCCAAACCCGAATACCCCTGCACAGTATTCTACAGACCAGGGTCATGACCGTTCGTGGGACTATTTGGCGGCAGAACGCATCCGTCGCTGCCTCTGCTGTCCTCAAATCTCCTCAAATCTAGTTTTGGGCTAATTGCTGTTTAGGGGCTGATGAGTCACTGGGCGTGCATAAACCAACGGTAAGCGCAGGATGAAGTGGGTACTGCCATTGCCGCTTTCTGCCCAGATCTTTCCCCCCAGACACTCGGCTAACTTCTTGACCAGAGCCAGCCCTAAACCCGTGCCACCATGTTTCCAGGGGTCGTTATTGGGGATGCGATAGAACCGATCAAACACGCGACCTAACTCTGAGTCAGGAATCTCAACACCCGAGTTACTCACCCGTAAAGTCAGTTGCGGCTGCTCAGGCTCATCCCCGCTGGTAGCAGTCAAGGTCGCACCCAGGGTAATCACCCCTTGAGCGGGTGTATATTTGCAGGCGTTATTGAGTAGCTCGGTCAAAATCCGAGCCAAGTAAGCTAGATCGGTTGTGATCGGGGGCAGATCCTGACTAATGTTTTGACACAGCACTTGCTGCTGCTGTAGCGCTCGTTGCACATAGGGTTCGGCAAGATGCTCTAACCAAGGACGCAGATCAATTGTCGTCAAGGTGATTGACTCGCTCTCTGCATCTAAACGGGAGAGATCAAGCAAATCGTTAATGAGACTAATTTCGCAATGAATTTCATCCTGCAGAATCTGGAAATACTGCTTTAGCTTGATGCTATCGTCAGCTACGATGGCAGTTTGATTTGGTCCACCAAACAGAAGCAACTCTAGCATTTGGGTAGACATCTTGATGTTTGACATCGGTGTCCGTAGCTCGTGGGAAACTGTGCTAAGAAAATCATCCTTTAGCTGATTCAGGCGCTTTAATTCTTTAACCTGGGCTTGAGCAGCTTGGTATAGGCGGGATTGCCGCAGAGCGATCGCGCAATGATTAGCCACCTGTTGCACTAATCGCATCTCCATTTCTGAAAAACAGTGGGTCGCCGATTTGACCAGCCATAGATACCCAAGCCATTGGGTTTCATCTGCAATCAAACTAGCAAGCAGCGTAAAGGGTATCGGTTCGCCGGTAGCAGAGTAGTCACAGCATTGTAGAGACGGGTGCTGGCTTAGTTGGTTTTGCAGTTCTGGTTGCCGATTGAGCCTGAATAAATGTGCACGCAGAGTCTCATCCTGCCACGGAGTCGGGACTGCATCATTGCTTGCAGCAAATACTTGCTCAGAGGTTTGCAACAACATATAGCAGACATTGACCTGACTCAGCTGGGCAAGGGCCTGAACCGCCGTCTGCAAAATCTGCTGCTCATCCAAGCTTTTGCGTACCCGATCTGTCATCTGCCGCAGTAACGCCTCAAACTGTAGGGATTCTTGCAATTGAGCTGTGCGTTTACTGACAAGCGCCTCATTGTGGGCATTTAGGTATTGCAGCCGCTCATACAGCTGAGCCTGCTTAATGGCAATGCCAACTTGGCCAGCTAACTGCTCTAATAAATCCATTTCCCAGGTTTGCCACTGGCGCGGGGCATGACACTGGTGGGCAATGAGCAAACCCCATAAGCAGCCGCCAGCCGCTGATGAATTCACACGTTCCTCGCTGGTCTCTGTTGCAGAAAATGCGGGGCTTTTCAGGTCGGGCGATTGGCAGTCAATCACAATCGGCACGACCAGATTGGCCCGAACTTGGAGGTTCTTTAAGAGTTCTAGGTAGCAGGGAAGTAAGTCTGCCTGCTCAACATCCGCGATCACCGCCACTCGACCGTTGATATAAGCTGCGGCCTTGCTTTCGGCAAAGCAGGGGTCATAAATTAGCTGATGTAAAATCGAAGAACAATGGGCTTCTACCGACTCAATGCGCACACGCCCACTCCAATCGGGTTGAAACTGATAGATTAGCACCCGGTCAGCGAGCAACAACTGCTGTACTTCTGCCACGGTTGCCTCGAGTACCTGGTCTAAATCTAAGGATTGGCGAATGCGCTGCACCATTTTAGACAACAGTTGTTCTCGCTCTGTCTGCAATTGCAGTTGGGTTTCTAGCTGCCTACGGTGGGTAATATCTTTGACGGTGCCAACTAACTGCACGACTTGCCCCGATGGATCACGCAAAACCTCTCCTGCCGCTTCTAGCCAAAGGGTGGAACCATCGGTGTGTTGGGCTTGCAAATCGAGATGGTAAGGCTCACCGGTCGTGATTGCCTGTCTCAGGGCGGCAATGAGCCTGTTGGCAGAGTCGGCGGTGTAGAATTGCTGAATCTGTTCTTCATAACTAAGTGCCTGCTCAGGAGGCACCCGCCCAAGCAGATGCAACACCTCCGTAGACCAGATGACTTGGCCGGTTGAGACATCATACTCCCAGCTACCCATGCGGGCGACTTGTTGAGCTGTCCTGAGCCGCGCTTCACTCATCTGCAACTGCTGATGGATGGCCAACAGTTCGGCGGTGCGTTCAGCTACCTTTAGCTCTAGGGTTTTGTTGAGTTGTTGGCGATCGCGTTCTAGTTGCTGGCGCTGACTCACATCCCGAAAGTAAATAGTTATACCCAGCGGGTGTGGAAAGGCCCTGACCTCGAGCACGACGGTGGAAGATGTGGGTTCAATCTCAAACTCAACAGGAATCTGTTCGCCCATGGCCCGGTAATAGGCTGGCTCTACTGAGGGATTTGTCAGGCAAGACGCTGTCTGCCAAAAGCCTTTGCCGAGTAAATCCTGCCGCGATCGCCGCAAAATCTGTTCGGCCTGGGCATTAACGTAGATATAACGCCATTGTCGATCTAGGGAAACAACCCCATCCGTTGTACTTTCTAAGACATGGATGACTTGCTGATTCAGCATCTGCACATCTGCAGAAAGCCGATTGAGGGTACGCGCACTGCTCCAAATCAACAGGCTCATGGTTGTTAGCATGGCTGCTGCGGCTAGGGCCGATCCATCCACATGGCTGTAAAGGTGCAACTGGGTTCCCCACATAATCAGCCCGTGAATCACAATCGGTAGGATAATTGCCCAGGGCAAGAGCCGACGGGCCATGACCCCTCCAATCTCTGGACTGGTTAGGGGTTGCATCAGGCCAGCGTGCGGCTGAATTTGCAAAATCCCCACACTGATTCCAAAGAACGCGATGCTCCCCAACAGGGGCATGGCATGGGTTTGCTCAAGGCTAGAGACACCCCAAAAAGCCCAAAATAGATATTGACTGACGGACGTTGCCGCGACCGCCGCGAGCAACAAGGCAATGATTTGTGCCCCCAGCAAATGCCAGCCCCCAGACAACGTGAGTAGCCAAAGTGCTAAACCCACTAGCCCAAAGCTGAAGCTGGTGACAATCCCCATTTCTCTGAAGACAAAAAGGGATGAGAGCGATTTTAAGACAGGATAGGGGAACCATTGCTCCCTTTGCCAGGCCAGCCCCAAAGCACTAGCGGCCAATAGCAAGAGCATACTGGCAACGACCCGCACAAAGTAGGAGTTAGCCGAGTTTCTGATTCGATTCAGTAACACCCATAAGGCCGTGCCGGTTAGAAAAAAGCAGAGAGGTGGCAGCCACGGCCATAGCGATCGAGGCCACTCTATTGCTGGCTCAACTAGCACAATTGGCTCTAGCCAAGTCACTAGCCCATAGGCCGTAATCACAATGGCGATCCAATTTGCATATTGACCAGTAGGGTTTCTCATGGGGGCTAGCGTTAGGCAATTGCTATGGAGGCAATCGACAAAGAGCAGGGCCAGTGTCGAAGAAGCGGCTCATGCACTGAGTCCCTTATTATTCCATTATTTATTATTTATTTATTATTCCGTTATTAGTCCCTGATTAAGTTGAGGACAACTGCATACTGAGGTTGATCTCAACAAATTGATATAAAGTCGGCTCGCATTAGTTTTTGGGCTGCGTCCGTCCGATCAGTGAAGCCAGCTAATCTGCATAAATTGAGACAAAATCACCTCGTATCCATTGGGTGAACCCACCGGGCAAGCCCCGGCAGGGTTGGGTGAATGTCACTTTTGCCCTTACCCTTTTCTGGTATGGCCGGCTTGCTCTAATCCCTCTCCCAATTTGAGAGAGAGACTTTGAGATGGCTCGGCCCCCCTTCTCTCAACTTGGGAGAAGGGCTAAGGGATGAGGGCCTGCAAAGGTGACAGGCTCTCGGTAGATCGCCCTAATGGGCCTTTAAGCAAGGGGAGATGCAGCGCTCTGTTCTGCCCGCAGGGTAGGGCAACTTACATGACAAACTTACATGACAAAAGTGAAAGGCCCCCACCTGAAACGGTTCAAGTTGCTGCTTGGGTCGAGTGGGTGCGCCAAATGGCATCTGCAACGCGACAGACTTCGCTGATTTCTCTCACGTCATGAATTCGCAGAATGTCTGTACCTCCCGCGATCGCGGCACAGGCGGCGGCGGCAGTTCCCCATACCCGTTGTTTGGGGTCAGGCTGGTTCAGAATATGGCCAATAAAGCTTTTACGGGATGGCCCTACGAGCAGCGGATAGCCCAGGGCACGAATTGCAGGAAGCTGCCGTAAAATCTCCAAGTTTTGCGCGTAGGTTTTCGCAAATCCAATCCCTGGGTCAAGGGCAATCTTGTCGGGGGCAATGCCAATGGCGATCGCCCGCTCTACCTGCTTCTGCAAAAACCCTTTAATTTCGCCAATCAAATCTTGATAATCGGTCAGTTGTTGCATCGTTTTGGGCGTTCCCCGAAGATGCATCAACACAATAGGCACGCCTAGCTCTGCCACTGTTGCCAGCATTTCGGGGTCAAACGTTGCCCCAGAAACGTCGTTGACTATATCAGCCCCTGCCGCGATCGCCGCCCTGGCAACCGCTGCCTTCGTTGTATCCACTGAAATGGGCACCTGCATTTCCCGCCGGATTGCCTGTACTACCGGAATCACCCGCTCTAATTCCTGCTCTAGGGTGACCTCTTCTGCCTGGGGACGAGTCGATTGCCCCCCAATATCCAAAATATCGGCTCCGGCTGCGACCAACTGTCTAGCCTGGAGCAAGGCCGTGGGCACAGTGTCAAACTGCCCCCCATCACTAAAGCTGTCGGGGGTGACATTTAACACGCCCATTAAATAGGTGCGCTGGCCCCAAGTCAGGGCAGTCTCTCGAACAATCCAGGGTAAAAAGGTCATAGAGTGGTTTTAGTCAATCTCTCTGTAGTGATGGCACTAATTTGGGATGACAGATTCAAGCATCCCTGTGGAAGCCATGGTAGCAGAGCTATTACCTGCGTCCGAACTCGTCCCTCGAGCCTCCCTCAAAAGGCGACGCTAGTCGCCAACGTCACGACTCCGCCATACTGGTGCTTGGGCCGGTTTAAGGAGTCAAATTTTATGCCAGTTGTCTGACTATCATCCAGTTACTCGGATATGCTTGACTCATGAGGCTCCTTCAGCACTGGCATGTTTGCTAGGCGTAGCTGACACTGAGTGAGCTTTTCTACAATTTCACCAATAATTTCACCGACAAAATTCAGTGCGTAATTTACATCAGCGCTCTCTTGCTTCCCCATTGCCCTCTCGGTTTTTGCTGGGGTTGTCCAAATTACGGCCAGCGATCGCAGTGGGATGGCAAAATTTTTGGGGAGAAACCCGCACCCGTCTCCTCTTACTTTACTTGGTGATTTTGACACTGGCTCTGGGGCTTTCAGTCCCCATCTTTCGCTATTTTTTGTTTGCGGATATTGATGCCCGTGTGCGGCGAGATATGGCTGAAGAATTAGAAGAGTTTCGCAATCTGCTAGCCGGCAAAATAGACTGGGATGACCTGGGCAACGATGACGCTGATGGTGCTGCTTGCCAGCCGGAGAAAGCTAGGCCTTTAGCGCTGGTTCACGATGCCAAGCACTCATCTTCCCTATTTCCAGCCGTTATTCTTAGTCGTAGAAAGCCAACGTCCCTGCCGCCATCAACCCAGGCCAATCTCAGGCTTTTTTTTGATGCCTATATGGCACACCGCCTTCCAGAGGATGAGGTTTATTTGATTGGGTTTGTCGGGGGACAGTTTTATAAGTCGAGTCCTAGTGGACGGCCAGTTGATTTACGGCCTGATGCCGCCCTGATGCGCCGTTGGGCGGTGCAATCGCAGCCGGGGGAGGGGGAGCAGGAAAGTGATAGCCCTGATGTGGGCAGCATTCTTTACTTGGTAGAGCCAATCTTTTTTCAAGATCAGCTCTTAGGGGTATTTGTGATTGCCCATAGTACGGCTGGCGAACGGGCCGAGGGCCTGGCTGCTACTTTAATCGCTGCAAGGGTGATTTTGGGTTTATTGTTACTGGCCCTGCTGCTTGTGTGGCTGGCAGCGGGTCGGGTACTACAGCCCCTACAAACTCTGGCTACCACCGTTGAAGCCATTGGTGAATCCAATCTAACCCGACGCATTCCTGTTCATGGCAAGGGCGAGTTGGCCCGCTTGGCGGCTCAGTTTAATGCCATGATGGAGCGGCTAGAAACGGCCTTTATGACCCAACGTGAGTTTGTTAATGATGCGAGCCATGAGTTGCGTACACCGATTACCATTATTCGCGGGCACTTGGAGGTGATGGAGCCTGCTTCGGTAGAGCAGGGAGAGACCCTGGCACTGGTCATTGACGAGCTGGATCGGATGAACCGTTTTGTGGATGATTTGATTCTTTTGGCTAAGGCAGAACGGCCCGATTTTCTGCAATTAGAAACTGTAGATGCCGCTGCGTTGATGCAAGAGCTGTTTGCGAAGGCGCAGGCTCTGGCTCCCCGCAACTGGCAACTGGAGGAGATCGCCCAGGGAACCGTCACCCTGGATCGCCAGCGGCTTACCCAGGCGGTGATGAGTTTGGTACAAAATGCTACGCAGCACACTCAGGAGACGGATACGATCGCCCTAGGTTCAGCTATTGGTAGGGGTAAGGTGCATTTTTGGGTACGCGATACGGGCACTGGCATTGCTCTTACCGATCAAAAGCGGATTTTTGAGCGGTTTGCTCGCGCGTCTCATCAACGGCGACGCTCTGAGGGGGCTGGGTTAGGGCTATCGATTGTGAAGGCGATCGCGATTGCCCATGGCGGCGATGTCACCCTGCGAAGCAAATTGGGGGAAGGCTCAACCTTTGCGATCGTGCTGCCTGTCATAAATGCGGACTCTGGAATGAGCGCGTAACGTGCAGGGTCAAGGGGGCGGAGTGTTGGTCGTTTGGGTCATCCGTATTGGCTGCTGAGCGCTGGCTGCTAGCTTATTGCTTAAAGCTTGGTAGGTTTCATGGTTGCGATCGACGAGACCCATACCCCACCCATCGGGGAGAGCCATCTTGGCTCGGCTGCAAAGCAATCAGGTCGTTGGGATCACCCGATTGTTCGCTTCTGAATGTTTGAATGATCGTGCCCCCTTGGCTGCCTCCCTATCCTTAAACAGAGGCCATACCGCTGATCAGTAGTTGGCAGGAGAACTGTAGAAATTCCTCCAGTTTCGCTTCTGATGCAACGGGAATGCGATGATCCAAAATTAACAGGGCTTGACCATGCACCAGCGACCAGGCAACGCGGGCTAGCTCCCACGGGTCAGCCGCCTTGAAGATGCCGGCAGTTTGGCCCGCTGCAATCGTTGAAACCAGAACCATAAAGGCTTTTTGCCCCGCCGCCGCTAGGCTGGGGTAGTCGTGAAAGTTGCTGCGAAACTCGCTAAACATGACGCGATAGTGGGCGGGATGTGCCAGTGCAAACCGGACATAAGCGCTCCCAATGGCGGTAAGAGCGGCTTTTGTCCCAGGGGGCGTGTCCTGCCGCGCGGTTTCCATGGTTAGGGTCAACGCCTTAAATCCTTCCTCGGCAACAGCGGCTAGTAGCGCTTCCTTATCTTCAAAGTGGCGGTAGGGGGCGTTATGAGAAACGCCAATATGCCGGGCCACCTGCCGTAGGGAAAGGTCACTCACACCGGCTGTGCTAATTAGGGCGATCGCGCCATCGATCAGACTTTGCCGCAAGTCGCCATGGTGGTAGGTGCTCCTAGGTTTAGTAGACATCAGATTCGATCTTGCAAATTCCATCTCACAGTTCAGCCGATACGGGACTCGCCATTGCCATGTTTCTCACGACGATCGCTACAGCCCTCCCTTCACTGGGCTGAATGGAGTCATTTCGCAGAGCGCTATGAAACGTGAACCATCCCTCCAATGGAGAAAGCCCTCAACAGCTTTGCGAACCGTCCTGAGCTTACAAATCTCTAAACGCGCTCAGGCAAGTGGTCAGAGTCCTCATTACACAAAAGTTTAACCCTATATGTTGACGCTGACAACATATAGGGTTATCTTTAAGTTGACGGTGACAACATTTGAGTTTGCGAGATGCCATCATGGGTACAAGCCTACGACCAGCTAAGTTTGATGCGATCGTGATTGGTTCGGGTATTGGCGGTCTCACGGTCGCGGCGCTGCTGGCCAAACTACAGCACAAACGGGTTTTGGTGCTTGAGCAGCACTTCACTGTCGGAGGCTTTACCCATGGGTTTAGCCGCAAGGGCAAATTTCACTGGGATGTAGGTCTACACTACGTGGGCGATATGGGCCGCGGCAGCACGGGCCGAGCGGTGTTTGACGTTCTCACCGATGGCCAACTGACCTGGCAAGCGATGCCCAACCCCTTTGAAAAATTTGTTTATCCTGACTTCACTTTTGCGGTCTCCACCAATCCCCAGCGCTACCAGGCGGATTTAATCCAGCAATTTCCCCAGGAGGCCAGGGCCATTCGGCGCTATTTTCGAGATGTTAAGCAGGGCGCTTTCTGGTTTGGTGCTCATACGATGATAGATTTACTGCCTGACTGGTTTGCGCCGATCGCCCGATTGGGTGTGCGCCATCTGGGGGCAATTGCCCGCCAGACCACCCAGCACTATCTCGATCGCCATTTTCGCAATCCCCGACTTAAGGCACTATTGGCCTCTCAATGGAGCGACTACGGGTTACCTCCCTCCCAAAGCTGTTTTGGGGTTCATAGTCTGATTGTGACTCACTACCTCCGGGGCGGGTGGTACCCGGTCGGGGGTGGGCCGGCGATCGCGGCGGCCATTGCCCCGGTCATTGAGCGCGCTGGCGGCAAAATCATTCCCCAGCGACGGGTGACTGAAATTTTGCTGGAGTCGGGGACGGCTGTGGGGGTACGGGCAGAAAATGCTGCCCATCCAGAGCAAGAACCAGACATTTACCGAGCACCTCTGATCATCTCTGATGCAGGAGCCATCAACACCTACCTGAAACTGATTCCGGCCAGTTACCCCCTGCCAGTGCGCCAGCAAATCCAGAGCTTTCCGAAGGGAAGCAGCGCCCTGACCGTTTACCTGGGGTTAAAGGACAGCCCGCAAAAGCTAGGATTCCAGGGGGAAAATCACTGGATCTATGCCACCTACGACCATGAACATATGGCCCGCTTGCCATTTCTCCCTTCAAACGCCCCTTGGCCTCAATTTGTCTATCTCTCCTTTCCTTCGTTGAAAGACCCCTTGGCCCAAGGGCACACCGCTGAAATTATTGTCATGGTTGGCTACGAGCCATTTACCCAGTGGCGACAACAGGCCTGGCGACATCGCGATCAAGACTATCAGCAGCTCAAAGCCCACATTACCCAAGCGTTGATTGATTTTGTCGAAACCCGCTACCCTGGGTTTGCTACCCTGATTGAGTATGCCGAGTTGTCTACGCCTCTGACGGTAGAACACTTTGATGCCAGCGATCGCGGCTCTATCTACGGCATTCCCTGCATTCCGGCCCGTTTGAATCAATCCTGGGTCAGTGCCAAAACCCCCATTAAACACCTGTACCTTACTGGCGCTGATGCCTCCTCTCTGGGCATTATGGGAGCCATGATGGGCGGGGTCAAAACGGCAGGGTTGGTGGCAGGGCCGCTGGGCTTTTTTAAGACCATGGCGACCATCATGAAAGAGGCAAAGTCGATGCCCCCTCGCTCTGTCCAAACCGTTGCCCAACAATCAGAAGAGGCAAGTCACTCCTATAGCCCGTAAACAAATCGGTTGGATCCTCTCACCCAACTAAGCCCGGGCCGCGGTATGATTCTGCAACGGTCTTTAGACTATTGATACTGACAGAGTTTGAAGCGTTGATTTCCCCTGTCCTTATACTTGTGGATAATACAACGGGTTTTAGCCCAGTTCCCCTTCTGCGATTTTCCTATGGCGTCACCGTTGTTACTCCTGCTTTCTTACCGTCCTTTTGGAGGTGGCAATGACCGAGGCCCTTCCTATTATCTCAGGGTTATGGATTTATCCGATCAAGTCTCTGGATGGGGTTGCCGTAAACCAGGTAACTCTGCTGCCCAGTGGCGCAATTAGGGGCGATCGCGCATTTGCCCTGTTTGACTCATCGGGTGATTTGATCAATGGCAAGCGTCACCCACAGATTCATGCCCTGCGATCGCAGTTTAATTTAGAGACGGGCCGGGTATCCCTGACTGTAGAGGGAACTTTGCCGCTCGCTGAGTTTCAGCTTCCTCAGCAAAAGCAAGCCTGTGAAGCCTGGCTGGCAGACTATTTCGGTCGCCCAGTGCAACTTCAACAAAATCTGGAAATGGGTTTCCCCGATGACACCGCTTCGCCCGGGCCAACCATCGTCAGCATGGCTACGCTAGCGGCGATCGCCGCCTGGTTTCCTGGCTTAACTGTGGCAGAGGTGCGTCGCCGTTTTCGCGCCAATATCGAAATTGGAGGTGTGCCTGCTTTCTGGGAAGATCGCCTGTTTACGACCGCTGACCAAACCATTGACTTTCAAATTGGGGAAGTGCGGTTTCTAGGGGTTAACCCTTGTCAACGCTGCGTGGTCGTAACACGGGACTCACAAACCGGTACACCCTACCCCAATTTTCAAAAAACCTTTGTAGAAAAGCGGCAGGAAACCTTACCGGCTTGGGCTGAGCGATCGCGGTTTAATCATTTTTATCGGTTAGCCATTAACACCCGTTTACCCGCATCTGAGGCCGGTAAGACCATCCAACTGGGCGATCCGGTCAAGATTTTGGCACAGATGGAGTAACCCCATACCGTTTTGGATTTTGGATAGGTGGTGAGCGTGTCGAATGAAGCGCGATTTTGAATAGCAGAAGCCCCACAGTACCAAGTATTTAGCCGGATATACGGTACTTAGCCGGATATAAGTCTAAGGTGTACCCCGTTGTCTAGACAGTAAACATCAAACTTTAAGATAGAGTCTTTTTCTGGTTTGCTTGTTCTTATCATGTTCGATTTAATACATTTTCCTTCACCTCAACTACTGAAATGGACT
>CALIDI010000015.1 GCA_938023035.1 uncultured Leptolyngbyaceae cyanobacterium | reverse complement strand
TGGAACTGGATTCGCCTTGCTATCACTCATCAATGGAAGGTTCGAGTTTGTCCGTTTCTATCCTGTGTTCCCGACCCTCAACCTGCGATTGCGTCGAGGCGACAACACGAGGATGCGCTCAAGTGTGAATTCACGGTTCTCAGCCGCATCCCGGTTTCTTAGTTTTGTCAGTCAAGGTTTTGTCAGTCAAGGTTTTGTCAGTCAAGCAGGTTTGCAGTCTAACAACCGTGTTGCAGCGGACAGTTTAGAACACTTGATGGTGATGCAAAAGTTGTCTGCCACTGCTGAACACGACCGTTAGACCGCAAGGCTGTCTGTAGGGAGAAAGAGGCTGATGCACGATACATTACTCAAAGGTCTCAAATCATTGTTGAGGTATGTTTAGTAATTAAGGTTCAAATTTAGTACTAAATCGGTAAATACTAACCATTCTGCGTCAATCCCTTCCCACATCTAAGACGGTGGGATTCTCTGCCCGGAAGTTGCCTGTTGCAAAGCTCTGCGTAAACTTGCTTTTATATCTTCAACTGATGTATCGTGTGGGTTTTGCTCAGGTTCTTCTGTTGGCTCAAGGGATTCAGGCGACGTAGTGGGGGTAGCATCCCACACAGCCGCGCAGTAGCTCATGCTGGCCGTTAGCTGGCTCTGCGTCTAGTCCTTGCACTTGTCCTTCGAGGCGATCTGCTAATCCGAAAACGTCCAGGAGTTGGCCTGTTTGGGCACTCGCTTGCAGCTTATCTGTCATGGCGAGAGCACCCAGAGACTTGTCGCTGAGGGCCGTTGCAAGAGGTTATCGGTGAGAGGTGTGAAGGTGAGTGATTGAGAGGTTGTCGGTGCGTTGCTCAGCTAACACGACAGTGCGGCAGATTGACCGGCGATCGCTGGGGAGTTGAGGGCGATCGCCCCTTTGGGTCATCGTTGCTCAGCACCGTGACTCACCGGATGGGTAGAAACCAACTTTTTTACAAAAATAAAGTTTACAGAAATAAAGGAACCCAATCATCCCTGCCCCTGTTGTGGGAGTGAAAACGGCTTGACTGTGCCGCCCAGAGCCGTTGCGATCGCCGTTGTGTTTGCCATCATCATTGTGATGTAGCTATCTGCCCCGCTACCGGCGGCTCCGATAGAGTCTGAATAAAGCTCCTGGGGGGCCAGTTGCACTCCAGCTTCCTCAGCCACGGTTCGAAGCAGCGCCGGGTTAATCGTGGTTTCAGCGAAGATGGCGGGTACCCCTGCCTGTTTAATCGCTGTTACCAGGCGCTTTACCGTTTGGGCACTGGGTTGCTCCTCTGTGCTAATGCCAATCAGGGTTCCCGCCAGTTCTAATCCATAGGCCTGCCCATAGTACTGAAAAGCATCGTGGGTCGTCACCAGCTTGCGTTGGTGAGGGGGAATTGTCTGGATCTGGGCACGAATCCACTGATCCAGGTGTTCTAATTCTTGAATCAGAGTCGTCGCCTGGGTTTCAAAGCGGGCTTGGGCCGCAGGCAGCAATGTTATCAGCGCCTGTGCGATCGCCCGCACCATGGGGATCACATTCTGGACATTGCCCCAGACATGGGGGTCAGGCAGCCGGTGGCCTTTTTCCGCCAATTGCAGGGGGGGCACGACCTCTCCCACAGCTAAACTGCGTCCACGGGTACTACCCGATTGAATCAAGCGAATCAACGCCGGCTCTAGATTATAGCCGTTGTAAAGAATCAGATCTGCCTGCTCTATTGCCTGGGTGTCGCGGGGCACAGGCTCATAGACGTGGGGGTCATCCCCCGGTTTGAGAATACTGACCAGCCGAATCGTGTCTTGTGCCAATCGTTGCGTCAGATCCGTCAAAATCGTATTGGTTGAAACAACGAGAGGACGAGCCTCATCCCTGGAATTGGGGGCAAAACAACCAGTGAATGCGGCAAAACCCAAACCCAGGGCAAATTGAAGGAAGCGGCGACGGCGAATGCTGACCCGCTTCCAGTGAAGACGGTCTCCCATGGCTTTTCATTTTTTTTTCATTTTCGTCCTTTATTTTTTCATAATCGTTTCACTTTTTGCTAACATGATTTCATGATTGTTTCATCTTTCTTGCTGCGGTCATTGCTATGAACTATTCCCATGAGTTTGCGCAATCGCTCCCCCATCTCGCTGCTACGGGACGCAATACTTGCGCCGATTTGCCGCCTCTACAGGTAGTAGGGTTGACCGTAGACTACGGAAAGGCGACTGCTCTACGGGATATTCACCTGACGCTTCAGCCTGGCCGCTTGAGTGGGGTTTTTGGGCCAAATGGAGCGGGTAAAAGCACTCTAGTAAAAGCCATGCTGGGTTTGGTTTCCGCTACTGGGAGCGTGGTTTGGGGCGATCGCCCCTTGGCCGAGCAGTTAGACAGAGTCGCCTATGTACCTCAACGCAATCAGGTAGACTGGCTGTATCCGGCGACGGTTTGGGATGTGGTCATGATGGGGCGGGTGCGCAAAACGGGCTTATTTCGCCGCTTTTCGGCCACTAGTCGGCAAGTTGCCCGGGCCGCTTTAGCTCGAGTTGGGATCGACCATCTGCGCGATCGCCCCATTGGCGAGCTTTCTGGAGGGCAGCAACAGCGAGTCTTTTTAGCCCGGGCCTTAGCCCAAGAAGCCGATTTCTTTTGTTTTGATGAGCCGTTTGTGGGGGTTGATCAAAAAACCCAGGCGGTGCTTTTTGATGTTTTTCAGGAGCTGACCCAGTCGGGCAAACTGGTGCTGCTGGTGAACCATGACCTGGGCGAGTCCATTACCCATTTTGATGATCTAATTTTGCTGAATACGGAGTTAGTCGCTAGCGGCCCTCGCTCCTGGGTGCTGACCCAAAACAATCTCTATCGCGCCTATGGTGGGCAGGTTTCGTTTTTTAGGGAAGCTGCTTAGACAAGTCCGACGGTAAACAAAGAGGTATGGCTGTGTTTCAGGCGCTGATTGAACCGCTGCACTATGGTTTTATGCAGCGATCGCTGGTTGTGGCACTATTGGTCGGTTTAGTCTGCGCGATTGTGGGTAGCTATCTTCTGGTACAGCGTATGGCCCTACTGGGAGATGCCATCAGCCACTCGGTGATGCCGGGCCTAGCGATCGCCTTTATTCTAAACATCAATATCTTTGTGGGAGCCTTTGTCGCCGGTATCTTAAGCACTCTGTTGATCGCCTGGATTCGGGTGCGATCGCCCCTCAAAGAAGATGCAGCCATGGGGATTGTATTCTCCAGCTTCTTCGCCTTAGGGATTACACTCATTACCCGCATCCAAAAGCAAAATAAGATTGACCTAAACCACTTCCTGTTTGGCAACATCCTCAGTGTTACCCCTAGGGATGTAATCGATACAGCAATTATCGTGGCGATTGTGGTGGGGGTGGTGCTGCTGCTGTATAAAGAGCTATTGTTTTACACCTTTGACCCCCTGGGCGCACAGGCAGCAGGCCTACCCGTAAATTTATTAAACTTTGGACTCATGGTGCTAATTGCCCTGGCTACGGTCGCCAGCATGAAAGTGGTGGGGGTCATTTTAGTACTAGCCCTGTTGATTATCCCTGGGGCAACTGCTTATCTGCTGGTGCGTCGCCTTTATCAAGTGATGGCTCTGGGGTCGGTGATTGCGATAACAGCTAGCATCAGTGGCATGTATCTGAGTTATTTCTACGACCTCCCCTCTGGCCCTGCGATCGTGCTGGTCACCGCGGCGGCCTTTACCCTGGCTCTGTTATTTAGCCCCCGTTACGGCGTCTGGGTCAAATCTCAAAACACTGCTTTGCCTGCCCTGTTGCAAGAGATTAGACAGCTATTGCGCTAAAATTTACGAGCAGAAAGTTGCGTCCGTCGTTACAAAAGAGCCGTTACTGAATCGGAATAGGAATTCCCCCATTCGCCGTCACCCTAGTGGACAAAGGCATCAGTCTGGCTACCCTCACCCCTCTCCTTCTCCCAGAGAAGGAGAGATGCTTCGATCTGGTTCCCCTTGCTCCCTGCTCCTAAGAAAAGCCAGGTGTTGCCCTAGCGGGCATTCAAGAAAGGGGGATGAGCGCAATTCATCCCTGCGTTAGCAACGCTAAGAAAAAAAATAAGAATGGGTGATGCGTCCAGACGATTGGACGTCATCAGGGGAACTGTTGAAGGCTGAGCAAAGTCGTTTTGCCGATCGCCATAAACCGCTGAGCGTCTCCATTGGAGACAACCTGCTCAGCGAATCTGTTACTATCCGGCGAGTTTCCAAGGCGTGACCAGCCCAAGGGGTTTGCCGATTTGGAGGAATCTAGGTTCCACCACAGTTCTACGATTGACACAGCACTAATAATTTAGACCTTTTCAGCACAAGGAAGATCTCAGTTTGTTACCCCGTGAGAGTTTGTTAAAGGCCGTAGAAAATCGTGAAACGCTAGCCCGCATCATTGACCAGGCAGAGCATGCGATCAAAACCTGGGAAGTAGTCGTGTCTGATTTTCTGTCGCCGCCGGAGTTGGTTGAAGCTCAGACGGTCATGGGTCGGCTGACTGATATTCAACTGCTTGCTGGGGGAGGGTACTCCCAGGCTGAGCGCCAGCGGTTGGCGATCGCCCGTTCTGAGATACCCCTCGCGGTCGAGTCAATTCCGCTGGCGTTTATCGAAATGGCAGGCAACTTCTTGTTTGACCCTGCCACCCATCGCGATTTTTTGGGAGCGCTGCTCGGTACCGGGATTGTGCGAGAAAAGGTGGGCGACATTCTGGTGCTAGGGGAGCGGGGTGCCCAGGCCATCGTAGTGCCAGAACTGGTGGAATTTTTACAACTGCATCTGATCCAGGTGCGCTCGGTGCCTGTCAAGGTTCGCTTGATCCATGCCGATGAGCTGAAGATACGAGCACCCAAAAAGAAAGAAATGACCACCGTGGAGGCTTCTTTGCGTCTTGACGCGATCGCCTCCGCTGGGTTTGGCCTGTCTCGTAGCAAAATGGCTGACCTGATCACCGCTGGGGAAGTGCGGGTCAATTGGAAGGAAGTTACCTCCGCCAGTCATGGGCTGAAATCTGGGGATCTAGTCGCTATTCGTGGCAAAGGCCGGCTCGAAGTAGGCGAGATTACAGTGACAAAAAAAGACCGCTACCGGGTACAACTCACCCGGTTGAGTTGACCGGTAAACAGCGTCGCCTTTTGATGGAGACAAAGCTCCCAGTCTGCTGATGCTGACTGCTGCGTTAAGGCATATCTCCAAAAAGGTGACGCAGCCGCCACTCTCTGCTTTACTGTTCAAGCCTATGCCAAGTGGTAGCGATAGGCTTCCCTATGCAGGTTAGGACATTTTAGCGTTCACAAGCCTATGTCACGCCGTCTTCTGGAACCTGTTTCTGGTTTCTTCTCTTCTATCTATTCCTCAATCCTGTCCTTAAACCGCAAATTTTTGAGCTGACCCTGTTCCCTGTCCCCCATCTATTGCTCTATCGCCAGGCCACTTTATATCACCTTGGTCAGCAAGCTTAGGACACAGGCGGGTGAGTCGCACGGCTAGGGCAAAACCACACTCGTCGGCATAGGCATAGGCAAATGCTGATCAAGCAAAGCCGGAATATCTGCGGCGGTGATGCGGCTGTAGCGAGTCTTCGCTGGCATCACAACCAAATTGGGGCCAGTTTTACAATGCTTCATGCAACCGGTCATGCGCACTGTGACTTGATCGGTCAAATGGCGATCGCTCAATTCTTGAGCCAGAGCCTGGCATATAGCCTTGCCACCCCGTTTCATACAATCCGATTTTTGACACACCAAAATGGTGACCCCAGTTGCCTTTTTGGGGGACTGGGGGAGTTTAGATGGCAAAGCCACATCCTCAGCAGGAGAGGATAAAACCCTAATTTTGTAAGCCTTCAGCTTTTCTTCCCCGGTTTCTTTAATCGTCTTTTCGCCCCAGACCTGCAACCAATCGCCCCGGTGCAAAACCTGACCGACAGAAGCGCGGGCCTCTTTAGAAAATTTGATGCGATACTCGGTTTCCGCTCCAACCAGATAGCATCCCTTAATCTTGTAGCCATCTTCGATGATGAAATCGCGCAGTTGCCCCTGCAAATCAAATAGCGAGACATGTTTAGCTTTCTTTTCCATCGGTTTTCACCTGCTATCGCTGACTTACCAACTCCTCAGTCCTAACGCCTGAGCGCGATCGCGCCCCTCTCTAGGCAGATAGCATCATCCTAATCAAATTCGACTAGGCGTGATGTATCCAACATCGCTCTAATAAATCCAGGAGAATTGAGCGCGGGGCCGTCAGTTGTTGCACGACACTCCTAAGCTGGATGAGGTCAAGCGGGGTCGCAATTTCGACTTGTAAAGTCCCATCAGGCTGACAGGTACAGGGAATGTGCAGCTCTTGCAAGCGCTGGCAAGCTAACCAGCGATCGCTGCGAGAAATTGTCAAAGGCTGGGTTAAGAGAGTTAGGGTTTGGGCAGAGTCCATAGGCTTCAGTGGAAACAAAAACAGGAAAAACAAAGATAACAATTGCACCTTAGAAGGGGCCGCCTAGTGGCCGGTTACCCACCAGCAGAGACCCAACCAGCAAACAGTAGAACTTTGAGCAATGACGGGTCACCCCTCAATCAACCACTGCAACCCCACTAGAAGAATGGCTGCTTCAGCAGGAAAATCACTACTGTTATGATCGGTTTTCTCGATTGATTAAGGCCGATGCCTAAGGCAGACGGATGCCACGGGACGCCGTCAACTCAAAGCAACCTTGCATTTCTGTAACAACAATTGCAATATCGTCCTCATTCCACCATACACGCAAAGGGGAATACTTGCAATTTATTCTCAATAAGTTTGATGTTTTTTGCAACAATTCGGTCAATTTTTGATAGCGTCGGCCTCGCCCTAGTTTCGGTCAGGTTGATGTCAGTCCTTCAAGGCGGTGGACAACGCTCCCATCATTAGGTAAAAGGTGACGCCTCAGTCTGCCTACCCTGTGGGAAGCAAGCAACACTCCAAATCCTTCCCAAATTTGGGAAAAGGACTTTAAATCTGGCTCCTCATTAGGGGCTGGGGGATGAGAGCAGTTCGGCACTCAGAGAATCGCCTGAGGAGTGACGATGAAAGTCTGGGTAGGCCTGGCTTGGCACCATGGTAGGCTAAAGCAAATCGTTTGGGGAGAACGCATGGGCCTCAATGGACAACCCACTGAGCTACAGGCCGCACAGGCATTGTTGCGGCAGTTTCTGTGTGTCGATTCGCAACCGCTACCCGCCCCAGATCAAATTCGCCAGGCGCTTCAGCAGGTGGTGCAGCATTCAGATTATCAAATTTTGGGGGTGTGTGCCGATGATTGGGAGCAGGGAGCGATCGCCCTGATCAGCTATCTCCGTGCCCTGGGCTATGAGGATCAGCCTGACATTGCCCCCATCGAGGGGGCTGTCTACATTAAGTACAACCCTAAAAAGCAACGGTGCCATACAGATCGCTACACAGGCCACCATCGTGGGGTTTTAGTTTCCTGCCAGTCTGCCTACGATGGCGATGTTAATGAAACCTTTGGCCATTTGCCCCTTGATCTGTTCCTAGAGTTGTAGACAGCCATCCTCGGCAAAACGATGAGTTTACCGATTATTTATCACCCCGATTATGTGGCTCCTCTGCCGCCAGGGCATCGCTTTCCCATGGAGAAATTTCGGATGCTGCGCGATCGCCTCGTATCGGATGGTGTCGCCGAACCCCATCAGTTTCATCAGCCAGAGTTGCTGCCCCGTAAGTGGCTAGAGCGAGTGCATACACCAGAATATGTGCAGAATTACTGCGAGGGGACTCTAGACCCACGGGCACAGCGCCGCATTGGCCTACCCTGGAGTGCAGCCCTGGCAAACCGCACCTGTATCGCTGTCGCTGGCACGGTTTTAACGGCCCAACTAGCCCTAAAGCATGGGCTAGCCTGTAACACGGCAGGGGGTACCCATCATGCCTTTCCTGACTATGGTTCAGGATTTTGTATTTTCAACGACCTGGCGATCGCCGCCCAATGCCTACTATGCGATGGGCAGGTGCAAAAAATCTTGATTGTCGATTTAGATGTCCATCAAGGGGATGGCACCGCCTATATTTTTCAGCAAGATCCGCGGGTGTTTACCTTTTCAATGCACTGTGCAGTGAACTTTCCAGGCACAAAGCAACACAGCGATCTAGATGTACCCCTGCCCGTTGGCATGGAGGATGCCGCCTATCTGCAAACTTTAGCGGCCTACTTGCCAGAGCTGTTGACCCAGGTTAAGCCTGATCTCGTCCTGTATGACGCTGGGGTTGACCCCCACATTGGCGATCGCCTTGGTAAGCTGGCCTTGACCGATAGTGGCCTCTATCGTCGAGAAATGCAGGTACTCAGCACCTGCGTTGCCCAGGGCTACCCCGTAGCGAGCGTCATCGGGGGTGGCTACGCCGACGACCTCTCGGCACTGGTTTATCGCCATTCGCTGTTACACCGGGCCGCTAGCGAAGTGTTTTATCAGTTTCGGCTATAGCCCAAGCCGATGCCATTGCAATTGCTACAGGAGCGTTGCCAAGTCAACCGCTCGCTGTGCGCCAGCATCTCTCCTCAGCCAGTTCGCATAGCAGCACCCGATTAGAACCTTTGCCTGGCGCTACATCAAAATCAGGACAAAACGCAAAAAGTGGGCAGCATTGCTACCCACCTTAACGAATTAGCTAACCATACTAATTGTTGACCACCTAAGGATTGACCAGAAGTGAGACAACCCTAAGCAACTACAGGGACTTATATGTACCGGGGCATTCGGGAGGAACCGTTGCCCCCCCTGGTGCCACCTGTTGAGTACCATCTGCAGCACCGTCTACACCTTTGGGCTTAAGGGCTTCGCAAACCACGCTCAGCGTCGTTGCTTCACTGGTTTCAGTCGTGGTGCCTTGCTTGACGCCACCAATGTAAGCTTTGATTGCCGTGGTTTGAGGTTGAGCCTGGTTCGTTACCAGCGTATCACTCTGAGCTTGAATCGTGTACTTATAGTTAGTGGTTTGAGTGGGGATGCCCAGACCCAGCAAGTCAACGCTGCTGCTCATCTTACCCGCTTCCAAAAAGTAGGCCTGTTGACCACGGTTCAAAGAACCAATGTTGGTCTTAGCTTCAGACTGCTTCGCTTTGCTGGCCTGGTTTAAGAAGGCGGGCAGAGCAATAGCTGCCAAAATCCCAATGATGATGATCACAACCAACAGTTCGATCAGGGTGAAACCTTCGTTATTTTTTTTCTTTTGAGCGAGGTGGCTCAGAAACTTTGCTTGAAATTCGGTCTTCATGGAAAGGTTGCTCCTTTTTAAGTGCGGTTGAGTGGACCTCTTTGTTGTGAGCTTAACTTACCCATCTCTGCAAATTTCATATCACTCAACTCAAAAAAATTGGCTCAGCGATTAGAAAAGTTGGAGCGCTCCCGTGTTAGAGGCGAGCCAAGAAGCTGCGCGCTTCTGCTCGTTTTCAAAACAACGTAGAGCGTGAGATTGTCTTGAAAATCAGGGGGGCTGAGCACTAAAAATTGCCATTTAGATGGGGGAAACTCCATGGCGTGCAGCACTCAACTCGAGAGCCTGGTGGATTGACAAAACTTGAACCGCCCTTACCCCCTTACCCCCTTACACCCTTCACCCCAACCCCTCTCTCAGCAGGGGAGAGGGGCTTTGGAGCGGATTTTTTGCTGCGGCTCTCTCTTCTCCCTCGGTGGGAGAAGGGGCATCGCCCTGGCGGGCATTCAGAAAAGGCGATGAGGGTAGCTGAGCCGAGTCTAGAAATTTCTGCTTGGCTGTAGGAGTTGCTGAGTTCGCTGGGAGTTAATAGAGGATGGGGGCACTGCCCTTAGGCGAGGCACTCTGTCCTCAATTCAGAGGGCGGTGAACTCAATCAAACGCAGGTGTTCTCCGGATAGCTGCGACTTTAGTCGCTAGAGAGACAGGCTCTAAAGTAAAAGTAGCTTCTTAAAAGGGAATAACAGAATTGTTTAGCGTCCTGACTCTCTACTGCGAGCTGAAGCGCCGGTGCACCCAACTGACGACCCCACTTAAAATTGCTCCTGCCATTAGAATTCCTAAGGCGGGCTGTACAATGGGTTGCCACAGTTGATACCAAACATTTAGCCCGAGGGAAATTCCAGCGAGTTCGCCGATGACGGCTGCTGCCAACCAGAGAAAACAGAGAAGGACGAAAAACAAATCGGCCATTAGTACTAGGTTAATCCCTTGGAGAATTTTTTCCTTCATGAGAAGTCTTCCTACTCGTTGCTCACGAACCCAACTGGCTCTGGGATAACGGCTTCAAGTGCGGCTTTCAGGGTATGCCAACTGAGGGTGGCGCACTTAATTCGCACGGGAAACTGAGATACCCCTTGCATGACGTTGAGTTTACGCAATTCTTGGGGAAATTCGACCTTTCCCTGCATCATCTGTTGAAAGCGTTCTACCATTTCTAGGGCTTCGGCGATGCTACGCCCGCGAATGGCTTCAGCCATTAGGTCGGCAGAGGCCATTGCGATCGCGCAGCCTTCCCCTTGAAAGCGAACATCCTCAACGCGATCGCCGGTTGGGTTCAACTTTACGGTTAGCTCAATCGTGTCACCACAAGAGGGGTTATGCCCCCGCTGCCGCCGGTCTATTGGCTCTGTTTGGCCGCGATAACGAGGCTTCTTATACCGCTCAAGAATGACTTGTTGATAGAGATCGCGCAAATTATCCAGAGACATGGGAGGAAGTCAGTGAGTAGTTAGGAAAAGGCGTTGGCGATTTAGGGTCTTCTTCTAAGGTATTTAAGATATTTGAAAAAACCCTCCACCAACCCAGGCAAATATCTACTTTCACTCTAGACGATTTCGGCTAGACATCGTGGATTCTTGGGAGAGTTGAGCGTTCTACAGCAGTCGGGGGGCGATCGCCGGTATTGCGAGCATGGATGACCTTCTGAATCAGGCTAAACCAAAAGGGTGCCCCCATCGCGATCGCAACCCCACTAGTCAGCCAACCGACCAGGAGGAAAAACCCACTCGCCAGCACTCCTCGCCGCCGAGGTTGCCATTGCTCCTGCCAGTTAGCCTGAGTCCAGCCGAGGGGGAGATCGGTGGATTGGTCAAGGGCGTTGCTCAGAGCCGTCGCGCTGGCACTGATGCCCCCACGTTGCAGGCAATTAGCCCGCTCTTTAGGGTCACGGGTGGCCTGAAAACAGGCGATCGCCTCCGGGTTTTGCTTAACCAATTCTGCTGCGGCTGCGGCATAGGTTTGGCGCAGGGTTGGTTCTTTCGCCAGCCGCTGCACAATGTGGAGGGTATCGGTATTGGTTAAGACCGCGATCAAAAAACCGATGATTAAGGCAACACCCTTAGCATTGCGGCGATAAACCCCAGAAGCTCGATCCATCGAGCGGTCATACCAGATTGCCAGCTCTTTTTGCAATCCCAGCAGCAGTTGACTCCCATCCGTAGCAGCGCGTTCTTGCACAGACTTTGCTAAAGTCTCCAGACTATCAAACACATGGCCAGGCGTCACGGCTAAAACTTGCTGGTAATTCAGCGTTACAACACCTGTAGATTGCAGAGATTGGTTCATCGCTTGCAACAGGGGATACCCCTGCTGCAAGCGGAAGCGATCGCCATCGTCTCGGAGCCGGGCCATGACCAGGCGAGGGTCGCCCCCTTCTGGCATTTGCTGGGCGACCCACTGGAGGGTTTTAAGCTCGGCGATCGCTTCGGTAATGCGTGGCACGGCCTCTTGAATCAGGGAAGGCAAATCCTGATCAAGCGTTTTCAGACGCTTTAAGAACTTGTGATAAATGACATCATTATCCGATAGAGCGACCTCAACAGCCGTAATAAAGCGCTTGACACAGGCTTCGGATCGCCGCAAGCTATGAGCCAATGGCAATTGCTGGTTCGCAAAATCCTGATAAACCCCATCTAACTCGCTAGAAAGGGTTTGTAACTCCCGCTGCAACAGGCGTGAATTTCCCTTACTATTGCGCAAGTCAGTAACCAACTCCTCAATCGTCCCTAGCAATCGCTCCTGAATTAACTGGTAAAGCTTAATTTCACTCAGCTTTTGCACTAACTCGCCCAAGCGCAGGGTGCTGACGAGCGTCGCGGCAAAGGTCTCTGATGGCACATAGGAAGGCCCACTACTTTGCCCATCAAAGACTTTAACCAGCCCCGTCAGTTGACTCACGATCTGCCCCAGTTTACCCACCAGGCCCTTAGCTTCCTGATTGAGAGCCTTCAACAGAGGATGGTGATAGAGCTTCGTCACCAGTTCTTGAGCCTGGGTGATTTCAGTACGGATCATCTGACTTTCTGGGGAACTTGCACCCAGCGGCGGCTTGCTCTCCCCCGCGAGAAGAATTTCGATCGCCTCCCTCAGGTGTTTTGCCCGCCATTGTAGGATGGTTGCTAACAATTCTTGAAGCTCTGATGCCAGCAGACTCAAAATCAGGTAGATAAACAACAAACCCAGGCCCACATCCAGGATAAAGGGAAGATTCATGGTATCAGGGAGCGAGAAGTGGATGAAGTCAAAAACGAAAATGAACTCAGTGAAGGAACTGGGTGAGGGCTAGCTTGCAAGCGAGAACCTACCCGTTCAAACAAAATGGTCGAGTCTCAGCCGCTTCTAACGCTGGTCAGGGCACACACCCACAAGCCAGGGGAGCGATCGCGACTAGCCCACCCAGCGGCATCGGTACTATAAGCGATCGGCCACAAAATGGTGCAACCTTTTCAACCAGCTACCCTATCCCCGCTGTTTTTGCTCTAGTCGCCGCAAACGCGATTGACTCATCACTCTGCGCCGGTAAAGTTGCGCCATCAACCCCAAGGTGCCTAAAAAATAAGCTGAAGAAACAACCGTACTAGTAAACAGAAGGGGAACCTTGATTGACTCTGCGACCTCAGATCCCAGACCAAGCATCAAGTAACTCACCAACCAACCCAGTGCCAGAGTTAAAGCCAGACGACTCAGATTACGTTGCTGGCGGCTGCCTGACTTGTGGTAGAGCGTCCACAAAGCTGGAAACGCCCCAAATATGGGAACCAGATACAGCAGATTTTGTAGATGGATATCGTCGTCGTTGTCGAAGGAGTGTGGCATAGGGCAGTGGGGAAGATTTACATGCGATCAGTCTTACAAACGGGCCAGGCTCATGCTTTAGCGGCTCCAAGCAGGGAGTCATTTTGACTGAAATCACGTGGGCGAGAAGAGCTCGTAAGGAGGAAAAAGGAATACAGGCGGTTTAGAATGCAGACTCAAGGAACAGTGCGGGTAGATGGATGTTGCCGATCATGACTCAGAAGGGTGAGTTAAGCGGTCTTCTAAATCCTCAACTTCAGAGGAAGGTTGTTCGGTTTCTGGCAGAGTGAGCGTTTCCAACTCGTTTTTTTGCCCAGAGAAGAGCGCGGGCAGGTGTTCCCACCGATCAAGAATGTCCTCGATAAGGGAGCAACGCACCCAAATTTGGCACACCACCGTCAGCGGAATGGCAAGTAATAACCCCCAAAAACCAAAAAAGGTGGCGAAAAAGACCTGAGCAACCAGGGTGACAGCGGGCAGTAGGGAAACTTGTTGAGCCATCACAATTGGGGTCAGCAAATTACTCTCAAATTGTTGAATCAAGATGTAAAGAATCAACACAGAAAGGGCTTTAACCGGGTTATCGAGAAGGGCGATCGCGATCGGTGGAATCACACTAAAAGTCGGCCCAATATTGGGGATAAAGTTAAGCAGTCCAGCCAGTACCGCATTTGCCAAAGCCGCTTTCACCCCAATCAGGGCCAGGCCAATAAGACTGAGCAGCGAAATCACTCCCATGCTGATGAGCGCCCCGACCATCCAGTGACCAAGAGCGATCTCGCACTCCAGCAAGATTTGATGCACCCGTTGGCGATAGAAGGAAGGAAACAGCCGAACAAACCCCTGTCGATAAGCCATTGGATTAACCAGCATCATCATGCCCAGCACTGTGATGAAGAGAACGTTTAACCCAGCTCCGAAAGAACTTGAAAAAATGGCAAAGGAACCTCCTAAAACCCCATTAATAAAAGGCGTCGCCTGTTCACCCAGCGTATCGAGATCCGGCAAATACTCCTTCACCAAGGACGGAAGCGACGCATAGGTGCGCTCCAGTTGATTGTTCAGTTCAGCAATTCCCTTCGGCACAAGAATCAGCAACTCCTGAAACTGTTGGACAAAAGGTGGAACCACCAAACCAAAAAATAGCGCCATAAAGGCAATCAAGCTGCTAATCGCAATTGCAACTGCAAGACCTCGCTGCACTCCTAAACGCTGTAATCGCTTAGCCAGAAGATTTAGACTGTTCGCCAAAATCACAGCACCAAAGACCAGCAGGAGCAGTTGGCGAATTTCCCAGAGGATGTAAAGCGCTGCTGCCAGGATGACTAACCCAATCCAGTGCCCAAATTTCACAAAACTACTCCTTCAATGACTTGCGCCAACGCCAACCCAGGATAATTGCCAAAATCAGGCTGGGGGCAGTGATGATGATCAAAATAGTCGTAGGGTTGTCTTGAACTGGCAAAATCGGCCCACCGTATTTAATAGCAACCGTCAGTAGTACTGAAGCGGCAACAATCTTCGCTAAGAAACCCAATATCTTTCCCTCTAGTCTGGCTTGCACCTTTCACTCTACCTGTTGGGAGCAGCCATCAATACTCTGCTCCAGAATTGTCTAGGAAAATTATCCGGTAACTCGTAGGTAAGGAGTGAAAACTCAAACTGGGAATGGCAACTGAGAGCATGTCACCTTTTCAGGCCTTCATCCCCCAGTCGCTTCTCCTGGGTTGGGAGAAGGGGGGTCGAGCCATCTCAACGTTCCTCTCCCAAATTGGGAGAGGGATTAGAGCAATCCGGGATACCAGAAAAGGGTGAGGGCAAAAGTGACATGCACCCTGGCAACTCATCTGGAAAATAGGTGTTTCACCTGAGAGAAAAATCCAAACAGACTTGGAGGCGAGTTTAAGTAGACTGGGTGACTGTAAAAGACCAGCCTTAGGCTACTATTCAAAGCAATGGTGTTATGGGGAGGGGCGTTTCAACTTGAATGAACCAATCAGGGAATTCGCAGATGGTGAGTTGATAAATCGAAAAATTGCATTGGTCCATGAGTGGTTAACCCCTCTGGCAACGGGAGGATCAGAATTAGTTGTTAAAGAAATATTAAACATAATTAATGCCGATCTTTATGCTCTGATTGACTTTGAATCAACCAATCCAGATAGCTATCTGTATAAGCGCTCGATTGGCACCTCCTTTTTGCAGCAATTTCCCTTTGCCCGGCAGGGCATTCAAAAGTATCTCCCCTTTTTGCCTCTAGCGATCGAACAATTTGATCTACGCGAATATGATGTGATTCTCTCCTCATCCCACGCTGTGGCCAAGGGCGTTTTGGTTGCCCCCCATCAGTTACATATCTGCTACTGTCACGCCCCCATGCGTTATGCCTGGGATCTGACCTTTGATTACCTTAAGAGTAGTCGAGCGGGTCATGGCTTCCTGGGGATTTTGACCCGGTATCTCTTGCATCGCCTGCGCCAGTGGGATGTGCTAACGGCTCACCACGTTGATTATTTTATTGCCAATTCTAAAAACACTGCCCAGCGCATCTGGCGCTACTATCGCCGCCCCGCTAAAGTAATCTATCCCCCAGTTGATACGGAGCGTTTTCAACTATGCGAGCAAAAAGATAATTTTTATCTAACGGTTTCTCGAATAGTCAGTTACAAAAAAGTTGCACTGATTGTGCAGGCCTTTAACCAGTTAGGGAAACCTCTGATTGTGATTGGCAGTGGCCCTGAGCTGAAACAAATTCGCCAAATGGCTCGTCCTAATATTACGTTTATGGGTTGGCAGCCCGATGCTGTTGTTGAGGACTATATGGCTCGCGCTCGGGCCTTTGTTTATGCCGCCTTTGAAGACTTTGGGATTGCTCCTGTTGAGGCGCAAGCCTGTGGAACACCGGTGATTGCTTATGGCAAAGGAGGAACTGCCGAGACAATTCGCGATCTACACCAGTACGGTGATCAAGGAACTGGGGTATTATTTGCAGAGCAAAAGCCAGAGGCTCTGGTTGCAGCGGTGAAGAGTTTTGAGCAACATCTAGGCCGGTTAACCCCGTCTATTGTGCGATCGCATGCTCTGTCATTCACCCCTGAATCTTTTCGTAAACAATATGCTAGCTTTTTGACAAGTTGTTACCAAGAATTTCAGCTGCGGCAAAATTCGCAGGTGCATGATTTGAGTGTATGAGGGTTGAATCTCCGCGTCTTTAATTTGGCTCTTGCGTTGTTTTTGACGAGAAGGTCAAGGGCGCTGATTCTGTGTGCAGGACTATGTGGTGTGGTTTGAAGGAGTAAAATGACTGCCGAAAGTCAAATCGGTGCAAGCAAAGCTCTTCGTTCATCCCTCAGGCGTGGCCTCTGGCCACTTCTAGTGAGTATCCTTGACGGAGCGCTAGCTAAGCGGGTCTTCGACATTGTTTTTTCGTTAACTGTATTAATTCTGTTTTCTCCCCTTTACCTGGGTCTTATCGTTCTGATTGCGATCAGTTCGCCAGGCCCTGTGTTCTATATACAGGAGCGAGTCGGTAAGAATTACAAACCTTTTGGGTGTATCAAATTCCGCACCATGGTGCGAAACGCAGATGAAATGCTGCTGCAACTGATAGAAAACTCTCCCCAACTCCGCCGGGAGTACGAGGGGGACTTTAAGTTGCGACGTGATCCACGGGTCACTGTTGTCGGGCGCTTCCTTAGAATGACGAGTCTAGACGAGTTTCCTCAGTTTTTTAATGTCTTAAAGGGAGACATGAGTGTGGTTGGGCCTCGACCAGTGGTGGATGAGGAGATTGCGCGTTATGGGCGTTACGCAGATCGGGTATTGAGCATTCGTCCTGGCATTACAGGGTTGTGGCAAGTTTCTGGACGAAATGACGTCCCTTACCCTCGTCGGGTTCAGCTTGACCTGTATTATGTGAACAATCGTAATTTAGGCGTTGACCTTTGGATTATTATCAAAACCATTGGTATTGTTTTGTTTCCCAAGGGCAATGGTGCGTATTAGGCCATTTCAGGATTTGCTGGCGACCCGTGTTAAAAACTCAAGGATTTTGCGGCTGCGGCGCGCACAGTCACTGTTACAGTGGGTGGGTCTGGTCTGTGGGGCGATCGCCCTAACGTTAGTTGGCCAACTTGCCCAGTCGGCTAACCCTGAACATGTTCATCAACTCATTCATCGCAATGTCTGCCCTGGCTGCGATCTATCCGATGCTCGACTCTATGCCTACGTCTTCGACAGCGCGGATCTGCAAGCAGCGAACTTAACCTCAGCCGATTTACAAGGGTCTTCCCTCAAAAGGGCAAATCTGAGTCAGGCGATTCTCAAGCAGGCTAATTTGGCTTTGGTCAAACTCGAGGAGGCGGATTTAAGGGGAGCCAACCTCAGGCAGGCCTATTTGTATCAGACCCAGTTGGTTAGCGCCGATCTCACGGGGGCTGATTTACGCGATGCCAATCTTGAGCAGGCGGATCTGCGAGGTGCAAACCTGACAAATGCAGATTTACGCAATACGCGCCTGATTAAAGCCAGGCTCCAGGGTGCAAACCTGACAGGAGCAAGGCTCGAAGGGGCGCGACTGCCCGATGGCACTCGTGGTCAGTAGCTCCAGCGCTCGTCGCCTGAAAGGTTCCCTAGAAGAATGAAACTGCACTAGATATGACCGGGTCTTAAAACAGGCAACGCATGCAACTCTGATGCCCCAAGTCGGGGAAACTGAACCTGATTTTTTGTCGGCGATCCGTCAAAACCTGAATTTTGCTCCACAGCACGAAAGAGTGAGCGATCGCAATACTTAACCAACACACTTTAGATAGTAAAAAATAATCGCCAAAAGTATTAGAAGATAATTATGCAAATACTTCAGACGTAAACGCTTCGGGAGGAAACATGACCCAGCGCCCCATTATTCTCGGTATCGTTGGTGACAGTGCAGCAGGCAAAACTACCCTAACAAAGGGAATTGCTCAGTTTTTGGGGGCTGAGAATGTAACTGTTATTTGCACCGATGACTACCATCGCTACGACCGTAAACAACGGGCTGATTTGGGGATCACGGCACTTCATCCCGACTGTAACTACCTCGATATCATGCAGCAGCACCTCTCTCTGCTGCGCACAGGGCAACCCATTCTCAAACCAATCTATAGCCATAAAACGGGAACCTTTGAAGCACCAGAGTACATCAAGCCCAACAAATTTGTCATTGTTGAAGGCTTACTCGGCTATTCCACCCGGATTGCGCGGGATGCCTACGATGTCAAAGTCTACCTAGCCCCCCCAGAAGATTTGCGCACAAAATGGAAGATTAGACGAGACACTCAAAAGCGGGGGTACAGCGAAGAGCAGGTTTTAGCAGAAATGCAAAAGCGCGAATCTGACTCCGAGAGTTTTATTCGACCCCAACGGCAATGGGCCGATATTGTGGTTACGTTTTATCCTGCCGCAGACGACCCCGAAGCCACCAGCGGCAGCCTCAATGTTCGGCTCATATTGCGTCCCAACATTCCCCATCCTGATTTAAGTCAGGTTGTTACCACAGATCCCAGTGATACAACGTCAGCCGTACGACTGGGGTTAGGCCGAGATATGGGCAAACCAGTAGATGTTCTGGAAATTGACAGACACGCTACCGGTGAACAGGTCGCGCAATTAGAACATTTCATTTGTGGTGATATTCCCCATCTGCTCAATGTCTGTAACCGAGAAATGAATCCAGAATTGGGAAAAGTGACAGGGACAACGGGTGAAACATTGCAAAGTTATCCCCTAGCATTAACCCAACTGTTCATTGCCTTTCATATGCTTAAGGCGGGTCAGGGTTACTCCTGACAGGGATTGCTCGTGATTTTGGAAGTGACACAACGGAGAGGGCGGGATTCGAACCCGCGAGGCTCATCACCTGCTCGATTTCAAGTCGAGTGCATTCGACCACTCTGCCACCTCTCCAGGCTAATCTATACTAGCATTGCAATCCGACCTACCAACCAATGTCTGACCATCGCCCTAAACCTGCAAAGCTAGATCCAGAGATTTACGCTCGCCTTAAGGCTGAAGCCAATGCGCCCTATCGGGGTTTACGTCGTTTTATCTACACCGGCTTTGGCGCGTCGGGAGCAATTGGTGGATTTGTCTTTCTTGCTAAGATTTTGGCAGGCCAAAACCTCCGTGAAACCATTCCCAACTTTGCTTTGCAGGTGGGTGTCGTCGCTCTTATGGTCTGGCTGTATCGCCTGGAAGCTAAAGCTGAACAGAAACGACAGAAACGCGAGCAGGGCAAGTAAGCCAAGACTAAGAACATTTTCAATTTTCAAGAAACAATTTTAAGAAAGAATTTTAAGAAAGAAGGTGTCTGTACAGACAGAGTTTGCTGGCAAAGTTCCATCCTCTGAATCTCAGTTTGATTGAAGAGACAGGCTGCTTTGCCCCAAGTCGCTTTGCCCCAAGTCAAGGTAAACCACGCTGCTATGATTTAGGGTCTTGGATAGCCGCAGCGTCGCGCTACAAGGTATTTAATCTACAAGATATTTAATAAAGTATTGAATTGGGTCTCTGCGGCATTCTTTGGTAAATCGGTGTGGAGCCAATCGGAATCTTCTGTAACCTGCGGAGGCCGGTTTTGTTGGTGTTGCGGCGACTTTAGTCGTCAGGGCTACTAGGAAATGGGCTTCTAAAGCATCTTTTCAGGGGGCGGTGATGTTTCGGTGAGTTCTTAACCTCCTGTCTAAATTAATGCAGAAAAGGGGGTGGCCGCATTCTCAATGGTTAGGAACACTCATTCTCAAGAATGTTGAACCGTCTGGGTGGTTTTGGGAGTGAAAAAAAGTGGCCGGTACGATTTTTCTGGCGATTCACATGGGCGAGCAAGGAAAGCCAAATCACTGTAGGATGAAGAAACAAGAATTTTTATAAATAAACACCCTGAAGTAACAGGGTAGAGGTAGAACAGGCGGAGCTATGGCATTTTTTCGGCAGTATATTGCCCCCCTCTTTATCGTTTTAATTTTTGTTGTGGCACTGGTTGCAGTGAGTTCACGGGCTTTTCTAGCGGCTGATATGGCTGCTCCTGCTCCAAGAGAAGAGCCTGCTCCAGCGAGGGGGGACTCAGAGTCGATGTCGGCTCTGCCCCCTGCTTTATCGGCACTGGTACGGGGTGTACCAGATGTAGAGCAATTTTAGAGCCTGTGATGGCGCTTCCCTCTGGCTATCGGTTACGACGGGGTTCCCCTTTGGATCGGTCGCTGCTGGTTAAGTTTATGCAGCGTACTTATGCGGAGTTGCAGAAAGAGGGGAGCTTGAATCATCTGGCGCGGACGGTGGATCAGTATCTTTCGACCGAAACTCCGATTTGGTGGGTAGAAGTAGATAGCTCTTCTCTATCTCTGTTATCCCCATCTTTCTTAGGACACCCTAACATTCCGATCGCCTGCCTCTGGCTAGGTACAGCAATAGATCAATTGCATGGCGATCGCCATGCGTATATTTTTCTGTTGTATGTTGCACCAGAGCATCGTCGTCGTGGTATTGGTACCACGCTAATGCAGCAGGCTGAGGCTTGGGCCAAGCAACGGGGCGATCGCCAAATTGGGTTGCAGGTTTTTCAAACCAATGCCTCCGCTTTGCGGCTTTATGGAGCACTCGGTTACCAGCCCCAATCGCTCTGGTTAGTCAAACCGCTTTGAAGGGATCGATGGGGTTAACCATCATTGGCTCTCTGTGGTTCAGATAAGTTTGGCGTTCTCTGGGTCACCCCCGCGATTGTGAGGAATACGCTAGACTCATAAGCTGACGTGTATTAACAGAGGTGGGACATGCTGGAACAGCCCGAAAAAGGCACCAAGTCTTTGGTCGATGGTTCTTTAAAAAAAGATGGCAAGCTAGAACCAACTCACCCAAGTCTAAATGCTGAGAAAACAGTGGCTGTTTCCCCTGCTGAGCATTCTCCCTGGACGATTGAACAGAGTGAAGAGCTGTATCGCATTAACGGTTGGGGAGATCCCTATTTCTCGATTAATGCGGCGGGCCATGTCACAGTTTCCCCGCGGGGCGATCGCGGCGGCTCTCTCGATCTCTACGAGTTGGTCAACGCACTCCGGCAACGGAATCTGAATTTGCCCTTACTGATTCGCTTTTCAGATATTTTAGAAGACCGGATTGAACGGCTCAATGCCGCTTTTGCCAAGGCGATCGCTCGCTACAACTATGGTGGTGTCTATAAAGGAGTTTTCCCGGTTAAATGTAACCAACAACGCCATCTGGTCGAAGATCTAGTGCGCTTTGGGCGACCCCATCAATTTGGCTTAGAAGCTGGCTCCAAACCAGAGCTGATGATTGCCCTGGCCACCCTGAAAACCCCGGGAGCTTTGCTGATTTGCAATGGGTATAAAGATCGAGAATATATCGAAATGGCCATTTTGGCGCAGCAGTTAGGGCGAACAGCCATTGTGGTTCTGGAACAGATTGAAGAAGTCGATATCGTGATCCAGGCCAGCAGCGAGCTAGGCATTCACCCGGTGGTTGGGGTAAGGGCAAAACTAAGTAGCAAAGGCATTGGGCGCTGGGGAACCTCTGCGGGCGATCGGGCCAAGTTTGGTCTCACGATCCCCGAAATTTTGACTACTGTAGAAAAACTCCGAGCTGCTGGAATGCTAGACTCACTGCAACTGTTGCACTATCATATTGGCTCTCAAATCTCCTCCATCGCCGTCGTCAAAGATGCCATTCGCGAAGCCAGCCAGATATATGTGGAACTCGCAAAACTCGGTGCCACTATGAAGTATCTTGATGTGGGAGGAGGCTTAGGGGTCGATTACGATGGCTCTAAGACAAATTTTTATGCCTCGAAGAACTACAACGTTCAAAACTATGCCAATGACATTGTTGCTGAGGTCAAGGAAGCTTGTACTGAACGCAAATTGCCAGTGCCAACGTTGATTAGTGAAAGTGGTCGGGCGATCGCGTCTCACCAATCTGTGCTGGTTTTTGACGTGTTAGGTACCAGCGATGCCCCCACTAGTCCTCCCGAATCTCTACAAGCGGGCGAACACCTGATTGTGCAGAACCTCTACGAAACCTATCAGAGCATTTCGGTAGAAAATTACCAGGAAATGTATCACGATGCCACCCAGTTTAAGGAAGAAGCAATCAGCCTCTTTAATTTTGGCTACTTGAGCCTACCAGAACGGGCGCGGGCTGAACGGCTTTACTGGTCTTGCTGCGAAAAAATTCTGAATATCGTCCGCCAGCAAGAGTATGTACCCGATGATCTGGAAGACCTGGAAAAAATTATGGCTTCCATCTATTACGTCAATCTATCGGTGTTTCAGTCCGCTCCCGATAGCTGGGCAATTGATCAACTATTCCCAATCATGCCTATCCATCGCCTCACGGAAGAACCGACCAAGCGCGCTACCCTGGCTGACCTGACCTGCGACAGCGATGGCAAGATTGACCAGTTCATCGATCTCTATGATGTAAAGCATGTGTTGGAACTCCATCCCATAAAGCCAGGAGACCCTTACTACCTGGGAATGTTTTTGAATGGTGCCTACCAGGAAATTATGGGAAATCTGCACAATCTCTTTGGTGATACCAATGCGGTGCATATTGCCTTGACTCCCAACGGTTACCGCATTGACCATGTGGTAAAAGGTGACACCATGACCGAGGTTCTCGGCTATGTGCAATATGACTCTGAAGATCTGGTTGAAAGCATTCGCCAGCAGACCGAACAAGCCCTGCAAGAGAAACGGATTACCCTGCAAGAGTCTCAGCTTTTGTTACAAAACTACGAGCGCAGTCTCAGCCGTTATACTTACCTATCGGCCTGATGCGCTTGGCGCTCCCGAAACTCCAGTGAGCAGTCACCATCGCTGAGTCGATTCGCACCTCTGAAGGTTTGAATCGAAGTGAAAGCTTATGTCTACAGGGCTGTAATAGAGCGCTACGGCCACCCAATTAGAGATAGGTAGAAGGGTGAGCCCTGGCTACTGGGACAGACGCCCCATTAACCATCAATGGGACTTAGCCACCTAAGCGATCGCGATACGAGTAAAAAATAGGAGCAACCAGTCCACTCAACGGACTAGTTGCTCGCCAGTGAATCATGCTTCAACCCTTGCCTGTCAGCTAGAAGGTGGAAGGGGCATAGGTCAAAGCTGTCGGGAGTCTCGCAAAGCCACTAACCCAGCTTGATCATAAATACAATCGGTGGTTCTGTTGTGCCAGCAAGCTCTACCTCTAGCTCATGATCAGCTTTGGCTGTGGCTTGGGCTAGCTCAACACCGAGAGCACCTGCATCTGAACGCTGGGCGATCGCCTGGGTATTTTGCCCGCGCAGCACCAACTTGCCACCCGTCGGTAAAATACCCTCTATCCTTAACCAGTTGGGTTCACCCGTTTCATAATGCACCCGCAAAGTCAACAGCCCCAGGTCAGTAACCCATTGGCGCTCCACCGTTTGGTGGGGTAAAACGGTCAAGGTTAAGGCCGACAGGATTTCTCGCGCAGCTAGTAGTGAAAGAACCATCTGCTGAGCGGGTTCGGCGGTTTCATAGGTTGCCAATAAATGAGTATCTACAGGTGCAGTCGCCGGTGATCGGGCCGGAGCTGTCAGCACCAGACCCGCTAGATAGTTCAACACTGAGTCCCGACCCGGAAATAATTCCTCAACAGCATGCACCAGCTTTGCTCCCTCCCGCAAAGAAGAGCGCGCAGCCGCTTGGCACCGCCGAAAGAGTTGCTGAAGCACTGCATCGGGCAGAGCCACAGGCAAATTAAATGCGCACAACTGGCTTAACCAAAGCCCCGCAGGCACTTTGTCAGCCGCTAAGACAGGTGCGGGTTCTGATGCCATAGCAGCCTTGGATGCAAAGCCCACCTCACTGGTCTCATAGTCATACATTTCTGTTTCCCAAGGAAACAACGGCGGATTAAGCTGAATTTCAGCTTTTAACCGACGCTTCAACAGGGCGTGAAAACGGTCTTGCACAGCAGGTAACTCTCCAAGTTCATGTGACGATTTTCGTTGGACGGAAAACGCCTCCGAATCACAAGATGCGCTGATGGATATAGACGTTTCATCGGCTCCCAACGGCTGCTCCTGCGGTGCGATCGAATCAGAGCCTAAAACGTCTCCGCTCATCAACGGAGACACCTCTGACTCAAGCCCCTGACGAATTACCTCAGCATCCGCAGGGGAGGCGTTTGGAATCAGTTCCTGCAGCAGTTTGAGAAAACTTCTCTGAAGAGCCTCCGATTCACCATTCATGGTTCTAAACCTCTATTCATCGATCGATTTCATTGCTCCGGAAACTATAGCGTTACGAATTTCCCAAGCTTGTTCTAACAACTTAAACCATTGCTTTTGGAGCTGGTTAACCGTACATCCTAACGCCTGGGCGATCGCTCCATCCGGTTCTTTCGCCTGCTTCATATCCAGCAACTTCAACTGATTGGGGTTCAAATTTGCCCGATACATCTGCCACTGCTGGAGAGTTAACCCAAGATTATGGTCTAAATCGGCTTCTAACCACTGGTGCACTAGTTCCCAGCGGTAGGAGAGCGCAAAACGAATCAAGTGATACTTAAACCGCTGTTGCAAATAATCTCTCTGACGAGGAGAAAGACCTAAAATTGCCTCAATTTCATGGGCCGGCAAATCCTTCAAGCGCAACGCAAAGTAATCAGCACAATCTGTCTGCTTTCGAGACTCCAGATAGGCCATCAGCTCACTGATGACTGTTTGCCTTAGCGTATCTTCGCTGGGTTCTGGCTCATGGGCCACAATTTGTTCGCGTACCTGCTGCATTGAGGCGGCATTCCAGGCACTCTCACCATCGTTAGAGACCCCTTCAGCCGCTCGCTCCATGTCGAGCAGCGTATCTCCCGGTTGCTGCTGCGAAAAAGTTTGTGCCCGCAAAATAATCAGTTGTTGGTTCCGCTGCCCCGGCAAGGGAATCCGGCGTTTACCATACCGTTCAGTAAAGGCCATGTACTCGGCAAGCTCTAGCAGAGTCCGGGGCTGATAGGTTGATGGCAACTGCACTTCGCGCCGAAAAGCGTTGAGCGTTTCCATGTAAAAACCTTGCAAAAAATCCTCAATCAAAATCAGTCTTGCCTGATAGCTCGACTGCACCTGTGCCGGCGTAATGTAACGGTAAACAACGGCACTAAGAGTGCTGTGTAATTCAACTCTCCCCCTGCGAGAGCCAAGCTTGTAGTAGCGTAGGCATTGCTGTAGGCGATGCTTTGCCAAGGTCGTTGCCCAGGCATACACATCTCCAGAAGCTTGAATCCGCCTGCTTTCAGAGCAAATTCTCAAAACTTCCTGCAAAAGACGACCGGCAACCGCCCTACAATTTTGCTCGCTTGCTTTCGTTCCCAAACGCAACTCTTCCAAAAGCATTTGGGCGATCGCCTCTGAGTTTTGATGGGTTTCCTTATCCTTATCGAGATCCAAGGTCTGATTTAACACTCACCCGTGCCTACAAAACTAGGAGAACCGAACGAATTCAACAGCCACTTGTCTAATTCTGGCAACATTCCTTCCCTGCGTCCAGGTTTCTGCCTCAAGGGCAGGGTCTAAAATGAAGGCCTAACGAGTTATTCGATTTCACAATTGGTTCAACGATTTTCGAGAGGGGTAAATGCACATGAGCTTGGACAAAATGAGCCTAGATGAACAGATCGAGGCACTCATTCAGGATGCACCATCAGCCGATCAGACTCAAGCCTATGTTGCAGCGATCGCTCCAGCACTCAAAAGCTTAGCGCAACAATTAAACCATCTCCATTATTACATTGTACAAACCCTTGATCAGGACTGGGCCTTAACAACCTTAAGTAAAGACACCCAGTCGAAGGAAGAAAAGACTGTGATTTATGCCTTTCCAAGTTTGCAAGATGTGAATCAAAGCCCCTATCCCATGCACGATCCTAATCTAATCGCTTTACCAGTGCCAGTGGTTCATATCTTGTTTCAGATGCTAGCAATAGATGTAGTGGAAAGCACGATTTTTTTTGAAACCCCAGGCAATTTAATGGTTGGCACCGAGATTCGCCGTACTCAATTGCAAGACTTAATTGAAGCCGAATTTCTGCGCCAATCGCTCCCTCAAACATCTTTACCACCAGATATTGCCTGACAACACCAGGTGATAGTGCGACAGCGTGAGCGGCACACTGAAGCAGATCTGTACCCGTCAACTGTTAAGCTCTGCAAAGAAATTGACGTCAAAACGGCTTTCCGTCTTGACAGCCATCTGGCAAACCTCTATTCTTTATTCATACCCGGGTACGAAAGCTGAGAGTTCTATGCAAGACAAGCAGAAAGTTACGTTATATCTCCTTCAGGAAACGCATCGGCAGCTCAAGATTCAAGCCGCTGTGACGTCAGAAACAATGACGGAGATTGCCCAGAAAGCGATTGAGTTTTATTTGAGCTATCCAGAAGTAGTTGACCGATATCGAGGCTTGTATGGCCACGTTCATCAGGTTTACTCTTGCCCTGACTGTTCTACTCCACTGGTTATGCGGGATGGAGAACTGCGCTCTGTAGCGGATCAGGTTAGTTCTTTAACGGCGGGTGATTCACTGTCTATCGACGCAGTGTCAGTTGGTGCTGTCACAGCTCTCCCTCAGGGTGAGGAGCAACAGGGTGAGGAGCAATTGGTTCCCTGCTAGTCGTTGGAAGCGACGGAGCGATGGGTGTCTGAAGTTTGCGGCAGTTTCTCACTGTTAGCATCAGGTTCTATATATTTGGTTCATGTTCACGCTAGTCGGAGTGGGTTTGAGTTATGCAGGAAGAGCTAAACGTATTAGTTCAAGCCCAGTACCCTTTGCTCTACCTTGTAACTTCAGAGGAAGAGCGTGCAGAGCAGGCCATCTCAGAGATTGCAATTCAGCTTCGTCCTCAGCGACGCGTCTTTGTTTGGACAGTTACCCATGGGATTGTTGAGTATGGCCAGCCCCGAAGCGTGGCGCAACATAGTACTGTTTCTCCTCAACCGGCGATAGAGTGGGTGATGCGCCAGCGGGAGCCGGGTATTTTTATATTCAAGGATCTTCATCCCTTTATTGACAATGCAGAGGTCACTCGCTGGTTGCGGGATGCGATCGCTTCCTTCAAGGGGTCTCAGAAGACAATTATTCTAATGTCTCCAGTGCAGAACATTCCAATCGAGCTAGAGAAGGAAGTTGCCGTCATTGATTTCGCCTTGCCCAACATGGCAGAGCTAAATCAGGTTTTAACCAGTCACCTTGAGCAATTTCGGGGTCGACGCTTGACCACAGAGGGGCGCGAGAAGCTCTTGAAGGCGGCTCTTGGTTTGACTCGAGATGAGGCTGAAAAGGTTTATCGCAAGGCTCAGGTGACGGCTGGCTGCTTAACAGAGCAGGAAGTTGATATCGTTCTTTCTGAGAAAAAGCAACTCATTCGGCGCAACGGAATTCTGGACTATATTGAAGAAGATGAAACACTGGACTCTGTTGGAGGTCTCGAGGAGCTAAAGCGCTGGTTGCGTCAGCGCTCCAATGCCTTCACTGAAAGAGCACGGGAATATGGCTTGCCTCAGCCCAAGGGGATGCTGATATTGGGTGTTCCTGGTTGTGGTAAGTCATTGATTGCTAAGACAACCGCACGACTGTGGGGCCTTCCTTTATTGCGGTTGGATATGGGTCGAGTCTACGATGGCTCGATGGTAGGGCGATCAGAAGCCAACCTACGGAATGCCTTAAAGACAGCAGAATCGATTTCGCCAGCAATTTTATTTATTGATGAGATTGATAAGGCATTTGCTGGCAGTGCTGGCTCGGCAGACTCTGATGGGGGCACCTCCAGCCGAATTTTTGGCTCTTTTCTTACCTGGATGCAAGAGAAAACTTCTCCAGTTTTTGTAATGGCCACTGCTAACCGGGTTGAACGGTTACCAGGTGAGTTTCTTCGCAAAGGCCGATTTGATGAAATTTTCTTTGTTGATTTACCTAACGCTGAAGAGCGCCAGGACATATTCAGAATTCATTTACAGAAGCGTCGGCGTGAGATTGCCCGCTTTGATTTAGAGCAGCTAGCTAATGTTTGCGACGGCTATTCTGGAGCTGAAATCGAACAGGCTCTAATTGCAGCTATGTATGACGCATTTGCCCAAGACCGAGAGTTTACGCAGCTAGACATTATCGCAGCTATCAAGTCTACCTTGCCCCTCTCGAAGACGATGACTGAGCAGGTTACAGCCCTGCGTGACTGGGCACGGCAACGGGCGAGACCCGCTGCTTCCTCTGTTGCTGAATATCAGCGACTAGAGTTTTAACAGGCTTTCTCCTGCTTCCCAACAGGAGTAAAGGCTAGCAACTGCTAGCAGCAACTAACTAAATAGGCCAAGGCAACGTCATTGGAGCAGTTTTGCTCTGACGAACGAAGCAAGTAGCCATTTTGATCGTGATTCACAAACGTTGTTCTCGAGTCCCTACAGGAGGAAATCCGAATGTCTCACTTTAGCACCCTGCGTACAAAGATCACTGAAGCTGAAATTCTGAAGCAGTCTTTGCGTGATCTGGGGATTACCGTTAAGACCGAAGCCGATGTCCGTGGTTACAATGGCCAGCGTGTTCGGTCTGATATTGTTGCTGTTTTAGAGGGCGAGTACGACCTGGGTTGGTCTCGTAATGCTGATGGTACTTTTGACCTGATTGCTGATCTCTGGGGTGTTGCTAAGAAGCACAACCAAACTGAGTTGATTAACTCTATCAATCAAAAATATGCCGTCAACAAGACCCTGGCCGAAGTGAAGCGCCCTGGCTTGCAAAATGCAAACGTGAAGTTGGTTCTGCAAAAGTAGTTCCTCTGAGCGTTCCCAGACTGGCGGGTTAGCCTGATTGGTTAACCCGTTTTTTTTGTGTAGTTTGAGTGTCTTATTGGGAGTGATAATCGCCTGCTTGATAAAGGTGGCACATGACTTCAATTGCTAATCAGAAAGATGCAAACATTCGGGAGTTATTACATCAGTGTGGCCAGATAATCAGCCAGATGGTTGCTGATCACTTTGAAGTTTCTCAAAAGGCGCCTGGTGATTATGTGACTAGCGTAGATGCCGCCCTTGATCGTTACCTGTCTGCTGCGTTTGCTGGGCTATTGCCTCAAGATGGGGTGATTACCGAGGAAAACCCTCAATCACGACAGGCTTACACCGCAGGTTATGAGCGGCTCTGGTGTATTGACCCACTGGATGGTACCGAGAATTTTATCGCCGGTGATCCTGATTATGCGGTAATGATTGGCCTCCTAAACAATTATCAGCCAGTAGCTGGTTGGATTTATGCGCCTGCTACTGATCACCTCTATTGGGGTGGCAAAGGATGGGGCTTGTTTGAACAGACGAAAGCAGTCCCAATGACAGAGCTGGTAAGGGTTAAGCCACCCTCGCTAGAGGCGGGAGCTTGCCCAATTTTAATTGGTCGTCGGGATGCGGCGAATTTTGGTACAGCGATTCTGAAACATATACCAACGGCCAACTTTTACTCGGTTGGGAGCTTTGGATTAAAGGTATTGGAGGTAATTCAGGGGAAGGCGGGCCTTTATCTTTATCTTAATCGTCGGGTGAAGCTTTGGGATACCTGTGCTCCACTGGCATTGGCTCAAGCAGCTGGTTTAGTCTGCTGCGATCTAGAAGGTGTGCCAATTTCCTTTTTGCCAAAGTTTCTCGACCCTGACTCACTCACCCATCGCCAAGTGATTTTAATTGGCTGGCACCACTATATTGAGCAATTGCTCCCCAAGCTCAGGGCAGCGATCGCCGTTGAATAGGGTTCTGACAAGGTAGACTGGGAATCTACGTTATGGGAAACGTAGCGACCGCACCTCAGAAAGCCAATTGAGCACTGGCGGTTGAGCACTTGGTTTTAGCCTCAGCAGTCTGACCAAGGGGATGATTATAGAACCTAGGTACAGCGTGCTTGCTCAGAAACGATTGTCTGAGGCGAGTCTCACAGTCTAGATTCTCAACATTCTGATACATCTTGCGATCTTTCTCTGTGAGTTATCTAAAAAGATTGCTAGTATTTCTGGCATATTCGATCGCAAATCCTTAGAAAAGGCAGTCTAATAAAGGTAGGTATCGATTCTCAAAGTCTGTTGAGGGTCATTTTTGTTTGATACCGGGGTGCTGCTGCTGGCAAGGTCTACCTATGTCAGACGAGTATCAGCCTCTTAATCATCACACTGTCTTAGGCGCAGGGCTGAATCAACAGCCCATCATTGGATAACCTCCCCGCGATCTCTTTCCTTCGTTTCCTTTTCTGAGTTTTCATGCAAACAGAAGCCTTTAGTGAGCTATTTCCTCTGTTAAGTGCCGCCAATGCTGAAACCCTTGACTGGTTACTCTCGGTTGCGGTGGAACATGAGTATCCTGCGAATCGAGCTGTATTAATGGAAGATGCCTGGGGCAATGCAGTGTACTTCATTGTCTCAGGGTGGGTCAAAGTGCGTCGGCTCTCTTCGGGGGAAGAGGTTGTGACCTTAGCAATTCTGGGAAAGGGAGACTTTTTTGGTGAAATGGCAATTTTAGATGAGTCTCCTCGTTCAACCGATGTCATTGCCCTATCGCCGGTAAAGCTGGTGAGTATTTCAGCTCAACGCTTTATTCAAACGCTATTTAAAGATCCGCAACTGCATCATCGAATGTTGCAACTGATGGTGCGTCGCCTGCGCTTGACTAACCTGCGCTTTCAACTGAGGCACCAGCCTCCAGCGGTAAAGCTCGCAAATACCCTGGTGACCCTGGGCGAAACCTATGGGGAAGAAACGGCAATGGGTACTGAAATTTACAATATCCCTTATAAGGATTTGGCTGATGTCAGCGATATTGGAGTCGAAGAGACGACAAAGATCATGGAAAGGCTGGATAGCAAAGGCTGGATTAAAATTGACTCGACTAACAACACCATCTATTTAATGAACTTAAAGCAGTTGGCCCACTTAGCTAGTAAAGTCCAATAGGATAATAGGCCGCTAATGAATCAAGACGCCTTTGATTGCGAACAGGGGCCTGTGTCCCAGACAGTTCCTGCATTGATTGGGATCACGGCTGAAGTAGTGGCGGAGCGATCGCAGGAGTCTGCCAAGCTGGCTTATCGAGTTGCGATGCCAGAGCCAGAGACCCATTTGTTTGAAATCACCTTGACTGTGACGGGCTGGCAGCAACCCAACCTTGATTTGCATATGCCGGTTTGGACTCCTGGCTCCTACCTGATCCGCGAGTATGCGCGCCATGTGCAAGATTTTTCGGCTTTAGCAGGAGATTCGCCCAATACTCTTTTACCCTGGCAGAAGTTAAGTAAAAACCGCTGGCAGATTACGACTCAGGGAATTACGCACTTAATTGTGCGGTATCGAGTCTATGCTAATGAACTGACGGTTAGAACCAATCACCTAGATCGCACGCATGGGTATTTTAATGGAGCTGCTTTGTTTTTCTATATTCCTGGCTATGAACGCGTCCCGATTGAAGTGGCGATCGCACCGCCACCGGGCTGGCACGTCACAACAGCTTTACCCAATGGCCCAACTCCTCACAGCTTTCTAGCCGCTGACTTTGACACCCTAGTCGATAGCCCCTTTGAAATTGGCACCCATGCAGTCTATGAATTTGAAGTAGCAGGCAAGCCCCATCAACTGGCTGTTTGGGGCGAAGGTAATCTGAACTCTGATCAACTCATCAGCGACATTCAAAAGATCGTGCAAGCTGAAGCTGACCTATTTGGGGGGCTTCCCTACCAGCGCTACCTGTTTCTCCTGCATTTGACAACCAACGGCTACGGAGGACTAGAGCACCAAAACAGTTGTTCCTTGCTCTACCAACGGTTTGGTTTTCGGAGTCGAGACAAATACACCCGCTTTTTGCAGCTAGTGGCCCATGAGTTTTTCCATTTATGGAATATTAAGCGACTCCGCCCCAAAGCCCTGGAAAGCTTCGACTACGATCAGGAAAACTACACTCCCTCCCTTTGGTTCAGTGAAGGCACCACCAGCTACTATGACTTACTCATCCCCCTACGAGCAGGGCTTTATGATGGTCGTACCTACCTGACTGCTCTGAGCCGTGAAGTTTCGCGCTACCTGACTACGCCAGGGCGGTGGGTACAGCCACTTAGTGAGTCGAGTTTTGATGCCTGGATTAAGCTTTATCGTCAGGATGCCAATAGCCCTAACAATCAGATCTCCTACTACCTCAAGGGTGAAATGGTCTCTCTCCTGCTGGATTTACTGATTCGTCATCAGCACCAAAACCAGCGATCGCTGGATGATGTACTGCGCCACCTCTGGCACCACTATGGCAAAGTAGGGGTTGGCTTTAGCCCTCAACAGTTACAACAGGCTATTGAGGCCGTTGCCGCAATTGACTTGGGCGAGTTCTTTCACCGATACTTGCACACAACTGAAGAATTGCCTCTGGCTGAGTACCTCAGTTGGTTTGGCCTGCAACTTCAACCTGAAAGCGACAATCTCCCATTTACGGGCATGGTGCTAAAAGCAGAGCAGGGACAAACCCTCGTCAAGTTTGTGGAAACAGGCAGCCCAGCCCAACGTGCTGGGCTCGACGCAGGTGATGAAATTATCGCGCTGAATGGATTTCGCGTGACAGCAGAACAATGGAGCGATCGCTTAAGTGACTTTGCCGTTGGCGATATTATCCAGGTCAGCTACTTCCATCAGGATGAGTTACGACATGGCCATATCCTCTTGGCTGAGCCACGCCCTAAACATTACCAGATTGTGCCAATCAAAGAACCTTCAGAGCAGCAAGCTCAAAATACTTTAGGTTGGTTAGGCGCTCCTTTGACAGCGCTGTCGGGGTTTTAAGGAACCTAGATGATCAAGATGGTAGAGGCAAGCTTGACCCTAAAGTCAACCAAACCGCTTAGAGCTACAGATGAAGCAAGCTGCAAAGCTGATGCAAGCGTACTTAGCATCCGGGCTGGGGAGTCGCTTGGGGTGCTGTCTTGAGCCTCATAAATGCAACAGACTGAAAACCTGCGCGCCTGACCACAGAGATCCGGAAGACGCCGGTAGATGGCTCTGTGTTCTCTGTGCCTCTGGGGTCAGGTTTCGGGCGATAAAATCCTTACCTCTTAGGATTTTCAACTCAAGCTTGCCATTGCCCCATGGTTTACCTGGGCGGACGAAATTGATAAACATCACGAATCACCCTGGCCCAGCCCTCTGCCAATGACTCCCAGAGGCGATCGCCTTTCTCTCTCGTTGCAGACCGCGCATCGCCCAATACCCCGCTCTGACTCAAGTCGCGGGTAACCCAGGCAAAGGGCAGTGCCCCTTCCACACTCAGTAAACTATTCACTGGCAAATCCGGCGGGTATTCGGTCACCGCCTGTTCAAACCGCACCTGTTGTGGCAGCATGGCCAGCAGCAAGCTGGTTTCGGCATCACCGGCATGAATGCCAAACTCCAGTTCCTGCGGGGTTAACAGCTCTGCGGCACAATGGGGTACGCGCCAAGTAAACAACGGAAACACCCAAAAATCCTCATACCGTTGGTGTAAGTCCCTGGCCACCAAATCCATTACCTGGGGCTGCCCCCCATGAGCATTCATCAGTACCCACTTGCGAAACCCCGCCCGGTAGAGACTTTCTCCAACTTCGAGTAAAACGGCCATGAGGGTTTGGGCACTGAGGGTAACCGTACCGGGAAAATGCCAGTGCTCATTCGATTTGCCATAGTATAGGCTGGGTAGGCTGTAGGCAGGTACGGTCGGTTCTAAATAATCAAAGGCCTTTCCCAAAACCGCCTGGGCGATCGCGCTATCGACCACTAAAGGCAAGTGGGGACCATGCTGCTCAATCGATCCAACCGGTTGGATCAGTACTACATTTTCCTTATCTGGCATTGCCTCAACCGCAACCCAGGTAAGGTAGGCAAAATATCGCTCCGGTGGGATAAAGCCATGCATCATAATAGAACAAAGATATTGTCGTTTCGCGAGATGAAGACTTTGGTAAATAACGATTTTAGGGTAATGCTCCGGGGTGTCATTCGCACTTCAGATCTGACACACTCGTACTGAATCGCAGAAATTTCTGGACTCACCTCAGCCGCCCTCATCCCCAACCCCTGTTCCCGTCAAAGGAGCAGCAGAGACGGCTCGAAGCCTCTCTCCCACTCTGAAAGAGGGGTGAGGGTAGCCAGAGACTGATGCCTTAGTCTACTAGCTACTCATCCTCTTTCTAGCCTCACGACATTTGTTTTCTTTTTTAGGGCCGCATAGCCACGAGAGCCACCAACGAGTTTCCAGGCCTCACTCAAGACAAATGGTCAACAGCTCATAGCGATTACAACCAATCAAAGGATAAAAAATAGAACCTCTTTTGATTCTCCTACCTCACTCCTCCCTAACCCAACTGCAGCCCCCAGTTCCTCGTTTAACCCTGTCATCCCATTACCTGCCTACCCCGATCCCATGCCGCTTGAAGAACAGCTTAACTATTATTTTTTTGATAAATCAATTCTCCGGCGATCGCTGACGACCAAAGCCCATGCCCTAGAACAGCAACAGCAAGGTCAGCCCTGTGACGATCAACAAGCCTATTGTGTTTTAGGGGATGCGATCTTAAAAACCGTTTTAACAGAACTCTTAATTCGTATGGGTTATCAAACCCGTGGGGACATTACCGAGACCAAAAAGGCGCTTGAATCAGAGGCAACGCTCGCAAAAATTGCCACCGATATCGGAGTCAGCTCCGTCATCAAGCTAGGCATCGGCGAAAAGCAACAAAAAGCCTACGAAAATTCCAGAGTGCTGGCAGAAACCTTAGAAGCCTTAATTGGCGCAATCTACTTTGACGGCGGCTTTCAGGCTGCCCGGCAAGCAGTTCGCCATTTGTTTCGAGCGGCGTTTCCAGAAGAATTGTAGTTTGGGTCAATAGGAGGCTGCAAAATGCGCTTAGGCAAAATCGTGAAGTCAAACTCTCACTGCGATTACGTGGCTGAAGTCGATGATGAGAAAAGTCGAGAAAACTCCCCAAAACCAGATGATTATGGATTTGGCAGTTTTGTTAAGTTAGCGGCGAAGGATTGCCCAGTAACCGTTGGAGTCGTTTATAACTCCCAACTCTTTAACCCCATGTTCTTGAATATGGGGCCGCGTCTTTCCAGCGAACCCGATCCCCTATTTACCCCAGATTTGATTGTTGAAACGCGCACCCTCTTAGGCATCGCCCTGATTGGCACCCTGACTGGAAGCAAAGATAATATTTATGGCGTTCATGGCATTCCGAGGATTGTTGTGCCTGTCAACACTCCGGTTTGTACGATGACAAAAACGGAAATTTACCACTTTCATCTGAACTCGGTCAATCGACCTCAATTTTGTTACTTTAGTCATCTATTACGCTCTGGTGGTTTGTTTGCCGCTCAACTGACTCAGCAGGTCCTAGAGGAGCTCATTGCCTTGCAGTTGTTTAATGGCACCGATCAACGGGCGCTTGAGATTCTCTGCAAAGAACTGTCCTGGAAAACAACGATGTCTGCCATGCGCTAGCCTGTTTTTTGTAACGTCCTATGTTTCATCTCATTGCGCCTTGCGACTGAACGCAGTCGAATCAGGGTTTGAGTATCTTCGAGACTCAAACCCTGATTCGGGCTATTGTTTTTATACAGGAAAATTAGAGAGAAACAAAAAACCGACAGTCTCCTGTCGGCTGGTCGTGTGTTCCCTGTTGATGACTCGGCTAAAGTTGAGTCCTCTTCAGTATGCGGGAAAAAGCTAAAGGGATGGGCGATCGCGGTCACCTAGCCCCTGTGATCTTGGTCACCCCAGTTTCGGCAGAGAAAGGGCGATGAATTGCCAGGTTCGGTGAAATCGTCTAACGTTCCTTCAGACAACCGAGAGCTTGTCACCTTTTTAGGCTATCATCCCCTACCCCCTTCTCCCAACCTGGGAGAAGGGGGTCAAGCTATCTCAAAGTCTCTGTCTCGAATTGGGAGAGAGGTTGGAGTAGTCTGGGCATACCAGAAAAGGGTGAGGGCAAAAGTGACATGCACCCAGACAACCAAACTTATAACGCTTGGGCGAGCGAGTTTAAATGAATCTGGGTTATCCATCACTCAAGCTGTTCACAATGGATGGCTAGGCGAAGGGCAGGGGTGCTTTGTACCTTGTAGATGGGTGAACTGTAGGTCAAACAGCAGAAGGGTTTCAATGTTTTCCTGATCGGATGGACAACTTCGCTAAATCTACTATGGTAGAAAATTAAGTGCTCCTAATGAAGTGCTATTGGGCTTGCAACACTCTGAGTCTATCCACAGCCACCTGAGCCTAAAGGCTATTTGAAGATTAATTGAGATAAAACAGATCAAAAACAAAAAACCGACAGTCTCCTGTCGGCTGGTCGTGTGTTCCCTGTTGATGACTCGGCTAAAGTTGAGTCTCTTCTAGTATGGGGTTAACGCAGGTCACGACCAGCGATCCCAATCACCTGCCGATGTGAGCATCGTCACATATACAAAGAACATTCTCTACTTTCCTGAATGGACGATGAGGGCCTGTGGAACTGTGGTCAGACCAACCCATTCTCTTAAAAGGGCTGAGGTCGCAAGCGCTTAACCTAACCGATGGTCTAATGCCGTACCGCTCCAGTTTCGGTTGGTTTTGGCCTCTTGGATTCGAGGTTTCATTGCGCTTTGGCCGCGATCGCGATCCCAGTCAACAACACCCCAGCCCCCAATACAATCCTCAATCCCGGCTGTTCCTGAAACAGGAGAAACCCCAGAAATCCGGCAAAAACAGGCTCCAGCAAGATGACTAAGGTGACAAACACAGGAGACACCCAGCGCATCGCCCAGTTGAGGCTAGTATGCCCAATGATTTGGGGAACTAACGCCATCAGCCCCAAATAGCTGTAGGTGTGATAGGAATAGGAAAAGTAATCTGCCCCAAACAGCATCGGTAGAGGGAATAGAATGATCGCTGCCGTTGTGTAGGCGATCGCGGCGTAGTGGCGAATGGACAGGCCTTGCTGTTGAGCCAGCTTCCCACTTAAAAAGTAGAGGCTAGCGGCAATTGCCCCAAGCAGGGCTAAAGCGTTACCCAGCCAAGGCCAGTTGGTGGGATTTCCGCTGCCCCCGTCACTTCCAATTAAAAGACTACCGATCAGGGCAAAGCCCATGCCTAAGCAGGTAAGGCGTCGGGGTGCGACACCTTCCCACCCCCAAGTGAATAGGGCTACCCAGAGAGGGCTAGTCGTCACAAGGGTGGTAGAGGCGACAATTGAGGTATAGCTGAGAGAACTGAGCCAGCTCACAAAGTGTAGCGCCAGAGCCACTCCCGCAGTAACAGCCCAGCGCCAGGCGTTGATAGCCGGCGGGCTATCAATGATTCTGCGCCAAACTGGTAGAAATGCGATCGCGGCCAGGCTCATCCGCGTTGCAGCCATTACCAAACTAAAGCCAAAGGGAGACGAATAATGCGTCGATGCCATCGCCAAGCGAGCTAAAGGAGCCGCAGTCGAAGCAGCCAGAGTACCAATCAGCAATAATAAACCAATGAACCCCAGGGCCGGTGGATCCGTTTTATTATGGCTCTGCATCCATAACCTGAGGCAAGCTAATGACGTATCGGGTTCCCGTCTCCAGCGTATTTTGAATCACTAACTTGCCCCCGTGCATTTCCGCCAGAATACAACATAACTGAATCCCAAGAGCAGAGTGCTCTGCCTCCAAGGGAGAATGCCGTTCCAACTCCTCAGATGAAACCGGTGTCGTCAGATTTTGCTCAGCCGGTTTCCAATCAAATTCGGTAAAGTTAGCCTCCTCACCCTCAAGGTAGCCATGAGCACTTGCTTCTAGGCCCCCTGCTGGCACTAGAGTTGCCTGGTTGACATAAGCGAGTCCTTCCCCTAACCAAGGATGAGACACCCAAACAGAAATACTCAGATGCTTGACCTTGCGCGACACATGTAGCCGCAGAATACTCCCTGCTGTCGAAGAGAGCAGCAAACTAAAGAGCAAATGATAAATCATTTGCCGGACTTTATTGCGATCAAGCATCCATACCCGCCGACCGGGTTCTACAGAAAGTCGGATTTTTTGCTCGCGTCTTTGACAGGCTTGCTCCAGAGTATTGATAGCTTGCTGGCACAACATCTCAATGTCTACAGAAGTCAGCTTTAGTTCATCTGTAGCCTCTTTCAGTGCTGACAACTCCAAAATCTCATTCACTAGGGATAACAAATATTGACCGCTTTGGTGAATGATATCGAGATATTCTTTTTGCTTGCCCGTTAGGGGGCCATAGATTTCGCGCATTAAAACGCTGGCCATGCCCATGACTGAGGTCAATGGAGTACGGAGTTCTTCGGTGAGTTGGGTAAGCAAATCAACCCTGAGTTGATGGGCTAAACTGACGCCTCTCTTCTCTGGAGTGGTTCTAGCGTTAGGTGTGGTAGGGAGCGATGGGGCAAGCCCATGCACCGTTGCTTGGCGCTCTAGTTCGCTAATGGCCCAACGAGCCGTAAGCTGCAAAAACTCAACATCTCGACAAGTAAACTCACGGGGAACGAGATCAATCACGGCCAAAGACCCGATGCATAAGCCATCTGAGGTTAACAGAGGAACTCCCAAATAGGCCCGAATACCGTAGCGATGCGTTAAAGTGCTGTCTGCGAAAGCTGGATGTTGCAGGGTATCAGCAATGACCAAAACCTGACCGCTATCTACGATATGGGTGCCAAATGACTGCCCCCGTGGCAATTGTCGAGTGGTCGCTAATTCGTTCATTAAGCCCAGGCGAGATAATCCAATCGCGGCTTTAAACCGCTCGTGCTCAGCTTCCATCAGCCCCAGCACGCAGATGGGAATGTCTAAAAAATGAGCAGCCGTTTGGGTGGCTTCGTCAAAGACTGGCACATGGCCTAGTTCAAGTAACCCCAAAGCAGCTATGGCTTGCGCCCGGCGGTTCTCTCGTGCCGCAACCGATAGCCCATCTAGGGGGCAATATAGCCTATTGTCAGCGTTAACCATACTTGACCCAAACTCCTGCAAACGTGACAAGAACTACCGTTGGTGCCTGCTCTTTGCGAGCCTTTGTTTATACCCACAGCATTCCCTAACATTTTGGGGAATCAACGAGCCATCTGTGGGAAAAACTACTGAATTTCCGGCGATCGCCTTACCCCATCGAGCAAAATTACGCAGGGTGTAACTTTAGTTTTCGGAACTAGGGCGATCGTTTTCCGGCTGAGCAGCAACAGCAGCAGCAAAGATAGAGGATGATAGATGTATCCTCTGCATGTACGCCCTGCGTGCTCATGATGCCATCGCGATCGCTGACTTGACGCTCATTTTCTATCAAGAAAATTTTGATGGGTCGCCACCCTCGCCATTTCACCACCTCTCCAGGTATTACACCAGATATGCACTGTTCAGCCAAGAATGTGTTTCCCCCTTACCAGCCCTTGATGTTTTGCAGAGTGGATTCACTAATGGTGTTAGTGAACATGGTCACCGGTTAACGGTCATTTACTTTTTTGCAGCAGACAGATTTTTGAACGGCTTAAATTGAGGATCCTGTCGGACTTTAAACTAAGGCTAAGTTGATTGAGTCATTTCTCTGCCCTCGAAAAGTATGGGGAAGGGTTAGCATGATCAAAAGAGTGAGTTGAAAATTTCATGACTCTGACAGTAGGCAGCACATTACAAAATGGCAAATACACTATTGCAGCCATTTTGGGGCAGGGCTTGAGCAAAACCGTTAAGGCGGTGCAAGCCCCCCTCAACCGAGCAGTGGTGCTGAAGACGATTAACCTCCAGCAGCGGGTACCCATCGATATTGCCCATCTGCGGCAGGCTTTTGTCACCGAGGTGCATCAACTGGTGCCATATCGTCATCCCGGTTTTGTGGGCCTGTTAGATCTGTTTGAAGAGGGTGGCTTGCCCTTTGTGGTCATGGATTTTATTGAGGGCCACTCCTTGACCCAGGTAGTGAAACAGCAGGGAGCTTTATCAGAAACAGACGCCCTGCGACAAATGCGGCAGGTTGGCTCTGTCCTTGCAGCCTTGCATCGGCAGGGTGTGACCCATGGGGATGTGAAGCCAGAAAATTTGATTCGTCCAGTATCGGCAGATTTTGCCGTGTTGGTTGATTATGGCTTGATTCAGCGGGAAATGTTGCGGGCACTGTATGGAGCGGGGGCGATTCCGCTGCGGGACTATGCTGCCCCTGAGGTGGTGCGATCCCCCCAGGAACAAGCACGTGAGCAGCGCATTACCCCGGCTGTCGATGTCTATGCCTTAGCGGCCAGCCTCTATTTTTTGGTAACCGGGCAAAAACCGACGGCGGCATTGTTGCGACAATATTCTCCCTTGGTTGCCCCCCGCCAGCTTCAGCCAGGCCTGAGCCTAGCCCTAGAGCGGGCAATTTTAGCAGGGATGGAGTTGGACCCTGCCAAACGCCCTCAGACGATTGCGGCTTGGTTTTCACTGTTGCCTAGTACCGAAGCAGAACGGCCCTTAATGCAGAGCGCTGGGATGAATCAAGCGACTAATGGTACTTCGGTGGGCGATCGCCCAGCATCGGTGACCTTACCACCCACGGAGCGTCAAGAGCAACTAGCTGCGAGTATTCCCACACCATTGATGCCAACGAATGGGATTGCACCCGCCCCCATGCCGCCAAAGACAAGACCAACAACGCGGGGAGTCGCGCACCCTCAACAGCCTCCACAAATCGTCAAACACCGTATGAGCTGGCGCAACCTGGTTTTGACTGGCCTATTGGCTGGGGCGATCGGCAGTAGTGCCGGCCTCGCCCTCAGAATGAGTGGATCAACCGGCCCCGGGTCTAGCATCTTTCATGCTGAGCAAGCATTTCCTCCGCTTCCAGACTTTCCTAAAAGAATCACTTCAGCCGATCCAGTGCCCCCGGCCCTGCGCTCACAGCCATCCGAGCCGCCCGCTCAGTCCCGCCCGCCGCGACCACGTATCGATCGCCCGCCAGTGCTCCCAGAATCCGCACCGGAGTTGACTTTACCCCCCTCGCGGCGGTCTCCTGCGCCTCCTCCAAAGGAGCCGAGTACCCCGATCCCACCTGTCGCTCCAGAGGTTGCCAACCCTTCTTCCCCTGCGGCCCCTCCCCCGGAACCATCGGCCCCACCGCCAGCGCCCCCCCTCTCGACCCCAAGCTTTCCTGAATCTTCTCCGACACCACCCGTGGGCGATCTGTCGCCCAGTCAAAGCAACGCTGATACTTCTCTTTAAGCCAGTTCACACCCTTACCACGTTATAATTTGGGGCAATGCTTGAGAGTAATGTTAGCAACCCCAACCATCTATGAGTAATCCCCTTCTCCGTGCTTTTTTTGTTGGTCGTGCCCTAGCAGAGGCCATCTACGAACAAGCCGAAAATACCTTTGCCGAGGTTATGAGTGAGGTTGGCAAGTTTGATGCTGAGCAACGAGAACGGCTCCGTAACTTTGCGGCTCAGGTGTTAGAGCGTGCTACCCAGGCAGAGGCCGCGGCCACTCAGGGTAGCTCTACGGCAAGCACCCCCAGCTCGGCCCAATCAGCCGATTTACAGGAGACGATTGATAACTTACGGGCAGAAATTGCCCAGGTTCGTGCCGAACTGAAGCGCTACCGCAGCAGCAAGCTTTAGTGATTTCAAATTTATTCAAATTTACATGTTTACATGAACTTGAGAAACTCAGGGTTCGTTCTGGATGGAACGTTTTAGCCGTTGCCTTATTCTCTAAACTCGTTAATGCCTAATGGATGGCTAGCATCTGGCCATTCACCTTTGGTAGGATCAGGGAAAGTTGTTAAGTAAGTTAAAAATCGAGTGTCTGCTCTAACTAATAACTCCGATACGGAGATAACTCGTGCGGTGCCATTAAAAACCGCAAGCAGCCATTCTATTTTGTCGGAGGCTTCTCCTGGCAAAGCGTCTGTCCATAACAGCAAAGCTTATCGCTGGAACCGTGAGAACTATTCCCAGCTTCGCCGCTCCATAGATATCTGGGCATTTGTCCTCACATTACTGTATTCTTTAATGCTTTATAACAAGCCCTGGAGCTATATCGGGGGCATGACGGAAGAAAAGCGAACCAGACGTCGGCAACGGCTTGCTGTGTGGATTCGGGAGACTTTGCTGGATCTGGGGCCAACCTTTATTAAAGTTGGACAGCTTTTTTCTACTAGGGCAGACTTATTCCCAACTGAGTATGTCGAGTCCTTGTCGAAGCTTCAGGACAAGGTGCCCGCGTTTGGTTATGAGCAGGTTCGTGCCATTGTTGAACAGGATCTGGGTAAACCCATCCAGGAGCTATATCGGAGCTTTGATCCGCTGCCGATCGCCGCAGCTAGCCTAGGACAGGTGCATCGGGCGCAACTCCACTCCGGAGAAGAAGTGGTCGTTAAGGTACAACGTCCCGGATTGAAAAAGCTATTTCGGATCGATCTGGCTATTCTCAAAGATATTGCTCGTTACTTTCAACGTCATCCTAAATGGGGAAGAGGTCGAGATTGGTTGGGCATTTACGAGGAGTGTTATCGGATTCTGTATGAGGAAATTGACTACCTGAATGAAGGCCGCAATGCCGATACCTTTCGCCGTAACTTTCGGGGTGAAAACTGGGTGCATGTGCCCCGGGTTTACTGGCGTTATTCTTCGCCTCGTACCCTCACGTTAGAATACTTGCCGGGCATTAAAATTAGCCACTACGAGGCGATCGATGCCGCCGGGTTGGATCGGCGATTGCTCGCCCAGCTAGGTGCAAAGGCCTATCTGATTCAGCTATTGAATAATGGCTTTTTCCATGCCGATCCCCATCCTGGTAATCTCGCAGTTAGCCCCGATGGCGGGTTGATTTTTTATGACTTTGGCATGATGGGGCGGGTTAAAGCCATTACCCGCGAGAAACTTCTAGACACTTTTTTTGGCATTGCTCAGAAAGATGCGGATCGGGTTGTTGCTTCTTTAATTGAGTTGGGTGCTTTAGCACCGACTGGGGATATGGCGCCGGTGCGGCGCTCGATCCAATTCATGCTGGATAACTTTATGGATAAGCCCTTTGAGACGCAATCTGTAGAGGCGATTAGTGACGACCTCTATGAAATTGCCTATGGGCAGCCGTTTCGGTTTCCAGCGACTTTTACTTTTGTGATGCGAGCCTTTTCAACGCTGGAAGGGGTTGGTAAGGGGCTTGATCCTGAGTTTAACTTTATGGAGGTTGCGAAACCATTTGCAATGCAGCTTATGAGTCAAGGAAATCCAACAACAGACGCGAACAATCTACTCAGTGAGTTGAGTCGGCAGGCAGCTCAGGTGAGTAGCTCTGCTTTGGGATTACCGCGCCGTATTGAAGATGCCCTCGATAAGTTAGAGCGTGGGGATGTGCGGGTCAGGGTGCGCTCAACCGAGACCGACCGCCTTCTCCGCCGTTTAGGAGGGGTCAATATGGGAACAAACTACACCCTGTTGGTGTGTACCTTTACCCTTTGTGCCACCATTTTACTGGCGACAGGCAAGGCTCTGTGGGCTTTAATTCCAGCGATCGCAGCAATCATCGCCACCGTCGCTTTGCTGCGGTTGCTCCTACGGTTAGAGCGCGCGGATCGGATGCCCTAACTATAAAAATGTGCTGAAAGTAAATATTTCGTTAACAATAGAAAAGGGTGCAGGCACGGTTGGTTGTTGGGGAACAGGTCAGCAGCTTGCTACAAGAGTAGCTGAATGAAAAGGCTGATGGGCGATTGGGGATTCGTTCAATCGAAAACGAACCCGTTGAAAATTTGAAGTGGTAAACTTCGGCATGAGATTTTGACTTTGCCTCGTTAGCTTTGCCTAGTGAATCGCCTTAGGCGAACCATTTAAGGTTTACCTAGCTTTTTTCGTAGGCTCGACAGGGCTATATGTTGCCACGCAAACGTCCATCAAACCTTGCACTTTGCTTGGTCATCTCCTCAGAACCCACCTAAGTTCTATTCTTCCAATCTGTACTGCCTTTACCTGCGTCTATGAAGCTGCTTTTTAATGGTTTAACGGATGTCGGCGTACTCCGAAATGTTAACCAGGATACCTACTATGTCGATGAACCCCAGGGGCGATTTTTTATCGTTGCAGATGGGATGGGGGGACATGCAGGCGGTCAAGAAGCCAGTCGCATTGCAACCGAAACAATTCGTTACTATCTCGAATCCCATTGGTTTGATGATGAAACCTCAACAGAGCTTTTGAAAAACGCCCTGATGGAAGCAAACCGAGCAATTTTGGCGGATCAAAGCCAACATTTTGAGCGCTCAGAAATGGGCACAACGGTTGTAGTTTTGATTTTTCGTGAGCAGCCCTGGCAAGTGCATGTTGGCGATTCTCGCTTATATCGCCTCCGCGGACATCATCTGGAGCAGTTGACAGAAGATCACACCTGGGTATCTCGGGCGGTGCAGTCGGGAGATTTAACCCCTGAGCAAGCCCGCACCCATCCCTGGCGGCATATGTTAGCTCAATGCTTAGGACGAAAGGACTTAAAGGCTTCTGACATTACGCCAATGCCGGTAGAGGTGCAATCGGGCGATCGCCTACTCCTGTGCAGCGATGGCCTAACCGAGGAATTACCCGATCAACTAATTGGGCAACGACTAAAAACCATTCGTCCCTGCGACAAAGCCGCCGCCGCTCTGGTAAGTGATGCGAAGCAACACGGAGGGCGTGATAACATTACGGTCGTTATTATTTCTGTAGATGGAAACTAAAGTTAATTTTGATGCAATGAAATTACTTTTCTTTATGAAGATCCGGGATTTTGATCTATCCGTCTGAATCTACTTTTTGAGTAATTGTGTGAACCCTCCTGTATCGTTGCTCCTTTGACTCAAGTTAAGCCACTATAGGAGATCAGCAGTTCAGTATCTACTGGAAGTTCATTCTCACCATTATTCCAAACTGTTACTGTCCCAATCCTATTCTGCGAGGGGCTTATGTTTATCAATCAGGTAAGTTGTTCCATTATTGCTACCTTGTCATTGGTTTTATCTGTTCCCACCATGGCGTTTGCTTCTGCTCCTGTGCAAGCGCAGGCCATCTCTGGCCCTTCTCAGCGCATGACACCTTATCGCGTCAGTATTAAATTCAATGCCCCTCGCAAAAAAGCTCCCCCGGTCACTGCTGGGGGGGCAACTCGTGGCTTTTGTGCGGTCAATGACAAGGCAAAATCGATTACTTCCTTGACCCCTAAAGATAGGGACGGCACGGATGAGGTGGCGCTCACTCTTTCTAACCGCCCTAGTTTCTTTTTCTACTTACCCAGTTCTCCTGCTCGAACGGCAGAGTTTTTACTGTTGACTGACGATGACAGCACAATTGTCTACCAGAAGACATTTATCCTCCCTGAGCGGGCCGGGGTTGTGGAATATCAGCTACCGGAAGATGCCCCCGCTCTGCAAGTAGGGAAACAATATCACTGGTTTATCACGCTGGGGTGTGACACGGCTATGGGAGCCAGTGGCAACCCAACGATTGAGGGTTGGGTCGAGCGAACAGAAGCTCCTTCCGCCCTGGTTAAAGCCCTTCAAAAGGCGGATTCTGGCACCTATCCCACGCTCTATGCAGAGTCAGGCATCTGGCATGAGGCGCTTGCTTTTTTGGCGAACGAGCGGCGTAAAGCTCCCACTAGCACTCGTTCTCTGGCTGATTGGCGCGATTTGTTGAAGTCGGTAGGGTTAGAGCGAATTGCCAATGAACCTCTGGCAAATTAATGGCATGGTCAGATAACATCCAATCACAATAGCCGTTACACTAAACCGAGTAGGACGGCGCGAATGTGTTGAGTTTTCTGTGAATGAAAATCCACCTTGATTCGCCTCCAGAGGAGGCCCAGATTCAAATCATTCCGCTCATGGACGTGATTTTTTGTATTCTCACGTTCTTTATTTTGGCTGCACTGCAATTTACACGCCAGCAGGGAATTGAGCTGAATTTACCGCGAGCACACACTGGCACAACGCCTGCTAGGGAAATGTTAGTGGTCACACTGACCTCTAACGGTTTTGTATTGGTGAATCAAAATCCCCAATTGTTTGACCGCTTGCAGTTGCGGCAGTTGGTGCAAGAATATCGTCGCCAGCAGCCAGAAGGTTTGCTAGTATTGAATGCCTCGCGGAATGCGTTGTATGACGAAGTGATTCAAGTGTTGGATTTGTTGCGGGAGCTTGGGGGCGATCGCGTTGCTCTAGCGACTCTCCCGGCAGAGGCTAATCAAACAGAGCAATCCATTCCTAGCTTAAAGCTGCCAGGGGGCGTGCAGACTCCAGGAGATGAACCGGGCAATACTTACCCGATTCCACTGATGCCAGAACCGGGGCGATCGCCCCAACTTGCACCCCGCCCCTCTCCTGAAGGTTTGCTAAAATCGCTCCCTCCAGAAATTAGCCCTAGCAAGACTGAAGAGTAGGAGGGCGTTGCTGAACGAAGAGATAAAAGTACTGTCGATAACCTGCTCGCTCGTCACAGCAAGAACTAGTCTACTGTTCAGGCTATTTGAAGGATAAACGCACTCAAAATTTCACCCGCTGTACCTGGGCAGCTTAATGCCAGGTAACAAAACTAAGCTAGCGTTTCTGGACAATAGCCCAAGCCCCGCACAAATTGCTTACGAAACTCTTCAATATCTTCGCGGTCGGGTTTGCCATGGGAAACAACCGCCACCTGATAACGATGCATCACATCTAGGGGGGACTGGCCAGTCTCTAGACCCCACAGAGCCATCTGTACTCGGATGTTGGGTTCGCAAACAATGCCCAACTCACTCATGAATGCCTGAAAATTTTGATGAGTATCACTGTCAATCGATCGTGCCATTTTAACGCGCACAATCCACCCATCAATTTGGTGAATGACCGTCATAAACTGAACAGGCAAGTCTGATTGATGCAAATATTCAACAACACGCAGCGTCAGACTAGCATTTGCGAGATTATAGAGATAATTCATTAGTGACCTCCTGGGAGGCATGCGTTCCTATCTTTAATTCTCGTGATTTGGCCACTTTTTGCCTATGGTGAACCTCCCCTAACAGACGGGGGATTTTCCCCAAATTCCCAGTTTTCTAGCTTTCCATGCCTTTTGAGGAGAAAGAATCACGCCGGATGAATGATGTCTTGCTTGATCGCGATCGCCAACTGGCGGCCTACGACTATGAGCTGCCTCTAGAGCAAATTGCTCAGAACCCTTGCGAACCTCGGGATAGTGCCCGCTTGCTGGTGATTAAAGACGCACAGCAGGTCGCCCATGGCATCTTTCGTGATCTTCCAAATCTTCTACGTTCGGGGGATTTATTAGTCCTCAACAACACGCGAGTGATTCCGGCACGACTGTTTGGGCAAAAGGCAACGGGTCTAGCGGTCGAGGTCTTGCTATTAGAGCCCCAGCCCCAACCTGACTGCTGGCTAGCGTTGGTCAAACCCGGGCGACGTTTAAAGCCGGGAGCTATGATTTACTTTGGTCAATCCTCAGAGGCTGAACAGGGTAAGGTCACGGTTGACCGAGCAGAGGGGCTTGAGGGAGAAGCTCTAGATTCTGGATTGGCAGAAAATGTTGGGGAAGAAAACCCGATTGTGCAGCAGGCGATTTTAAGTGCCAAAGTGCTGGCAACGGATGCGGCGACCAGTGGACGAGTGCTGCAATTTCAAGTGCAGCCAGGTCAAACGTTTGAAGCCAGTCTTAAAAAACTGGGGCAAATTCCCTTACCGCCCTACATTAGGGCTAACCAGTCTGATCCGGAACGCTATCAAACCGTTTACGCGGAGTATCCAGGGGCGATCGCCGCGCCGACTGCGGGCCTACACTTTACCCCCACCCTATTAGCTCAATTGCGGCGACGCAATATCCAGCAGGCGTTTGTTACCCTGCACGTGGGAGTAGGCACCTTTCGCCCTATTGAAGTGGAGGAAATTACCCAACACTCAATGCATGCCGAATGGGTACAGGTGCCACCCGAAACGGTTGAGATCATCCGGCAAACTAAGGCGAAGGGTGGTCGGGTGTTTGCTGTGGGCACAACAGTGGTGCGATCGCTAGAAGCCGCTGCCCGCAACGGCACACTTCAGCCTTTCTGTGGCAAAACAGATTTATTTATTTACCCCGGTTATCGTTGGCAGGTAATTGATGGGTTAATCACGAACTTTCATCTACCTAAATCCAGCCTCCTGATGTTAGTGAGCGCCCTACTGGGTCGGGAACGATTGCTCCAGCTCTATCAACTGGCGATCGAGCAGGGTTATCGCTTTTATTCCTTTGGAGATGCCATGCTGGTTCTACCAGAAGCTAGAATTGGCCACAAACCTTAGAGTGAGTTGCCAAACCTAAAGATAGCGTTGGTCAGAAAGCTGAGGACAAAACCAAGCACTCAAATGTCGATACTGGCTAGGCTTTCTGGCCTGTGAGCATTAGGGTTCTCGCTGCGATCGCCGGGATAGTGAAAGCGGTTTGACAACAGCATGCAGTGTATAGCGATAGGGGCAGTCGCCACCCAACTTACCCTCTGTCCAGAGTACGTGATTTACCTGAAGCTCCCTCATGGCTTTAGCCTGGCGTCTAACCAGAATGCTGTTGAACTCACCCAATCAGGCCCAAAGCAAAAGGCTCCCCTTACCTGATGCAAAGGGAGCCACAGTATATTTCAACATGTTGAAAAATTAGACCGCTGCATATTTTATAGAGTTTCGCCTAGTCAGCAGCACCGTCGTTATCTGAAGATACACCTTCTTGATCTGACTCGGCATCACTGGAGCGATTGCCATCATAGCGACGTCTGCCAAAGCGACCAGAATTACTCTTTTTGCGAAACTTGCGCGCATAGGCTTGGTTGCGGAGTGCTTTTTCTTTCTTCAGGTTGCGGCGTTTAGCCATGTCTTCCCCTTGTGCTTAGATTCCATTGAAATTGAGTTAGTGTGAGCATCGTATCCCTCAAGAAGCTTAAACTAGTAAGCTTGCCACAGGTTTCTCATTCTACCATACTTCTCCTGAGCATAGTTAGCTGGTTAACAGTGGCCACGATCGCTAGGATGAGAATAATGCTCGCCCAGATGTTGTTGGATGGCAATCGCCTGCAATGGCTAGAACGGCGATTCTGGTGTGCAGAAAATTTAGCAAACAGTGAGGGTTGCCCCTCGATCAGGGCAACTCTTTCAAAATGAGAAGGGTTGCTCCCCAAAGAAACTGAATCAACTGCCAAGGTGCCCAGGGCCAGTTATTTGGGGCGCGAATAGAGAAGGGTCAGGCTGATTGAGGAATTGCAAATTGCTCTCGCACGAGATCAAGGACTTTCACAAAGTCGTGCAGTACGAGGTGGAGATTGCCCTCATGCAATAATGGCACATGAACAAAGAGGCAATGACTGGGAAAGGATCGTTCCTGGAGATATTTCAAGATTGAGAAATAAAGGTAATTGCAAACAAATTTGCCGGCATCGTGGCTAATCTCGCTGAACACCAGCTTTTGGACAATCTGGGGCAAATCTAGACGGGTGTGGAGATGGGTCTCTTGCCAGTGCCCCCGTGTTTCGAGCGTAAGGCGCGATCGCTTTTCTGCCATACCGCAGCAAATCACCACATCGGGTTGGAGCGTTTGTATGGTGTGAATCACTAGCCGAGGCGCTTGATGAAAGTCAACAGGAATTTTCCTCAACAGGTGGGTATTCGCAGGGAGCAGGTTCCTAAAAATTAATTCGTCTAGTAAATCATCCGATGCGTTTGTAATGTGATGCGGTTCCCAAATATCAAAAGAGGTGAGTAGCAGGGTTGGGTGCATAGGGTGGAAACAGGTGCAGACAAACAGGAGATTCAACCTACAATTTTAAACAGAAGATTTTGTGAGGCCAAATCTAATGCCAGAGATTGCCGTGATTGATTACGATATGGGGAATCTGCACTCTGCATGTAAAGGCCTAGAAAAGGCGGGTGCGACGCCCCTAGTTACAGATTCTGCTGTGGCACTGGAGCGAGCAGATGGCATTGTGTTACCAGGGGTAGGGGCTTTTGACCCAGCGATGCAGCATCTCCGATCGCGGCAGTTAGAAGCCCCCATTAAAGCCGCGATCACCAGTGGAAAGCCGTTTCTGGGGATTTGCCTGGGCCTCCAGATTTTGTTTGATGGCAGTGATGAAGGGCAAGAACCAGGGCTGGGGGTCATCCCTGGGCGAGTTCGCCGATTTCAGTCAGAGCCGGGGTTAACGATTCCCCACATGGGGTGGAACTCCCTCCAACTGACTCAGCCAAACTGTCCTCTCTGGCAAGATTTACCTCCCAATCCCTGGATGTATTTTGTTCATTCCTATTACGTCGATCCAAGGGAGGTATTGATACAAGCCGCAACCGTTACCCATGGCAGCCAAACGGTGACAGCGGCGATCGCTCAAAATCAACTGATGGCAGTACAATTTCACCCTGAAAAGTCATCAACCGCGGGGCTGCGGGTGCTGGCAAACTTTGTACAGTTGGTCAATCAACGGCAGCCTGTCGCAATCTAAGGTTCACCACCCTCTACTTTTCGCTCAACTGGTCAAGACGGCGTTGTAACTCACGAATGGCTTTACGCATTTCTGGTAAGCGTGGAAGAATTGCGGCAGCCTTGTAGAAAGCCTTCAAGTCAATCGCTGGGGTACCAATGACCACCCGCCCTGGCTCAACGTCGCTTAAGATACCCGCCCGCGCACCCGCCTGCACCCCATCGCCGACTTTAGATTGGTTTGCGACTCCGGCCTGCCCGCCCATAATCACCCGGTTGCCTAGGGTAACGCCACCGGCCATTCCCACCTGAGCCGCGATGGCACAGTTTTCCCCAAGTTCGCAGCCGTGGGCAATATGCACTAGGTTATCGATTTTAGTGTTGCGCCTGATGCGCGTCTCACCAACTGAGGGGCGGTCTATCGTGGAGTTGCAGCCAATTTCAACACCGTCCTCCAGAACAGTCCTACCAGACTGCTGCATCTTATACCAGCCAGTGGGGATTGGCACAAACCCAAACCCTTCGGCCCCAATCACCGCCCCAGAATGAACGACGCAGTCAGCTCCAATTTGAGCACGTTCATGAATGACCGCATTAGCGTGGAGAATCGTGCGATTGCCAATGCTGACCCCTGGATAAATCACCACATTCGGGTGAATACAAGCCGCCGACCCAATCTGCACCCCTGCCTGAATCACCACATGGGCACCGATGGCAACATCCTCACCCAAAATAGCGGTCGGGTCAATGACTGCCGTTGGGTGAATCCCCGGTGGGGGAGTAAAGGGTTGATAAAATAGTGCGATCGCCTGAGCAAAGGCCAAACGGGGAAACGGCACCTCTATCCAAGCAATGCCACGCTCATCGGCCTTGGCTTGCAGCGATGCATCCGTTGGCAAAATCAGCACACCTGCCTGGGTGGTTTGCACCTGCGCCGCAAATTTGCCCCCTTCAATATAGCTGAGCTCCTGAGCCTGGGCTGCATCCACCGCCTGCACCCCCAAAATTTCTTGATCAGCATTTCCATTGGCTCTAAGAGCTTGCCCATTAGCAGTGCTTAACGCGGTTACCAGTTCGCTAAACTTCATCGTGTACGGCTACTCCCTCTAATCGCTATCACCTTATCAGAAAGGCGGCGCATTCCACATGGGCAGTTTGGGGAAAGAAATCGGCGGGTTGTACCTGCACCAGACGATAAGCGGCTTCACGACAGAGAACTTTTAGATCACGAGCCAGAGTCGCGGGGTTACAACTTAAGTAGACAATTTGGCTTGGCCCCATCGCACCTAACAGAGCCAGGGTTTCTGGTTCACAACCCTTTCGAGGAGGGTCAAGCAGCACCACATCTGGCTTGATATTAAGTTGGGGTAAGAGCGTCTCGACTGCACCCACCCAGAATTCAGCATTGCCAATATGATTGATGGCCGCATTACGCTGAGCCTGGGTTACCGCTTCAGGTTGAATTTCTAACCCGATCGCCCGCTGGACTGATTGGGCCAGGGGTAAGGTTAGCGTGCCAACACCGCAGTAGGCATCCAGCAGAGTTTCCTTACCCGTTAGGTGGAGTTGTTGCCGGATATGGCCTAGCATTGCTTCGGCTACTTCCGTATTGACTTGAAAGAACGTTTCTGGACGAATTTGCAAGGTTAAACCAGCAAACCTTTCGTGGAGATAGGGTTGCCCTGCCAGGCAGCGAGTTTCAGGGCCAAAAATAACGTTGGTTTGCGCTGGATTACGATTCAGACAAACACCGACCAAGTCGGGGTAGCGCTCTAACCAGGATTGAGCCACCGCCTCAATTCCCATCAAGCCCCAATCGGTTGTTACCAGGGTTAATAACTGCTCACCCGTACGCCGACCAACCCGCAACGAAAGATGACGCAGCTTACCCCGGTGCAGTCGTTCCTGATAAATACTCCAACCCTGCTGTTGGATCACCTGCTTAATTTCTGCCAAGAGGGGGTTCAGGCGAGCATCCTGAATTGGGCACTGATTCAGGTTTACCAGTTGATGGCTTCCCTTTTGGTAATAACCCGCTTGCACCTGCCCCGTCGCCGATCGCCCCAGGGGATAGGTGGCCTTGTTGCGGTAGGTTAGGGATGAGGCTCCATAGAGCATCGGTAACACGGGCGGCAACTGAAACCCTCCGAGTCGTTGCAACGCTTGCACCACCTGGTTATGCTTGGCCTCTAGCTGATAGGGGTAGTGGACATGCTGCCACTGACACCCACCGCATTTGTCTGCCACGATACAAGCAGGCCGCTCACGATGGGGCGAAGCCTCGAGGAGCTGATGCAACTTGCCATAGGCGTATTGGGGTTTGACTCGGAGCAAGCGCACCAGCGCGCGATCACCCGTCACCGTATCTGGCACAAAAACCACCCGCTCACCCGACCGACCGACCCCATCGCCACGATCGCTCAAGTCAGTAATCACCACCTCTACCACGGCGCCCTGCTGCCATGAACCCGATCGTACCGTCAAAGGCGAAAAAGCATCTGCCATGGTGAGTCATCGATAGGAACCACGTTGATTCTACTAGAGGGTATCCCCATCGGGCTGACGAACCTAGTATGAACAGCGCGTATCAACAGCACTGGGGCTATCCAATCATGGTGACCCATTCAGATGGGATAGAGCCTTTAGCAATTATCACCTTAGTCAGAACGTCTAGGCCAAAACCAAGCACTCAAACCTCAATGCTGATTGAACCTTCTGGTAGCGGTTTGCGTCAAGGCCAGAGAAAAAGAATCTCGAACCGGAAAACTCTTGCTAAGCAGCGACTGCAAACGCCTGACGATCCTCTAAGAAATAAAACGACCAGCCTTGCGGCTCAAAGTCACCGTCAGCAATTGGGCAACCGTGATGTGCAAAGGGGATAGAGGGGACTCACGAACCCTTAACAGGCCCCTGACTTGTTCAATAAAATCCCAACCGTTCTAAAAATCAGACCGAGATCGTAGAGGGGGTGCCACTGGGCTTGATAACGCAAATCCAAACGCACAATATCCTCAAAATCCTTGACACTAGATCGTCCGTTGACCTGCCATTCCCCTGTCATACCGGGCTTTACCCGCAGCCGCTGCCAATGATGGGGCTGATACTTAGAAACTTCATCCTCCGTCGGAGGTCGAGTACCAACTAGGCTCATTTCGCCCTTCAGCACATTCCAAAACTGGGGAAACTCATCTAAACTGGTGCGTCTAAGAAAGCGCCCAACCCGAGTAATGCGGGGGTCATTCTCGTTTTTGAAGATCAGCCCCTTTGCTTCATTGGTTACCAGGGTCTTGAGATCGTCGGCATTGAGCACCATTGAGCGAAACTTATAAATGCGAAAGGGCCGCCCCATTAAGCCGTAGCGAATCTGTGAGTAAAATACCGGCCCTGGGCTATCTAGTTTTACCGCGATCGCAATAGGAACAAAGATAAGAGCCAAAATCACCAATCCAACTAGGCTGCCGATAATATCGAGGCCACGCTTCAGCAGGCATAAGGCTGAAGGATGTGGCTCTCCAAAGTCTTGGGAAGTCAATAAAAAGGGTTGCTCAGCAAGCGGAGTCACAGATTGCATGATGGTTACTCAGGGTAAACACGTAGATGATCGCACAAAATCTTAATACACCCTTCCCGATTCACGCTGGTCACAGAGACTACTTATCAGTAATTTTTTCCTTACTTAAGAGAAATCCTGAAATTATGTTCTTTCCATAAAGTTACTTAACTAGGCATTGACTTCCACAGAAGACAATAACTTTTGTTGCGATGTTCCCATCTGTGGCCGAGCATTTCCCGTACTTTCACGGAGCGACGAACCCATTGACCGTTTTCGCAGTTCCTCCCACTGCTTTGGTCAGAACGCTTAGGATAAAGCCCAGTGCCCAACCGCTAGGGCTGCGGAGGCTTTTTGACTGGCCAGCCCATGAGAAACGGGGTAGCAGCCCTACTTGAGCGGCGCTGGGTTCCAGAACCCGATCTTCCCCAGCCGGGCTGAATAGGGCATGATGGCAATATGGTGAATGCAGGTGATGTAAATGGTTGATCAACCTCCTCTGCCCAACACGGATTCAGAGCCTAGCGCTGAATTAGAGCAACTTCTGCGATCACTGCGGCGCAAGGAAGGAGACTGGGTGAGTTGGGGGCAAGCCTGCCAACAATTGCAAAAAGCAGGCTATAGCCCCCAAGCCATCTTTGAAGAGACAGGGTTTGAGCCAATCCACCAAAATCAGGTGATTGTTGCATCCCAGGTCTATGCCAGTATTACGTCGGGGGGCCTATCGGAAAGTGCCACTGCCTACTTTCAGCAACGGGGCAGTGATGTTTTATATGAGCTACGAATTTTGAACCAAACCGAGCGGGTAGCCCTGGCAGAACTAGCGGTCGAAAAAAAGATTGATGCTGATGAAATGCATAGTTTAGCCAAAGCACTCAAGGAGTTTTCTCGGCTAGGTAGCCTGCCAGAGGGGTTTGGCCCTTACCCGGGGGATGCGATCGCCTACCAGTGTTACAAACTAGCCCGACAGCAGGCCGATTTACAAGAGCGATCGCGCCTGATTGCGAAGGGGCTGCGCTACGCCTACAGTGAAACGGCGCGTAAGCGCGTTGAACAACTCCTTACAGACTTCACTGTGGTGGCGGCGGCAGAACCACCCCGCTTGCCCGTCTATCGCCTCGATGATGCCGAACAAATGCCGCGGGTATTACCCGTTGTTGGCAAATTACCTTTAACAAAAGCCGATTTACAAGCCATTCCCCTAGTGGAAGAGATTGCCCCCTTTAATTGGGTGACCTTTTCTGGAACCGGAGCCTGGGTGGCTGTTCCTGGCTGGCAGGTGATTTTGAGCGCCACCGATCCAGTCGCACTTCTGGTTAAGAGTGACCAATTTCCCACCCCTCTACCAGGCAAAACACAGGAGGTTTTGCTAGTGGTGGATCGGGCGCAGCGCGATTGGCAGGGCGATCGCTTCTTTCTCGTTGAACAGGCAGGAACGCTGACAATTCAATGGTTTGAGCACCCCCCCCTCGAGCCTTTATTGGGGCAAGTCATCCTAGTATTGCGGCCAAAACAAGTTCTTGATGAGGACTACACAAAAGAACTCTGGCAAATTGACGAATAGCCGTTTTCTCAAAAGATCCTCAAGTCTGTCAGGAGCATTTGGACAAAGAAGCAACACAGAGACACAATCCATGACTGGGGTTTGCTTCTGGAACTCGTCCTAACCGTAGCTTGCCCTTTTTCACAGCAACTGGCAGAGCCGAAAACACGTGTGCCTTCCCTGGATTTCGCCCTAACCTTAGCTAGTATTGCCATCTATGCATGAGGCAAGCGGCCCCTCTACCTCTCCCACAGGGTTAAACCACCCGCTCCTAACGGCTCATTTGCACCCCAAAAGGGGCTTGAATCATCGTTCCTGCGGCCTCATTGCCTGGCCCCATAACATTGCCCTGACCATCGTAGCGAATGGTTGCAGGTTGGCGAATGACCCGTGGTTGAGTCATTGGCGCTGGGTAGTTGGGGTAATAGTAGGTTTCGGGATAAACCGAAGGGTTAATTATTACCGGCGGATGTACAAAAATGGGACGGCCAGGATGAATGCGATAAAAGCGTTGGGGATGGCCGTAATGGTAGGGATTTGAGCCGCCGATGGTGATTGATAGCCCTCCAGACTGAATCGATAGGGATGAACCATACCCGTACCCATACCTGTGCCCGTAGGGATAGTAGGAAGGTGGGGAGACACGAATGACCGCGCGATCGCGGTGTGGGCCACGCTGGCGCGATCGCTGACCGGGATAGGGATGGGCCTGAGCAGGTTGAGCAACCGAGTCTGCCAAGATAGCACCACCAAAACTAGCGGCTACTGCCAACGCCAGCACGGCAACAACACGAGGGCGCAATGAGTCTTTTAAGAAAACTGGAATCGATCGCAACTGGCTATTCATTTGGTGCATCTCCGGTAAATGGTCAACAGGCGAGGCCGGTAGAGTGCTTTAACCCGATTTGAAAACACTAGTTCCCTCAAGATAACGCAAGTTATGGTCATCGCTATCTGATTGAGACCGGGTTGCAGGGGTAGCACTCCTTTAACTCCCCCATGGACTCAGTTACCTGGCGATCTCCCATACAGCTATCACTGTCACAAAGCCAGTGTGGATTTCATTGATAACGCTTAGAGTTACCGACTAGACTCGTTTGGACTTGTGGCGAGCTTGTCAAATGCTGGGTGATTTTGGCTAGCACCCCGCAGCGCCAAGCGTGCAAGCGGGTATCTGCCGCGTGCTTGGTTGAATCAGGATAGACATGGCAAAATAAAATTTGTGCCTAGTCCAAACCCTGCTGTGACTTCCCCCGATTCGCCTTCTAACGCTCCGTACCCTGCATCCAATTCTTCCCAGGCTGTGCTTGACTATCAAGCAGGCAGGGCGGCCTTTGAACGAGGCAACTATCGTCAATCGGTGCAACGGTTGCAACAGGCCTGTGCTCTGGTTGACCTCGCCTCTAGTAAAGGAGGGGAAATGCAGATTTGGCTGGTAACCGCCTATGAAGCTCTAGGGGAGCGATCGCAAGCCCTGGATTTATGTCGCCGGCTGACCCGGCATCCTGATTATCAGACGCGCAGCCAGAGCAAGCGTCTTCTCTACATTTTGGAAGCGCCCCAGCTCAAAATGAGGCCCGAATGGCTCACCCAAATTCCCGATTTAACCAATTTAGAAGCAGGGGATGGTAAAGGGGGAAGTGCCTCTCGCTTTACTTCGATGGCTCCTCGCCGTCCACCCGAACCGAAGCCTTTTACCTTACCAGCGCCACCCGATCCGACTCAGGTCAATACCCGCGACAATCAGTTTGTTTGGGTTGCTTTAGGCTTAGCTGCTTTAGTACTAGGCAGTCTAGTGTGGTTGAGCCAGGGAACTGGTAACCCACCACCCATTTAGTGCAGCGCGACTAGAATGGGGGCTTCTCATCTGCCGATTTCCCTTTTCCAGCAAGCGCATTGCATCGAAGCGTCATGCCAGAATTTGTCAGTGACCCCCGTCAATTAGCCCTGCTGGCCTTGCGGGCCATTCAGCGAGGGGCCTATGCCGATGAAGCTGTGGATCGAGGTGTGCGTCAGGGTAGGCTAGACGATCGCGATCGCCGCCTTTTTACCGAACTGGTCTACGGTAGTACTCGCCACCAAAGAACTTTAGACGTTTTGATTGACCAACTGGCCAGTAAGCCAGCCCACCAGCAACCCCCCGATTTACGTCTGATTTTGCATCTGGGGCTGTATCAGCTTCGCTATCTCAACCAGATTCCAGCGGCGGCTGCCGTCAACACAACGGTCAATTTGGTGAAGCAAAATGGCCTCAAGGGTCTTGCCAGCTTTGCAAATGGGCTGCTGCGGCACTATCTGCGTTGGGCCAAAACGAGGGATCCCCTGCATCTGCCCGACGACCCTATTGCTCGTTTGGGCGTTCAGCACAGCTTTCCGGATTGGATGGTGCAGGTTTACTTTGACCAATTAGGAGCAAGCGAAACGGCTCAGCTTTGCGAATGGTTGAACCATCCTCCCCATATCGATCTGCGGGTCAATTCCCTGAAAGTATCTGTGGCAGAGGTAGCAACGGCTTTACAAAGCCAGGGAATTCCAGTAAACCCCCTGCCCCATCTCCCCCAGGGCTTGCGCTTGCTTGCCGCCGCTGGTGCCGTGCGAAATTTACCGGGGTTTACAGAGGGTTGGTGGATGGTACAGGATGCAAGTGCCCAATTAGTCTCCCATCTGCTGGCCCCCCAACCCGGTGAAGTGGTGATTGATGCCTGCGCTGCTCCCGGTGGCAAAACCTTACACCTGGCCGAATTAATGCAGGATCGCGGTGTCGTCTGGGCCTGCGATCGCACCCCGGCGCGGCTGAAAAAACTCCAGCAAAATTGCGATCGCCTGGGGTTTCAGAGCATCCGCATCTGTTCTGGAGATAGTCGCCATCAGCCCCAGTTTTATCAGCAGGCGGATCGGGTCTTACTGGATGCGCCTTGTTCGGGCCTAGGAACCCTGCACCGCCACGCCGACGCGCGCTGGCGGCAGACCCCCGATTCAGTCCAGGGGTTAGCCCAGTTACAGCGCGAACTGCTCACCCAAACGGCCACCTGGGTCAAGCCGGGGGGCACTCTAGTCTACGCCACCTGTACCTTACATCCAGCAGAAAACGAACAGGTGATTCAAGCTTTTTTGCACCACTCCCCTGACTGGCAGTTGGTACCACCGGATTCTCAGAATCCGGCCAAAGCTTTTGCGGAGCCAGCGGGCTGGGTCAAAGTTTGGAATCATCGCCACGATATGGACGGCTTTTTCATGGCACAGCTAAAAAAGCGTTAAGAACCGGTTCATAATGACCGACTAGCCGCAAGATAAGGGTAGACCTGAAGTGAAAGCAAAATGACAGCATTGGTCAGCCCGTCAGGGCACCCCAATCCTGTCAAGCCCTTCACCTAGGGTCATTGGCTGACAGCCGTTGGCTCTCCAGAACTGGCAACGGTTAGAGCTGCCTCTGGTATCCACCTATCCTCAGCAGGAGTTGCCCATGTCGGTTGAAGCAAAAGATGTCAGAACGCTGATGAAGATCTTAATTGGTGCAGCCTGGCTGGATGGCAAAATTCAGCCGGAAGAACGCGAGTATCTGCACCGGATTGTGCGCGAACAGGAGTTAGAAAACGATCCGGAACTCAGTCCATTGCTCTATGAGTTTCGCCCGGTTAAGTCTGAAGAATGTTATGCCTGGGTGCGTCAATATTTGGGCGATCGCCCCACCGCCGAAGACTATCAGCAATTGATGGAAGCAATCAGCGGATTGGTCTATAGCGATGGGACGATAGCGAATGAGGAAGCTAAACTACTCACTGAGTTGCAAGTTCTAGAAAACGAAAAAGGCGGGGGGCTGGAGGATTCCGCTATCGTGAAAGCAATCCGAGGGTTGTATCAGCGCTGGGTTAGTCAACTAGAGGCGTAAGGCAGGGGTTGGTTTGTCGGGGATGCGGCTGGGTGGTGTTCACAAAACTCGCATCACCTGTGCACTGAAGAGCCGCGCGATCGCACTCAAAAGTTCAGCCTCATTTCTGCTCAGGAAGGCAAGATGTGGCTCGGTCAGCAGCAAGTCACCGGAAGTCTGGCTATCGCTACCGAAAGCATGTCACCTTTGCAGGCCCTCATCCCCCAGCGCTTCTCCTAACCTTAGAGAAGGGGAGCCGAGCCATCTCAACGTCCCTCTCTCCACCCTCCCTTGCCTCCCGCAAACGGGTGGAATGGGGAGAAGCAGGTGAGGGGGACTTCAATCAGAAACTTCTATGGATTGAGGGGTGGGGTGATGCCTCTGGTTAAGAGCGCTGACAGCCGTGCGAATTAGATTGAAATAGTAGGGTTGGGCGACGTCAACCTGCTCCGTGTCACCGTTAGTCTGGCGGATCACGCCATAACGCTGCCCCCGCTGCACGATTAAAACATGCCCCCGATCATTGTGGATGCGCAGTTCTTCTCCAGATGGGTGGTCTAAACGCTTACACCGGTAAGTGCGATCGCCATAGCAAAATTCGACAATCTCCGGCTCAACGGGTGCCTGGGTGGGTAGGCGCACACCCACGACCTCGAGTTGCAGGCTAACTTCACCATTCCACTCATTTGTGCGAATTTGGTAGGCCAGATCCACCCATTGCGGTAATGGGAAATAGGTTGCCCAGCGCCAGGCGATCGCCGTTTGCTTTTCTCCAGGGCGCAGGGATGCATCCCGCACCAGCAACCGCAGATGTTTTTCCGACAGGATTTTTTGCTCACAAATTTCGACATTTGCACTCCAGAAAACGGGGGCGGGGTTTCCGACCCCGCAGGGGTGTAACCGATCAATCTGAGCATAGAGCTGATGATTCACCTGATCTAAGGTGGCCTGGGCATCAATTTGCACCAGAGGTTTTAGGTGTTCTGGTTTTAGACAGGTGTGGGCGTAGTCTCGCAGCCGCGATCGCACCATCGGCAAATGCTCTGTTGCAAAGCTAAACCCCCCCGCCGCCTGATGACCACCAAATTTGGTGAGCAACCCATTGCAGGTTTGCAGCGCCTCAAAGACATGGAATTCTGGAATACTACGAGCCGAGCCACGAATATAAGCCTCAGACTCATCTTCATAGGTGCCAATAAAGACAGGCACCCCATAACGCTCCACCAGCCGCGAGGCGACAATACCAATCACTCCATGGTGCCAGCCAGGTTGGATCACAACTAACACGCGATCGGCCAAAGCATCTAAATCAGAGTGCTCACATAGGGCGATCGCTTCCTGCTCAATCACTTCACATAACTGTTGCCGTTGCTGGTTAATCTGCTCACACTGCATCGCCCGTTCCAGGGCAACCGCCGGGTCATCTGTCGTCAGCAGTTCAATCACAATCTGAGGATCGGCTAATCGCCCCACCGCATTAATCCGCGGCCCGAGGCGAAACCCAATCGCCTCGGGTTTAAGATCTTTGGCACCACTCAGCCCGGCCACCTGAATCAGGGCCTGTACCCCCGCTAGTTGAGATTGAGGCAATTGCTGTAACCCCTGTTTTACCCAGCGGCGATTCACCCCTGTTAGCGGCGCTAAATCAGCAATAGTACCCAGGGTAAATAGCTCTAGCAACAACCCGGCTAGTTCCGGCCCTCGCCCCAGACTTTCTGCCAGGGAGAGAGCCAGAAGATAGGCCATTCCTACCCCAGCCATGCCCCAGTAGGGAGAGGTTTCTGGAATTTGTTTAGGGTTGAGAATGGCATTTGCCTGCGGCAAAATCGGAGGTAAATCATGGTGGTCAGTAATAATCACTGCCAGCCCTAGCTCACGGGCACGCGCAATGGGTGCATGGGCAGCAATGCCATTGTCTACCGTGAGAATCAGCGCCACCCCACTTGCATAAAAGTCTTCGACAATGCGCTCGTTCAGACCATACCCCTCATGCATACGGCTAGGAATGGCATACTCCACACGCGCCCCCAGGGTTCGCAGCGATCGCAACAGCAGAGCAGTACTGGTCATTCCATCCGCATCATAATCCCCACAAATCGCGATGCGATCGCCCTGATTCATGGCATTAATGAGTAGCTCCAGACTCAGCGGCAAATCGGCAAACACCTCCAAGGGCGAAGGGAGCACCTGCAAATCGGGTTGGAGAAAAATCTGAGCATCCGCCGCTTCAGTGATACCGCGATTGACCAAAACCTGGGCTAACAGCGGGGATAAATTCGTTGCAGCCGCAATTTGGCGGGCCGCATCGGCCTGGGCTGGGGCAATTTTCCAGCGCTGCTGCGGCAAGGACACGGAAACAGAGGATGGAGAAGGCGGGAGAACCACGAAAAGCGCTAGTTATGGGATGAAATGAGTCATAGAAAAACAGACGATTCGCAAGGTAAGTATGCCCCCGAACAACCGGGTACGCCCTTCTTCAAGGGGTTGGCTGCCCTAGATCGCATCTTCGTTGCGCGATCGCCCTAGTGCAGAAAAATTGTACCCGACCTACACTAAAACGAAAGGGTTCGTGCTGGTGTTACTGGCAAACCTGCAACTTTTTGCAGCGAATCCCCATCCATACTTGAGGATCTTCATCATGTTGAAAACGTTTTTGGCTGGCTGTTTAGTCATGACTGGCCTGATCATGGGGGTGCCAACAGCATTAGCACAAACATCGACTACTATCATGGCCCAAGCCACCCCGGCGGCCAATATTAGCCAAGGAGAGCTACAGCAATTTGCCAATGCATTTAAGCAGATTGTTGCAATTGACAACGAAGCTAAACAAGAGGTTTTTAAACTTGTGCAAGCCTCAGGAATGCAAGTTGAACGCATTGTTGAAATTGACCGCAGCCGCCGCGAACCTAACTTTAAGCTATCAACACCGGTTAGTAACCAGGAAAAACAAACCTTCGAGCAACTCATGGCCCAAGTAGAAGCGATCGACAAATCTGCGAGAACTCGAATGGATCAGGCCATTGTTGCCCAAAAGATGGAGCCAAAGCGATTTGGGGAAATCTTAGGCATCTTGCAAAAAGATGAAAACCTGCAAAAACGGGTCGAAGACCTGTTAAAGAAGTCCTGATCTAAGGCGCTTGCGATTCACGCAGAAGCCATCGCCACCTTCAACGATTCATACTCAGGAGTGTCAATCTAACCAACTGCTGAGCTGAGAATTTCACCCTCGCAGCCTAGGCAAACATAGAATGATGGTGTTGCTTAGCGAAAAAGTGCATCCAAGCTTCGTAACCCACCCTGCAGGAAGCAAGCTATACCCTCACCCTAGCCCTCTCCCAAGGAGGGAGAGGGCTAGGGTGAGGGCAAATAGGGTGATTTATCTCCAGATTCAGCGACATCCATGGGATGAATCCTTGGTGTTTCTAGGGTAAACCTTGAGATGACAGACGGTTTTCTTGAGATTTTACGGGGTAGTTACCTTCGTCGGATTAATCCAACCGTTTGTACAGCCAGAGAGCGCTGATCGATGGTTTGCCTGCACCCAATACTCGAATCTTTGTGAATGAAGGCGGCTTTGTCTGCAAAACTCACTCTGAGCCGCTGCCTAGAATGTAAAATCTCTCACTGTTACATTAACCATTAAACCAAAGTAATCTCCCGACTTCGTAAGATGGAATAAAACCCAGATTGGGAGTGAAAACTCTGTGTCAGCACAACTTGCCCGGCTACAGGGCTTAAACATCTATCTCATCGGCATGATGGGATCTGGCAAAAGCACGGTTGGGCAGCAACTCGCTAGGCTGATCGGCTATCGCTTTTGTGATACCGATCGCGTGATTGAAGCCGTCGCCCAGAAGTCAGTCGTTCAAATTTTTGCGGAGTCTGGAGAAGAGCACTTCCGTACCTTAGAAACCCAGGTTTTAGCAGAGCTATCGGCCTATACACGTCTGGTAATCGCAACAGGGGGCGGTATTATCCTTAAACGGCAGAATTGGAGCTATCTCCGCTATGGAGTCATTGTCTGGTTAGATGTGCCTGTTGAGCAGCTCCAGGTGCGCCTCCAAAATGATCAAACCCGTCCGCTCCTACACGCGGCTGATTGGGAAACAAAACTGCGATCGCTATTGCAGCAGCGCACTCCCCTCTATGCCCAAGCCGATGTCCGAGTCACCTGCCAGTCAGAGGAAACGCCAGACATCGTTTGTGATCAGGTATTACAGGGTATTCAAACCGTCTTGAA
>CALIDI010000014.1 GCA_938023035.1 uncultured Leptolyngbyaceae cyanobacterium | reverse complement strand
CATCCAGATCCAGCAGGCCATGGGTCGCCAAATGAATCAAGCTGGCCTGAGGTAAGCGCTGGACAACAGCCTGTTTGGTGGCTTGCTGACCCAAAAGCGGTTGGGTTTTGAGGAGGCTGGCGATCGCCCGTGCTTCTCGCTCTGCCTCTGGCAGCGCATCTAGCGGCTGGATGGGCTGATTCGCTTGAGGGGGTAAACTGGGCATCACCGGATTACCCACAATTAATGCTGTTTCTGGGGCAAAGACCAAACGACTCGGACCTTGCCGCTGCTGTTGCTGTCGTGTTAGTTCTAGCAGTTGGATTGAAGGAGAAACCCGCAGAGTATGGCGTTCAATCAGATAGCGCCCTGCCTCGTTGGGCAGCGCCGCAAACGGCACCAGCAACAAAGAACTTTCAGGAATCAACGTGAGATGGGCCGTTGCCTCTCCGGGTAGTAAATCAGCAATTGGGGCGATTAAAAGCTGATGTAGTTTCTGCAGCGAGGCATGATGGCGGGTGGGATTCGTTCCCCGAACCGGATCACGGCTGCTGCCTGTAGCCACCACCCCTAGGCCACGCCCGCGTACCCCAATCCCTTGCTCTCGCGTAGCCAAGACCAACGCTCTGAGAGATTGAACACCCGCTTTTGGTAGATTCACTGGGCGAAAGGTAATCGCCCCCCCTGGAGTTATCACCCAAATGTAAATATCCGTTTCATCCCGCGGTTCAATGTTTAGTACCCTCATCTCGCGCCCCACGATGGAATACATCACCAGGGTTGAGTTTTGACTGCGGGCAATCTGGCGGAGTTGCTCTAGGGTAGGAGGGGGCGTCGGTTGCTGCTGCCGTTGGGAAAGCAGCGCAACCAGGGCGCGGGCACGGGTGAGTTCAGCTACTTCTAGGGCTGCATCGGTCTTACCCTGTGCCACCAGAGCCTTTTGTAACAGGCGATAGATATAACCGAGTTGATCCGCCAGAGTGATCCGACTTTGGTCATCGCTATCCCCTTGGCGGCGCAAGGCTTCCCAGCGATTGACCAACTGGCGGGAGAGTTGCTCTGCCTTGGCGTAGTTGCCGACTTCGTAATAGGCCAAGGCCAGCAGGCCGATAAAGCGCACGGTCGCCTCATCCGCCTGCTGTCGCTCAATCAGCAGCGGCTCCAGCAGACTCAAAGCCGTTTGACTCTCTCCCTTGAGCAGGTAGGCTTTGGCGATTCCTTCGCGACAATCGCGCACCTGCTCGTTAAAAACTTGGGGTGGTAACTGCTGAAATAGTTGCTGAGCCTGCTGAAACAGGGCGATCGCCGAGTCGTAGCGTCCTTGCTCTAGGGCCTGCTCCGCCTGTACCGTGGTCTTAGCTGCCTGCTCCGCCAGCCGCTGAATTTTAGCTGGTTCTAACACGTTACCCGGCGTTTGTTTGATATCCCTGGCGAGTTGTCTGCCGTCGCCACTGGCTAACATCATCGGGAAGGTCATCCCTGGAAGGGGTGGCTGGAGGGTCAGTAGTAGGGTAAACAGCGCGATCGCACCAACCTTGCTTGCGGTCATCATCTCAACTCACCGAGTGTAGTTATACCAGTTTGAATTTTTGGACGTGTAGTGAGCTTGTTGCACAATCTGCGATTTGAGATTGGAGAATCTCAGCAGCACAGAGCATTCAAGCGGGCATCTGCCTTAGCCTCTGTTGAATCGGCATTGACTCTTCCTCATAGCTACTCCCGAAGAGACTGCCCAGCCCACCGCCCTGACTTCTCACACTGCACGTAAAACTCTCCTCCCGACTTTGCTACACTCAGATGCAGTTGATTGAAACCTTACCTGACTCAGCCATGCCAACCACTCGCCGTATCCTCGACCTGCTCCGCCACGGACAACCCAACGAAACGGTTACCGTCAAGGGCTGGGTACGCACTAAACGTGAACAAAAGGAATTTAGCTTTGTTGAGGTTAACGATGGTTCCTCTTTAGCTGGGCTACAGGTGGTAATCCCTCGGGATGTCGCTGGCTATGCTGATACGATAAAGCGCATCAGCACGGGTGCCTCGATTGAGGTGAATGGCACACTCGTAGAATCCCCCGCGAAGGGGCAACGGATTGAGCTTAAGGCTGAGGCTTTTCAGGTATTTGGTGAAGCCGATCCTGAAACCTACCCCCTGCAAAAAAAGCGGCACTCCTTTGAGTTTTTACGTGATATTGCCCATCTGCGTGCTCGCACCAATACCCTGGGAGCGGTATTTCGGGTGCGCAACGCTGCCTCTGCGGCAATTCACCAATTCTTTCAAGAGCGCGGCTTTCTATGGGTTCACACCCCTATCATTAGCGCCAGCGATTGCGAGGGGGCGGGGGAAATGTTTACCGTGACGGGCTTTGATTTAAATCAGCCGGCGCTCACAGAAGACAAAAAAAGGGTTGACTTTAGCCAGGATTTTTTTGGTAAACAGGCCTTTCTTAGTGTTAGTGGCCAACTTGAAGCAGAGATTATGGCGATGGCCTTTAGCAATGTCTACACTTTTGGGCCAACTTTTCGCGCCGAGAACTCCAACACCTCTCGTCATTTAGCCGAATTTTGGATGGTCGAACCGGAGATGGCGTTTTGTGACCTGCTGGGGGACATGGAACTCGCTGAAGCGTTTCTTAAGCATATTTTTCGTTCTGTGTTGGAAACCTGTCCCGAAGATATGGAGTTTTTTAACCAGCGGATCGAGCCTTCTGTACTGGCAACAGCCAGCAATATTATTGATAACGAGTTTGCCCGTGTCACTTATACGGAGGCGATCGCCCTGTTAGAAAAGGCAGACAAGACCTTTGAATTTCCAGTGAAGTGGGGCGTGGATTTGCAATCGGAGCACGAGCGCTACCTAGCAGAAGACTTATTCAAAAAGCCAACGATTGTCACAGACTATCCAGCTCAGATCAAAGCCTTTTACATGCGATTAAATGATGATGAAAAAACCGTCGCCGCCATGGATGTGCTGGCCCCCAAGATTGGCGAAATTATTGGTGGTTCCCAACGGGAAGAACGGTTGGATGTGCTAGAAAACCGCATTCAACAGGTTGGCCTAGACCCAGCCCCTTACTGGTGGTATCTTGACCTGCGGCGCTATGGCACAGTGCCCCACGCTGGCTTTGGTCTTGGTTTTGAGCGGTTGGTGCAGTTTATGACGGGAATGAGCAACATTCGTGATGTCATCCCCTTTCCCCGTGCACCCCAGGAAATTGAATTTTAGTTATTCTTTTGATACGCGATCGCCCGGTTGCTGAGAGTCCATTGGAGGATGCGGGGGTTAGTGCCCCCAGCCAGAGGTTCTCCCCGCAATTCTCCTTTCTTGCTTCTCTTTCCTTCTCTTCTGGGTAGTGCCCCCAGCCAAGGGTAGAATCTCTGCACCCCGGCCTAAATCAGATGGCGATGGCGATACAGCGTGATCTTTGGCGCACGTTGCAGGGGCCGATTGGGGGCCTCTGGCGATCGCAACTCGGTGTACAGCAGCAGCAGAATAAAGAGAATCCCCACGGCTACCACAGCGGCAGTAATGGCATCCACTGAGCGAAAGGAGTATTCTTTACCGCACTTCAGGCAAACATAGCGCTGGGGGTCGTAAGGATCGGTGACAAAGGGGCAGCGATCACAGTCCTGATTACAATTCAGTTGATTCATGGATTGATCTCCGGGTGAGGTTAGAGGGGGTTGCAGCGATCGCTTTGGTCAGAACGCTGAGGACAAAACCCATTGCTTAACCGCTCATGCTGGGTCGCCTCTCTGATTGCATTTTGGATTTTGAACTGGTGGTGAGCAGGTCGAACACTTGGCAATTTTGACTAGCAGAAGCCCCACAATGCCAAGCGTTTAATCGGGTATCGCCGCATGCTTTGCTTCAATCGGGATGACTCGTGGTCGCCATCAGAACTATGGAGACGGCTATATTCAAGCGATTAGAAAAATCAGTCAGCATCAGGTCGTTGTTTATCAAAAAAACAAACAAGACCGAGGAATCCTTGGCTGACTCCCCGGTCTGTGGGAATTTAACCCATCAAAACCGGCTTTAGGATTTGAGTTTGGCACTGAGTTGGCTGACCAGTTGGCGAAATGAGCGCGATTTCAACTAAAACACTGGTCTGAATTGGCCGGGCAATAAAACTGTTGTGCTCTGAATTGAAATCATGGATCCGCTCATCAAATAAACAAGTGGCTCACAAAACATTTCATCCAGAAAACGGAGTGGTGCTCATTTTGGGTATGAATTGATTTGTATGAATTGAAACGTTCGCTTGAGCCTCACGTTAAAGCCTTCGTTCCAATTCGTACGGCTATTTAGTACTACCGAAAACTTTGTGAGTCTTCAGCTTGAAGCTATTGCCTAGAGTCTCGTAACAATTGAATGAGATCGGAACTGACCACGTATTTGTAATGAGTAGAGCCGCGTAAAACCACACGCACATGGCCATGCTGGATGCGATGATTCTCAATAATGAGCTGACCATAACCTGTCTCACACCATGCGGAGTAGAGTAATCGCTCAATGTGAGAAATAATCTCACTAATCGAGGCCATTTCCATTGGTTCTGGGGAAGTTGCCATAGGATTTCCTCTCAGACGTGTAAGAATAGCAAACCAAAGCCAAGTGAGAAATACCTATGGATCTAAACCCAAAAATACTGCGACTTGCAGAAAGTTGTATAATTACATCACTTATGCTCACATAAATTATATATATCTCTACCAGTAATCTGTCAACCATGTTTTTTCATGATGTGTGCCACCTTTTGAAGGGATTTGGAGCTCCTGTGTTATAACCTGACAGCAGGGTTCTGCTTCAGGAATCGATCTTGCCTTGATTTTTAGTAGTGTTGGTTACGCATTTTGGGGCTTCAGTCTCTTAGGATACAGAGCTTTCTAGAAGGTGCGGATTCATCTTTTTGATGCGTTGATGTGTGATAGATCTCACCTGATATAACAATCTATTTCTTTGTGAGAGAGAAGCGTATGGCTACCCTCAAGCCTCCCAATGACCTTTTGCGACGTTTGGCGGATGAGAAAGGGGTCTCTGATGCAGAGTGGCAGGTGGTAACATTTGCACTTCAGGGGAAGCCGATCGCGGATATTGCCCAACATCTCGGTATTAGTGAGGTGGCTGTGCGAAAGCGATTGGGCGAAGTTTATAAAAAGTTCAACATTGGGGGGAGAGGTCCTGGCAAGCTAGCCACCCTAAAACAGCGCTTGACAGTGCAGTCGTCTGCTCCGGCAATCCAACAAGATTGGGGGAGCGCCTTTGATAATGCGGCTGATTTTTATGGGCGGACGGCGGAGTTGAGTACCCTTGAAGACTGGATAGTGGTGCAGAAATGTCGGTTGGTGCTGCTGTTGGGCATGGGGGGCATTGGCAAGACGGCGCTGGCGTTGAAGCTGGCCGATCGAATTCAGCACAAGTTTGATCGGGTGATCTGGCGATCGCTCCGAAGCGGTCAGCCGTTGATCAATCTATTAGCAGACATTCTCTCCTTTCTCTCTGATGGCAAAGAGAATCATGAAACGATATCTAGCAACGTTGAGGATGCTCTAGATCGGTTGATTGATTGCATGCAACAACGGCGTTGTCTAATCGTGCTAGATAACTTTGAGTCGGTGTTAAAACCCGCGGCCCTCACTGGGCAATACCAGAGCGACTACACCGACTATGGCAAGCTTTTCCAGTGGGTAGGGTTAGGGCGTATGGGGCAGGCACTGCACCACAGTTGTCTGCTCATTACCAGCCGCGAAAAGCCGCGAGAGATTGCTGACCAAGCAGGAGAAAATCTTCCCGTGCGGGCTTTACAACTTCAGGGGTTAAAAACAGAGTCCTACGAAATTCTAGCGGCCAGAGGACTAGAGGGCAGCGAGGAAGAAAAACGGCAATTGGTCAACCGCTATATCGGCAATCCCCTAGCATTGAAGCTAGTTGCAACAACGATTCATGAATTGTTTGGTGATAAAATTGCTGACTTTCTGAAGCAAAGCTCCTTTATTTTCAGCGGTATTCGTAATCTGTTAGATCAACAATTTAATCGACTCACCCCGTTCGAAAAAACGGTGATGTATTGGCTAGCCATTAACCGTGAAGAGCAGGTGTCTCTGCAAGAGTTACAGCAGGATATTTTGCCGCCTGAAACGCGCCCCTTTCTTCAGATCGAGTTACTGGAAACCCTAAAGTCTCTGAATCAGCGATCGCTGATTCAAAAAAATGGGGGGCGATTTTCACTCCACTCTGTTGTGATGGAGTATGTTACCCAAACCCTGATTGAAGAAGTTGGTCGAGAGCTTGTTGATGAGAGCCTAACGTTACTCGATGCCAAAACAGATTCACTGCCGGATCCCCCTTTACCAGCTAGTTCGCTGGCGCCCCTGCCCGCTCCCTTATTTCGCAGTCATGCTTTGATCAAAGCTCAAGCGAAGGATTACATTCGGCAAAGACAAATTGAGGAAATTCTCAAGCCCCTGCTGCAACAGTTAATTCACATTCTAGGAAGTGAAGAAGCCGTAGGCCAGACCCTCAAGCAATTACTCCACCGCATTCGGGCAAAGTCTGTAATGCAAATGGGCTATGCCGGAGGTAATGCCTTAAACCTGCTGCGAGAACTCCGTCTCAACTTAAGCGGGAGTCATTATGATTTTTCGGATCTCACAATTTGGCAGGCATACCTTCAGGGTATGGAACTGCACGATTTAAATTTTGCCCGCTCTAACCTGTCAAAGTCTGTTTTCAACGAAACCTTCAGCAGCATCTTGACCGTTGCCTTTAACACCAAAGGTGATCAACTGGCCATGGGGGACACTAAGGGCGAGATTCGAGTCTGGAATATGACTGATAATGAGCCTTTACTCACCTTCTCGAATGGCCATTCGGAATGGGTGCGGGCGATCGCCTTTAGCCCTGATGGTCAGACCCTAGCCAGTGGCAGTGATGACCATACGATTCGACTGTGGGATCTTGAGCGTAAACAATGCCGCCTGACCCTCAAGCACCATAAAGATGGTGTCAGGGCGATTAGCTTTAGTCCTGATGGTAAGACATTGGCTAGCGGCAGTATGGATCGCACAATTTGCCTTTGGGATGTGGAAACTAGCATCTGTCGCGAGCTAAGCGAAACCCATGAGAGTGGGGTGCGGTCGCTAGTGTTTCACCAGAATGGTCAACTGCTGGCCAGTGGCAGTCAGGATCGCACCATCAAACTTTGGGATTCAGAGAGTGGTCAGTGTATTCGCGCCCTAACTGGGCATACCCGTGGGGTGCGCTCTGTTGCTTTTAGCCCCCAAAATGACACCCTTTTAGCCAGTTCTAGTAGCGATCGCACGGTGCGATTATGGGATATCGACTCTGGTAAATGCCTGCATATCTTAAAAGAACACAGCGATCGCGTCTGGACGGTTGCCTTTAGCGCAGACGGCAAGCTCCTTGCCAGCGGGGGGGATGATCAAACCGTCTGCCTTTGGGACGTTGAGTCAGGTAAACGATTACATACACTCAAAGAACATACCAGTCGTGTCTGGTCAGTGGCCTTCACTTCTCTGTCTGATGAAGCCCAGGGAAAAACAGTACAGACCCTAGTGAGCAGTAGTGATGACCAGACCATTCGTCTCTGGGATGTGAGCGAAGTCGATCATATCTCTCCGATTCAAACCCTGCAAGGCTACAGTCGCAGCATTCGCTCAGTGGCCTTTGCCCCAGAGCAACTGTCAGGGCGATTATTGCTCGCTAGTGGGAGCGATGACCAGACTGTCCGAATTTGGGATGGGGTAACAGGAGAATGCATTCAATCGCTGGTGGGGCACAATAGCCGGGTTTGGGCTGTTGCCTTTAGCCCCGATGGTAAGACGCTGGCTAGCGGCAGCGATGACCAGACTGTGCGGCTATGGGAGGTTGAAACTGGGCGTTGCCTGGATGTCTTACCGGCCCATCAAAATTGGGTGCGCTCAGTGGCCTTTAGCCCCGATGGGCAATGGCTGGCCAGTGGCAGCGATGATAAAACTATCTATCTCTGCCGCCTTGTCGATCGCACGTGTTGGCATCTCGAACAGCATAAGGATTGGGTTTGGGCCGTCGCCTTTAGCCCCGACAGTACGATCCTAGCCAGCGGCAGCGGGGATGGCACGGTGCGGCTCTGGCGTGTTAAAGACCAAAGCCAACTGCGGTGTTTAACAGGGCACCAAAACTGGGTGCGATCGGTGGTGTTTAGTCCTGATGGGCGATGGCTGGCCAGTAGTAGCGGCGATCGCACCGTGCGATTGTGGGATTTGCAAACCTACCAGACTACTCAAACGCTTTCTGACTATGCGGTCAGGGTGAGATCGCTAGCCTTTAGTCCCGATAGTCAAACCCTGGCCTGTGGTGGTGAAGATAACTCAGTCACCCTTTGGGATATCAAGACAAACAAAGAAATTCGGAGATTTTCAGGGCATACCGGTTGGGTGCGATCAGTCGCCTTTAGTGAAGATGGTATGCTCCTAGCCAGCGGCAGCAAAGATGAAACCATTCGCCTTTGGCGGGTAGATACGGGCGAATGCCAGCAGGTTTTACGGGCAAAACGGCCCTACGAAGGCATGAACATCTCGGGAGTAACGGGCTTAACCGATGCCCAAAAAGCAGCCCTAAAAAATTTAGGAGCTATTGAGGCACCGTAGTGCTTGCACACGCCCCCTTAAGAGACTCGTCGGGAAGTACTTTGCTTAGAAAGCTGAGACCACAACCAAGCGCTCAAACATCAATGCTGGGCAGGCTTGATGCTGGCTATTCTGCTGGCTCTAGTTCATTAATCCGACGGTAGAACTGTTGCAAATAGTTCAAATCGCAGGCAAACATACCCTCAATCACCGCCGGGGTCACTTCATCTAACCCTTCGAGTTGTGTAATCACCCGCGACAAAATAATCACTGTGGCGTAGGCCGGATTGGTTTTTACCCGCGGATCTCGCAGGGGCACAATTTCATCCATCGTGCGAGAAAGCCGCATAATGCCTTGACGATGCAAAAGGCCATCGGCATCTAAATAGCCCTTAGGTAGAGTGAATTCAAACTCGGTTTGAAACATGGTAGGTAGATGAAAGAAGACAAGAGAAGAGGGTAAAGAGAAGAGAGGAAAGAGAAGAGAGAGTTATCGGGGTGAAGCCTCTGGCGCTCACACATCTCCTTAGCCGCAATGGACTTAGCAAACGACTGCATCCCAGTTTCGTAACCCACTCTGTGGGAAGCAAGTTACACCCTAAATCCCTCTCCTAAGGAGGGAGAGGGACTTTGAATCTAGCTCCCCTTGCGCCCATTTTGGGAAAAGCGTTGGGGGACAGAGCGCTCTGTTTTCTGCAGGATGGGGCAACTTGCAAAAGTGAAATGCACCCTAGCAAATTGGCGATCGCAGTAGCTGCTAAGGGTTAAATCAACGTAGATTATTTTTTTCGTACTAATTTCTCGCAAGCAATCTCCATTTCTTCAATCTCCACCTCGTTGCTGCTAGAGTTAACATCCGCCAGGGTATAGCTAGTGGGGAAGGCTCCAAAGAAATCAAAAATGGCTTGAATTGCACCATCCTGGTCATAAATAAACAAAGACCCATTGCGGCGCTGTTCACCCCACTTGCCCTCCTGTACCGCTTTAAACCAGTTCCAGATAGCAATAGATTGGGTCATCCCCCGTTTCAGCGCAATGTTGTTGACCTTGACATTACCGGGGACTTTGGTTCGCACAATATTGCCATGTTTAGCGTTGCCCCATTGCTGAGCGGTGGCCTCACAAAATTCCACCACATCTTGGGTTACCTTGAATCCCCGACACTCTAAAAAATAGGCATCGACAGGGGCGTCGCCGCCATCAAGCTTCAGCTCTAAATAAAAGCGGCAATTGGTTAAAATTTCGGGCAGGTTACCTGCAGTTGGCATTGTGGTAAAAGATGCGATCGCATCTTTGCAAAGGGCTAGACTTTCGTTTCAGCAACAGCACCAGATTTGCGAAAAAGAGTGCCTGCACAGACTGACGTTGATTCAAACTCCCTTATGCCTCAATTAGCGCATTGCCAGAGTCAAAAATCCAAAATGGTAAAAGACGCACCCTTGAGTAACTGTCTGAGTAAATTCTAGACAGGGACGCGCTTAATTCCCTCGTGGACAAGGGTAATCGTCTCGTTGGCCACATCGTTAGAACTCGCTTCTAATTTAGGGCCTTCATATTTTGTGGGATAAGCATTAATAATCTCCCAACGAGCGCGGATTTTACCTTCCTGATCTAGGACACTAATCGAGGCTTCTTTGCGATTTTGGTTAGACCAAGAGTTGCCGCCCCCTTCATTTTTGTTGCACTGGGCATACCACTCATAGAGATCTCGTTCTTCAGTAGCGACAATCTTAACCACTACTGGCGAAAACTTAACCCGGGTGGGGGCGGCTTGCCGCAGGTTGATTGCCCCCTTGCCCGAACCAAGAACTTTGTCACCGCCAGCAGCAGGAGATTCTGCACTCAAGCCAGAGACTTCCAGGATCATCTTTTCAGTGACTCCTGGAGAAGCCTCAAAGTAAAATCGACAACCGACTAAAACTTCTTTCTGATTTGCCATAGCGCGTTACCTAAGAATGGATAGTTGGGGGAAGGGTTGAAGATTCAGATCACCAGTTTTGGTTATGTTTTCGGCGATCGCCCCGACCCTCCCGGAATAAATTACAGAAATGCAATGAACCTGGGTTTTTAGCCCTCATCCTCCTGGCTGTTCCACTGGCTGATGCGGAAGACGACAAACTCTGCTGGACGCACCGGGCAGATCCCCACTTCGACATAGAGACGGCCTAGAATCATCGTGTCGGGAGTATTGATATCCCCATCACACTTGACATAGAACGCTTCCTCTGGAGTGCTGCCAAACAGAGCACCTTCCCGCCAGAGCCGCTCTAAAAAGTTGCTGACTGTGCGACGCACCCGTGCCCACAGTTCTTCGTCGTTTGGCTCAAACACCACCCATTGAGTACCTAGCTCAATCGATTTCTCGATGTAGCTGATCAGGCGGCGCACATTGATATAACGCCACTCGGTTTTCTCTGGCTCAACCAGAGTGCGAGCACCCCAGATTTTAATGCCCCGGTTGGGGAAGGTGCGGATGCAGTTAATCCCAATTGGGTTGAGTAACTCCTGCTCGCGGAAGTTGGTTTCATAGGCCAACCCAATCACACCTCGAGGCGTTTCGTTTGCCGGGGCTTTATAGATGCCACGGGTTTCATCGGTGCGAGACCATACCCCCATCATGTGACCCGAAGGCGGAATCAGAATTGGACGGCCACCATTACGGGGATTGGGCACCTTAATCCAGGGGTAATAGAGGGCCGCGTACATCGAGCGCCGATTGAATTCATTCTGTAGCCAGTTCGCCACTTGCTGAGGCTTAATCTTGTCGGGTGGGGTGTCGAGCACCACCATGCGGTTGGCCGGGTTAGGGGTGGAATTTTCGCACAGGCTGATCATCAACTCCATAATCCCGTGGACTTGATCGAGATCCATCAAACCGGCCTGATAAACCCGCATTAAATCGGGGCAGGCCATCATTGTGATTTCATCGATTTCGCACAAGCCCTGTACCCCGGTGCGGTCATCCCTAACTCCTTGAATATCGCGAGAGAAGCGCTCAGGGGAAGATGGGAGAATGGGGGGGTTGAGTTCATAGTTGCCATTGGCAGGGCGACGGGCTAGGGGTTGACCCGACTGAGACATATCCACAGCCAGAATAAATTCTGACTCTCGCAGAGCTTCAACGACATAAATGCCGGTGCTGGCATCAGCCTCTGGGTTCATGGTTAGGTGATCGTGGCGCTCTAATTCTTCGCCATTACGGCTAATCACGACGCTGAAAAACTCGCCTGTGTCAATGGGTGGTTCCGCATCGGGATCTTCGGGCGGCAGGGGAGTGCTTTCTTCAATCCGCACTTCAAGGCGTCCATTTTCATGTTCTTCTGGTTTCAGGGAAAAGCCCAAGGCTGGCCGGTTACTGCGCGTTGTTAGCTTGAGGCCGCTCTCTACCAGGGCAGGGGCTTTAGTGCCAGGGAGTTGGGTGCCAATACTCATGACCCAGCAGCGACCACCGCCATTCAAAAACCAACCATTCACCGCAAAGGGAAGATAGGCGTTGAAGTCGGTGAAGCCATCCGATCCCTGTTTGGAAAAGTACTGTAAGTACTGGTTCCAACTGGTGACTAGCATGGGTTTGTAGAGTTCTGCACCACCCCGAACATCTTCGGTAAAGCCGATGAATCCGCCAATGTTGGTTTGGACGCCGTCAATTGGCCGGCTGCCCCGGTCAATTTCTTCGATATAAACACCGGGAGCAAAATAATCAAGTCTCGGCATCGCATTTCTCCTTGGGTTAAAGGGCATAGATAGGTATCGCTATCCGCCGGAGTATCAGGGCAGAATGCAGGGGGAAAGCTTTGCCCTAGAGTGATGCCCTCATACTTGGTGGAGGCCCTATGTTCTGACGAACTTGGCGATCGCGATAAAAAATACACAGCACTAATGGGATGAATGTGGGATGAATGCGGCACTCAGCCCATTTGCTGACTGTCGTTTCAGGTTAAGCGCAGGCCCCAGGCCGCGAGAATTAGACTTTGGTCGAAACGTTTTTTAAACGCCAGCTCTAGCTACTTCAGCGTGCAGCCGATGGGGTTGCTATTGACCCAATCAATAAAACTGTTCGTTTCAGACTGGAGCCGATTGAGACCGCTCGAAACCTGCCCTGAAGACGCTTGGGGGGAATTTATTCACTCCTGGTATTCGCGCAGAGCTTAAGGCTTTTGGGAGATGCGGCGGCTTTTCCAAAATTCTGGCTAGTATGACGGTAAATCGGTAGATAGCCTCTGTTTGGTGAAGCGTTGCACAGGCGACTTACACGACCAGGGCTTTTGCAGATAATGATGCAAACTTCTTGCAACGGCTGGAGTGAAGAATGGTTAAGAATCTGCTTGAGCAGCTACGCGAGATGACGGTCGTAGTTGCGGATACGGGAGATATTCAGGCGATCGCAAAATATAAGCCCCGCGACACCACCACTAACCCCTCATTGATTACCGCGGCTGCTCAAATGCCGGAGTATCAGGAAATTGTGGATGAAACGCTAAAACAGGCAAAGCGGGATGCGAGTTCTGGTACCGATGAGCAGGTGCTTTCCCTAGCGTTTGATCGGCTGGCGGTGGCGTTTGGTCAGCGTATTCTAGAGATTGTGCCAGGGCGAGTTTCCACAGAGGTGGATGCGCGTTTGTCCTATGACACTGAGGCGACGATTGAGAAGGCTCGGTTTCTTATCTCAGAATATGAAAAAGCTGGTGTTTCGCGCGATCGCGTCTTAATTAAAATTGCCTCTACTTGGGAGGGCATCAAAGCGGCCGAAGTTTTAGAAAAGGAAGGGATTCATTGCAACCTTACCCTTCTATTTGGGCTGCATCAGGCGATCGCCTGTGCCGAAGCCAAAGTGACTTTGATTTCTCCCTTTGTTGGCCGTATTCTCGACTGGTACAAGGCAGAAACTGGGAAAGAATATGCACCCGCTGAAGATCCAGGAGTTTTGTCAGTCACTCAGATTTATAACTATTACAAGAAGTTTGGGTATGCCACGGAGGTGATGGGGGCGAGCTTCCGTAACATTGGCGAAATCACTGAACTGGCGGGTTGTGACTTACTCACCATTTCCCCTACTCTGCTCGGCCAACTACAAGCTACCGAGGGCGAGTTGCCGCGCAAACTTGACCCAACAAAGGCCGCCAGCCTGGATATTGAAAAGCTCACGATTGACAAGGCCACCTTTGATAAAATGCACGCGGCTGATCGCATGGCTTCCCAAAAGCTAGATGAAGGGATTACTGGTTTTACCAAGGCGTTAGTCGCTCTGGAAAAATTATTGGCGAATCGCCTGGCTTATCTGGAAGGAGAAGCGGTAATTAGCCATGCGGCTGAGGACATTTTCCAGACCTATGACCTGGATGGAGATGGCTTTATCACGCGCGAAGAGTGGATGGGGTCAGACGCAGTGTTTGATGCGCTGGATGTAAATAAAGACGGCAAAATAACCCCCGATGAGTTAGGTGCAGGGCTAGGAGCAGCCTTTCATTTAGCTGAGGTTAGCTAATGTCAGAGATTTTGTCGGAAGATTCACAGAGGACTTACCATGCAAACGCTTGAGAACCAGATTCCGCCCGGTTGCCCAACGGTACAGGTGGAAGATGACCGCACCGGCTTGAGTGTTGAAACACTTAAGCGGGCATTTCTAGACCACTTGTTTTACCTTCAGGGCAAGTTTCCTGAAATTGCCACTCAAAATGACTATTACATGGCATTGGCCTATGTTGTTCGCGATCGCCTGCTCCAGCGCTGGCTCAGCACCGCCCATACCTACGCCCAAAAGCAGTCGCGGACGGCCTGCTACCTTTCTGCGGAGTTTCTCATGGGGCCGCATTTGGGGAATAACCTAATCAATCTGGGCATTTACGACCAGGTGAAGCAGGCCATTGAAGAATTGGGGCTGAATTTAGATGACTTGCTGAATCAGGAAGAAGAACCGGGGCTGGGTAATGGCGGTTTGGGGCGTCTGGCGGCTTGCTATCTGGATTCGATGGCAACGCTCGAAATTCCGGCGATCGGCTATGGCATTCGCTACGAATTTGGCATTTTCGACCAGGATATTCGCGATGGCTGGCAAGTAGAAGTCACCGATAAGTGGTTACGGTTTGGCAACCCCTGGGAAATTGCCCGCCCGGAATGGGCGGTAGAGGTTAAGCTAGGCGGCCATACCGAAGGCTACACTGACGAACAGGGGCGGTATCGCGTGCGGTGGTTTCCCCATCAAATCGTCAAAGGTATTCCCTACGACACGCCGATTTTGGGCTACAAAGTCAATACCTGCAATACCCTGCGACTCTGGGCGGCGGAAGCACCGGAATCCTTCGACTTTGGTGCCTTCAACTCAGGAGACTACGTGGGGGCCGTGCAGGAGAAGATGGTTTCTGAAACCCTCTCTAAGGTGCTCTACCCCAACGACAACATTTCCCAGGGGAAGCGGCTGCGGTTGGCGCAGCAAATCTTCTTCGTTTCTTGCTCTCTGCAAGACATGATCCACATCATGAAACGGCAGAATATTCCTCTGACCCGCTTCCATGAGAAATTTGTGATTCAGCTCAACGATACCCACCCTTCCGTGGCCGTTGCTGAGTTGATGCGTCTGCTGGTGGATGAGCATGGATTGGACTGGGATCAGGCCTGGGGCATTACCACCAAAACCTTTGCTTACACCAACCATACGCTGTTACCCGAAGCTCTGGAGCGCTGGCCGCTGCCCCTATTTCAGGAATTATTGCCCCGGCATCTAGAGATTATTTTTGAAATCAATGCGCGGTTCCTGGATGATGTGCGGATTCGTTATCCCGACGATCCGGCAAGGGTGCAGCGCCTGTCGATTATTGACGAAAGTGGTGAGCGCTATGTGCGCATGGCGCACTTGGCCTGTGTCGGAAGTTATGCCATCAATGGGGTGGCGGCCCTGCACAGCGAATTGTTGAAGAAGGATGTACTGAGAGACTTTTACGAGTTCTATCCCCATAAGTTCAACAATAAGACGAATGGCGTTACGCCCCGGCGCTTTATTGTGTTGAGTAATCCTCGCTTGACTCAGTTAGTCAGCTCTAAGATTGGCGATAGCTGGATTAAGCACCTGCAAGATATTCGCCAAATTGAACAGTATGTGGAAGACTCTGGCTTTCGAGAGGAGTTTCGTCGGATCAAAATCGCTCTGAAGCAGGATTTGGCGAACCAGATCAAACGCGATTATGACATCACGGTTGACCCCTATTCGATGTTCGACATTCAGTCAAAGCGGATTCACGAGTATAAGCGGCAGCATTTGAATGCTTTGCACATTGTGACTCTGTATAACCGGATCAAAGCTAATCCTAATCTGGATATCACTCCGCGTACCTTTTTGTTTGGTGGTAAGGCCGCCCCTGGCTATTACATTGCTAAGTTGATTATTAAGTTGATCAGTTCGATTGGGGATGTGGTCAATCGTGATCCAGATGTGCGCGATCGCATCAAGGTGCTTTTCTTAAAAGACTACAATGTCAAATTTGCCCAGCGCGTTTACCCGGCGGCAGACTTGTCGGAGCAGATTTCGACGGCCGGTAAAGAAGCCTCGGGGACGGGCAATATGAAGTTTGCTATGAATGGGGCACTCACCATCGGCACCCTAGATGGGGCTAATGTGGAGATCCGCGAGGAGGTAGGAGCCGAAAACTTCTTTCTGTTTGGGCTAACGGCAGAGGAAGTTTACGCTAAGAAAGCAGCAGGCTACAATCCCCGTGAGTACTACGATACCAATGCAGAACTGCGCTTGGCGATTGACCGCATTGCCTCAGGCTTCTTCTCCCATGGCAATTCCGATCTGTTTCAACCTCTGGTTAATAACCTGCTTAACCATGACGAATATCTGCTCTTTGCCGATTATCAGTCTTACATTGATTGTCAGGATCAAGTGGGATTAGCCTTCCGCGATCAAAATCACTGGACGCGAATGTCGATTTTGAATGTGGCGCGCATGGGCAAGTTCTCTAGCGATCGCTCCATCAGCGATTACCAGAACGACTTCTGGAAAATTTCCTCGGTCCCTGTTGAAATTGGCGAATACGTTCAGATGAGTGCGCTCTTACAGGCAGAAAAGCCCCTACCCATGAACTATTAACGTGGCCCTAGTTAGCAGTTAGTTGAACAAACGATTGTTTTTCTAACAACGCTATCTGACCGCACTCTAGGGGGTTATCAAAGAAACTTAGCCCGGTCTCTAAACTTAGCCTAGAGCAAACCAATTTGCTGGGTTTTGCAGGGGCTATGGCCATGCAAACTCTGGTTAGTAAACCACAAGCGCTTCTCCCAAATCCCCGGAATCTTTAAGGTTTCGGGGATTTTACGTAGACATCTTGTTGCAGCCGCTGAGGTACCCCCCATCATCCAGATAAAATCTAAGGCGAACCTAAGGGTTCTACGAAAATTCCCTCTAAAGAAGTGATTAAGAAACCGTGAGCTGACTGGACGTTCAGGAAATTCCGCTATAGCTTGGAAAGTGTCTGTTGTGTTTAATACCCTTTCCCCTTGCCGGCTTTTGTTGGTTTTGATATCAGACAGATATTAGAACTAGATAGGGATGCATCTTCAGCCCCTACTCATTTAACGTCATGTCACTGGATTTACTTAAAACTTCTAGCGCCAACCTGTTAGCTCGCGCCTTGCAACTGAGTTCTAATCTTTCTGGCCCATTGCCTGCACTAGTGGCTCCTAGTGCTGCATCTGATTCAGTTGCGCCTTTAACGATTACTCCGATTCGTCAACCCAGTATTCACACTACTGCCAGCAGTTTGCCCGCTGCTACTGAAGTTTCACTGCCCCTGGATATCGAAGTGGCCCGCTCCAGTGATTCCACTGAGTTATCACCCGTCAGTTTGAGACGCCCGGGAGATTTTAATGGGGATGGCTGGGTTGATTTGCCCTGGCATGACCCTATCACCAGTGAAGTCAAAATCTGGCTCCTGGGTGAAACCGGTGTGCTTGGCAATGTCTCCTTACCATCCGTGGTTAGGCCCGGTTGGCGCATTCGTGGCGTAGAAGATTTTAACTTAGATAACAACCCCGACCTGCTCTGGTATAACCAGATTACGGGCGAGACCGTGATCTGGCTGATGGCAGGAACTGAGTTTCAGCGGGTTGTGAGTTTGCCCTCAGCCGGAGCGGGATATCGCTTAGAAGCAACGGGTGCCTTTAGCACCACTGGCGTTGGTTTGCTCTGGCGTAACCCTTACACCGGTGAAAATAAGATCTGGCAAATTACCGGCGCAGACTTTGCGGTTCAGGAATCATTTTTGCCCACGGTTCCGGGCATTAACCTCTCGATTCGAGCGGTTGGAGATTTTAATCGAAGTGGCAGTGTTGATATTCTTTGGCAAAACAGCCTCACAGGGCGAAGTGCGATCTGGTGGATGAACGGGCTGACGGTGTTGTCAACAGAGGCGGTGCCTCTTACATTCCAGGTTTCGCAAGCGTCGTCAGATTGGGCGACGGTTCTTACTGCCTTTCTCGCTGGGGCTGCGCCTAATCCACTAGCGATCGCTCCAGCTGTGTTAACTGTGCCTGCTGAGACCGTGGTGAATCCCGTGGTTTCTGCTGTTGAACTAGTGGCCGAACCAGTGCCGACTGAACCAGTGGCAAATACTTTGACTCCCTTGGTGAATACTCTGGCTCCGACCCTACCCGCTATCGCATCGGCTATCGCATCGATAGAGGTTGAAGAATGGAAACAAGCCCCTGTAGAAGCTGCTACTCGCCTTGCCAAGACACCGCAACTGGGCGCTGTGATGTCGGCTTTGCTGACAGCCCCTGAAAGTGTGGCTGCGATTGCTGGCTTGCCAATTGCTTCTGTTGCACCCATTGAGCTAATCGCCCCTGTTGCGCCCATTGAGCCAATCACCCCTGTTGCCATCCCGGAGCCTAGCTCTGTCCCCTCACTAAATGCGGGAATGAGTAACCTGCCGCTGGCAATTCCCTCAAGCGTGCTGAACTGTCACCTGGCCGCGATCGTCGAAGCAGAGACCCATGACTCTTTCACAGCAGTTTTTGCTGAAACAGGCACGACTGCCTCCTTCCGCTTGCCAGATTCGCTGTTTAGTCAGGCCGTGCGACTCCTAGACCCATTCAGGGTAAATTGGCCAGTCGCCCTTCAGGCCCCTCTGGCAACACCCACCGCCCCTATTGAAATCGCAAACCTTTCCTTTAGTGGCCTAGAGGGAGACACTGGCACCCTGCAAATTCGCCTGCGGGAAGCGCCCACCACTCCGTGGACGGTCACGCTAGAAACCGCTGACTTTTTGGTCGTCGATGCCAATGCCAAGGTTCAGGATGGGTTTCAAAATCAACTGATTTTTACCTCCGATAATTGGAATCAGTTTCAGACTATTGCCTTTATTGCCGAAGTGGATGGAGTGAGCACTGATCGCGTCTTGGGGAACTGGGTTAACTTCTCCCTCGCCAATGGCCTGACCCCCGCCCCCTTTGCCAGTGTTACCTATGACTTGGGGACAGTGGTCAACACCTATGCCCCCGACCCCACACGCTTTAACATTGACCTGGATTTTCGCAATGATTACCTTGGGTTTTGGACTCTAGAGCGGCAGGCGATCGCCCAAAGAGCCGCCGATGACTGGGCCAACCGCATTGCCAATGAGTGGTCAGACTTCACCCTCAACGCGACGCTGAATCGGCTCGACACCTTTGCCGGGCGGACAGTTCCTTTTACCAGCAAACGCTACGTAGATGACGTCTTGGTGTTTGTCAATGTTTCAGCCGATAGCAATAGGTTTGAGGCAGCCTTAGGCGGCCCCGACTACGAGTTTGGCGGCTGGATCACCTCCCCAGAGCAAATGCCCAGAGTCGGGCAGATCTTTGTTAATCCCACGATTTACACGCAATTTTCCGATGAGGTGCTGTATCAGGTGGTAAGCCACGAAATCGGCCATGTGCTGGGTTTGTTAGGCTTAAACTGGCAAGGCTATAACTTGATTGACTCAACCAATCTGCGCACTGCAACATTTAATGGCCCCTATTCCACCCGGCTCTATGGGGCACCGATTCCGATGCAGTCTCAGGATGGGGGAGATCTGGCCCATCCAGCAGACCGGGTTCAGTCGATTATGTCCTACGGCTACCTTTACCGGCTGCCTGCGCCAAGCGAGCTAGACTATGCCATGCTGGCCGATAGTGGTTATCGGGTTAGGGGCATTAACCACTTTGTCTCTATTTAGCACGCGCCCTTCAGCTTAAGGACTGGCTCTTGATGGGCTGACAAAATGACTCAAATCCCTGGTGTTTTGTCCTTTAAGCGGACAATTAACGTTGTGCTTAGATTAACGTTGTGCTTAGATAACTGAAGCCTGCCTCCACCGACTCGATGTATCGCGATCTCCTGGTTACGGAGTCCATTCAGGGTGAAGCGGTGCGTGGGGCGATGCCACTTGCTAGGGGTGGAACCCTGCACCCCTGCCACAATTAGGTAGCTATGGCCATATCAACATTTTCTACAACCTGCGAGATCTGGTCTCGTCTGTGGGGTTTTTCTAACCTCCATAGAACGTATTCGCGAACTAGTAGCTACAACCTGTGAAGGCTGGTGTCTCTTCTGTACAGCCGCAACTTGAGTCGCCAGGGCCACCGGGGAATGGGAACGCGGGCCTTGGCTTACCCTACAGTCGTTGGCTAGGCGCCTGATGACAACCACTGAGACGAAGTTATACCAAGTTATACCATCGAGATTTAGCTCTGGTATGGCTGTTTCTCCTCTTCATTTGCCGCTCAATTTCTTGATTATTTTTCTCAATAAGATCTAGTATTAGAGCAATGTTACTGCAAAAAATAGAGCCTTGTAGTGCAATACGTTGGGAAAAATTATGAAAAAGTTGATGTCATTATTCGCAATGGGTTTGGTGATGGCTCTGCTCATCATTAGTTGCGCCACAACTCAACCAGGCCCAAGTCAGACTCCGCAGTCAGCTACCCTGCCGTCAGTTTCAGAAGCCCTATACCCAGAAGCTGTAGCAACAGGGGTCGATTACTTCAAAAAGCAGGCGATCGCTCAGTTATCTCTCACAGAAACAATGCTAGATGCCCTGAAAAGCGGTAACTTGGCGCAAGCGAAAGAAGCCTATATCAATGCTCGTCCACCTTATGAGGAGATAGAAGTTTACGCCCTGAGTTTTGAACAGGAGGATGCGGATATTGATGCACGTCCCTACGCGATTGATGGGGGAGAAACATCTCCAGAGTTTCGGAGTTTTCATCGAGTAGAAGCTCTCCTATTTCGGGATGGTAATCTCAAAGCGGCGATCCCCTACGCCGAAGGTTTAGTTAAATCGGTTAAGTCCCTGATTCAGAAGCTAGATGAACCAGCCAACTTTAATGCAGCCTTAAACTTTAAAGGAATGTTGAACCTTGCAACGGAGGTGCCGGCCAAAAAAATATCTGGCGAGGAAGAAACCTGGTCTGATCAGAGTCTACTGATTTTTAAGCATAACTGGATGGGTATTCACAGCCAGTTTGAGCCATACAAATCCAAGCTGAGTGCTGAATTAGTCGCTGAGGTGGAAAGCGCCTATCAACAATGTCTCAACACTGTAAAACCTTTCTTTAATCCTGGAAGAATTGCAGCTAAGCCATATAGCACTTTAAGTACTGAACAGCGGCGAGCAATTGTGACCGCAAGTTATCGCTATCGAGATGCTCTCGCCAAGGCCAGGGAGGCCTTAAAAATTCCTGAGCCAGCTTAGTTGTAGAACTGAGGTGATATTGTCTCCAGGTCGCCATTCATCGGAGCGATCGCCATGAGTAAACTGATAACTTGGGTGGGCAAACTCCACCCAGTGTTGAGCACGTCTCTGCCGCTACAACGGAGTCACAAAATCAAGCCTTTGCTTGAACCAATGACGGCTTCCTTGACAGAGATTCTCAGAGCGCATGTCACCTTTACAGGCTCTCATCCCCCAGAACCTTCTCCCAACCTCGGAGCAGGAGAGCCGAGCTATCTCAAAGTCCCTCTCCCAAATTGGGAGAGGGATTTAGGGTGAGAGCAAAAGCGACATGCATCCGGTTCTCACCCTTGAAGGTTTTCTCAAATTGCCATATTTGAAGGATTTTCCAGCATGAGAATATGTGGACGGAGTTGTTATTCCGAATCCCCTGCCTGAGGCTCGACACTCTACCCTACAGAAACGTCTTATGGCTGAGGTTGACAGCAAGCCGACTGGTATATAGCTTTGCCTGAGTTGCGCTGTACCTTCGGTAGGCGTTCGGTCGTTCCTAATGTTGCAGTCATTGCGTAGAATCTAAGGAATCCGAACGAATCAGGCGAGCCGGAGGATGCCCTTACTGAATCACCCAATTGGGCTATCGAAATTCTTTCACCTGATCAATTTTCACCTGTATCAATAGGGTAAAACATGTCATTGACGACACCTTACACTGTTTAAAGCATGGCAGCTTAAAACATGGCAGTCAGTTAGGGTGGATGCTTGATCCAGATGATGATTCTGTTTTAATGTTGACTCCCCCAACAAGAGCCAGAAGTTTGCAGAGGGAATTGCGAGCTTAAGGTAATTGCAGGGGTTTAGTTGACACTAACTCCACAACAAATCTTTGCATGGCTAAAAGTTGGTCAAGCTAGACAAAGTTGGTAGAAGTCTGGGGAAAAGCATGAGGACTAACAAGTTGCTGCACTGGGATGCCGTAAGATATTGGTTGAGTGGCAAAGTTTGTCTGTATCCGGTAAGCTTGGTCATCAAGCAATCCCTGATTTTGAATTTTGGACGTGTGGGGATCCTGTCAAACGATTTGTGATTTTGGTTTAGTGATTGTGGCTAGCAGAGGCCCGGCAACCCCAAGTGTTTAATTGAGTATCTGCTGTATTCTTTGGTTAAATCGGTGCTAGCATCGCTTCATTTATTAGTGCCTATGCTTCTCCGTCTACTGTTTGCTCCTATTACTGGCCTCACCTGGATCGCTGAACAGATTCAGGAACGGGTTGATGCTGAAATGGATGTGAAGGAAAACTTGCAAAAGCAGCTGCTGACCCTGCAACTCGCTTTTGATATGGGTGATATTGAAGAAGCTGAATTTGAAGCCCAGGAGGAAGCCCTATTGCTGGCGCTGCAAGAAATCGCAGACCAGGAACGGGCAACGTCAGAGACCATTGAAGAAGAGGGGTAAGGTCTTGCCAGACCCAGGGCAGATCGAACGAAAGCCAACGCAGACTGACACGGTGCTTTGGGTTGGCCTTGGTTGTAAGCGTCATACCCCAAAGCTGGCGATCGCAACGGGCATCAACCAATTACTGCACCAACACGGCTGGAGCTTGGCCATGGTAGCGGGAGTTGCCACTATTGACCGCAAAGCAGCAGAAATCGGTATTCGGGACTATTGCCAGGAGCATCACTTACCCCTGGTGTACTTTACTCCGGCAGCCCTGGCAACGGTTGTTGTACCCACGCCAGCAGCAGCGGTTGCCCAGGCAGTCGGGGTTGCTAGCGTCGCTGAGGCCGCCGCCCTATTGGCCGCACAACAACACAGCCAGATGGCCACCAGTTCCTTAGCCGTGCCCAAACAGGTGATTCAGCTCGCTGCCGAGGGGGGATGCCTGACACTGGCGATCGCTCGGGCAGCATTGCGCAACCCTTGATCAGAACATTCCTTACCGGTAGGATATTCACAGTAGAGAACGACGATACCCTGCCGGCTCAATCTACTGGTCTCCTCGCAGAACCCTTGGGAATCCGACACCCGACCGGGTTGTTCAAGCCTCAGTGCCTTCTTTCAAAATGGGCGCGGAGGAGCCAGATTCAAAGTCTTAATCCCTCCTTGGGAGAGGGATTGAGGGAGAGGGCAAAAGTGACCTGCACCCATCCCACCAGCGTGCAGGTGTTTACATCGAGCGTCCTATCGCTGGCTGCAAGATTGCCAAACTCTGCTGTATGTAGGCAGCACCCAACTGAAACCACCACATAGTCATGACAGGTTAGAGCAGGGGGTGGCGACGGGGCTAACTTTGGGTAGGAATCACCCCATGCGCCCTCACCCCGGCCCTCTTCCACAGGAGCGAGAACCGGATCGGTTGCATTCTTCTCCTACTGCGAGAGTTGAGGGCCATTCATCCCTTCTGCTAAACAATGCCTAAACAGTGCCGGACGCTGCCACCGTAGCGGCCCTGAGAAAAAAAGAGATGCCAAATTGTGGAGACGAGTGGCAACAGCGAGATGCTGCTCGCCGAGGAGCGATCGCCGCCGTATAAGGTTTGTGGAGTGAGTGGCGCGGCTACCTCTAAGCTGCCTGAAACTGTTGCATCAGTGCTACCATAATCTGGCTATCGTCTTGGGTTGTGCGATCGCGCAAGGCTTTTTCCAGCGTACTCATGGCTAAACCCGGTAACACCATCGAAGTCATGATGCGCTTACTACCGCGATCATAGACCTCAAACGCAATAATCTGTGAGTTTTTAATATCCACCACCCAATATTCTTTGACTCCCAGTGCCTCATACAACAGCCGCTGATTGCCCAAATCATCACTGAAGGAAGTCGCTGCAATTTCAACGACCCAATCTGGTGCTGGATAAATATCAAGATCGACGGCCTGATTGCCTTCCGGCAGTGTTTGAACATGCTCATTCAGGTAATAGGATAAATCTGGCTGAGCCTGTCTGACGTTTGTTCGACGATAGCTGGCGGTGGTCAAACCCCGATTGGGGATTTGCTTCACCATGCAAAAAAGACCAATCGCTAAGGTGATCAATGTATAATGCATTCTCGATCGCATGGTCTGGCCCCGCACCCATGTCTTCCACCAGCATTTTGAGATCAAAGTAATAAAACTTTGCCTTCTCGGTTTCTGAGGCATCGGCGATCGCGACATATTCCTCTCAGGTTGCCAGTCGCCATTGCCATTGGTAGGCTGGGGCTGAAGTCTAGATGGGGGGGTGGGGTTGGGCGATCGTCATAGACAGGTGAGTGGCAAGTGTAGAAACTACAACTTTATTCTAAAGCGCCTATCCATAAATCTAGGAGTACTCTAACCCCTAACATAGCCATCCCACTGGGAGCATGTCACCTTTTCAGGCCCTCATCCCCCAGCCCTGCTCCTACTGCGAGAAGGGGGGAGCCATTGGCAACTGACCCCCTATGGGTTTGCCCCTAACGCGCCGAGCGAGCAACTGCTCGGCATATTGTTGCATTGGTTCCCACCTACTCTCAATCCCAATCGCCTGCGCTTCTTACAAAGCGTGAATCGCCCTTTCCCAATCTCCCTGTTAGACTTGGCGGGGCGCAATAAACAGCAACAGGTTGCGCCCCTGGTTGTAGCGATCGCCAATCTCAATAAAAATCTGTTGTGCCGCCTCAAACTGCGCCATTGCCTGGGCAGGGTCTTTTAGTAAAGCACCCAATAGTAAAGCACCCAAACTAAGCAAGCTGTTGGCTTCGCCCAGCCGAGCGCCCGCCGCCCGATAGATCGTGATCGCTAGTGTGTTCAATCTGGTGTAGGCGATCGCTTGACATCGATAGGCTCCAGCAGGGTGCGATTCAGATAGGGAGAACGAAACTTGCCGGGTTCTAGCATACTCCTTCACTGCTGCCAGGGAAAATCCCCGCCATTCTCTAAAAGTTTCCAGCAGCCAGCAGATCATTGCGCTAAAAACTCGGGGGCGATCGCATCTGGTGCCACCTACTCCCCCTCAGCCTCACCTGGAGCAGGCGCTTGCGGATCTCCATTGGCAGCTTGTTGTTGCCGAATAAATTGTTTCAGCGATATCTGCCGGTTTGCCATAAACCGATTCCAAAACCCTGGGATGAGGGCATCCATTGTTTTTGCAATAGACCACACTTCCAGCGCCATAAGGTTGTACAGCGAGCGATCAGAATGACGCAGCGTTTCCAGCCATTGGTCAATATCCATATCGGCGAGTAACTGGCTGAGTTCTTCTTCCGTCAAAGGGAACGGGTCTGGATTAGACTCAGAACGACGCATGGGTAGTAAAAGTTACAACGGTTCTCATTTCATCATGCCCTATGTTTGTTAAGACTGTCTTGTCAAGCAAAACGATGAGAAAGAGGTTGGTTTTGGTCGCAATTTTTTGACCAACGCGATCGCCCGGTTGCTAAGTCCCCTTGGGGTTAAGGGGGCGCTGCCCCCAGCCAGGCTCTAGCTCCAATCAGGCAGGCGGCGATGGCTATATCCAACGGCTATATCAACAAAGAATCCCCCGATACCCGATTAAGTGCTCAGTGCTGCCGGGCTTCTGCCACGCTTTCATCTTCCTTTAAGGGCCAAATGGGCAGTGGCTAATGGCTTTGATCCTAGGATAGCCATCCAGCCTAAATTGGGGGGAATGCGATAAAGTAGATACAAGTATTAAGTTACTTTACTGTCGTTCTTCCAACGGACAATGGCATCATCTTCAATTGCGGTGCGAGAATTACCTTTGTTTCCTCTCCCAGAGGTGGTTCTATTTCCGGGCCGACCCTTACCACTTCACATCTTTGAGTTTCGTTATCGAATTTTGATGAATACTGTCCTCGAAGGCGATCGCCGTTTTGGCGTGCAGATGTGGGATCAGGTACAGGGAAAACCAACCGATGTTGGCTGCTGTGCCGAAATTATCCAGTGCCAGCGCCTCCCCGATGACCGGATGAAGATTTTGACGATTGGCCAGCAGCGCTTTCGCGTGCTGGATTATATCCGCGAGAAGCCCTACCGTGTTGGGCTAGTCGAGTGGATTGAGGATGACCCCCCGACAGCGGATTTATTCCCCATTGCCCGCACCGTTGAGCAACTGCTGAAGGATGTGGTGCGTCTGTCAGGGAAGTTAACCGGGCAGGAGATTGAATTGCCAGAAACTATGCCAGAGTTGCCGACGGAGCTATCTTACTGGGTGGCGAGCAATCTCTATGGCGTGGCAGAAGAGCAACAGACCTTATTGGAGATGCGAGATACCGCTGCGCGATTGAACCGAGAGGTAGAAATTTTGACTTCGACGCGCAACCATCTCGCTGCTCGCACGGTGCTCAAAGATACCTTGGAAGATTCGCTTCAGTAGGGGCATGGCTGAAGTGGTGTTTAATCAATGCTCCTGATGTTCTGTCTGAAAGCGTTGGCTAGATTTCAGGGCCTCAACATTTGTCGCGATCGCGCGGTTACTGAGTCATTCGGGGGGTGAGGGGTTATTTCTCATTGCTTCTTCCTCCCTTCTCATTTGGTCATTGCCTGCGGCTAAGGGCTTTTCCCCTTGAGCGTTTTATTCGCTTTGCTCATTCCTCTCTGCTCATCTGGCTTAAACGCTCAGGATTTTACCGGCTTAGATGATTGCTTCTGATGGCTTGCTGGTAAAGCTGCACAATCTGGTCAACCACCTGAGCAATGCTTAACCCATCCGTTTGAATCTCGACCGCATCTATCGCTTTGCGCAGGGGGGCAAGGGTACGGGTGCTGTCTTTACGATCGCGATCGTAGATGGATTGCTCCAATTCATCCAGGCTGATTTCCCCTTGACCCTGCTTTTTTAGGTCAAGTTGTCGTCGCCGCGCCCGCTCTTGCACAGAAGCCGTCAGGTAAACCTTGACCTCTGCATCGGGAAACACATTGGTGCCAATGTCGCGCCCTTCAATGACAATTCCGCCCTTCTGACCATAGCGGCGCTGCTGTCGTACTAACTCATGGCGCACAGTCGGTTGGGCGGCAATGGTCGATACGTTGGCGGTTACGGCGAGATTCCGAATTTCACTCGTGATGTCTTGCCCATTGATTTGCACCCTGAGAGCTTCGGGGCTACCACTAATGGCAATGTCGTACTGGCTGACTAACTCGGCAACGGCGGGTTCATCCTCGATCGCAATGCCGGCCTGCATCACCTGCCAAGTTAGAGCGCGATACATGGCCCCTGTGTCGAGATAAAGCAGTCCCAGAGCCTGGGCCACCTGGCGAGCCACGGTCGATTTGCCCGCACCCGCTGGTCCATCGATTGCCACAATTGGCTGTCGTCGTTGTAGTAGCAGGTTGTCGATTAGGCGAGTGGTACCCAACCGGGCCGCGATCGCTAGCAAACCCGCTTCTTCCACTGTTTCTAGGGGGGCCAGCGTCGTCGGATGCACTAGCTCCACATATTCGGGGGCAAGCTCGGCAACGGTGGCTAACTCCGTCTCTACCAGTGCAATTAAGGTCTGGCTACACTGTTCGCCTTGGCGAAAAGCCTGCTCAGCCCGCTGCAAGCTGCGATAAAGCACCGCCGCCTGTTCTTGCTCTGCAGCGGTCAGGTATTGATTGCGAGAACTACAGGCCAGCCCGCTCGGCTCTCGCACCGTAGGACAGGCCACAATTTCGGTCGGTAGATTCAGGTCGTTCACAAGCCGTTGAATAATTGCAAGTTGTTGAGCGTCTTTCTGCCCAAAGTAGGCACGGTTGGGCTGGACGATATTGAGCAATTTGGTGACGATGGTTGCCACCCCCTGGAAGTGGCCCCGGCGCGATCGCCCACAAAGCCCGCTAGTCATCGTAGCAGGTGGGGCAACTTGCGTCACTACTGCTTCAATTCCTAACGTTTCTGCCGTTGGTGCAAACACAACATCGACCCCTGCCTGTTCACACATTTGACAATCGCTGGCCAGGGTGCGCGGGTATTGGGCCAGGTCTTCCTGGGGGCCAAACTGCAAGGGGTTAACAAAAATACTGACGACGACCTGCTTGTTTTCTCGTCGTGCCCGTTGAATCAGACTCAGGTGCCCTTTGTGTAACGCTCCCATGGTTGGCACAAACCCGATTTCTGGAATCACCCCCAAGGGCGATGACTCATAGGCGATCGCGCGATCGCGCACGCTGGTGTCGCTGAGTTCCTTTACCCGGTAGGAACTGGATCGGTGTAAATCCAGATAACAGCGCAGTCCAGCGATGGTAGTAAAGACACGCACTGACCGTTTCCTCGCAAGGGCTTCCGAGAAATAGTGTAGTGAATTCCCTGTCTTCGCAACCGCAGAATCAGGAAACCTAAATTCCTTCTAACCTATCTAAATCCGACTCTGCTCGCTACAATCAGCTCTATGCCCTCTTTAGCAAAAACGATGAAGCTTTTCACTCAACTTTTGCAGATTATCGGTTCTGGTGCAGTTGCCTATATCTCTGCCCGCAACCTGCGAGATCTACAAACTCGTCCTAACACTCTCGCGGGGTTACAACTAGCAGAGTCAGGTTCGGTGCCCTTTTTAGAACAACTGAGTGCCCGCGCTGCCGCTGAGGGCAAAGACTGGTTGGCTACCCAACTCAGCCGCCATGCAGATGATGAGCGCCGGCATGGTCAGATCTTTGCCCATGCTCTAAAGCAACTGAATAAACAAGCCATTCGTTTGCAGGATATTCCTGAAAAAACGGCGGATGGCAAACCCGATGAACGTCGCCGTAGCCCTTTCTTTGAGGCCTATTTTAAGGACTACAGCCGGGCACAGTTAGGGGCTGAAATGATTGCCTGGGAAGTATTTTTGGCCAGCACCTACATTTTAGAACGGGATGCCAGCAAGGATTTTCGGCGGATGGCGGCAGCCCTACCCGATGCGACCCCCCAGGATCGGAGCCTCAAGCTGGGGATGGTGAGTGTGGCTGAGGATGAAATGCGCCATGCTGCCTATCTTAAAGAGGCGATGGAGCGGTTGTTGCCTGCCGCCAGGGTAGAGCGACTCATTGATGAATGGCGCGATCGCAAGGTCAACGCCATGCTGGCGATGGTCGGACAGTTTTTGCAGCACAATGGCAATCTGCCCTCACTGGTGCGAGATGGGGCACCTGTTGAGTCAGATACGCCTATGCTCGAAGCAGACATGATTTCTGCCTAAAGACCGGAGCGGCTGTTTTAACCGCCGATTTTCTGGTAGCCCTGACAGCTGAAGGCGTGGCTATCAGAAGGTCGGCGCAACTCAATGGCAGCGCTTTTGGGAGTAGAAGGGTAGAACCCCCTGCCTGGGAGCGCAGCCCCTACTTTTAAGTGGGGAACGGAGCGATTCTAATAAGTGGGGAACGGGGCGATTCTAACCGGCGCGATCGCTAAAGGAAGCCACCAGATTGTTCGTATGCAAACTTTTTGCTATATTGTTTGTACGCAAATAGTTTGTTTACTTATCTTTTGCGCAGGCTCATGTTCCGTCAAAAAATTTGACCAACCACGAGTGCAGCTACGCCAAATGTAGAGTGCAAAGTGCGTTTGTGTTTCAGGCTTCCTAAACACACGGCTGATTTTAGCTGTGGTGCAGCTCGTGGTCTGCCAAGAACCCTTACTCTTAGCATCCGCTTTATTTAGAGATTCTCACCATGTTGACATTGCGTAAATCAGCCGAACGGGGACATGCCAACCATGGTTGGCTAGATTCTTACCACACCTTTTCCTTTGCCAACTACTACGACCCTCAGCACATTAACTTTCGCAGTCTGCGGGTTATCAACGAAGATCGGATCGACCCTAGGATGGGTTTTCCCACCCACCCCCATCGAGATATGGAGATTCTCACCTATGTAATTGAGGGGGCTGTGGCTCATCGGGATAGTTTAGGTAATACTGAAGTTGTCGGCGCTCACGGGGTACAACGATTTTCTGCGGGCACGGGGATTACCCACAGTGAATTTAACCCTTCCCATACTGATCGGTTGCATCTTCTGCAAATTTGGATCATTCCTGACCGCCAGGGAATTGCCCCCAGCTATGAGCAAAAGCAATTTTCAGCCGCAGCTAAGCGGCAACAATGGCTCAAAATTGCCAGCCCGGATGCCAGCGATGGGTCAGTGAAGCTGCATCAGAATGCGGTGCTGTATGCCACGATTTTGCCACCCGATCAAGTTCGTACCTATGTGCTCAAGTGCGATCGCTCTGCCTGGGTGCAGGTTGTGCGGGGAAACTTGCAATTGAACCAAACCCAAATCGCTGCGGGAGATGGGGTGGCTATTAGTGGTGAAAGGGCGCTTCTGACATTGACAGCCCTGGATGGGGAAGCAGAAGTGTTACTGTTTGACTTGGCCTAACAACCGTCTTCTTAACAGGTTAGAATGAGCGATCGCAGGCGGTACTGGTTGCGCCATTTACCCCTACCGTGAAGGGGAAGCCTTGTAATGTTTATAAGGCTGGCCTTAGCCAGACGCGACTAAAGTCGTGCTTACGAACGTTGCCGAATTGATTGCCTCGGCTACCAGTACTTAGCTTTGCATCAATCCGCCCTAAGATGCAGATACCCGTTATTAACCGGTGTCTGCGTTTTGCTATTTTCCCTGTGTGAGGACAATGCTGTGCCCAACGTTCTGAAATTTCCTTTTGCTAAACTCAAGCGTCTGGGGCAAGGGTTACCGCTCAGCGAAAAGCAATGGCTGCATCTCGACTTACTCAAAACACTGGTTCAAAGAGATCTCCAGGCCCGTTATCAGGGTTCCATGCTGGGTAACTTTTGGACGGTAGCGAACCAACTCTTGCAGTTGCTGATCTTTACTTACGTGTTTTCTGTTGTACTCCAGGTTAAGCTTAGCCTCAAGGGGCTTCCCACGAATGACCTGACCTATGGCCTCTGGCTCTTTGCTGGGTTAATACCCTGGAATGCTGTTTCAGCCGGGCTATCCCAGGCAACAACCTCGGTGATTAATCAACCCAACCTGGTGAAGAAGGTGGTTTTTCCCCTAGGGGTGTTACCGCTAGTGCCAATTTTTGCCACCTTTGTCGAAAGCTCTGTTGGCCTCATGATCCTGCTGGTGGCTCTGGTATTTACGACTCAAACATTGCACACAACCCTGTTGCTTCTGCCCATTGTCTGGATTCCCCAACTCCTTCTAACCATTGGGTTGGGCTATCTGGTTGCAGGGTTGACGGTTTTTCTGCGAGATGTTGCCCAGACCGTGGGTGTGATTCTTAGCCTCTGGTTTTATGCGACTCCTGTGATTTACCCCGCGAGTGTCATTCCAGAAAATCTACAGGTTTGGGTTTTTCGGCTGAACCCTCTAACCGCCATTATTGAAAGCTACCGCGATTTGCTGCTGATAGGTACGTTTGCTCATCGCCATGATTTACTCCTGAGCTATGTCATTGCCTTTGTCATCTTCATCGTAGGTTGGCACATTTATCGACGACTGCGTCCTGCTTTTGCTGATGTTCTCTAATGTCTGATGCTTTAAGGTCCTATGAATATTCAATTTCGTGAATTTGACCCGTTTAATGTTTGGTTTTGGTTAGAGTTCAGCACCGTGCCTTCTGAAATTGAAAAACAGTATTTAGAGGAGGTTTTTAGCTCCTGGTTTTTTCTAGGAAAGCTAGGTGGGTTTAATGCTGAAAATTTACAGGTACAGGAGATGGGTTTAGATATTAGTTATATGGAGTATGAAGAAGATGCTGCGGACAGTGGCATTGTTGCGCTGATGCACAATATGGGAGAAGTTGAGTATGATGGCCTCTGGGCACGGTGCTGGTTTGATCTGGGTACGAGTGATGCGATCGCTCTCGACGTTCTGATCAACGCTTTGCGCCAGTTTAGTCGTGACTATGTTAGCCTAGAAACCTTGATCATTGGTGGAGAAAACGCCGACTGGCCCATTCCCGAAAATGTGCGTCAACGTGGCTTTGTCACTGAAGACTCCTGGAACTAATACCGTTACGCGGAATTCAGCTATGCGGAATTCAAAATGAAAAGCGCAGAGTGTGCCCATATTTCCTTCTTGTTGAAGAATTAGCTGATTTCTAGTCTGGTGGATTGGGGCTGCGTCAACTTTTGATTTGTGAGCAAAACTGAAACCCGAATCAACCGGGGGGTGGCAACGTTAGCCGATGGGTAGCGCCGCTTTACCGGCAACAATCCTTAGAATAAAAGAGAATCCCTTTGCTAGAGCACGACCTTGATTCAGGCTGAAACCCTTGAACTTTTGGAATGGCCGCGTTTATGCCAACATCTGGCAACCTTTGCTGCGACGAAGTTAGGTGCGATCGCAGCGCGGCAACTGCCGATTCCCTCAACTCGGTTGGAAACCCAAGAACTGCTGGCCCAAACCCGTGAAGTATATACCCTGGAAACGCGCTTGGCTACGGGTTTGCAGTTTGAAGGGGTGGAGGATATTGGCGAAGCCCTGGAGCGAGCAGAGCGGCATGGTACCCTGTCTGGGGAAGAACTGCTAGCCATCGCCACGACCCTCGCGGGCACCCGTAACCTGCGACGGGTGATTGATGCCCATCCGGATCTGCTCATTCTAAATCGCTTGGTGGCGGATCTGCGTACCTACCCTGAGCTGGAGCAGGAGATCCACCATTGCATTGATGACAATGGCGATGTTGCCGACCGGGCCAGCCCTAAACTCGCTGAAGTGCGGCAAAAGCTACGACAGGGGCGCGATCGCGTCTACAGCTTGTTGCAACATATTCTGCAACGCAAGGCAAACGCGATTCAGGAACACCTCATCACTCAGCGCTCTGAGCGGTTTGTAGTGCCGGTGAAAGCTAGCCACCGCGATCACATTCCGGGGATTGTGCATGATACCTCCATGACCGGTGCCACGCTTTATGTCGAGCCTCACGCCACGGTGGAAGCTAACAACCAGTTACGCCAACTACAACGACAGGAAGCGGCAGAAGCCGAGGCCGTGCGCCGTACCCTGACCGAAAAGGTCGCCGCTGTTAAGGAAGAGTTGGAATACCTGCTGGCGATCGCCACGACCCTGGATTTGGCCACTGCCCGTGCCCGCTATAGTCTCTGGCTAGAGGCGAATCCTCCCCATTTGCTGGAGCCAGCTAGCCCCCTTCCCGGCGGCACCTCCTCAGAAGCGCAGCCAGAATCGGACTTCCTTCCAGCTTGCCCAGCCCCCATTACCCTGCGGCAACTCCGCCATCCTTTGCTGGTGTGGCAGCAGCAACACGAACAGGGTCGGCCTGTAGTACCGATTGACCTGGTGATTCAACCAGAAATTCGCGTAGTAGCGATTACCGGCCCGAATACGGGTGGCAAAACTGTCACCCTCAAAACCCTGGGCCTAGCTGCACTGATGGCTAAAGTTGGCCTGTTTATACCCGCCCGCGAGCCGGTGGAGTTGCCCTGGTTTGAGCAAATCCTGGCCGATATTGGTGATGAGCAATCGATAGAGCAAAGCCTCTCCACCTTTTCTGGCCATATTCGCCGGATTGTTAGAATTTTGGCTGCCCTAGGATCGTCGCCCATAGAAGCAACGGCCCCTCCAGCGCCTTCCCTAGTATTGCTGGATGAAGTCGGCGCAGGCACAGACCCCTCGGAGGGCAGTGCTCTGGCGATCTCTCTGCTACAGCACTTGGCGAACCAAAATGCTCTGACCATGGCCACCACTCACTACGGTGAGCTAAAAGCGCTGAAATACCAGGATAAACGGTTTGAAAATGCCTCTGTCGAGTTTGATGAGGCTAGTCTTTCCCCCACCTATCGGTTGTTATGGGGGATTCCAGGCCGCTCCAATGCGCTCTCGATCGCCCGTCGTTTAGGCTTAACTCCAGCGATTGTGGAGCAGGCTCAGATGCTTGTAGGCGGGGCTTCTCAGGAAGTGAACGAGGTGATTGCTGGGTTAGAAGCACAACGCCGTCGCCAGGAGAAAAAATCCCAAGAAGCGGGGAACCTGTTAGCCCAGGCCGAGCGGTTGCACCAGGAACTGACCCATAGGGCTGAAGCGCTGAAACAGCGAGAACGCGAACTACAACTAGCCCAGGAACAGGCTGTGCAGGCTGCGATCGCGGAGGCCCGTCAGGAAATTGCTCAGGTGATTCGCCAGTTGCAAAAAGGTACCCCGACCGCCCAAGCTGCCCAGCAAGCCACAGAGCAGTTGCATCAGCTCGCGGCGCAACATCTTCCGGCTCAGGCTACAAAACCAGCGGTGCCCAAGGGCTTTCGGCCCCAAGTGGGCGATCGCGTCCGGATTCCTCGCCTGGGTCAAGTGGCCGAAGTATTAACGACGGCGAATGACAATCACGAAATCGTAGTGCGCTTTGGCCTGATGAAAATGACAATTTCCCTGGCCGAAGTGGAATCTCTTGCAGGAGAAAAAGCAGTCATCGAGGTGGCCTCTTCCCCCCCTCGCCGTCAACCCACCGCTTCATCAGCGCCACCGCCAAAATCTGGCAGCGCTAGCCCCTCCTCCAATTTGGATCCTCCTGGGGCAACTCCTATCCTCCCTGTCCGCACCTCACAAAATACCATCGATATTCGCGGCAGTCGGGTAGCCGATGCTGAACCTGTGATTGAGAAGGCCCTTAACAGCGCCCCTGGCTCCGCTGTTTGGATCATTCATGGACAGGGTACCGGCAAGCTGCGTCAGGGTGTTCACACCTTTTTGCAAACGCACCCCCTGGTCGAGCGATTTGAGCTAGCCCCACGGGAAGAAGGTGGTTCGGGTGTGACGATCGCCTACTTGCGAGTGTAGTCATGCGAGGGTCGTTAAAGAAGGGTGGCGTAGACAGGCTCAGCCCAGACAGCAAAACTACTTCAAGTTTGGTCTGCTGACGCACCCTTTCCCTGTAATTCCCTGTAAGGGTTAGCCGTCAACTGGATCACCCCAAATATCCTCTTGTTGATCAATCAAAGGAGTTGTTCGTTTTGGGAGGGTATCCCCCTCTGGAGGCACTTCAATATCCCAGTCAAGGGAGTCAACAGCCTCCTTTAGAGACGAAACTTCTGCTTCTGAGCTTGCGACCCTAACCGCATCCACAGTGGCCGCAGGCTCAGGGGCCTCAGACCAATCTGCCCAGGGGTCATCTTCTGTAGGTGTAGCCGGGTGGAGTGGGTCTGAAGGTACGGGCGGTGGAGAAACAGGGGCAGAAACTGCTGGCTGCCCCTGTGAAGGAGCCATGGGTATGGATACCGGCTCAGCCGGATGCCCCCAAACATCCTCCAGATCTGGCGAGGTGTCGATTAGTGGTTCTGCATCCTCTCCTGCGCTTCCGTCAACGGTAGGATGGCTCAAGCTCTCTTGCACCAAGGCTTGCCAGTGTTCCCCCATTTGCTCTGCCTGATGGCGCATTTGGTCTACCCAACCATGACTTTTTTCAGCGGCCTGCTCTGTAAGCGATTGGGTACTTTCTAAAAACTGCTCACTCAAATGACGTACCGTTGCTCTGGCCTGTTCAGCTAAACCTTGGAGGCGCTGCCGGGTCTGCTGGGCGATGGTCTGAGTTTTGTCAGTCACTTCCTGATATTCCTCAATCAGGGTTTCGCTGACTTTCTCCCCGACTTCCACCAGCCGTTGGCGAATACCTGGCTGATAGGGAATCAGCGATCGCGCACTCGCATCAGCAATCAGTACCCGACTGCGCCCAATCTTCAGAATTTGGCTGGGAGCGAGCTGCAAAATCCCGTCGGTTAATACGGCCAGTCGCCCTTCTGTCAACAGATAGGCGGAGACTTCGCCTGTTTTTAAGTCAAACAGGTAATCCACAATCTTCCCTGCTTTGCCGCCAGCATCACTCCAAACTTCACAACCAACCAGAGACTCTAATTGGCTGACGCGATCGCCATCTGTTTCTTGCCCCGCAGAACCCACCAGAATACTGCTTTGTCCCAGGGCATGAACCTGGCGCAGGGTAAAGGCTGTTTTTTGCGTCCCTAGCAGTCCCGATTGACAAACAAACCCCAACACCTTGTGGGCGGGGGGATACATCCATAGGACTTCGACTCGCCCAACCGTTTCCATCGTCTTGCGATCAATGACGAGGCGATGAATCAAATTGCTGTGCTTCACCAAAGTAGGTTGGCTGGCCATAGAAAAACCAGAGAGAACAATCCATCTCTAGATTAATCGAGGGATGGGGTGATGAAAGAATAGGTTGAGCCGTTGAGCAAAGATAGAGGTGAGTGGGTCAGGTTTTCTTTGGGCGCTGCCCCGCCACACTCACCCCTTAAAACAGTCTCCTACTTCTATCATGCCCCAGCCCTCTCCTCTACAGGTGTCCTACTTCAACACGCAAATGCCCCCAATGGAAATGGTGCAATCGGGTGTTTTGCGGGCAACTTCCAGGCGATCGCTCTGACGGTTATAGACATATTCCCCAGCCGTCACCAATCGATTTGGTTGAGCGCAGTAGGTGTAGACTTGTCCTTCTTCTAGAAAGTTGACAACCACCAGTCGGGTGCGGGCAGCGGGGCAAGATTCCATAACACTCAGGCCATATTCCTTCTGCAACAATTCGCGACGCGGGTCGGCCTCTTTTGTCACTGGCGGCGTAGCCGGCGTAGGCGTGGCTGGTGTGGGCGTGGCTGGTGTGGGCGTGGCCGGCGTGGTAGCAACGGTTGCGGGGCTGAGTTTGTCTGTAGCGATGTCATAACGGTAAAGACCACTGCTCACATAACGATTGGGGGTAGCACAGTAGGTGTAATCCTTCTTATCATTGGGGTCTTGCACCAAAATCTGAACCACCGACGTGGCTGGAGTGGGGCACTGGTCTAGCAGGGTCAGTTGCAATCGCTGAGCCAGGAGTTCGCGCCGGGTATCCACGAGGGTAATGCGTTTAGTCGTTGCATTATAGAGATATTGCCCTGGTTCAATATCGCGAGTGCAGCGCTCGGCATCCCCAATTTTGATGACGGCCACATTGGGAACGCCACAACCAATGATGCGTAGTTTCAGCACATTCGTCATCACCTGATCGGCTTCGGCTACTTGGGTGGGAGCCGTTAGTCCTACTAGATTAACTGTATAACGTCCACGGGTCTTACCCTGCGCTAGCACCATCAGGGTGTATTTGCCAGCCGTAGGAACCCGATACTTCAGCAGACCAAGGGTAGAGTCAAAGCTAACTTGCCGCCCTTGGGGGTTGATCAAAACCAGAATGGGTTTGAGGGTACTGCCATCTTCCACATCGACTGAAATTTCTAGGCTGTCGCCGCGCTGGGCGTTAAATGTATAATCCTGACCGACTGTTGATTCAAGTGGTGCCCCAGTTTTTGCCTGATTCCGAAACCGGAGCACGGGGGATGTGTTGCGAATAAAGCCGCTGGTGGTTTCACCCTCTTTTAGGACGATGGGCGCTGCCGTTAATGGGGCGATCGCTCCTAGAAGAAGTACCGTTGTGGCAAAGCCTGTTACCAACTGTTTCATACTTTGCGCCATTGTCTGCACCTCCTGGGCAGTCATGATTTAGATAGTTTTTGTTAACAAACAGAAGCCACTGATTAGCCTTCCCTGGCTTGCCTCTAGACTATCAGTTGCGGTGACACCCACCAAATTGGCACAAAAAATGGGCAGGCTTTACCTACCCCCGACTGAAGCAATTATCCTTGGTTATTACTCAATTAGTAGCGCCCTGAGCAAAGTCAAAGGCGCTACCGTGAAGAGTCAAATCTTGCCTGGAAATTGCCCTCGATGCAGCGATCCATCTACTTTGCCAAAGCCGCTTCCGGCTGATCGACAACATGGATCCAATCCGTGTGATAGCTGCCGGGCTTATCTACACGCTCGTAGGTATGGGCACCAAAGTAGTCGCGCTGAGCCTGAGTCAGGTTTTGGGGCAGGCGATCGCGCCGGTAACTGTCAAAGTAGTCCAGCGAAGCGCTAAAAGCGGGCACAGGAATCCCTGACTTCGCCGCGAGGGCCACGACCTCTCTCCAGGCCGCCTGGCGATCCAAAATCGTTTGCTTGAATTCAGGAGCGAGCAGCAAATTGGCTAAAGCTGCGTTTTCATCAAAAGCCTTCTTAATCTTGTTTAAAAAGCCTGCCCGGATGATGCATCCCCCCTTCCAGATGCGAGCACACTCACCCAGATTTAAGTTAAACCCATAGGTTTCTGATGCCTTCTTCAGCAACGCCATACCCTGGGCATAAGAGCACATCTTCGAGCAATAGAGCGCATCTCGCACCTTATCAACAAAGGCTTGCTTATCGCCTTCAAAACTAACCCCGCTTGGCCCCATCAATTGCTTTGAAGCTTCTACCCGCTCCTGCTTGTAAGAAGACATTACCCGCGCCGTCACAGCAGCAATAATAGTAGGAATCGGCACCCCCAACTCCATGGCCGTTTCAACGGTCCAGCGGCCTGTGCCCTTTTGCCCGGCGGCATCCAGAATCATATCGACCAGGGGCGCGCCAGTGTCAGGATCCTTCACCTTAAAGATATCTGCGGTAATTTCAATCAGGTAAGAGTTGAGTTCATCGGTTGTATTCCATTCGGCAAAAACAGATTGCAACTCTGCCGCACTCAGCCCCCCAATATTTTTCAATAGGTCGTAGGCTTCGGCAATCAATTGCATATCGCCATATTCAATGCCGTTGTGCACCATCTTGACGTAATGCCCAGCTCCCCCAGGGCCAATGTAGGTAACACAGGGGCCATCATCGACCTGAGCTGCAATCTTAGTCAGGATGGGTTCTAGATATTGGTAAGCGCGCTCAGTGCCACCAGGCATCAAGCTGGGGCCATTCAGCGCCCCTTCTTCTCCGCCACTAACCCCCATCCCGATGAAAGTAAATTTGGCCGATTCCAAATCTTTGGCGCGGCGTTCTGTATCGGTAAACAGGGAGTTGCCCCCATCAATTAAAATGTCGCCTTCATCTAGTAAGGGCTTGAGCTGGTCAATCACAGCATCAACGGGTGCACCCGCTTTCACCATGATCAAAATCTTCCGGGGCTTCTCCAGGGCTGCCACGAATTCTTCGAGCGAATAGGTCGCGACACAATTTTTGCCCTGGGCGCGGTTTGCCATAAATTCGTCTGTTTTTTCCCGACTGCGGTTATAGACAGCGATGGGAAACCCGTTGCGCTCGACGTTTAGCGCTAGGTTTTCACCCATCACAGCTAGACCAATCACACCGAAGCTCTGTGCCATAAGATTTTCTTCAACTCTGCAAAATGATTGGGGCATTCGCCTCTTAGACTATCCCGGTCAACTAAACTTAACCAGAAAGATTTTCTTAAGCTGTCATCTAGCTAGCAATCTTAAGCCGGGGGCATTGGCTAGATATGCGGAGATTCATCAGTCTAGGGCGGGAAGGCTAAAAGTTCACTGGGCTTGATTACAGATTCAAATCTTAAAAACTCAAACCTAAAATCTTTCTGCACAGTAGAGTGAAGAGAGATAAATGTTGTTGGCAAGAGGGGAGCAGCATGATGCTGGCTTATTTCCTGGCACTGGCGGTCGGTTTAGGTAGTTTTGCCCTGTATATGGCGGCGTTCTTTTTTCCTGAAGTTCATCGCAAACATGACCTGGCTTGGAGTGGTGTGGGTTTGTTTTATGCCTTGGTGCTTTGGGTCTGCGCTGGCCAAATTCGTGGTGGGTTGCTGTTAGGACAACTCGCTGCGGTGGCGCTGTTGGGCTGGTTTGTCTGGCAAACGCTAAGCCTGCGGCGGCAGGTGGCACCGGTCGATCAACAAACGCCCCTACCCAGTTCGAGTCAGCTTCAAGCGGCGGCTATTGCGTTGCTCAGTCCTGAGGGGGTCGGTCGTGTTGCTAGGCAGATGGCTGATTGGGTGCTGGCCCTATTTGCCACGGTGACGGCTAAAAAAGCCCCTGATCCTTTTCCTGCGGTGCCGGATGATGATCCTTATGTGCCCCTCAAGCGGGAGGATTTTGCCTCTGTGGGCCAACAACCTTTGCGTGCTGAGTCAGGCTCTATTAACCGCGCTTCTCTCAAAGACATTGAACCGGAGGAAGCGGATCTAGAGGTGGTGGTTGAAGAGGCTCAGGCTGCCCTGGAGGCGGCTACAGAAAAGGTGAAGACAACGGCTGGGGTGATTTCGACGGATATCGCAGTGACGGTAGATGGGGTTTCTCAGGATGTTGCCCGTGCGGCTCGCGTGGGTGCGAGGGGAGCTAAGAGCGCGATCGCCCAGCTTCCTGAAAAGGCTGTAGCCCTGGTAGTCGCGCTGGTGGAAGTGGGCAAGGGATTCATGAAGCCCAAAGTAAGCCAGCCGACCTATGTGCGTAAGGAATATCGCCAGACAGCAGGAGAGACGACCGTAGAGGAAACGACCGTCGAAGTGACGGCTCCGATCGAGGAACGAACGCAGGATGATGCAGAGGACTGGCTAGATCTCACTCCTGAGCCTGTAACCAATCCCCAAGAGACAGATCAGGATGTCATGGTTGAGTCACCAGCAGCGATCGCCGAGAGTGCCGCAGATTGGTTTGAGGAAACCACCGCACCGACCCCCAAGAGCATTGGCAACTCTGATGCAGATCACGCCATCCCTGAACAGGCCCCCCCACCCGACACCCTCCACTCATCCGCCGCCCCCCTTCATCCGCCCTCCACAGAGCCGTTTGAAGCCGCCCCGCACGATGCCGAAGCCAAACACCTGCCAATGACTCCTCCGATTCCAGACTCTGAAGCTGAAACCAGCAACTGGTAGGTCATCTGCCTGATTCATCGCTGTGCTTTGATCGACGAATAGACGAAGGCATTAGTCTGGTTACCCTCACCCTTTTCTTGAATGCTCGTTAGGGTTATACCCCTTTCCCAGAGTCGGAGAAGAACTTCGAGCTGGCTCTCCTGCTTCCCTTAAAGGGAGCGGGGAATGGAGGATAAGGGGCTTAGGCTAGTCTAGAAATCTCTGCCTTGCTGTAAACCTTTGCGTTGCTGTACGAATACCTGGCAGCAAGAACTAGCTTCCTATTGAGGATGATCGCGCAACGAAGCAACAAGTGCCGAGGGTAGTAACTAGGCCCAACCCCAGCAGCGGCAGATCCATCCGTTACACTGCCCAAGCAAAATAGGGCAATTGGGCAGCAGTCTTGCGGATCTGTTCTTGCTGAGCAACTAACTGACCACAGGCATCCCAGGTGCCGCTTAGCATCATTTGTCGAGCACCCGCAGGCATTGTAATTGGGCTAACAAAATCATCACAGGTAACGGTCATGTGCTCCAGATCTACCTGGATTTGCACAGAGTGAGCCTGCTGTAAACGCTGCTGTAATTGCTGAATCACAATAGGAGAAGCCGTTACACAGGGGATGCCCATCGCCACACAATTACCAAAAAAAATTTCAGCAAAGCTTTCTCCAACCACAGCACGAATCCCCCATTTCGCAAGTGCCTGGGGTGCATGCTCACGGGAGGAGCCGCAACCAAAGTTGGCGTTCACCACGAGCACCTCTGCCCCTTGATAATGGAGCTGATCAAAAGGATGTGCTCCCCCCGCCTGCCGGCGATCGTCGGCAAAAACCTGGGCACCCAGTCCTTCAAAGGTGACGCAGCGAAGAAACCGTGCTGGGATAATCCGATCCGTATCAATATCATTGCCTGATAGAGGAATACCCTTGCCCGACACCAATTTCACTTCGCTGACCATAGTAATGACATTCATTCCCTTAAGTTAGCCTCAGTATAGCGGCTTGCGGTTTCTAATGAGCCGGTCGCTCCTGATGAAATGGCAGCAAATCGGCAGATCTCATGGTCAAACCCTACCATAGAGACTTTGCCCAGAGCGAATTAAGATTCCTCCGTAACTCTAGGGCTTCTCTGATACCTTTTTGCAAAGCTGCGGCATACTAGACCTGATAGTACTGATTTCTCATTTTGAGATAGAAGAAAGAAACTAGTGTGATCCTTTGCTCAGCCTGTAAATTCCTGGGTGATGACGACGCTGATCACAGCAGAGGTTAAAAGCCTAGGTGAAAATATGCATGAGTATGGGAAACGGCTTTTCTCTTGTCAGAGTTGTCGATAGCACTCTGAGATTGCTTTGCACAGACTTTAAACAGCGCCTTCAGAAGACACAAGGTTATGGCTATGGCTCCTGCCAAGATTCTCGTTGTTGATGACGATCCTGCAATTCGGAACTTGATTCACCGCTTTTTAACGCAGCAGAATTACCAAATGGAGTCTGCTGCTGATGGGAAAACTGCGATGGATGTGTTTGAGCAGTTCAACCCAGACCTGGTGATCTTGGATGTAAATTTGCCCGATGCCAATGGTTATACCCTCTGTCAGGAAATGCAAGGGCGCACAGGGGTGTTTGTGCTGATGTTAACCAGTCGTACCGATGAAGCCGATAAAATTAAGGGTTTTACCCAGGGAGCCGATGACTACATCACAAAACCCTTTAGCCTGCAAGAGTTAGGGGTGCGGGTAGGAGCTATTTTAAAGCGGCAGCGCTCTGTATCAACGGCAGAACAGCAGTGCCTCACCTTTGATAAGTTGGTGATTGACCCGGTGCGGCGTGAGGTGAAGTTAAATAACGATATGGTGCCTCTGACAGCGCTGGAGTTTGATTTGCTCCATTTCCTGGCGCGCAATCCGGGGCGAGTATGGCGGCGTTCAGAGCTGATTCAGGAAGTTTGGGAGTATGAGTATGTGGGCGATCAGCGGGTTGTGGATGTCCACATTGGGCAGATTCGTAAAAAGATTGAAATTGACACTAGTCAGCCGGCGTTAATTCAAACGGTGCGGGGCGTAGGCTATAAGTTTGAGGCTCCTGACCACACCGGTGCAAAGGAGAGCTAAGGGCTGTGCAGGAGGATAGGGCCTCCTCCTGATCCAATGCTATGAACCCATGGTGTTATCCCAATCGGGATTGCGATCTAAGGGACGAGGAACGAACCGGAAGCGATTCAGTCTCGCGATCCTCGTGAGGGCTGTTGAGGGCTACCAATTAGGATCGCTGTAGAGGTTAATCGTCAGGCGATCGCGCCCTAGGGGAACGGATGTAATACAGCTACAGACACTGGTGCCATCGTCTAGCTCCACTTCGCAGGCATGGCAAGACCCCATCAAGCACCCGGTAGGGATGGTAATCCCAGCGCGGGCAGCGACTGCTAGCAATGCCTCTCCTGGCTCGGCCGTCACCGTAACTTCATCTGGCAGAAATAGAATTTGTACGCTCATGCCAAAATCCTAAAGAATATCTAAATCTACAGCCCTCTGCCAAAAATACCTATTAATCTAATTCCAAGAACAAACGGGTACGTTGCACCGAAAGGGTTAGGGATACTAAGCGCACTGAGTTATTCAGGTGCGCTTATTTTATTATCAGCATTTTTATAGATAGAAGGGATAGCCCCTATCATGCAGGTAGGCCCCCTTAGTGTTCACAAACCTCTATGCTGTCCTTGTAGGCCGGTTTCCCAGCCAGTATCGTGCGATGCCAGTGGGTTAGGGCGTTGGCGCAAAAGGGACTGTGGGGGTTTCTGCCGTGGTAAGGTACTTTATCCTTTCTGGAGGCTGTCCTAATTTTGCTCCGTACTGCCCTGGTGGCTCCTGCCGGTTGTTGTCAAAATTTTGCGTGAATTCCTGGGTTAATTCTCCGGATGGGGGATGTCATTATCTGAAGTGCTGATACACAATACCTATCATCGCGGGGTCGAAATATCGGCTTGACCTGGTGCTCAACATCTAGAAAGTGTAAAGATTTTATCGGGTGGCAGCTGATTCTTTCTAGACTAGGAGCATGGGGCCTCTGAAGCGCTTACGCAGGTGTTTGAATGAATCCTCCAGTTGTTGACTTTTCTTCTGCCCATCGCCATGGTGTCGATGAGGTGCTGCTGGCACAGATGTGCGGTTCTGGACAGCGGTTTCGCGATCGCTATGAAGTTCTCAAAATCCTGGGCCGAGGCGGCTTTGGCATCACCTTTCTGGTGCGCGATCAGGGTTTGCCAGGAGAGCCATTCTGTGTCATCAAGCAACTTTGCCCCAAAGTTGATGATACTGCCTCCCTACAACGGGCGCGTCAGCGATTTGAGCAAGAGGCAAAGATGCTGAGTCGGCTTGGCAGCCATGCCCAGATTCCCCAGTTACTTGATTATTTTGAAGCGGCGGGTGAGTTTTACCTGGTGCAGGAATATGTGCGGGGTGTCACTCTGGTGAGGGAGTTGAAGCAAAAAGGCCCCTTTTCAGAACACCAAGTCAAGCGGTTTCTGCGGGAGTTTTTACCCCTTTTGCACTATGTGCATCAAAATCGGGTGATTCACCGCGATATCAAACCAACTAACATCATCCGCTGTAAGGATGATGGCCGCCTGGTATTGATTGACTTTGGGGCGGTTAAAGAGTACTTGCTTGTTACCGGAGCTTCGACCCGTCATACTTCAACCCAGTTTGTCGGCACGGTTGGGTTTGCACCACCGGAACAGTTGGCTTCTCGTCCTGTGTTTTCGAGCGATATCTACGCCCTGGGAATAACCTGTCTCTATCTATTGACTGGGCGCTCACCGCTGGATTTTGACTACGAATTTGTGAGTGGGGAAGTGCGCTGGCAAGATCAGGTGGCCCTCAGCCCTCACTTTGCAAAGGTGTTGAGTCGGATGTTGAAGATCGCTCCCCGCGATCGCTATAGCTCTGCTCAGGATGTGATGCGGGCGTTAGATTTGGAACCCTACGTAGATAGCCTGGCCCACTGCATGAATGTGAACCCCAAGCCCTATGTTAAAGACCCAGTTGAGACCTGGGATGAAACGGGCTATGTGCCACCGCTTGTGCGCCGGGCTAGTGCCATCCGCGATTGGCGGCAGCGCTTGCGAGCACGACAGATTAAGAGCGATCGCCCTAGCCCCCGCATTACCTACAGCAGTTCATAAAGCACTCAACTCGGTTTAGACTCCTAGTACAGCAAGGCAAAAATTTCTAGGCTAGCCTACCCCTCCCTCAACCCCCTGACCTCATGCGGCATCTGAGCGCGACGGCTTTACCGCTTGAATCACCTGAACACTTTTGCCCGCATAGAACCATTGCTGCACCGGCTGGAAGCCGATTTTGGCCAGTTGTTGCGGCAAATCTGTCGCTAATAACTGCCAGGCAGTCTCGGTCTCAAACAATGTGATAAACACCGCCAGGCCAACCCCCATCCAGAGATTGTTTGCCCGATGGATATCAACCATAGCGAAGATGCCCCCTGGCTTTAGCACGCGATAAACTTCCTTAAAGATTTGTTGAAGCTGATTGGGAGCCATCTCATGCATGGCAGCACTGCTATGCACCAAGTCAAACGTATGGTCGGCGAAGGGCATTTGCTCCGCAAACGCTTCGACATAGGTCGCAGCCGGTGCCTGTTGACGTGCCCGCTCCAACGCTTTAGGCGAGGCATCCAGCCCAGTTACCTGCTGGGAGTATTGCAACAAGAGGCGTGTCGTTTGCCCAGACCCACAGCAAAGATCCAGTATTTGGGTCTCAGGTCGAATGACTAACCCGGTCAGAGGTAGTTGACGAAACTTCTGTGCACCCCCCACGCTCAAAGTCGCAAACCAGGAAACGGTATCATAAAGCCACTGGTGTTGATAGCTCCAATCGCGCAGAATGGTGGTCATTTTTCCGGAAGCCCCCAACGAGAAAGTGATAAAGGAGAAACAAACTGGCTTGCTGACTGGTCTGGCCAGGGAGTATTTTAGATTGGAACCAGATTCACATTATTCTTCATTCAAGTCATCACTGCATGGGATTAACATACCAGCGAGTTCTGCTGAAATTAAGTGGCGAAGCCCTCATGGGTGAACTTTCCTACGGCATTGACCCGGCGGTGGTTACCAGTATTGCCCAAGAAGTGGCCGATGTGGTTGCCAGTGGTGTTCAGGTGGCAATTGTGGTCGGTGGCGGTAACATTTTTCGTGGAGTGAAGGGGGCGGCCTCTGGCATGGATCGGGCAACCGCCGACTATATTGGCATGATCGCCACAGTGATGAATGCCATGACTCTGCAAGATGCACTGGAACGGGCCAATGTACCTACTCGGGTGCAAACAGCGATCTCCATGCAGGAGGTTGCCGAGCCTTATATCCGGCGACGGGCAATGCGCCATCTAGAAAAAGGGAGGGTGGTGATTTTTGGCGCGGGGTCAGGCAATCCCTTTTTTACAACCGATACGACGGCTGCCCTGCGTGCGGCGGAGATCGGTGCCGATGTGTTGTTTAAGGCCACGAAAGTAGATGGAGTCTATGACTCTGACCCCAGCAAAAATCCAGACGCGAAGCGCTATCAGACCCTCACCTATGGACATATTCTGACGCAAGATTTGCGGGTGATGGACAGTACTGCCATATCCTTATGTAAGGACAACAATATTCCCATCATCGTGTTTGATTTGAATGTAAGAGGTAATGTCAAGCGAGCGGTGATGGGTGACCCGATAGGAACGCTTGTGGGAGGTTCTTGTGAAGTTAGCTGATGTAGAAGACCACATGTCAAAGTCGGTTGAGGCAACTCAGCGGGCGTTTAATACGATTCGGACTGGGCGAGCCAACCCCTCACTGCTCGATAAGGTGACGGTTGAGTACTACGGAGCGCCCACGCCCCTGAAGTCGCTAGCCAACATTAGCACCCCGGATGCTAGCACAATTGTCATTCAGCCCTTTGATAAGGGCAGCTTAAATCTGATTGAGAAAGCCATCTCGATGTCTGATTTGGGCCTGACACCAAGCAATGACGGGGTCGTGATTCGGCTGAATATTCCACCCTTGACCAGCGATCGCCGCAAAGAACTGGTGAAGCTGGCCGCGAAGTACGCTGAAGAGGGCAAGGTCTCTGTGCGGAATATTCGCCGGGATGCAGTAGATAGTGTACGCAAACAAGAAAAAGCGGGGGAATTGTCTGAGGATCAGTCAAAGGATCTCCAAGACAAAATTCAAAAACTGACCGACAAGTACACAGTCAAAATCGAAGAGCTATTAGCAGAAAAAGAAAAAGACATCACTACCGTCTAGGCCTTTCCCCCTTTTAGTGAGGTGCGAATGTTTGCTGACTGACAAAACTTTTCTTGCTGGCGGCTCGAAGCCGTGCCTACAGAGGCAAAACCCGCCTACGCAGGTTTTCGGTAAGGGTAGAGATCTGACGCAGGCCGACTGCGTTGATGTCGCAACAGTTTCGACCGCCCGGTGCCTAGTTTTTGTCAGTCAATCAGGGTGTGAATGGAATCACGGGTTAACCTAGTGCAGTGGTAAGCCTTGATTTGTGGTAAGTCTTGATTTTGGGACTGGCCTTTCTGGAAGCACTTGACTTGCTTGTGAGAATACCACCCTGATTGATAGGCTTAGCAGATCACTAGACGGGCAGACTTTACTCAATCATCCTGCTGTGGGATTGTGGTTTGAACTACGCTGCTGTACTGGTGAGGTGTAATCGAAGTTGAACGAGGTTTTACCCTGGAAACCTCGTTTCTGCCTGACGCTCTCATAGAACTAGAACGATCAAGCTTGGACGCCCTCTGTATGGGGGGCGTTGCTTAACGGAGGGATGAAGTGTCTTCACCTCCTTTCTCTTGAATATCTGTCAGGGGTATGCCCTTCTCCAAGGGAAAGAAGGGTGCTAAAAATTCTGTTTTCTTTCCCTTTGGGCTAGAGCTAAGGTGAGGGTTAATGCTGATTCATCTCCAGATGCGGCAACACGTCCTGTATGAGGGCGTAGATTATGAGGGAGTGAATAAGTCCGCGCCAAATTATCCTCGTTCCAGGGTGGCAAAAATCTCATCTAGAATCGATTGCGCACCCTGCTGGCGCAGCTTTTGGGCTAAGGCTGTGCCAAGGCTCTCCGCTTCACTCACCGGGCCAGAGACACTATCCTTTACCAGGGTTTGGCCATCTAGACTGGCCACAACTCCCTTGAGTGTGAGGGTGTTGTCTGTAATTGTGGTGTCAACTCCAATTGGAACCTGGCAACCTCCTTCCAGATCTCGCAGAAAGGCCCGTTCAGCATAACAACGGGCTGCTGTCTCCGGGTGTTGCAAGGCTTGTAGGAGTTCTAATACCTCCTCATCATCAGCGCGGCACTCGATTCCCAAAGCGCCCTGCCCCACAGCATGGAGCGACACCTCGGCAGGAATTACTTGATGGACGCGATCGCCCATGCCCAAACGCTGCAAGCCCGCTACCGCCAAAATCAAGGCATCATACTCCCCGGCATCTAACTTAGCCAGGCGGGTATTGAGATTGCCCCGCACATCCTTAAACACGAGATGGGGATAGTAATGCCGCAGTTGAGCCAAACGCCGCAGAGAAGACGTACCCACTACGGCTCCCGCTGGCAGAGTATCTAGCTGTTTATCCCGATGTTGAGGGTGTACCACCAGGGCATCGGCAGGGTTTTCGCGCTCTGTCACACATCCCAGCACCAGACCCTCTGGCAAGCGCGTCGGTAAATCCTTAAGGGAGTGAACGGCAAAGTCGATTTCCCCAGCGAGCATCCCAACTTCTAGCTCTTTGGTAAACAGGCCCTTATCGCCGATTTTTGCCAGAGCTACATCCAGAATCTTGTCTCCCTGGGTGCTCATTGTGTGGACTTCAAAGGTGCGATTAGGGAAGGCTTTTTGCAGCTCTGCCTGCACCCAGTGAGTTTGCACCAGGGCAAGCTGGCTTTTACGAGAGCCAATCCGAATAATGCGAGTTGAGGAAGCCGTTTCAGGGGATGCGGTCAGGGTCATACTTTAGAAAAGAAAACTAGGAAGGAAAACCATGCGGGTAAAGTCACTCTACCCACATTACCGTAGTGGGTCGCTGAGCAGAGTGCGAAATCGAGCTAAGACTGTTACAGATGATGAAGTTGTCTCATCTAAACCACCTCTGGCCTCTATGACTTCAACGCTTGTTTATTCTGCCAGTTCGTTGTTTTGCCGAACTAGGAGAGAGAAAAGAGAAGAGAGAAGAGAGGAAAGAGCGTTGCAGGGGTGAAGTCTTTGGTGGGGGGTTGGCGCATCTAGATGCCCTTAACCCTGGTGTATTCAGTAAGCTGGCGATCGCGATACTCCATCAGTCGCCAATCTCGGTGGCGGGCTGCAAGCTTTTCGCTTCTTTCTACGGTTAAATAGTTGAAGCCAATTCATCCAAGATGCGCTGTGTCTGAAGCGAACCCGACCCCTCCCGAAAATCGCCGCCGAGCGGCCCGATCACTAATGGGAATTGCCACGATTGTGGCGATCGCCACCCTGATCAGTAAACTGTTTGGTCTTTTCCGCCAGCAGGCAATTGCGGCAGCTTTTGGTGTAGGGCCAGCCTTTGGGGCTTACAACTTCTCCTACGTGATTCCGGGCTTTTTGCTGATCCTGCTGGGGGGCATCAACGGCCCTTTTCATAGTGCTATTGTCAGTGTGTTGGCCAAACGCAAACGCGAGGAAGCAGCCCCCATCCTAGAAAGTATTTCTACCCTGGTGTGTGGCATTTTGCTGGTCGTGACGCTGTTGTTGATTGTGTTTGCAGAGCCAATGACTCGCCTGATTGCACCAGGGCTATTTCTCACCCCAGCGCAGGTGCAGGCAGAAGGGAACCTTACGGCGGAGCAGGCGATCGCCGCCTATCAAACTCTACAAGTTACCCGCGAAATTGCCATTCAGCAACTCCGGATCATGGCACCCATGGCAATATTGGCGGGGTTAATTGGCATCGGTTTTGGGGCGCTGAATGCCGCCGATCTCTACTGGCTGCCGTCCCTCAGCCCAATCTTTTCTAGCCTCACTGTTCTGATAGGCCTAGGGGGGCTAGCCCTTTATCTGGGTGAGAAAATCAGCCTACCGGAAAACGCGATGCTGGGCGGCGTTGTTTTAGCTTGGTCAACCCTGGCAGGTGGAGTGTTGCAGTGGTTAATGCAACTTCCAGCCCAGTGGAAAGCAGGTCTAGGAGGGTTTCGCCCCCGCTTTAATTTTCGCCAGCCTGAGGTGCAGGAGGTGATCCGGGTGATGGGGCCGGCAACCTTTTCCTCCGGCATGATGCAAATTAATGTCTGGACAGACTTATTTTTTGCTTCCTTTATTCCCAATGCCGCCGCCGCAGTTTCGGCCATGGGCTACGCCGGACTCTTAGTACAAACTCCGGTAGGTATTCTCTCTAATATGATTCTGGTGCCCCTGATGCCCCTCTTTTCCCGGTTGTCTACTCCAGACAACTGGCCCGAGCTGAAATTACGGATTCGCCAGGGGTTATTGATGACGGCATTGACGATGCTACCCATGAGTGCGCTGATGATTGTGCTGGCAGTACCAATCTCGCGGGTGGTGTACGAGCGTTATGCCTTTCGACTAGAGGATGCCTATCTGACCGCGTCTGTGTTGATAGCCTATGCCGTTGGCATGTTTGTTTATCTGGGGCGCGATGTTGCTGTGCGCGTCTTTTATGGCTTGGGCGATGGGGACACCCCCTTTCGCATTAGCGTGGTCAATATTTTCTTAAATGCTTTGCTGGATTACTTGCTTTTACCCTTTGGCGCCCCGGGGCTGGTGCTGGCAACTGTGGGCGTTAATGTCGTTTCTCTGGTGGTGCTGCTGCTGATTTTGCATCGTCGCTTGGGAGGTCTGCCCCTCCTTGGTTGGAGTGTCCCCATTGGAGGATTGGCGATCGCCAGTGGGGTGGCCGGGTTGACAAGCTGGGGAGCATTGCATCTGAGTGAACAGTGGCTAGGCTCCAGGGGGCTGGGGGTGTTGCTGTTACAATTGGCGACCGCGGGTACGGTGGGGTTGCTCGTCTATGGAGTGATGGCGTTTCAACTCAAGCTGCCTGAGGTGAACCAGTTTGCCGTGCGGCTCCGGCAAAAGCTGCTACGCCGTTAGTGGCCTTGGTCGCAGGAGTAACACCAGTAGCGGCACCCCAATCATAATCAAACTATTCAGCCCCGGAAAGCCGTGGAGCAGATATTGCAGCGTACTGGTAAAGCTATAGGCAAAGCTGGCCCAGCGCAGCCGATCGCAGGGCGAAACAACGGCGATCGTGATCACGCTAGAGGCATACCAGGGCATGACCCAGGGGATGGCAACCCAAAAAAGAATCAGAGTGACCCAACCGATATCACTGAGCAAATGGGGCCGCTTGTAGACTGGCTGCATTAAGCTGTGGAGTAGAAACCAGGTGTAAATCAGGAGATAACTACCCGTCAGGTATTGACTGGCCCGTTGTAAGAGCGATCGCTCCTCCGCCAGCGCCAGGGGATGCGCCATTACCCCCTGGATCACATTCAAGCTGAATTGCACAAATTCATGTAGCGAAGCCCGATACTGCCCAACGACCCCTGGATTGAGCAGACTGCGCCACGCTTCTAAGGTGGGTAAAATGGTCAGTGCTAGATCGACCAGCAGCAAGCAAGAAAGCCCCAGACCTACCAGGCATTGGCTCCAGCACCGCTGTCGAAGAAGAAACACCACGACCAAGGGGAGCCACAAAATAGGTAGCGTTTTTGCCAAAAAACCGGCCCACACGACCCAAAAGACCAGAACATAGTGCTGACTGCGCAACAAGCTTGCCAGGAGCAGAAAACTACTGCTGACGAGTACATCCACATGCCCAGAGCCAACCTGCTCCATCAGCAAGAGTGGATTGACCAGATAGGCGATCGCCCACCACTTGTGTTCTTCAGAGTCGTGTAATTGCCACACCAGATAACCGTTGAGTAGATGCAGCCCTCCACATAACCCCTTAAACAGGTAAATCCCCAACAATGGATGAATGGGAACCGCGATCGCCGCCATACTAAACAGTAGTTGTGAACAAGGCCCATAGGTCGATGTCTGACCCCAGTCAACAAAGGGAGAAAGCCGACTGATAAAGGCCGCCGCTGGGGTGATGAAGGGGTTGACTCCCGCTAAATTCATTAAACCGGAGTGGAGATAGAGATACCCATCGTTGCCCAGGGGATAGGCTAAAAAACCTAACAGAACGAAGGGAGCACTCTGGCGTAGACAGTCCTTCCAGGAAGTGCCCCAGCGCATCGTTGGGGCTTGCCAGAGCCACCTAAAGTACACCAGTTGTAACAGACTGTAGAGACCACCAATCCTCAGTTGAGCCGCAAGGTGGGGAAATGTCGCAAACTTGGCACCCCCCGCTTGAATGTAATGAAACTTGTCAATCCCTAAAATGGTTAGCTCCGCACACAGGCAAAAAGCCAGAGCAAGAGCGATCGCGGGCAGGGCGGCTGACTTCGCCATTGATGAAACTCAAAACCAGTACGCAACAGGCCTATTGTGCCGCATTCTGACCCCAAGCATTGAGATTTGGGTGGTTGGTCTTTGCGACTATCCATCTTTGCAGCAGGGCATTCGTTCCTTGAGCAAGACGCTGCCAATCGCAAACGCCCCAGTAAACATCCCACTGCTCCGCCACGCTAGCCCAAACCATTGCCCCTGCACTCAACCCAATACCTCACCCGCTAACAAGTGGCTACCGTTGGCAAAATCCCAACCCGATTGAATCCGCTTACCGGCTGGCTTAACCTGCCGCAGGAGGAGGAGACCCTCGCCCGTTTGCACAATTGGGCCATGCCCCTTGGCGATCGCCACAACACTTCCCGGAGGCTGAGCAGAGGAAAGTGTCGACACCTGCGATCGCAGTGCTTGCAGCTCAGGGGGTAAGGCCGGCCAATCTTCTGGCCGTAGCGGTGCACTGGCCAGCACTTTGAGCGCTTGACCACGCAGAGACGTGAGACAGTTCGGATAAAAGCCACGAATTTGGTTATGCAGAGCGATTGCAACCTTGCTCCAATCCAATCGATAATCTTCTTTTTGAATTAGCGGCGCATAGGTGGCATCGGCATCATTTTGAGGTTGCGGTTGAATTTTCCCCTGATCCAGCTGAAGCAAGGTTTCGACCAGGAGTTCAGCACTCATTTGAGACAGGCGTGCCGCCAGATCCTCGGTATTTTCTAACAGGGCGATGGAAGTGCGACCTGTGAGCAGCACGGGGCCAGTATCCATGCCAGCATCCATCAGCATAGTGGTCACCCCCGTCTCAATTTCGCCATGGTACAGGCTCCACTGAATCGGAGCCGCCCCACGATAGGCCGGCAAAATCGAACCATGGGCATTAATGCAGCCAAGACGCGGCATATCTAAAATTTCTTGAGATAAAATTTGCCCATAGGCAACCACAACAAACGCATCGGCACGGGTCTGGCGTAATTGATCAAGGGTTTCTAGATCTTTTTTAACCCGGCGTGGTTGCCATACAGGAATCTGATAGGCCATTGCAACCTGTTTAATCGGCGCAGGTAACCGCTCACTCCCCCGGCCTCGGCGCTTGTCTGGTTGGGTGACAACCGCTACTACATCAAACCCAGCGTGGTGATGCAGACGTTCAAGGCTAGGAACCGCAAACAGGGGGGTGCCAAAAAAGACAATTTTCATAGAGTTTAGAGAGAACGTTAAGTATTTTGAAAGTTACCAAAAATCCCGCCCATTCTCGCTTTCAACTGCTATACATAAGGCATTGACCCTAACTTTTCCAGCAATCAACCTAGCTTCATTGAGGGTGTTGCCTCAAGCCATCGGGGGCGATGGCTCATCTGACTCTGGCATTGATTTCCCTCTTTTCCTGATCAGCTCTGAGGTAACTTCTAAGCTCTATGAAGTAGTTGGGAGAAGCGCTCAGAACTTGGTTTTGAGGCTTTTATTGAGTGGGGGAGGCTCGGTGTCTATAGCCTACCAACAGATGAATGATGGGTTGGCAGGCTACAAAATGTAACTCCAGCTTGGCGCAAAACGTAAGCTAGTCTACTCTATAGCATTCCTGATTTTGGTTGTCGGGTTTTTAAGGGATGCCCAAGAGATAGAAGCGTGAGGGTCAAGGGGGCAAGTTGCTCTAGGCGACCCAATGAACAAATCACTCTAAACCTTTTAATAGAACGCTTCAGTTTAGCCAGTCGTCAATGGTGTTTTCTGTTGCAGGTTTAGGTAAGTGGTAGGGGTTCTTCCTTGGTGTTGTGATGAGTGCACCTGGAGTCGCGGTTTTGTTAGCTAGTGCCTAACCGTTGACTGCTGGGATGGGAAAACTCGTGGTGATCCCGTCGGCAAAATCGGCGTTTGCCTCCTCAGCTTCGCCACAAGCTGATGAACTTTTGTCCATATTTTGTAAGCTGTCATGATAGATCCGTTCGTCCAGGTCGATCCGTTAAACAGTCCCCATCCAGTTCCCTGGAATTGGGTGATGGCCACCTTCTCTACAGAAAATATCGGGGTAGGTGAACAAACCTTTTACTATCGAAGTCAATCTCTGATTTCCCCTGACCACTGCTACGCGGCTTACAGTCGCATCCAGTTGTATCGAAAGTCAGAGATTTTTCGCAGCCAGGTCAGTAGTGTGCTGTTTGTTGAAAACTTACACACTGGAGATTTGCAAGCGATTACAGCTTCTTCGCCTTTTGCCAATAATCCCTTTGCTGATACGGTTTCTGATCGCAACGGCACGATTTCTATCGTGATTCCAATTGCCTGGTCACCAACGGGCGATCGCCTGTTAGCACGAGAATTTGAGTCTATCTTTTGTTCCGACCTAGCCTCAGATTATGCTGTTGTGCTCGATTGTCAACACAATGCTGTTAGCACTCTGGCACCGACCCCAGTTCACTATAGCCATGCCATTTTGCTAGGTTGGAGCCAAAAGCACCCTGGTCGCGTTCTGTTTCGAGCTGGCACTATGGGGGAAGACGATTGGCACCTTTGGGCTGTTGACCTGACAGGTGACAGCCAGCAGGCGGATGAGGATGTGCCAATTACCTACGGAGAGTACCTCAACAGCATTTGGGCTGGGCCGCAGCAGGTTCCCCTGGCGGGGTGAACGTTAGGTTTATTCAAGCTGCTATTCCTGGTGTGACCATAGTCAGCCGTAGTCATTTGATTGAGGTTAGGGTTCAGGGATGAACCGCCGGCTAAGGCCACTGCCCTTGGCTCCCCTGCCCCTTTATTCGTTACGCCACCCACGCCAGGGGGTTAACTCAATCGTTCCTTTTTCAGTAAACACCACCCGAAAGAGGGCATGGGGCTGTTGCGTTGGCGGAATTTCTCCTGTGGACTTTTGGGCGATTTTGGGTAAGGGGGTTTCAACTTCGTAATCAAAGGCGGGTTGATTGTAAGGGCGGTAAGCGTCGATGGTGCCATCGGCGGTAACACGCACCTGAAACTCCAGAGGCTTCACAAATTTGGGGTCTTTGTTTGGCCAGTTATCGCGCAATTGCGATCGCAACTTGGGTAGCAACTTTTCTAACTGATCACTATTCGTAATTTCTGGGTTTTCGTTAGGGGGTGTTACCATTGCCTGTTGCCAGGGAGCAACTTCCACCAGACCCGTTGGCGTAAAAACAACCTTAAAATCAGCCAGTGCTTCTGGGTTTGCGGCTTCCCCTGGCTGCGGAACTTTCAGCAAATTGGGGAGAGGAGTTAACTGAAGATTGGTCAGCGCCTTATCATTCACGTCCTTATAACCCCGAACAACCCCCTGCTCTGACACACTGACCCGATAAATCAAATCCTCTGATATATTCTGGCCCTTCCAGGACTTTGCCAGTTCTTGTTGTAGTTGTTGCCGCAACGTTTCAACCTGGGTGGGGTTGCTGATGGGAGAAGCCGTTGGATTGGCAGGTGGTGGGGCCGTTTCAGGGGAAGGGGAATTCAGCGGCACAGGGGAGGGCTTGGTTGCCTCAGGACTGGGGGTAGGGCTAGCCCCAGAAGCAGGGGAAGGAGAAGAAGCCACTGTCGGCGGTCGCTTTTCTTCTTCTTTTGCTCCTTCAGCACGACACTCAGGAGTTGGCAACAGACAGCGGGGCTGTGGCACTTTGGGGGCTGGCAATAACGCTAGCAGCAAGGAGGCCGCGGCTAAGCCAGAAAAGCCAACTGCTGCCGGGAGCGCTTGCTTAACGAAAGGCTCGCTGGTGCGGACGTAGCGCCGTGAAAGGGGTTGCAAGCTGAGGGATAGGTTGGGCAAGGTTTGCCGATCCGCCAGCATCTGATCCAGGGCTTCTACCAGGTCAAAGAGTTGCACCGTTGTCAAATCCAGCGATCGCTCCTCTGTCCCCTCCCCATTCCGCACTTTTAGCCGGTGGTGGGCACTATCTACAGGCTGCAACTGCACCAGGCTTGACTGATTGGGGGCATGGTGAGGATTGACCCCACTCAGTAACCGCTGAGTATATTGACTCACTTCTGTAATCAGGCTTTCTAAGAACTCACGCCCTCCGGTTAGCGGTGGCTCTTGCCCCACAATTTTGCAATAGGCATTCAGCAGCACCAGCATTAGTGGGCGAGTTTCTGCCGGATTTGAGACTTTCGTTTCTCCCAAGCCCTCTAAGGTGAGCGTACAACTGGGCAAGCTATATTGGCGTTGAATTGTCATGCCACTTCTCCGTCAAACAGACTATTCCAAAAACGCTGCATTCCGTAGGTGCCTGTACAAAACAAAAGCTGGGTCAACTGTTCTATCGCAAGCTGGTTTAGTTTCTCATCGGTGTAGGCAGCCACTGCCGAACGGCGGGGATTCATGCGGGCGCGGAAATGGACGCGGAACCGCTCCAGGTAATCAGACAAGCGAAAGTGATGGTCGAGGGAGAGTTGTTTTTCTGTTAATTGTTGATAGGCCAGCAGCAATTGCCGAATTAAGACCGTGAGACGCCGTGCCAAGTTTGCCCCAATAATGACCAGTGCCTTTGCCTCAGGCAGGGTCAGAGCACGACGTTGGCTATAGCGGCGGAGGGGGTTAGAGCTACGCATGCGCCAGAGGGCAACTCGATTGGGGATGATACTCTGTAGTTCTAACTCTCGTGCCATGGCAAGAATGGCTTCTGAGCCGCTTAAGTCTAACGCTTCGATCGCTAACAGCATCAGATCAATCTGCATCCGTGCCCGGCGTGGGCACCCTGTTTCACCGACGGGAAAATCTGCGAGGCTCTCAAGCAGATAGGGGGTTGGTTTAGCAGATACTGGATTCAACTGCGTTACGCTCACGGGATTCCTTTGACAGGGGACGAAAACAAACAAACCGGATAAATATCTTACTCACTCAGCAAGGCTATGGTAGCGGGTATTGTGCCAACTTAGCGCGATTGCTTGCAAGAGTTTTTAGGCATCAGGCTACCAGAGGTTACCATGGCTGGTAGGAGCTAGCATTAATTACCGCTCGATGATGAAACGTGTCTGGGTTATCGTACCCAAAATTGGTGCTAGGGTGACATCGTTGTTGCGGGCGGTGTGTCTTACAGTCTATGGTGTGGCATCGCAAGGTGCCTCCGATGGAAGTGGTTTTGACTTTATCCCAGCCTCTGGGGCAGTTTGTGTGATGCCAGGCAGGACGGCGATCGCCAGGGGCAACTGCAAGACAAAGCTTGTCTGATTACAGCTACTCACTGCATGAATGCTCCCCCTCAGGGTTTCTACCAATTGTTTCACTAGAGCCAACCCAAGTCCCGTGCCTCCATGCTTCCAGGGGTCATTATTGGGAATGCGATAGAACTTATCGAAAACGTGGGCTAATTCTTGCGGAGCGATTTCGACGCCTGAATTGGTGATGCTAAGACACATCTGATGGCCATCACTTTTTGCCATTACTCGAATGGTTTCATTGGCGGGCGTGTATTTGCAGGCGTTATTTAGCAATTCATTCAGAATGCGCTCTAGCCGAGACAAGTCGGTGGTGAGTAACGGCAAATTTGGCATCAAATCGAGTTCTAACGCCTGCTGGTGACCCCGTGCCCGCTCGACAAAGGGCGCGACCAGATGGGGTAACCACACCGATAAGTCAATATCCGTTAACGTTAAGACATCTTCAACCACTTCTAGCCGTGATAAATCGAGCAAGTCATTGATCAGCCGTGACTCGCGCTGGCATTCATCGTTGAGAATGCGAAAGTAGCGGCTGATCGGGTTGGCCTCATTGGCTTCAAGCAGTTCTAACCGACTCAGAGCTAGTTCCAACATTTGCGTGGCCATTTTGATATTTGAGATGGGGGTGCGCAGCTCGTGGGAGACCGTGCTGAGAAAATCGTCCTTAAGGCGGTTCAACTTTTCTAGTTCTTTGACCTGAGCCTGGGCCGCTTGATAAAGTCGGGCCTGACGAATGGCGATCGCACATTGGTTGGCCACCTGCTGCACCAAACGAATATCTTGCTCATTAAAGGCGCGATATTCCTGACTGATCAGCCACAAATCCCCCAAGGCTCCTTGGTCATCCACAATTGGGCACGCCAGCATCGCAACCCGACCGCGCTTGGGGTTGGGCAAAAGGGAGCAAAACTGGAAATACTGCCCCTGGAGCAGTTGTCTATAGCCCTCGGGGAAGTTGTCCATCATCACAATCCGCCCCTGCACTGGTTCTAAAAAGGTAGTGTACTCATAGCAGACTGTCGATGTGCGCGTCTCTAAGTCGTAGAGAGAGGCATTGCAGTTACTCACCCCAGCGGCGATCGCTAATTCGCGTACGGCTGTTTGCAAAATCTGATTCTCGTCGAGGCTATCGCGGACGCGATCAGCAATGCGCTTCAAGGTCGCCTCAAACTCAATCGCCAGCTTAAGCTGGGCATTGCTTTTTTGTACCTGGCGCTCTAGATCTGCGTTTGCCCGCTGCAATTGCTGCAATTGCTCACACTGATAAATCGCTACCCCTAGGCGGGTCGCCAGTTGCTGCGCTGCTGCAATCTCCCAGGGTTGCCACTGGCGCGGGCCACTACATTGGTGCAAAATCAATAGCCCCCAGAGTTGCCTCTCTTGGATAATGGGGGCCGATAAGATGGCCCGCACTTCAAAGCTGGTCAATAAATCGACATAGCATGGCGACAGGTGAGAGGCTGCGCGAATATCGTTGGTTACCCGCGGTTTTCCATCCTGGTAGAGGGAGGAGTGCAACCTGGCAAAACAAGAGTCCGCAATCACCCGATCCAAAATCGACAACCAGGCAGAGCTAACGGCTTCGGTCATCACCGTTCCCCGCCAGGTTGGCTCTAACCGAAAGATCAGCGCTCGTTCGACCTGAAATAGCTGCTGCACTCCGGTCACGGCACTATGGAGCACCTGCCGCAGGTTGAGCGAGCACCCGATCGAATAGGCAACCGCAGTGACCTTTTGCTCCCACTCTACCTGGGGTAGAGGGCTGGGGGGTGACAGGAGGGGCAAACAAATGCCCTGAATGGTTTGTAGCGAACCATCCTCTGTCCAAGTTGGTACCAGTTGCCCTGCTACCCAGAGGCACTCCCCATTTGCCTGCCTTAGCCGAAATTGAGCGCAAAAGGGCTGTTGGGCCTGTAGAGAGGCCTCCCACCCGATTTTGACCTGACTATGATCAGCGATCGCCACAAAACTGAGCCACTCCTGCCCTTGCATTGTCTGGGCACTGTACCCCAGCATCTGGCTTAAACAGTGACTAACCGTCAGCAGCTTTCCCTCAGCATCCGCCGTAAACGCCCCCAAATAGGTATCATCCACTGATAAAACAGCCATCAAGTATTTGCCTCACTGGCGCACACAAAAGCACATTGGGATTAACGAATAGATGCCGATGCCCTGCGCATACTCACTTTCCAACATAAACCAAGTTCAACTCAAAACCAGGTATTGCTCAATCAACCCAACGACTTGTCTAACCTTAATCCAGGTTGAGCCGCGACAATGCGTGAGTCAAACAAAACACTCATGAGGAACATTGTTCAAAATACAACATCTGGCTGAAGCTCAGAAACCCAAAAATCATGGAACGGCTAATTATTGAAGCAACCATGAGTGAACTGCAACCGGCTCCGCCTTCAGATTTTGACCTATTGTAGAGCTTGTTAGATTAGATCCGACAGTTGTACCAATCGTTTAGCTATCCTAACCTCACAATCCCAGAGTCTTTAAAAAATACTGATTGGTTCCGTTAAGGAAATTATCTTAACTGTTATCAGATTTAGACAATCTCCAGCCAATTGGGCCAGCCATACCGATAACAAACCGTTGATTCAACCTGAATTTTGTTGATTCTAAGAAATCAGGATTCTATCACCTAAAACCTGGTCACAGAGGCACAGCGCCATCTCTCGGTGTTCTCCCTGTCTCTTGGGGTAGGGTACTCAGGTTTCTAGTCCATTGCGTGCATGAGGCTAAAGACAGAACACACAGCGACTTCCCGGTGATCCTTAAATCTGCCAGACTCGCACGGTATTGTCAGAGCTACCGCTTACGGCGACCCGGCCATCAGGAGTGATTGCAACTGTGTTAATGGCGTTGGCATGTTCGCTCAAGGTCGCTAGTAAAGAACCCGTGCTCATGTGCCAGAGGCGTAATGTTTTATCGCTGCTGCCACTAACCAGACGTTTGCCGTCGGAACTGAGGGCGATCGCATTGACGGCATCTGTATGTCCGGTTAGGGTTCGAATCACTTCGCCAGTACTTAAGTTCCAAATTTTGATCGTCTTGTCCTTGCTGGCACTAATGACACTCTTGCCATCCGGCGTAATCAGCACCCCGTTTACGGCATTAAAGTGCCCCTTTGCAAACACCTTGAGGGCTGCTCCTGTGCTTAGGCTCCAGAGCTTAAGCTGGTTATCAAGCTTACCGCAGACGAGTACCTGCCCATTGGGGCTAACAGCAACTGAGCGAACAATCCCGGCCAACTCGGGAAACAGGCGTTCAGTTTCACCCGTCATCAAATTCCAAGAGCGGGCACTGCGATCTTCGCTACCACTTACCAGGGTTTGCCCAGAGGGATGAAAACAGACAGAGGTAATATCACGGGAGTGCCCCATGAGCACCTTGAGCACCTTTCCTGATGCCACATGCCAGAGGCGCAGCGTATAGTCATCACTCCCACTCGCTAACCATTGCCCATCGGGGCTAAAAGCTAGGCAGTTGACCGCCTTCGTATGACCACTGAGAAGGCGCAGGCGATCGCCCGTCGGCAAGTGCCACAACCGGATGACATCATCTAACCCAGCCGTTGCTAGTAACTGGCCATCAGGGCTAATGGCGGTTGCCAACACCCAGCGGGTATGGTCAGTTAAGGTCATTAGGCAACGCCGCTGCGACCCAGACATCGGGATAGGGGAGGGCGGAGGGGTCGCATTTGGGGAAGAAACAGGAATTGGTGGCGGTTGTGAGATTGGGGGCTTGCTGGTAACGGCTGCAGGACGCCCCCTGCCAATGCTTGCCGCTTGCCCTAGTGCTGCTGTTTGGGGTAGGGCCGCAACCGGTTGAGACAAGGCCATCCGTAGATCGCGCATGACGGCATCGGCAGACTGGTAGCGTTCATTCACCAGATCCTTGAGCATTTTGTCTAGGATGTTTGCCATCCCTGGGCTAATCGCCATCCCTAGTTCATGGAGCTTTTCCTGCCATAGCCAGCGCCCCTCCAGAGGGTCATAGAGGTCATCGGGTTTGGTGCGAGTCATGAGATAAAGGCAAGTTGCCCCTAGGCTGTAAATATCGCTAGCAGGGTAGGCCTTACCACTACGCAATTGCTCCATCGGAGCATAGCCCTCCGTGCCAATTTTGGTGCCGGGCTGGGCAGACGTTTCAGCAGAGAGCAACTTTGCCACACCGAAGTCAATCAGCACCAGTTTGTTGTCTGATTTTCGGCGAATCACATTAGAGGGCGTAATGTCTCGATGGATCACCTGATGGTCATGGACATATTTGAGCACAGGGAGGATGCCTGCCAGTAAGGCCCGCACCTTTTGCTCGTTAAAAATGCCAGTTTGTTGCATTTCTTGTAAAAGTGTGGCTCCTTCAACAAACTGCTGCACTAGGTAAAGCCGTTTGTCATGTTCAAAGTAGGCCAGTAATGTAGGAATTTGGGGGTGTTCGCCCAATTCATGAAGCCTGACCGCTTCTTGATCAAACAAGCGCACGGCCTTTTCTAAGGCTTTTGAGCCTTCAACCTGAGGAGAAAATTGCTTGATCACGCAGCGGCTGCTGAGTCGATCTTCATCAACGGCTAGATAAGTTTTGCCAAAGCCCCCCTGCCCTAGGGGCCGCAGGACTCGATAACGCCCCCGCATTAGGGGAATTAATTTGGTTCCACAGCTCAGACAAAATTCAACGTCGTCTGGATTTTGGGGCTGTTCACAGTCAGGGTTGAGGCAGCAGGTCATGTTTGATTCCGTGACGGCACAGGGTTAGCATTCCCAGGCAAGCTTAGAACCCAACCTCCAGGGCGATCGCATCGGCCTGAGAAATCTGGCTAAGCGGAAGCAGTTAGGCATGCTAAGGTTTTCAGTTCCTTGACTTTACCCGCTACATTCTGAAAACGAAAGCACCTGGTAAAACTTATCTATATCCTAAGATCCTTCTAGTATCCTAAGACCCTAAGTTGCAAGGCAACAGTGAGATGAATCGCTGCAATCAAACTCACTCGTCATAGAAAAATCACCTTTTCTAGGATCAAGATCAACCTTGTCGATTGCCGATGCTTAATACAAGGTTTCCGGTAGAAACCACGAGTCGCTCGAAAGCTGCTTTACACGGTTCAGTTTCAATCCCTAGTGTTTCAGGTGTTCCGGTTGATCCAGCGAGGGATCTTTGCCAGTGTGATGGTCATCACCCAATTGGATGACGGGCCGCAGGGAGGGTGTTGATCAAGGTGCCTGTTTAGAGGCGATCGCCATCAGTTTCTTTGGTGCGACGGTGCACCGGTTTTGAGTGGTATCTATCACCTGTTAAATCAGTGAATGACGGCATGATTAAGACATCAGGCCAATAGCCGACCTACAAACCTCGCTCATACCTTCAGGAGATTGCCCCATGACGCTGACATTCCTCGGACAACGATATCAAGCCACTACTACTGAAGTCGCTCACATTCCCACAACGCAAACAGGTAAGTATCGTGGAGCTAACGTGACCTTCTCAGCAGGGCAGATGACCGCATCTTCTCATCGCCAACTGACCTATCGCGGTGTTGCCTATCGCCACTAATCCCTGTTTGACGGTTCTCCTAGGATATTGCTGACAACGTTCCCTCCTGGCGATCGCCGGGAGGTTTTTGTGTCGTGCGCTCCCGATGGGAGAGAGCCTGTCACCGTTGCATGCCCTCATTTCCCAGCCTTTCCTCCCAGACAAAGGCGAGCCAAGCCATCTCAAAGTCCTGCGCCCAAATTGGGAGCGAGATTGAGGGTGAGGGCAAAAGTGGCATGCGCCCCGATGGGAGCTCGTTGTAGCGATCGCCGGGTTGCCAAGTCCATTGGGAATAGAACCCCCGAAATGATCTTCTAATTGCGCCCAGCGACTGCTCTTTTTGCCAGCGCGATGGAAGAGACGATCATCTGAGGCGTGGCTTGATCCCCTACTATGGAAAAGTTGGGTCAAGTTCTGAGTCCTTTCTGGCGTTTGTGCGATGTCGATTAGTCTTTGCATGATTGTGCGGGATGAAGCCGATCAGTTACCGGCCTGCCTCACGAGTGTGCAAGGCTTTGTGGATGAAATCATCGTGGTTGATACTGGCTCCACCGACGCTACGGTTGAGATTGCGGGTACATTTGGGGCGCGGGTATATGCATTCACCTGGTGTGATGATTTTGCGGCAGCCCGCAATGTTTCCCTGGAGTATGCCCAAATGGATTGGATTTTAGTTTTAGATGCGGATGAAACGTTAATTCCAGAGGCGATTTCTGGGTTGCATCAGGCAATGCAGGTTGCAGATGCTCTTGTGATTAACCTGTTGCGGGCAGAAGTGGGTGCGGCCCAGGCTCCTTACTCGCTAGTATCGCGGTTATTTCGGAATCATCAAGGGCTTCGCTTTGCTTATCCTTACCATGAGTTGATTGATGATAGTGTGACGGCCCTGATGAAGCAAGAGCCCCATTGGCGGGTTGTTGAGCTGCCCACGGTCGCCCTGCGCCACACGGGCTATACCAAAACGGCGATCGCCCAGCGGCAGAAAGTAGAGCGCGCTTGTCGCATTATGGCCACCTACCTGACACAGCATCCCGATGATGCCTATCTCAACAATAAGCTGGGGGCACTCTATGCTGAGTGTGGCCAGATCGAAGCCGCGATCACCCATCTGCAAAGGGGGCTAGCCCATCCCGATTTATCACCGAGTTTGCGCTACGAATTGCATTATCACTTGGGGGATACCTATCGCCAACAGGGGCAGTTGGTGGAAGCAGAAACCCACTACCAGCAAGCATTACAGCAACCTATCCAACCACGGCTGAAGTTGGGTGTGTTGACCAACTGGGGGAGTTTACGCTTGCAAGCGGGTGATGCCCTCACCGCCAAAACCCTGTTTCAGCAGGTGGTTCATATTGAACCAGATTTTGCTGTAGGGCATTACAACCTGGGTTTAGCGTTGAAGCACAGCGGCGACTTATCAACTGCGATCGCCCACTATCGACAGGCGACTCAACTGCAACCAGACTATGCGGCGGCCTATCAAAATTTAGGGGTCGCTTTGTTAAAACAGGGGCAAATTTCTGAAAGTCTGGCGGCCTTTCGGCAAGCCATTGCCCTTTATGATCAGCAAAACCCAGAGGAAAGCGCACGGCTGCAACAGGGCATTAGGGAAATGGGGCTACTTTAAAAACTAAGAGGCAATGCGCCTTTCCTAATACATGGCGTTTGTCAGGGCCTTGCGGTAGTGGCGCGTCAGGGGATGATCGTCTCCCAGGCGTTCAAAAATCGCCAGCATGGCCTTCCTGCCAGCATCATTTTGGTAGGTGCGATCGCGGGTTACCACCTCAAGGAAAAGCATCAGGGCTGTTTCAAAATCTTGACCAAGGGCCGCCGCCGCCGCCGACTGGTAGATTTGATCAAGGGGATGATTAACCGGTTGACGCACCGCCCGTTGAAACAGGAGGGTGGCTTTAAACTGTTTCGCATAGGCATAAAACTCGCGATCAGACTCAGGAATTCGGCTCAGAATTTGCTCCGCCTCATCCAGCAGCCCGGCTTGAATATAAATATTCGCCGCATCTAAAACTAACTTGGGATGTTTAGGAAATCGTTGGAGCAATGCATCAAGTTGAGTCTGCATGCGCTCTAACTGTCCCGCCTCTGCTATGGTATAAACCTCCTCCAAGGCAGTCTCAATCACCGACTTGAGGTTGAGTTGGGCCATCAACTCCCGCAGATGAGCTTCAGGCAAAACCCCGACAAAGGCATTCGTAACCGTACCCTGCTGCACCAGTCTGACATCGGGCACACCTTCGACGCCGTAGGTTCCCGCCAAGTCAGGATTGGCATCAATATCGACCTTGGCCAGGACAAAGTCGTACTCTTCAGTGAGCCGCTCTAAAACGGGCTTCAACATCTGGCAGGGGCCACACCACTGGGCAAAAAAGTCCAGCAGAACTGGCTTCTCATGGGATTTTTCCAAGACTTCAGTCGTAAAGTTTGTTGCATTAACGGAAATGGAGGAACCCATGATCTGTCAGCCTCTTTTGCTAAAAAGGTAGGGAAGAATACCCTGCTTCTCAACGCTAACAAGCGATCGCTGCAATGGCCGATTACTTCGGTTTTGCTTTGGTTTTTTGAGCGGCTGTTTTCGGGGTGGTTTTAGCTGGTGTTGTTTTTGTAGCTCGCGCTGAACTGGTAGAACGGCTTCGGATAGCTCTGGCAGCAGTCGCGATCGCTTTCGCGCCATTAGCCCCATTAGTCGAATCAGGAGCGGCTGCGGCTGCCCCTGACTGCCCACATCTCCGCAGGCCTATCAATCTGTGTAAGATGGAGAGACACCCTAGAATCGTCGCCGCTCCTGCCTGAAAGCTCCTCAGGTAGCTGATAATGGCTATCTAGCCTACGGAGATATACCCAAACCGCAGCGATGGCAGCATCAAGAAATGTAAGTCTATCCCCGGGATAGGCACACCTATTCCTGGGAGAGGTCACGCCAGGCAATCGCCACAACCTCACTCAGCCAGCGTCGCTGAGCCGAATCCAGCAGAGCATCATCGGTGAGGACTTCATTGATTAAGTCCTCCAGGGAGCGCCCCTCTGCCCGTGCCACTTGAATGGTTCCCACAATGGCAGCAGCGACCAAGTCTGGACTAATGGATTGCTGCCGCAGATTAACAATGTCTTTAGGGTTTGCTGGGATAGGATAATTCATGGCAGAACGAACACACACTAAGTTAGACCTTGTACCCGTTCAAAACGAATCTTTCTCCAGTGAGATAACGACCCATCTCACACCGGAACGGGTTTATGAGAGACTTGTAAAGTTTTTTAGATAATATGTCTAAAAGTGTAGCGTAATCTTGTCATTGTTTAAGCTTAGGCTGATGGCTCATATTCCCTTTGTTGGTTGCTCGACCCATGCAGGAAATCCTTTACTTAGAAATCCCGACTCCCGATACGGAAGCAGTGCTGCACTGGCTTTGCGATGACTTTATGCCGCCCCGGGGGACGAAATACGCCGCCCGTTCCGGGGTGTGGATTGACCTATCTAAAGACACACCCCATCGAGCAGAGATTTCTGAGAACCCGCCGTCGAATTCTGAGAAGTCTTTAAAAAATTATGAGAAGGCGTTGGCTGTGCTAGTCTGGTCGCTGCAACGCACGACCTATCTTAAGGTGGTCCGCTGGGCTGAGCAGCCGTTGCCCCAGGAAACTTTACTGCTCCAAACGCTTGAGCGCTTGCTTCGCGATCGCTTCCCCAACCGCTATCCGGCACCACCTCTGATTGATTTGACTCAGCACATGATTTTTGAAGCGTTGGTGGATACTTATCCCCTAACGGTCAAATATTTTCGTAAAATGCCGAATGGCGAGGCGGATCTGACCCGCGTTTATTGGTGGGAGCAGCGTTGGCGACAGGGTGTGCAGACTCCCCAGGTGCTCGAACCGGTGATTCGCCGAGTGGAGCGATCGCCCATTGACCCCAAGTCGCCACCGACCTATGACCTGATTTATATCGGCGGTGCCCTAGGGGTCATTCACGCAGCGGTGATGGCACGACTAGGGTATCGGGTACTTCTGGTTGAGCGTCTACCTTTTGGCAAAATGAACCGGGAATGGAACATTTCGCGGAGCGAGTTTCAAAGCTTGATCGACTTGGGATTATTCACGTCAGAGGAGTTTGAAGGGCTGATTGCCCGCGAATATGTGGATGGTTTTCATAAGTTTTTTGATGCCAATAACCCTCCCCAGGCTAAAGCACCCGTTCTCCACACCCCAACCGTTCTAAACGTCGGGTTAGACGCCGAAAAGCTCTTACAGCTTTGCGGGGAGAAATTGCGGGCTGCGGGCGGAGACATCTGGGATGAAAGTGAATTTTTATGGGCGGAGGTCGCCCCGGATGGTGTGACCGTTTCGCTCACCCATTTGCCTAGTCAAGGCCCCAAGAGAGTGACTGGCCGCTTATTGGTAGACGCAATGGGAACAGCCTCCCCCATTGCCTGGCAGTTAAATGGGGGCAGGGCCTTTGATAGTGTTTGCCCGACGGTCGGGGCCGTGATTGCCAGCGGCTTTGAGCCAGGGGTCTGGGATGCTCGCTATGGAGACGTCCTGAATAGCCACGGTGACATTTCGCGAGGCAGACAGTTGATTTGGGAGTTGTTTCCCGCTGCTGGTGAGGAATTGACCTTCTATCTCTTCCATTACCACCAGGTGCATCCTGAAAATCCTGGCTCTTTGTTGGAGATGTATGAGGATTTCTTCACGATTTTGTCGGAGTATCGGCGTTGTGATCTCGATGCACTGGTTTGGAAAAAGCCGACCTTTGGCTACATCCCAGGGCACTTCAGCACAAATAGCCGCGATCGCCAGGTGGCCATTGATCGGTTGATAGCAATTGGTGATGCGGCATCGCTCCAATCACCGCTCATCTTTACTGGCTTTGGTTCCCTTGTGCGCAACCTGGGCCGCCTCACCCATTTGCTTGACACTGCGCTAAAGCATGACCTGCTCACCGCACCCTATTTGAACCAGATTCGCTCTTATCAGAGCAATGTCTCCGTCACCTGGTTATTTTCCAAGGGGATGATGGTACCCACCGGGCGCAATCTTGCCCCAGAACGGGTCAATGCGATGCTCAATACGTTTTTTGGCGTTTTGGCTTCTGAGCCAGCCGAGGTCGCCGAAGCCTTCATCAAAGATCGGGTCAGTTGGTTGGTCTTTAACCGCATGGCGCTCAAAGCCGCCTGGCAAAACCCGGCCCTATTGCGCTGGATTTGGGAATTGGCAGGTCCCAGAGATTTGCTCCGCTGGCTTGGCAGCTATTGGGATTTTACCCTCTCCGCTTTGATCAGCGCTCTTTTGATTGCCTGGTTCCCTGCTTGGCTGCGTCAAATACAGCCCTGGTTAGAGCCGCGATTTCCCAGCCTGTGGTTTTGGCTGCTCAGTCGCAGCTATGCCTACACAGATGGCATGGGCAAGCCCCAGGTCAGTCAGCGACGGCTTCAGCCAGCACCGCGATCGCCCCAAAGCCAAAGCCCTTCTACTGCCCAGCCCTGAGTTGTTCGCTGCTCAACTGTTGAACTAGACTCAACCGCAGCGGATTTTCGCTGATCAGGCGAGCATAGCTGGCAGAAAGGAAGGGCTGGTAGCTTTTTTCTTGAGCCACATAAGTTTTGAAGAAGGCCAGCGCTAGGGCATTTACATAGCGCCGGGCAGTGGCTGGGTCTGGCCCAATCACTTCAGGTGGGATCGCCAAGGCCCCACTCCCCTGTTCAACATTATTGAGCACAGAAAAATGGGTGCCCTGATCAATCAAGGCCAGGTATTTGTTGCGATCAGGCAGCCAGGTAAAAGGCTCAACTTGCTCCACTAGAGCCGGTGCAATTGTATCTGCATTGCCAGCCAGAATTAGGGTTGGGATTTCAATCTGGCTTAAACTCGTTTGCCCAAACACTCCACTCACGATGGGATTGAGAGCTACCACGGCCTTGACGCGGGGGTCACGCAAACTTTGCTCATTTTTTCCCAGCTCGGTCGCCCGACATTGCAGGAGCAAAGAAATGTTAAAAGTATCTTCTAAATTGGTACAGTTTTGACTCAACGCTGTCGGGTTAATCGGTGCACCGGCCAGGGCTAGGGCCGTATAGCCGCCAAAGGATTGCCCAATCACCCCCACCTGTTGGAGGTTAATGCGTCCGGCTAAGGTCGGGTTGGCTGCCACCTGCCGTTCGAGTTGGTCGAGTAGATAGGTGATATCGAGGGGGCGATCGCGAAATTCGCTGGGTTCGGCAATTTCCTGGGTAGCGCCGCGAATCAGCGCCTCCATTTGTTTCGCATTACTGCCAGGGTGTTCTGGTACCAGCACCGCAAACCCATGGGAAACCAGATGATGCGCTAAATAGATAAAGGTCGAGCGATCGCTCCCCAACCCATGGGAAATGACGACAACCGGGGCCTGGGTCGCAGGGCGTAAATCATCGGGCAGGTAAAGATCGACTTGAAAGAAGCGTCCCTGCCGTGCCACGGTCGCAATCTCTTCAGGCAGAGGAGGGCTGCCGGCTGGAGGGGCAATGGGCTGACGGGACAAGTCAACCAGAGAAAGCGTCTGTTTTTCCCAGGTATGAGGCCCCCGCGCCCGCGGATTAATGCCATCAAAAAAACGAAAAGGATCCGTATCCGCCGCACTTTCCGCGATCGCTTGTTCCTGCACAATTGCCGTCATCTGATTGGTTTGGGCCACCAGCCGTTGCAATTCTTCCGCAATATCCAAAGCCCGGTCAATATCGATCCGCAGGCCACGAGTGGGGAAATAACGCAGCACATTGAGTAGAGTCAGCCCCTCCGGATCGGCTGAGGCTAAAATCAACGCCGCCCGCAATCCCTTAAACCCGGGTACCCGTGACTCTGACTGAATGACCTGCCCCAGTCGCTTCAGCAAGACCTCTCCCTGAGGACTATAGAGAAACTGGGAAACTGCCACTGGGCTGAGATCGGCCTTAGATAAAAGGGCTGCTCGCAACTGCTCCAACAATTGCGGATTCGCATAGCGGGCATAAGCCTTTAAATCCTCATCCTCAATCTTGCCATGGCGAGCATAGACTTCTAGCGCAGCAACTGAGATCGATCGCTCCAGCACGCTGTAGGAAACATAAATCTTTTCAGCCGCTACAGTAGGCAAGGTCATCAGCAAGCTGGTTGTCATTCCTAAAAAGCAAAAGCAAGCAACTGAGCGGTGCGTTATCAGTAAAGCATTTGCAAACAGCGTTTGGCGTAATTGTAATCGAAACATGGCATCCAGTTAGGGGGCAGAACAGGAGGCAGCCTTGACAAGCTATAACCTGGAGGTAGATAAATACATCAGGGCAAACCAGGCACCTCCCAGCATAGCGATAGCAATAAGAAGACAACCTGAACCGAGTAACAACCTTCACCCGATCTTAATGAGTCGCCCTACCTGTCGGTTAAACAGGTTCTTAGAAAGAGATAGCCGCCTATTAGGTCAGGTTATTACTGACACAACACTTCTCTATTCACCCTAATCTGAGCTGAACCAGACGAATTATCATCAAAATCGCAGGAAGGAATACCCACTTCAGGCAAGAGGCACCAGCGCTAGGCATCCCACCACATACCAAGGCGGTTCCCACACTGGGAACGCTTCCTGAGCTGGCAGGAATTCTTATTTTGAAACATTTGTACTGACTTCAAGGCCTGCAAATGCTCCTTTAATCAGTTTCCCGAATGCTAGAACAGCAGTTCCAGTTTGAGGGCGATTGAAATCAAACATCTGGACGAGAATCATTCTCATGCTGAAAATCGCTGCTTGATGTGGGAACAATTAGATATTCAGAGCCAGTTGTGTTATTCTGTATAACCTACGTAGATGTTAAAATAGCACTGCATTTAAGCTACTAATGGTAGAGTTAATCGCTAGTGCCTCTGTTGCACGGACTCATTCGCGGGCGTAGTTTAGTGGTAAAACCTTAGCCTTCCAAGCTAATGATGGGGGTTCGATTCCCCCCGCCCGCTTTCAAAGCAATAACTGCACTGACCTAGTAGCTCAGCAGCTCTGCCACGGATTTCGTCTGTGCAATAGCCAGTTCTCTAAAAGCCGACCTAAATTTCTCGTGACTTCTTATTGATTCAACTGCAATGTACGAGTAGTCTGCCGAAGAAACTTTGCCGAGTTTTATTGCCGTAGGTCTAGATAGAGATGCTCTAACCGACTCAGCCTCACCCCGAAGTCCCGGTGTATCCCTACTTGCCTAGCGAGAAGGGGAGATTTCTATCTGGTAGCAATGATGGGCTGGCTTCGTCGAAAAGTGTTGAGTTGAAGCATTTCCAGCACTTTGAATGGGGCATTCTGCGTCGAAACGTTGCAGGAAGCGATCGCCTGCCTTAGCGATTCCTTAGAATTGTCCAACTGACTGGGAGCAACTCACCATAAGCAGCTGAAGTACATTCTGAGATACTCTTGCTTAAACCCACCTGAGTGTTTAGCAGATAAAAAATAGGTATCAAAAAACTGACAGCTGCACTGACTACAGATCCGATTTTGTTTACCTTTCCATTGTCTATTTTTACTAATATTCAATCGAGCCACATTTTGAACAGGCGTTGCTGTTTCCCTGATTTCATAGCTCTACTGTACAATGCCCTCTACTCTTTACGGAGAGGTACTACTCTAAGGCTTTGTCAGGGCTGAGTACTTGCCCATGCTTTCTCCGAAATGAGATGACTTTAGCAGGAACACCCACAGCGATCGAGTAGGCTGGAATATCCCTGGTTACAACGGCTCCAGCGCCGATGACACTCCCCTTGCCAATCGTTACCCCATCTAAAACTTTGACTCCTGCACCTAACCAACAATCTTCTTCGATGACAATGCCTTCTCGTGACAAACCCTGATCCTGAATCTTAATGTCTGGATCAGCAAAAATATGGTTATTGGCAAAAATTGCAACATGAGGCCCAATTAGGCACCCGTTGCCAATTTTAATATCTCCTGGCCCATGAATCTGAGTGTAGGCATTAATATAGACAGATTCACCAATTTCAATCGAACAATCACCATAGGAGTAACACTAATATCGACTCCTCTCGCAATCCGGGCATTAGCCCTGACCATAACCTTACTGTTGAATCCAAGCGCATTGATACAGACATCTCGCATCAATCTTACTCCGTTGCTAATCCCAATTTGGTCAGATCCGAGTAACTCCACCCCAGTGCCGTGAATGAAGGGAAAACCCTCCATATACCCTAAAGCTGGTCGATATAAGACACCTCTTAGAATTGTGCCTAAAGGGCGCGGAACCCACCCTAAAGTACAGGTCAAACTATACCCTAAGAAACGCATTAGGGTTTTTAGGTAGGGTTTATCTGTAGGTAGTAAGTCGATCACGTTACTCTCTATTGAACTCATAACCTTCTCCTAAGAAGTTGACTTAGTAGCTTATGTACATTTTTAATAAACAATATATCCATGCTTCTCTAGCTCTAGTGGTTTGCCAAGTAAAATCTAACAAGTAGTTGGAGTGCCAGAAAGTCGATGTATTCAAGCCCTGAAGATCTGCGATTCATCAAACTTTCTACACGGAATACTTTTCTAGACGGAATACTACGGAATACTAGAGTTAGCCGCACGAAATACAGTACATAGACACTCTCAGATAATTGAGTTGTCTGAGGAATTCGTGGGTAGGTAGTGCTCCTATGTAAAGAATGGAGAAAAATAACCTTGCTCTGGCGAACTGTTTTTGAAAAACTGCTGGAAATGCTTATATGGTCTCTATTCTTTAAGAAATAGGACTGCTCCTGGTTGAAGGTAATGCAAGAAAACGTCTACGACTTAACCCTATGTAGATAGCTAGCTACACGCCTCTATAAACAATTGAGCGGTAAACAATTGAATTTATCAATGAATCGATCAAAACACACAGCCCAATTTAACCGGAGGCTCTCAAGTTAACTCGTTCTGCCTACATAAGTCAAAATACGGTACCTATTATTCTAGCCTCAGCCTTTGGTTGAAAAACTCACCTAACCGTAGATGAAGGAAAGGGGTTAGAAACGTGCTCTCCATGCTCGTCATGAGAAATAATTCGCCTTACATTCTCAGAGCAATCACAATGGGCTAGAGAAGCGAATGGAGACAAAGGAACCTCGATTAACTCAAATCGTTTTTGCGGTTTCATGTGCGTAAGTCCCAAAATTGATAGTACGATAACGACACGCTGCTCGCAGTGCAGGTGAATGGTTGAACTTGTTACAAGCTTTCTACAGTAGTCACGACATTACCTAAATCACCTTAAACAGAGGTTCATCACTTTTTAGTATATAGACAGGAAATTTTAAGATTCGCTAAAGTTAGCCCAATGTTGTGGTCAGCAAAGGTGAGTCCTTGCTAAGGAATCTGTGCTCTAGGGTTTGATCAGATACCGTTCGGCCTTGCGGTGGGTATGGATCACATGCGATCGGCTCAGGGAACGCTGGATAATCAGCGTAACGAGGCTAAGACTACTAAATGTCAGTAGCATAAAGTTAAGCTGGCTGGTTGTACCAAGAATTAAGCTAAGGCCAAGGCTAATACCCAGAAGGGTGGTTAACAGTGATATCACGATCGCCAGTCCTTTCTGGGTGCCTACAACAATCATCTTTTCCACGACTGTTCCCAAAACTATCCCTGCGATCGCGCCTTCTACAGTGCCAACCAATGCTTCTGCAATCACACTAGAGCCTGTGCTGGAGATTACCTCTGTTAAAATGCGAAGGGTTGCCAAGGCTCCTGTAAAAATTGCAGCCAGAGTACTGGCCACTGCACCAATGCGCCATTCAGAGGAACGCATCAACCATGCAGCACCTTCCAACCCAATTGCTGCCCCCAACATGGCACTAAACCCCGATCCATCTGAGGATTCTGTGATCGCCCTCACCACTAGCACCATCCAGCCACCTAACCAACTGATGCCGACAAAAAACAAGCAGGCTAACGTTAGCAGCCCATAGGGCAGTAGCTGAGACTTGACTAAAATGGGAGCTGTCTGGACTTGGAGATGCAGCGGGTAGGATTTTGCCAGTGTGTTTGCCTGGAGTACTAACTGTCGGTGATAGGTTTTGCCAGCCATCAATCGACGCGTATCTACTATGATTTGAAACTCTGTTTGGTTTCCGCTAAAGGTCTGAGGAGTAACCACAATCCATTGGTAGCGCTCTGCTTCAGGATCATGGGGATGGGGTTCTAGCTGCCATGTTCCTTCTAGGGTAGTTTCTGGAATTGGGTTAGTGATGCTCAGAGTTTGGGTCAGTTGCTCACCGGCTCGCCTAGCAACAAAGATAAGCGTTGATTGGCTAAATTGAGCTTCTGGTGGACGCAAAGGAGAAGTAGGAACTGCCTCTAGAGCTGCGATCGCGTTTGGATATCGATCTTTCAAACGCGGCTCTACCATTTTTTCTAACCAGTTGACCCACTGGATGTTGAAGTTAGGAATAAGGTGTCTAAAGCTGACGCGGTAGCTAATATCGACAAGATCTCCAATCCGATCGGATGGTGTTCTTGTTAATAGGCAAATCAGCGTCATCCCTAAACCATAAAGGTCAGAGGCTTCTGTGAGCTGGCGATTAAACAACTGCTCAGGTGGCATGAACCCCAGGGTGCCTTTGACCACACTGCTGACCCCGACTTCTCCATCCCCAACGCGAGCGAAGCCAAAATCAACGAGAAAAAGATTGCCAGCTTCATCCACTAAAATATTCTCAGGTTTAATATCTCGGTGAATGATCGGTGGAATCCGATTTTGCAGGTAAACCAAAACCTCGAGGGCCGCGATCGCAATTTGCCGAATTTGTTCAGGGTTAAAACTGCGGGAATCTGCCAGTGAAGTGGCTGGCTTATACTCCTGCACCATGCAAAAGCCCGTTTCTGTTTGAAAGGAATGGAGATAACGAGGAATCCCTGGGTGGTTTAGCTCTTTTAAGAGTTGAATCTCACGTTCGTAGGCATCATAATCAGCCCAACTGACTCCGAGACGAGCAAACTGAAATTGCTTAATAACGACCGGTTGCTGAGTCCGGGTATCTGTTGCCAGGTAGGTGACACGGCCTCCTGCCCGGTTTACCCCCAACTCTCGCTTAATTTGATAATGCTGTGGGGCAAAATCTGGATAATCGCTCATAGCAACCGCAAGATTATTCGGTGGTAGATAACAACGTTCAATCAACTGGTTAAAGTTTACGTGGAATCGAACAAAGTACTCATAAAATCTTGGTTTGTCAAGGCTTAAACCGGGTAGTTAAACCAGACAATTCCACTCAGAAAACTTCTTAATGACCTTTGGATCTGGGTGTTCTAACGCCATCGCGGGTTGGGTACGAAATTCACCCCTAATTTGATAGGTCAGCAGGCCCACGTATTCCCGCAGGGTGATCCAAACCTTATATTGACTATGAGATGTGGATGGTAAAGGGCTAAGGTAGGGAATCACCGTAAACCCATGGCTACGAAACAACCGGAGCGATCGCAGCATGTGGGCAGGGTCAGTCACTAACAGAATTTTGCGAATCCCCTGGGGATAGAGCAGGGCCGATGTATAGCGGGCATTTTCGACTGTGTTTTGGGAACAGGCCTCCCCACTCAAAAATTTGTTGGGTATGCCACTCTGCTGAAGCTGTTCAACAATTTCCCTGGCATCTAACATACCGCTGGCAAAGATTCTGGGTGCTCGTTTAGCTTCCCAAAGCTCCTCAGCCAGCTCAACCCGTCGATTGCGCAAATCGGGACCCCGTCCAAGTACCACAATGGCATCGACTTTTTCGCCGGTATCTGCTGGCAAGGTCAACGTAATTAACCAGTTTGTTAGAGATACCATCAGTGGCGAGGTGACAAATAGAGTCACCATGAGCGCGATCGCGAGAGGATTAACAAAGCGTCGCCGCCAGCGACGAGAACTAACCAGCCAGAATATACCAACCAGGGTTAGCAGAATTAGGGCTTCCATCTACGAAAATTCACTTAAGAAGTAGCATAAGCCAAGTCCAGCTCAAAATTGGCTGCTTTCCCACAGGCAAAACCTCAGGCGTAAACTTGGCAAAATTTAATTTTCTGCCTAGATACTGCCACGAATTCGCCGCAAGAATCAAATGCATTCCCCATACAATCGAGTAAGTTTGTCATTAAATTACAAATAAACCTCTATCAGAAATAGCGGTAATTCCTTAGAAAAGGCTAAGCCATTGCCGTTTTCGGCAACTTTCATGGTCGAGATTTGTCAGTAGATTGGCTGAAAGTATGAAGGCTTCATCAAGCTGGTTTTCCTATGGTATGAGTGGGGGCAACAAGGTTGTTTCACGTTTTTCTTCCTACTGCCCTTCGGTGCCTTTTGAAGTGCTGCTTGCCTGGAGAAACTGGATGCATCGTCCTCCTTTTGTGCTAATTGTGGATAGCCTGCTGCTAACCGGGTGTTTTATCTGGCTATTGGGTTCGTTCCAGGGCCTCAGCCGCCCATCTGCTGGTCAGGTGAGTTACACGGTTGCGATGGGACAGGTCTTAACCTTTGAGCTGCCTGAACAAGGGTTTCCTGGCCGTCGTATGGGGGTTGGAACGCGGTAGCTTTTGTTGTGAGCCCATCTGTTTGAGCAGGCCAGGAGCGCTAGACTTGGCGGGAGCTTAGCCCTCACCGAATCTCTTCTAGAGCTTGAGTCTTGAAAAAGCTGCTCAAATTACTATAAAATCAAGTGCTTTGGCCATTTTTTGAAAGGTTTCATAAGGCTCTCAGTTCTTGCATCGTTGGGATTGAGGTTACGTTATTTTTTCAGTTAGCGCTACTCTTGACTTTGAAAGTAGGAATCCATCTATGATGGATTCGGGTTTTTAACCTCAAAATCTGCTCAAAATTTGTCCGAAGTATTGGAGCTTAACCGTCTGTCTCATTGAGTTAAGGTCACTGTTTAACTAAACATTGACCCGATAGTGTAAAAATACCTCGTCCTCCTGTGATTGCAGTGATTGCAGGCTTAATCGGGGTGCGGCCTCCGCTAAAAAGCTAACCCCTGAGATCAAGCAAGCAGCCGAATCTCCTCCTAGTAACAGTGGGCAAATTGTGATCCACAATTCATCAATCAATTGGGCCGCGAACAGGGAGCCAACTAGTTGACTGCCGCCGGTAATCAGCAATTGTTGAATTCCCTTGTGCTTCAGGCTTTGTAGCAGGGGTAGCCACACCAATTGCCCATCCATTGTGTTTGCAAGCAGCACTTGGGCAAAACAGCTAGCGACCGCTTCTGTCTGCCAGCGCTTCTGACCAGAGGGTGTAGTGATTAACCAACGAGGTATCGGTTGCTGAAAAAAACGCAGGTTTGGGTCGATTGCTCCAGATGGGGAGCAGACAATATGAACTGGCTGCTCTGGCTTTCCAGCTTTTTGGCGCTGTTCTAACAGAGTGGGATTGGTAATTGGTAAGGTCGTGCCATAGGCTCGCAGGGTGTTTGCTCCAAATAAAACGGCATCGGCTTGGGCAATGTGTTTTTCTAGATGAGCTTTATCTTTTTGGGAGCCAAAACGAGCTGCTGCTCCACTAAAGTCTGCGATTTTGCCATCCAAACTGATCGCTAAAACCACTGTGGTCAGAGGGCGTGGGCGAGATGATGAAGTCATTTCAATACCGATTGCAATAGACTCGCTTAGAGGGAATCGGCTGCAGGAACGAGTGCTTGCTTCGTCTGAGGGTCAAATAAATGTAGTTTATCGGGGGCGATCGCAAACCAAAGCGTTTCGCCCACCTGCACTGAGCGATCTGGCTCAACTCGCACTTGTATCGATAACGCTGGTTGCAACGGTTGGATGAGCTGGGCCATTAAGTAGGTTTCACTTCCCAACGCCTCGACTCGCTCAACCCGTGCAGGTAAGTTCTTAGGAGCGGCGGGTGCAACGCTCAAATGTTCCGGGCGAACTCCTAAAGTGAGGAGCCTGCCATCATAGGCGCTTAGTGGTTCTTCCCAATGATGGGGTAAGGTAAAGCGAAAGTCGCCATTACTTAGTAGGAGGGGAGCTTTGAAAGCGACGGGTAAAAAGTTCATTGGCGGAGAACCAATAAACTCGGCCACAAACTGATTCAGGGGCCGATTGTAGAGGTCTAGGGGGCGACCAATTTGTTGAATTTGCCCATTGTTCAGCACGGTGATGCGATCGCCCATTGTCATTGCTTCTGTCTGGTCATGAGTTACATAAATCGTTGTAATTCCTAACTGTCGTTGCAATTTCACAATTTGTGAACGCGTTTCGGCCCGCAACTTGGCATCCAGATTTGAGAGGGGTTCATCCATCAAAAATACCTGGGGATTACGGGCCATTGCCCGCCCTAGGGCAACCCGTTGCTTCTGCCCACCCGATAATTGTTTGGGAAATCGGTCTAGCAATGTCTCAATTTGCAAAAGCTGCGCCACCATTTGCACCTGGCCAGCAATTTGCCGCTCTCTTGGCGAAACATACCGTAGGGGTTTTGGTAATGGCCGGGTTGTCTCCACCAGAAGGGTTTCGGCCCAACTGGGTAGCGCATTCTGCGTAGGCTCCAGAGCTTGAGTATGAGGGCTGCGTCGTAACCCAAAGGCGAGGTTATCGTACACACTCATATGGGGATAAAGTGCATAGTTCTGAAACACCATGGCAATATCTCGCTCCTTGGGGGGGAGCTGATTCACCCGCTGGTTTCCCACCACAATTGAGCCACCTGTTGGCTCTTCCAGGCCTGCAATCAATCGTAGTAGGGTACTCTTACCACACCCCGAAGGGCCGACGAGTACCATAAATTCTCCATCGGCGATTGTCAGCGAAATGTTACGTAAAACGCTGACGCTGCCAGAGTGCCTAGAACCCGATCCTGCTTCTATCGAAGCCTGCGGTTGCCCTTGACGAGAGGCAAAACTCTTATAGATGTTTTCTAGAACAACTTGCGCCACAATTTTGCTGCCGAGATCTACTCGAAGATTAGCTTAGCTGGAATTGGATTCAGTAAACCCCTCTTTCTCAAAATCAAGTACAGGAATGATGAAGCTTAGCCAACCGCACGATCAGTAACTTGGCTGAAGCGCAGCCGAAAGACGTCGAAGGGCACCAGAGTTGTGCGAGATAACGCCAAATGCCGAAGTACCAGGATAACCCCCGGCTTACCGACCTTGGGGCAACCTCCCAATACGCTGCTGCTACTACTATCCACCAAATCATTGAAATCAGGCCCACGATTTTGATACACCGGCGGCTACCGAGTTCCAGCCCATGATTCCAGCGTGGGCGTTCACAAACCACCCGTTGACGACAAGGGCGCGGTTTTCCTGTTTTTGCAGCTCGGTTAGTTCTTTGCCATGTGGCCTTTTATGAGGCAAATGGATGTTTGCAAATGCTCTGCTTTTTGTTCTTTGGGCGAACGCCCTTTACACTGAATGAAGATGGTTGTGTGCTGGGAGAGTGAATTGATGGAGACAGAGATTGTGACGAACTGGGCCTTATCGCATCTACCAGGAATCAGCGCCTCAGATGTACAAAACCTTCAAGAACTGGGGATCTCAACTACCCAAGAACTGCTGCGGCAGGCGCATACTCCCGTTCAGCAGCGCGCTTTGGCGGCAAAGCTTCAATTGCATGAGCACCACATTCAAAAATGGGTCGCCTTAGCTGATTTGGCAAGAGTTCCCAGCGTGGGAGATGAGTTTTGTGGGCTACTTCTCCATGCAGGGGTCACTTCAACGCTGCGATTGGCGCAGGCTTCGCCTCAGCAGTTGCATCGGCAAATTCTGCGACTCCATGTGACGACTTTAAGTCGGCGTGACCTTAGCCCCGCGATCGCCCAGGTCACCCAATGGGTTGCGGAAGCCCGCCAGTTAGCCCAGGGAAAAGGCAGTGGTGTCAAAAAAGGAGTTGCCAGCTTGCCAGTGAAAGGGCAATCAGGGACAGGGTAGATACCCAAACAAATGCTTGATGCTGTCGAGTTTCTACACAGGCAGGTGGTCAGAGGAGACTGGTTACAAGTGTGCAAGACTCATGGTCGTGACCAGAAGTGTTGAATTGAGACATAAAACCTTACATTCAATCCTACAAAGCTCCTACGAGTGTCTCCGGCAGCAGATCGTAGCTCCAATGGACAATCGCACAACGACGACTCGATTCAAGTTGCAAATAGCGTAACTTATCGA
>CALIDI010000013.1 GCA_938023035.1 uncultured Leptolyngbyaceae cyanobacterium | reverse complement strand
GGCAGGCACATCCGGGCTAGAGAAGAGCACGCATCCGTTCTGGCTGGGTTGGGCACGGCCCCGAAAGGGCGCATAGACAGCTTGGCGATTGAGGCCGACAGAGATGTCACCCAGACTGCCTAAAACGGGGTAGCCCCCAATCTGGTCGCCCGGTTGCAGTTGCCATTGCTGATGAAGTTTGACTTCGAGGGGAGGGACTGGCTGGTTACTCGCAAAACATCCAGCGAGAGCTAAAGGAAACAGCCCCATCAGCCAACACCATCGAATCAATGACAGCGCCGCTTGCCAATGCAAAAGTTTGGTTTGATTAGCCCTTCGTCGTTGTGCGAGCCGCCAATACCCGCGCTTGTCCATGATTGGGGCCATACCGCCTCTAATGCTAATGAGAGTCGAAGCGATAGCCCGCATACTGGTCACCCTCATACAACACAATCAGCCGGGTATTTGAGTCAAACTCCAGGGGATACGCCTCCCGCTGCGCTGTTGCACCTACACGCACTTGTAAGCTCGATAGTTTGCAGTGGGGTTCTTTCACAATTTCACGAACAGATTGCTGATTGCTACCCTCTGGGATGACAAGCAAGCGAGCCAATTGCTCTTTTGTGAGTGTGGCTTCCGATCGCACAATTTGCTGACAATCTCTGCCCTTTCCTTGCCGCAGATTCAAGGAGGGCAAACCATAGAGATCGATCATCAACCCCGCGGCTAGAACAGCGAAGCCGCCTGCAATTAAGGATTTCGGCAAAGACCAATTGAATTGCACAGTGTTCATAGTTATCGATGCTGAATTTTGATTAAGGAGCTGGCTCTAGCAAAGTCTAAGAGCCACTTTGCCGTGAGTGCTCTCAGTGAAAAGTCTGCCTTCAGTGTTCCGTTAGGAAAATTTAGAGCTTCCCACCCAAGAGTAAGCCCATCGACATGAGGAACAGCTTGTAGATTAGGGAAGAGGGGGCCGTGGGCCAAAAGCAGACGATCGCGATCGCTAGAAGTGCAGGCGCAACCAGAAGCGGTGTGACGACAATGTTAAGCCAGGGTAAATTTGCCAGCAAAACCTTGGAAACCAAGCGCACAGCAGCCGCTGCCACAACCCAAAGCACAGCTTGGCCTAGATAATTCAACCAAGCAGAGAAAGGGTGACCCCTGGAACAGGCCGAGGCAAAGCGAGCACTTAAAGAACCCCAGAAAGGTTGGGAGTTTTGGCAAGAAGAAGTGCTTGGCGTTGGTATGGCTGGAGTCGAGCGATGAGTAGGTGCCTCCTGCTGAATCGGTGCAGCCAAAGGATGGGGCAAATTGGCTCTGTTTCGAGTACCACTTGATAAATGCCGCAATGCAGCCGCCGTGCGCAGAGCATCCTGCTCTGACTGATGCCACTGCTCAGAAGTAACCGAGTGATTTAGAGTCGCTGGGGAATTGCCCACTGGCGCTGAAAAAACCTTGACTCCCTCGCTCTTCGGTGGAGAAACTGGCTGCTGTGTCAAGGAATTTAACAAATTAGGAGGTAATTGACTTGGGTCAAAACGCCCTTTTTCAATCGCAACTAAAGCCTGCTCCCCTTCATCAATATCTGCCTGAAGTTTGGCTAGCAACTGGTTAAGTCGAGCAATTTCCTCTAACAAAAACTCATCAGAATCATAGAGGTCGTCCATCACAACAGACTCACCAGCAGATGACATTGCTCTCTGCCCAGACGAAAACACCCTAGATTTCGCCCTACTTGAGTGCACGGCCATATCTTCGGAAAAGCCTACCTGTTCGGATTGCACCCGTGCCTGTCGGCGCTCAGCCAAAATTTGGTTAATTTGCTGTACCTGCTGCTGTACTTGTTGTAGCTGCTGGCGCTCCTGGGATTGCTTGACTTCCCAAAGTCGTCGAAACGTTGCGGGTCGTTTGTACTTGGCGGCACTTGCTCGAGATGCCAGCGCTGCCTTAGGATTTTCTGGCCCTACAAGCTGACCTCCCAGGCTGTTCATCTCTCGATGATGTTGGCGGTTATGCTGGCGTGGATCATGCTCAGCCCCAGACGGCATTCGGGGGTTGGCCTCATGGGCCACTAACTTACCCCCATCTGCTTGGTAGGGGGACAGCAATTCTGATTCGGGTTTGCGAATATTTGCGGGGGACTTTTCCATAATTCGAAAACCAAAACGTGAGCAGTGACCGAATAACCAAGCAGCCGCTTAAAAGGCCAGGAGCAATCAGGATGAGGGATGATATCCCAGCCAAGGATAAAGCCGATCGACTCAGCCCAGTTGACTGAATACTCAACTGCGCTCTAGAGCCAGTGAATTCTTACCCATCCTAGCGAATTCAGGTTGCTAAATAGTATATATATACTACTCTAATTTAGTACGTTTGTGCGATTTTTGCAGATTTGAAGGAGAATCCAATCTGTTCCAATGGGTAACAACGGTTCTACACCAGATAGGTTGCCCAGAGTGCCACAATTTCTGGAGAGCCATACCAGAGACCACTTCTGGGAGAATGGTTAACCCCATCTAAAGTAAGGTTTTCGGCCCCTTCTAAATGGGCTGCGCTAATGGGGGTGATGCCATCCCCCCAGCAAGCACCTTCTCCTCCTGTCAGGCGATAGCTACTAAAGGCCAGCCAATTTCGGAGGCGGTCGCCATAGACTGACTTTCCGGCGACGCAAATATATTCCACGTCAGAATAAAATGCCCCAGGATAGGTATCATTTACAAAATTGAGATTCCTGAGCGTCCAGCGCTCCTGACTACGATGCGGTGTTCCCAGAGTCACCAAGGTAGAAACCGAGAAGTGGGCTTGCCAACAACAATCCACCGTATCCTGGGGATGAATGCAGTAGGGTTTTTCCCCTAGATAAATTCGAGCCAGCCACCCCCCGGCTGAATGCCCCACCAGATTGACCTTTTCAACTCCAAACTGACACTTGACCTGCTGCACAGTTGCATCCAGACGTCGCAAAATTGGAGTAACAGAACGGCCGCCCAGAGTCGGTAGCCATTCCCACCAACGTAAGGGAACCGTTGTTACTGGATACCTGAGATCTTCTAGAGTCTGTTGCATGGATTGATAATCAGCCGCTCCAGCCAGATAACCAGGCAGAATAATTGTTGGCAGAGGCATATCGAGAAAAATGTAAAGCTTTTTTACCGCTCTAGGATCTAAGATTAACGCTCGTTTGCACAAAGATGTATTCAAATGACTACAAAAAATTCCCAGGGCCTTCCTTCATCAGGGAATGAGGGAAGGTTGGGACAATAGAATTGTAATTTCAGGTTTGAAAGCAAAACCGACGGTTGGTTAGCTATTTGCCGAATTGGGCATTGAATCAGGATGTCTGACCTCATCCGAAAAGGATTGGCCCAATCTAGGGGCCGTCTAAAATTGTTGCTGGGTTTTCCCAGGGGTGCTGACTTCTGTATGACGGGCGTTGACAGACTTCTCCTCAACAAAGGATGATAAAGATAGAAATATAAAGGTTTGTAAATCCAATGTCCTTGGAGTTTCTGTCGGCGGATGCGATCGCTGAGTTAGCTCAGCAGTATGGCTACTGGGCGGTATTCCTGGGTATTTTGCTGGAAAATGTGGGGTTACCCATTCCAGGTGAGACCGTTACCTTAGCGGGTGGCTTTTTGGCTGGAAGTGACCAGCTTAACTATTGGCTAGTATTGTCTGATGCAATTTTGGGTGCAGCGATCGGTGGTAACATTGGTTACTGGCTTGGTCGTTGGGGTGGTTGGCCCTTGCTGACTGGGGTGGGCCAAGTCTTTCGCATCCAAGAACGGCAACTGCTCGCCCTCAAGCAACAATTCAGTGAAAATGCTCCAAAGGCCGTGTTTTTGGGGCGTTTTATTGCTCTACTAAGGGTCTTCGCTAGTCCGCTGGCAGGGATTGCTGAGATGCCCTATCCCCAGTTTTTTTTCTACAACACCCTAGGGGCCACAGCTTGGGCGGCGGTGATGGTGACGCTTGCCTATTTCGCGGGGCATGTGGTGCCCCTTGAGCAGTTGGTGAGTTATGCGGGCAAGTTTGGCCTATTGACGCTGGTGATTATTGCTGCTTGGATCGCAGTGCCTCTCTGGTTGGAGTCGCGAAAGGCAAAGGCGGAGTTGGCTGAAGCTGCGCCTGAATCGGGGTCTGAGCCTAAGGAGTAGAAGCTTGCGGCCACAGCGGCGGTCGCAACAATTGTCTTGGTGAAGCCCAAATCTCATCCAACCCTAGCCATTACCGTTTTGGGTTTTGGACTCGCGATGAGCTTGTCGAACGACTCACAGTTTTAGATCATAGAAATTCGATGGCGTAGAATGCTCAGTATCAGCGCCTGATGCCTACTTAACCCTTACGGCGCTCAAGCGATTGACGACTAAGCGCAGTCCACGTCTTCACCCTCACTCATTACCCTTTGTGATTAAAAAAGCTTGAATTCTTCCCAAAAACTCATCCTCTGGTCAGAAATCTGACTTAGATTAGGGGCGACACTCTCCCCATCCTAGGCTGAGGTTTTGAATATGCCGCTCTTATTAGCCGGTGATATTGGTGGAACCAAGACGATTCTACGCCTGGTTTACATGGCGGATGTGCACGATTGGCAAGCATCCACAGAAATTGTCTATGAAAACCGCTACGTCAGCGCCGAATATCCCGACTTAACCCCGATTGTGCAAACGTTTTGGCAAGAAGCGGTCGAGCAACGGGGAGAACTGCCCAGCATTGAAAAAGCGTGCTTTGCGATCGCCGGGCCAGTGGTCAACAATACTTGTAAGCTGACAAACCTGAGTTGGTCTCTGGATGGGGAACGCCTGGGGCGAGACTTACACATTCCCCAGGTTTCGCTGATCAATGATTTTGTGGCCGTGGGGTATGGGGTTTTAGGAATGCAGCCCGAAGACTTACACACGCTGCAAGTGGGTAAGCCCGATCCCACCGCTCCCATTGCTATTATTGGGGCTGGGACAGGCTTGGGACAGGGCTTTTTGATTTCCCAGGGAGATCGCTACCGGGTTTATAGCTCTGAGGGCGGCCACGCGGATTTTGCCGCCCGTTCTGACCTAGAGTTTAGCCTGCTAAATTACCTGCGTGAAAAGCATGGAATCAGCCGTGTATCGGTAGAACGGGTCGTATCGGGATTAGGCATTTTGTCGATTTATCAGTTTTTACGCGATCGCCAAGAAATTCCAGAATCCCCAGAAATTGCTGAAGTGGTGCGAACCTGGGAGAAACAACTAGGCCGCAGCGAGAAAAGTGTTGATCCAGGCGCGGCAATTGGGATGGCAGCCGTCAAAAAGTGCGATCGCCTGTCTGAACGCACCCTGCAACTTTTTGTAGAAACCTATGGAGCAGAAGCCGGAAACCTAGCCCTCAAACTTTTGCCCTACGGAGGCCTCTATGTAGCCGGGGGCATTGCCGCAAAAATTTTGCCCTTGATGATTGATGGTAGTTTCTTAGATGCCTTCTCAAACAAGGGACGGATGTCGCCTCTTCTAGAAATGGTGCCAGTTCACATTGTACTCAATCCCCAGGTGGGGCTAGTAGGCGCGGTACTCTGCGCGGCGCAGTTATAGCCGTCACCCTGTAGCCCGTGGCGACAGCACCTCAGAAAGCAGATCCCGCATTGGCAGTTGCGCACTTGGCTTCGTCCTAAGCGAGTTATCCAACGCAACCGATAGCAGTGGCCATGGAATCAGCGACAGAAAACAAGGTCAAACGGGAGCGTGACACAAGTTTGTGGAGCTACAGTGTTCTCACCCACATGGCGAGAAGGATAACACCACCGCTATCCCTCTGCACCCTCTGTCTCGCTGGTACGATATTTTAGGGATAACATCCTTATTTCTAAATCCGCGATCGCACAAACTTATCGAGCCGATCCATCCCCTTTTTGATGGTTTCCATATCTGTAGCGTAGGAAAGGCGAACGTTGTCATCGGCACCAAAGGCAATACCAGGAATCGCTGCGACTTGGTAATCCTCCAGCAACGCTGAACAAAAATCGAGGGATTTTAGACCCGTTTGTTGAATATCAGGAAAAATATAGAACGCACCATCTGGCTTTGAGCAGGTTAAGCCTGGAATCGCTTTGAGGGCATCGAGCATATACTGGCGGCGCTCAGCAAAGGCTTGTCGCATGACCTCAATGGCGGTTTGATCCCCCGATAGGGCCGCGATCGCCCCGTACTGGGCAAAGGTACAGACGTTAGAAGTACTGTGACTTTGGATAGCACTAACGGCTTTAATCAAATCCACCGGCCCGGCCAGGTACCCCACTCGCCAACCTGTCATGGCATACCCCTTAGCAAAGCCATTGCTGGTAATTGTGCGCTCAAACACCTCTGGACTAACTGCTCCCATACTGAGATGTTTGGCTCCGTCATAGAGCAACTTTTCATAAATTTCATCAGACACCACATCAATATTGGCTTCCACAACAACCGCCGCCAGCGCCCGAATTTCATCGGGGCTATAGACCATGCCCGTCGGATTAGCGGGCGAATTTAATACAAACAGCTTAGTCTGGGGGGTAATCGCTTGGCGCAATTGTGCCGGGGTGATTTTGTAGTCATTCTCCTGGCTGGTGGGCACCAATACTGACTTGCCACCCGCGATCGTGACCATTTCGGGATAGCTAAGCCAGTAGGGTGTGGGAATAATCACCTCGTCGCCTGGCTCAATCAGGGCCAACATCAGGTTAAACAAAGATTGCTTACCGCCATTGGTTACAATCACATTTTCAGCCCCATAGCACAGCCCATTTTCAGTTTGCAGTTTGTGAGCGATCGCTTCGCGTAGTTGGGGTTCTCCAGCCGCAGGGCCATATTTAGTTTTTCCCTCATCCAATGCTTTTTTCGCTGCAGCCACGATAAAATCTGGCGTCGCAAAATCGGGTTCACCTGTGGTAAAGCTACAAACATCGACTCCAGAATTTTTAAGGGCTTTTGCCTTTGCGGCGATCGCCAAGGTCATCGAAGGGGTCACTTGCCCGACGCGTGCTGACAACTTCATTGCACTATCCAATGTTTTCTACGCAGTTTACTCAGAATACCGCAAACCTTTTTACCACAACCACACGCGTCAAGATTCCCAGAGCCATTTCCATTTAGGGAAATCCTGACTTTATTCCAGAGGTGGATTGACAGACCCTTAACGCGGCTCCTTAGGCGCGGTCAAAAAGGCAGCCACCAATAGACAGCCAATCCCCACATTAATAAAGACATCCGCCAGATTAAAAATGGGAAACTGAATCAAGCGAAAATCCAGAAAATCAACCACCTGGTTTAAGACAAAACGATCAATCCCATTGCCCAAGGCACCAGACAAAATAAAGCCATAGCCAGCCTGCTCCCAGCGGTTCCAACGTGGCCCAAACCAGGCAACTAGCAGTAACACCGCACTCACCGCCAGAGAGAACCAGCGCAGCCAACTAACGCCCTGGTTAAATAGGCTAAAGGCGGCTCCTGTATTCACGACATAAGTCAGGTGAAAGATGCCTGGAATAATCGGCAGAGTTTGCGGCGGCGTCGTTAATTGAAAGGAATAAGTAATCAAAAATTTACTGAACCGATCCAGCACAGAACCAATCAGAGCACAAATCCAGAACAAACGATTTTTAGCAAACATGCAACAGGAGCGCGATCACGCGGATCAAACACCAAAGAGCCTACTATAGCAATTGGGTGCATGTCACTTGTGCCCTCACCCTTCTCTGGTATGCCCGGATTGCTCTAATCCCTCTCCCAACTTGGGACAGGGACTTTGAGATGGCTCGGCCCCCCTGCTCCCAGTTTGGGAGCACAGGGGCTGGGGGATGAGGGTCTGAAAAGGTGACATGCTCTCTAGCAATTCTCCCATGCTGAATTCAGGGATTCTCAGCATGAGCATGATTCTCACGCAGGTGGCTGATTTCAACTGCCCTCAGTGGCCAGAGTCGCTATTCTGGCGTTCAGGAAATTAAACAAAGAAGCGTTTGCCAGCCCACTCAGGTGCAATGCTTCAAAAGGGTTGAACCCGATGGTTCAACTATGAATCCCTTGCTGACTGACAAAACTTTTTTTGCTGGCGGCTCGAAGCCGCGCCTACAGAGGCAAAACCCGCCTACGCAGGTTTTCGGTAAGGGTAGTGAGCTAACGCAGGCCGACTGCATTGATGTCGCCACGGTTTCGACCGCCTCGTGCCCAGTTTTTGTCAGTCAATCAGCTATGAATCCTCGGTGCAGGATAGAGCGACGCTAACAGATTACACTCAACCTGGGCTAGTTCTTCTAACCGCTCTTGCACCATGGGCCGTTCAAAATAAGTCGTTGCTAACACCCAATAAGCACCATAGTGACGCGCCTCCGATGCCATCAAACTGCGGTAAAACCGAGCTAGTGCCCGATCAGGGCAGTGTTCAGCCAAAAGACCAAGCCGCTCATGGCTGCGTGCTTCAATCAGAGCCGAAACCAGTAAGCTATCCAGCATGCGAACAGGCTCTTGCGGGCGAATCTGAGAACGCAAGCCAGCGCCATAGGGCGGTGGAGACAGGGCTGCCAGGGCAATGCCCCGTTGCTCTAAAATACAGTTGACTTGGTCAAAGTGTTCCAGCTCTTCCTGGGCGATCGCCGTCAGCGTTCTTACCAGTTTGGCACTAGAGGGGTAGCGAAACATTAGATTCAACGCTACTCCAGCGGCCTTACGTTCGCAGTGGGAGTGATCTAGCAAAATCGTATCTAGATTGGCTAACGCTTGCTCCACCCAGGCTGAAGTTGTGGATTGTTTTAAGAATCGGATCGTTGGCGGGTTTTCAGCAATCACAGTCTACACTTAGCGATAGGATTGGCAGTAAGAGGGGATAGTGCATTGTCTCATACTAGTCGATCCGGTGCGTTGGCTCCCTGCGGCAAGTCCCCCCACTTAGAAAGGTTGGCCGACTTTCACAAAAGTTGACAGCCGCCCTCAGCTCCGCCAAATTTTCCAAATAGCGCGATCGCCAAAAGCTAGTAACAAGCAATGATGCATGGTACGGGGCAATAGCAAAAATCATTAATCAAACTGAGGATCAGAACTGAGGATAAAACCTATGGTAGAACCAATTACCCCAATCATCATCATTGGCATTTGTTTGCTGCCGGCCCTATTTTCTTTAGTCTTGATGCGGCGGGCCGAAAGTTATGCCCAGGAATCGCTACAGTCAGCTTTGCAGCTCTCGACGCTCAGGCGCTGTCATTCCTTCTCAACCTGTCTTGCCGCAGATCATCACTATGTCGAAGGCATTGGCTACATGGTTGGGGATATCACCTGCCGATATAATGCCCGTTCTGCTTATCTCCGCTGTGCGATTAACCCCGCTGGCCCCTGCACAGAATGCCCCCAATACGAATCAATTGATTTTCACAGCCAGTAATGTTCCCTCTCATTCAGGAGCAAGCGGGATATCGATAATAAATTCAGCTCCCTGCCCCGGAATCGACTGGCAGGTTAACGTTCCCCGGTGCTTCTCGACGATAATTTCATGACTAATCGCTAGCCCTAATCCCTTCCCACTACCGACTGGCTTTGTTGTGTAAAAGGGTTCAAACAGGTGTGATTTCACCTCTGGCTCTATTCCAGGGCCGTTATCCCTAACACGCAGTTGAATCGAATGATCCCCCGTTTGACTGGTTTCAAGCCAGATCGTGGGCTTCTCCTGAGACGACTCAGATCTTTCCTCCAGGGCATCAATGGCATTACTTAGCAAGTGCAAAACTACCTGATTGAGCTGGCTAGCATAACAGGTGACTGGGGGAAGTTTGCCATACTGTTTGATGATGTGAATTCCTGCTTGATGCAGCCGACTGCGGAGTAAAACCAGGGTACTTTCAATCCCTTCGTGAATATCCACTGTTTTAATATCTGACTCATCTAGACGAGAAAAGATCCGTAAGGCCAGCACTAAATTACGGATTCGATCGACCCCATTTCGCATGGAACTGAGGGACTTTTGCAGATCCTTGACCAAAAAGTCTAAATCGAACTCGGCGATCGCCGCTTGAATCACAGGGGGCGGTTCTGGATACTCCTGCTGATAAAGTTGGATGATTGCCAATAGACTCTCGACATACTCCTGGGTTGGTTTTAAGTTACCGGCAATAAAGCTAATCGGGTTATTAACCTCATGGGAAAAACCTGCAACAAGTTGCCCCAAGCCCGCCATCCGCTCCTGCTGAATCAAGCGTGTTTGGGTTTTTCTCAGCTCTAGGAGCGTCTGGGATAACTCATCATTCTTTTGCTCCAAACTCTGCTGTAACTGATAGACCATCAGTTGGGTTCGGATCCGAGCATTGACTTCTTCAAACTGAAAAGGCTTTGTAATATAGTCAACTCCACCGACTTCGAATGCCTTAACTTTATCTTCTATACTGTCAAGGGCACTTAAGAAAATAATAGGAATGTGTTCCGTTATTTTCTGGCTTTTTAGAATTTGGCAAACCTGATAGCCATCCATATCGGGCATATTGACATCCAGCAAAATTAAGTTGGGAGGTAAGCTTTCAGCAGCGAGAAGTGCCATCTTACCACTCAAAGCCTTACGTACAGCGTAACCTTGCTCCGTTAACATGGCAGATAAAACCCGCAAATTTTCGGGGGTGTCATCAACAATGAGGATATCAGATCCTTCTGTCTGCATACTCCTAGCATCAACCTCGCTGGTAAACATTATTCATTATCCTGATAAATATCATGCACTTGCTATGAAAAAGTTCGTGCCTACAGAGATCGTTTTTTGGGTACTTTCACAATCAGCTTGATAACTTTATTGAAATTCAGACATTACCAGTGAGGATTTTGGGCAAGCAACTGCGCTGCCTCTGCTGCGTTTAAAGGCTTTGAGAAGAGAAAACCCTGACCAAAATCACAGCAAAGTTGCTTTAGTTGTTGTAATTGAATTGAAGTTTCAATTCCTTCTGCAATAACATCTATCCCCATTGATTTCGCAATATTAATAATGACAGGAACCAACCCAGGTTTGTCGCAATCTCTATCGATACGCTGAATAAATGAGCGATCAATTTTTAGCGTATTCACCGGAAAAGAATGCAGGTAGCTTAAGGAAGAATAGCCTGTACCAAAATCATCAATACTTAACTGAACCTGGCGTTTTCGTAACTGCTCTAAAGTGGCTTTCGCTAGTTCAGGGTTGTCCATGATGGCACTTTCTGTAATTTCAAGCTTGAGGCAATCAGGGCCGATTTGAGTATTGGCGAGCGTGTTATCAATTTGCTCAATTAACCTCGTATCTGTAAACTGTCGAGCTGAGACATTAACGCTAATACTAAGGTTTGGTGAGAATTGCTGTTGCCACTGCTGTAGTTGCTCACAAGCCGTTTGCAAAATCCAATACCCAATCGGCACAATTAAACCAGTTTCTTCTGCCGTGGGGATGAATTCGGCTGGTGAAATTAAACCTTTTTCAGGGTGTAACCAGCGAATCAGCGCTTCAAATCCTGCAATGACACCTTTTTGTAAGTTAACAATTGGTTGGTAATAGACTTGAAACTCAGATTGGGTGATGGCTCGACGCAGGGCTGACTCTAACTCCAACTGCTGCAATGCGGCCATATGCATGGTGGGTTCAAATAAACGATAGTGCCCTCTGCCTGTTAATTTAGCCTGGTACATGGCCGTATCAGCGTCCCGCATCAGGTGTTCTGCGCGTTCATAGTCGTGACTGCCTAATACAATCCCAATGCTAACTGTGACAAAAATCGTCTGTGCTTCCAGGTGGAATGGAGGTTCCATTGCTTGGAGCACGGCCTTTGCTTGCTGAATTGCCCAATCAACCTCTTCCATTTGAGGGATCAGAATGGCAAACTCATCGCCCCCAAAACGAGCTAGGGTACCGGTAGGGGCAAGGCAATGATGCAAGCGCTGGGCGATCGCGAGTAAGAGGTGATCCCCCGCTGCATGGCCCAGAGAATCATTCACCACCTTAAAGCGATCGCAATCGAGAAACAAAACCGCAAACTGCTTCTGTCCGTTTACCTGCGACTCATGCAACACCTGCTCTAACTGCTGCATGAATTGCACCCGATTGGGTAAGCCCGTGAGCGAGTCATTGAGCGCTAGCTTTAGCAATTTTGCGTTAGCGCATTCTAAAGCCTGGGTGCGTTCTTCAACGCGACGCTCTAGCTCAGCATTGAGGCGATGGATTTTTTTCATGGCCAGACGTAGCAGGATCTGATGATTAACCCTGGCCAGAACCTCCTCAAACTGATAGGGTTTGGTGATATAGTCCGACCCTCCTGCCTGAAAGGCAGTGACCTTGTCAAAGGGTTCATTCAGCGCACTCAGAAAAATGATTGGAATGTCGGCAGTGACAGGGTTTGCCTTGAGCTGCTGACAGACTTCATAGCCGCTCATTGTTGGCATCATGATATCGAGCAAAATCAAATCGGGCACGGCTGACTGGGCTGCTATAATCGCCATCTCACCGCTAATGGCTTTACGCACCCGATACCCCTGACGGCTCAATAACGTACATAGGAGCCGCAAATTTTCCGGGGTGTCATCGACAACTAGAATGTCAACCTCGAGGGTTATGGGTTCAGTCAAGAACGTGGATGGGGTAGATGAACGCAACATAAAGGTTAGTTTTCTTCTAACAAGAGTGTGTCAATCAGGGGAGCCGCCAAATCCATAATCTTGTCAAAGCGATAGGTTTCGAGTAGTTGGTTTAGCCTGATAACAAGTGCCGGGTGACTGGCTTCTACCTGTTGTAATAGGGTTATGATGGTGGCGTCATTGCCTTGGGCAGCGGCATCGTAGAGCTGCTGGAGCCATTCTGGCGGCACCGTTGCTAGATCGTCGGAGTGCAGAGCTTCTATAGAGGGAGGCGTTGTCTTATCAGGAAGCTCGGGTCGGTCTGTGTAGGCATACTGTACTCCCAAGTGAGTCGCGATTTTTTCAAGAATTTCGGTTTCTCGAAAGGGCTTACGGACAAAATCGTCACAGCCTGCCTGTAAAATCTCTTGCCGTTGCTCTTCAAAGGCACTGGCGGTTAGAGCAATAATTACGGTGCTTTGCCCTTCGGGACTGCTCTTAATCTGCTGAGTGGCGGTCGCGCCATCCATCACCGGCATGCGCATATCCATCCAGATCAGGTGGGGCTGCCAGCACTCCCACTGGGCGATCGCTTCCTCACCATTTTCTGCCTCGCGGGTATCAAAACCCAGCTTGCCTAGCATTCGCATCAAGATGAGGCGATTTGTAGGGGCATCATCCACCACCAAAATACGGTAGGCTGGCTGGCCATGGGCCAGTTTTGTCACCCGTTTCGTAGTTGCAGTTGCTGTCGGCACAATCGCGGTATTGGGTAACTGCAAAACCGGCAGATAAATTGTAAAGGTACTGCCCTCGTTAGGCTGGCTGACCACAGAAAGCATTCCCCCCAGGAGATGGACAAACCGCTGGGTAATCGGCAAACCCAACCCTGTACCTTCCTGAGAGCGTAAGCCTGAGCGAGTTTGGACAAATGGTTGAAAGAGCTGTTCAAGCTCGTCTGCGGCAATACCAACCCCTGTATCTTCGACCGCGATCGCCAGCACGTAGGGAGTAGCCTGTAACCCGGGCGGGGCCGTGGGAAACTTTAAGTCAGAATACTCATCTGCCCCTAGCTCTCTAGGATCCACCTGGCAAATTCGGAGTGTAACCTGTCCAGAAGGAGTAAACTTAATCGCATTGCTCAGTAAATTCAACAAGATTTGTCTCAGTTTGCCCTCATCGGTGTAAATCAGATGGGGCAGCGATGTCGCCAAGTCAAAGACCAATTGCAGCCCTTTGGCTGTAGCCCGTATGGCCACCATTTCGTGAAGGGTTTTTAACAGTTGATGCAGGTCAAATGGGGCAGCATTAAGCGTATGTTTACCCGCCTCAATTTTGGACATTTCTAAAACGTCATTAACTAGTGAGAGTAAATGCTCGCCACTACGATTAATCGTCTCAAGATAGTCTCTTTGATCGGCTGAGAGGTTATCATCCCATTGCATCAGTTGGGTGAACCCCAGGATTGCGTTTAATGGCGTGCGTAACTCGTGGCTCATATTTGCGAGAAACTCACTTTTAGCCTGGTTGGCCGCATCAGCAGCTTCTTTTGCCAGCTTCAGGGCAGCGGCTTGTTCGCGGGTATGGCGTAACAACTCCGCCTGTTGAATTGCCACCCCTAGTTGGTTGCCAATCTGGGTCACAAGTTTGACTTCAGCGTCGCTCCAGTAACGAGGATGGTCATTTTGATAGGTTGTGAGAGTTCCCCAAAGTTGGCTGCCAACACAAACGGGAACCGTAATATAGGCTTTTGCCTGTATGTGCTCTAACGATGCCAATGCGGCTGGGTCAAACCCGGCTGTACGGATATCTGGTACCCAAAAAATTCCAGCGCCCAGGCTACTGTCCATTTGACTAGACAGCACAGTGGGGATAGGTTCTATGGCTTCATCCCTGGATGTAAAATTGGATAATTGCTCCATCGGGGTCCATTCCAGCGCAACCGATTCATACCTGAACTGACGATGACCATTCGCCATAAATTGGTGAATCACAACGCGATCGCAGCAGAGGGCTTGCCGCAAATCATGGGTTGTCACACGAAAGACCGTCTCTAAATCCAGGCTACGGTGCATATTACGAATCAAGCGAGACATCGCCTGATCTCGTTGGGCACGCTCTTGTAGAGCCGCTTCCGTCAGTTTGCGGTCAATTCCCAAGGCAATGGCCTTAGCCACAGCGGCAATCTCATCCATTGCATCTTGGGGCAAGGGATGGCGGGAAAATAGCGCCACCACACCCAGCAACCGGTCTTGAATCAGCAGCGGGTAGCCGGCAAAGGTAACCATGCCTTCGCGCACGGCCCAATCGCGATCGTGAATTTGCTCATCGGTCTGTACCTGATTTGTCAAAAGGGGTTGACGGGATTCAGCAATCCGACCAATTTTGAAACACCCAAGCTGAATTTGGCTATGGGCACCATCTAAATGAGTAGACATTCCCGCACTTGCTCGCAGTACTAGCACTTGATCGGCGCTGTCATAAAGCCAAATTCGCACAACCGCCGCATCCAGATAACGGCAGAGGATTTGGGCACACTGGTGTAGCATGTCGCTAAGAGCATTGCTACTGGCCAGAATCGTCCCAATATCCGCTCGCAGGGCGGCCATCTTCATCTGTTGCTGTTGCAAGGCATCTGCCTGTTTCCGCTCGGTAATATCGGTGTGAGAACCCACTAGCCGATAGGGGTGCCCCTTTTCATCTCGGAGGGCAATCCCCCTAGCCAACATCCAGCGTGTTTCTCCCGATGGCTGGAGGCAGCGAAATTCAATCTCGTACTCTGGGATGTTGCCAGCCAGGTAATCGCTCAAGGCTTGCTGAAATCGTTGTTGGTCTTCAGGATGCACGATTTTGTAGAGGCTATCGATATGGTTGGGTATTTCTGCTTCTGCATAGCCCACCATTTGCTTCCAGCGGGGTGAGTAGTAGCATGCCCCAGTTTCCAGGTTGGCATCCCAAATGCCGTCATTAACCCCCTCAATCACCAGTGCAAAACGTTCTTCACTCTGGCGCAGCGCTAGTTCGGCCTGCTTGCGTTCAGTAATGTCATAGACCATGCTGAGCAAGCAGGCGACTCCGTTTATTTCCACCTTTTCAAAGGAAGATAACCCCTCCCGCTTTTGCCCAGATTTTGTACGAAAAGGGGCTTCCATTCGAAAGGAACTTTGACGCTGGAGTGCTGCAAGCAGGCGTTGGCGATCGCGATAGTTTGCCCAGAGGTTTAATTCAGCAGCGGTTCGGCCAATCACCTCGGATCGTTCATAGCCAAAGGTTTGTAAAAAACTGGTGTTCACATCCAGCACCTTGCCATCTGCCAGAGTTGAAATGCAACAAGCAACAGGGTTGGAGTGAAACGCCTTGGAAAATTGCTCCTGACTTTCTAAAAGGGTGGCCTCCGTTTGTTTTTGTTGGGTGATGTCGCTAAGGGTACAAATCACCTGCTCCACTGTGCCATCGGTAGCGATTTGGGGGTCAACATTCACCAGCAGCCAACGGTACACCGGGGCGCTGACATGCGAGGCTAACCCCACCAGGCAATTGCGAATGGGCTGCTTCTCTGCGATCGCCCGATAGTGGGGCAGGTCATCCAGCGAATAGGGAACCCCATTTTCCTGAACGGCAATCCCACCCTTTTCTGCAAACAGCGACCGCCCCAACGCCTCACTGCCTAACATCGCCATAGCGGCCTGATTCACCATCAAAATTTCTAACTGGGCATTAAGCAGCACCACCCCCACCTGCATTTCGCGAATTAACGTGCGGAAGCGGGCTTCATTTTCCTTCAATACAGCCTGGCGAACTTTTTGAGCCACCAACTGTTGATCGTAGATCGAGCTGGTTAGCGTCAACCCCAAAATAAACAACGTCCCAAAGCTCACGCCAACCGCCAGCAGATGCGCATCCATACCCATCACGGTGGATAACTCCAGCGATGGCGATGAAAAATGGGTCGCCGCCATACCCGTATAGTGCATTCCGTTAATCGCCAGACCCATTACCATCGCGCTACCTAACTTGCGCCAGAGGGTATTGCGAAGTGAATCTGTTTGAAATTGTTGTTGCAACCATAGGGCAACCAGAGAGGCTGCAATCGCGATTACAACAGAAAGAAACACCCAACTAAAGGTGTAATGCAACTGAACCGATGGCTGCATGGCAGCCATGCCAACGTAATGCATACCCGCAATGGCCAGCCCCATCACGCTGCCTCCCACTAGCAGCACTGATAGTGGCACTGCGGGTTGGCTGACCAACCAGAGGGCAACACCAGAGGCAAAGGCGGCTAAAAACCAGGAAGAAACCGTCAACCATGGATCGTATACAACCACAACCGGCAAATGAAAAGCCAGCATGGCTACAAAGTGCATCGACCAAATGCCAGTTCCCATGGCTCCGGCTCCGCCTAGCAGCCAGAGGGGGCGCTCCCGTCCCATGGCATTGGCAAGTACCTGGCTCGCCAAGTTGAGGGCTGTATACGATGCAAGCACCGCGATCACATAAGATGCCACCATCAACCAAGGGGTATAAACACCGGTTAGTTCATGTTGCATTTCTTTCCAGACCTACACTGAGCAATAACATTTAGAAATCGTGATGGTTTGCTAGCCGATTGCTGCCGGCACAGCTCTTTAACCTATAGGAAGCCACAAAAAAGTGACAAAGTAATGACCGGTTATCACCCCCTCCTTGAGGCTATCGCTCCGTAAAAATCAGCACGCTGCTTACCTCGTGGTCATCCTGTTCAACGTCCAACCCTGGCATAGCGAAACTTGAGAGTATGGTTGAAAACCTTGCGATGCATCCCAACACCTCACAGTCTCCTGACATTCCTAGAGTTCTCTTACCAGGCTTTTGCCTCTACCAGGCTTTTGCCTCAAAAGAGGCAAGCGAGCCAGTTGCTTCCCATTTGCACACCAAGTATCTCGCCAGAGAGACTCGGAGCACTAAAGAGCGTAGCATTCTGGCAAATAGTCGGGGTTTACCCCAAAGAGCGTTCGATAGATTGGAACCTCATTAACCTCTAGACTTCCCCAAGGGGCAAGGGAAGATCTTTGAGCATTTCACAGGACAAGCCTTACTTTTTTCAGTCCCTGCTGCGCTGATTTGGAAGCCACTTTAAATCTTGAGAAACAAAGGCGAGACCGAGCAGGTCTGCTTTTAAGGATTGCCCCCTTGAGAACATTGACTCTAGGGACACCCTTTTACCCAATTTCTCCAAGTAACAAAACATGGAATCGGCAACCTTTACTCTCCACAAAGGGCTTGCGCCAGGGGCAAAGCAGGTTTCCATACAAGTCACAGCGTAGTTTACAGCACGTTATGACTTCCTTTGAACCAGCAACAGGAGTTAGCCACTCCAGAATCAATAGCGGACTTAACCATTCCATCATTCAGCGATTGTCTGACAAAAGGGCAATCAGCTTACACCTCGAAGAAGTTGGCAACCCCACACATCTTTGGCCTTGATTAGGTCAAGATCTTGGCAAAGGATCTAGGCCATCTCAGAGGTCGAATCGTTTAGCCAACACCCGCCCAAAACCGAGCGCTTCTCTAAAAAGAAACTTTCTTGCCTGAGCTTGGCTAGGGCTAAACCCGATTTCAACTAATGCCCCTAATCGAGCAAACGGTCTTTCTATAGCTTAATTTTTATTGCGGTGATTGCAGCGAAAAATCGTGGGAGCGCTGATATCTTCAGTAAAAATTCTTGATTTTCAGCGAATTTATTACTTTTCTTTGAAGGAATTGATAATTTTCTCTTTAGGAATCTGTCGGCAACTCTTTCTAAGGTTTTATACAAAAGAGGTACGAGTTGATCTAGATATGCTCCCTATGACACTGTTACCGTAAAATCACGAACCAAGGGGTGGCGCTGCAATGGAAGCAGGCACCGATGAAGGTCTCAGCCCCAATCTTTCCAAACCACTGACCTGGATTGGCAGGCTGCGGTTTTGACTCCAGGCTAGAATAATCTCCCGTAAGAAGATGCTTTGAAGGCCGATTTGCTGGTAGCCTTAGCAACTGAAGTCGTGGTTATACAGACAAAATCTGCTGCCGCTGGTTACTGAAGGCTCCGGTTGGGTAAAGTCCGTATCGGCAGGAACTCGTATGATCTCGGTTTTCGCTGCTGGATACTTTGCAAGCGTCTTCTAAGGCTCACGCTAAAAATTAGACGGTTTGCTCACAAAACCGGTTGAAAGCGGGCGATCGCAGCCACTGCAAATAGCGGTCGAATCTGGCTGGTTCTGGGCCAAAGACGCTGCGACAGCACTGTTCTAAGCTGATTGCTGACAAACACTCTTATGCCAGAGCAGACAAGCGCTGTACGCCATTATATTTAGAGGCTACCTGCTAAAAACGCGCTAGAACCACTCAAATAAAAAGGATGCTAACAAAAATTAATAAGAAATGTGAGTGGGGGGTTACACCCCTCACATCCAAGATGGCATAATATGTTATGTAGATGCACCCTGATGATATGGGGGGAGGTGCCAAATCGGTGCCTCCCCTTTTTTTAGATCCGTTAAGACGAAAGATGCTTGGGAAAGCAGCCACTCAGTGGCATGATAAAGATAATAAGAAGGACTCAATGCAGATATTTAAATCATTGATGGTAGCTGCTTGAGATTTTCTCAGTACCATTGCCAGATTCCCTTTCCCTGAGAGAAGTCAGTTAAGCCTTCTGAGTTTCTTAGACCTTTAAGGGGGAAACCAGGATAGAGGGTTTGGAGGTATGAGAAATCCCACGTTTCTACCGCATAGATTGAGTCAGGATAAACTCAAAATCCATCTGAGCCACACTTAAGGAGAACCATGTTTAAGAGATACATTTGGCTGTTGGTAGCCACTGTATTCTTCGCGTTTCAGACCTTCGTCGGCGATGTTGCGGCGGCTGAACTCGACGAAGCAACTCGCACAGTGCCCCTTAATGCCTTGGGAGACACCACAGTGCTGAGCTTGAAGCAGGTGAAAGAAGGAAAACGATTGTTTCAATATGCCTGCGCTCAATGTCATGTGGGGGGCATTACCAAAACAGACCCCAATATTGGCTTGGATCCAGAGTCTCTGGATTTAGCCACGCCGCCCCGTAACAACATTGAAGCTTTGGTCGATTATATGGAGAACCCCACTACCTATGATGGGGCAACCGAAATTTCTGAAATTCATCCCAGTGTTAAGAGTAAGGATATTTTTCCTGAGATGCGTAACCTGACGAAGGATGACTTGGTGGCGATCGCGGGGCATATCTTGATTCAGCCTAAAGTTGTCGGCGACAAGTGGGGCGGCGGCAAGATTTACTACTAATTGGCTGTCTTTTTTAGCCGGGTGAAGTTGAGCTTAGCCTTGCTGTGCTAGCCTAAGCTTCACCCTTTTCCGTTTTTAATCACTTTTTCCAATGATTGCTTTTTTTCTTTGGTTAACCCGCCTGTGTGGCGTGCTTCTCGCCTTAGGGTGTTTGTTGCCAGCCACTGCCTTGGCCGCCCCAGATCATTACATTCGCAACTATTTGAAGGTCAGTGAACCGATTTCGCTGGCCCTCGACCACCAGGGAAATACTCGCTTATTTTCAGCGACTGACTTGGAGATCGGCAAGCAACTGTTTGAGCGCAATTGTCTCAACTGTCATGTCGCCGGCGGCACCCTCTCCAATCCTTCTGTCTCTTTGTCTCTGGCTGATTTGCAGGGGGCGAAACCGCCACGGGATACGATTAACGCCTTGGTTGCCTATATGCGTCAACCGATGGAATACGACGGCAGTGAAGAAAATCTCTGGTGCCGGCAGGTACCAGAAAGCTGGTTAGCTCAGGCAGAGGTAGAAAATTTGGCCGGGTTTGTGCTGCGCGCAGCTCAGGAAGCTCCAGGGTGGGGGGTAAAACGTTTTACCAATGAACCCGCTCTTTAAACGAATGCCAAATAAATGCCAGTCCAGCATGAGGCGGGTTGTTTTCCCTACGAGCAAGAAGCTGCCCCACAGTGCAACTCAGCCGGGCCTTCAGAAAGGCTAGCTAGCATTGGCCGGGCGCTCGGTTTTGCCCGCAGCTTTCTGAGTAAAGCGATTATTCTTCAGAATCGACTGACAAGGGGTTATTTTTCAAGAGATTATTTTTTATTTTGAAAATCAAAAACGAAATTGGGCTTGACCATGTAGGCTTTAGAACGAGTAGAGGTTGAGGATAAGCGAGTGAACCGAGCACAGGCGATCGCGATGTTTACCCAATCCCTTAAGCACTGGATTGGCCGATTGCGGTGGTTCAGCCTGTGTACCATTTTGACGATTCTTCTAGCAGGCTGTGTCGATTATGAGATTGGGGTGCAGTTTAATAGCCCCAGCCACGGCATGATCACCCAACGTCTTGCTATCAGTGAACGCTTGCAAAATCTGAGTCAAGCGACCGTTCAGCAATGGCTCAAAGCGGTTGAGCAACAAGCACGTAGCGTGGGTGGTACGGTGAAGCGCTTACCCGATCAGGGTTTGCAGATAACCATTCCATTCCGGGATGGGAGTGATTTGGAGCAAAAATTCAACCAGTTCTTTCAGCCCCAAGGTAAAGCCGCCAGCGCTCTCAGCAATTTCCCACCGATTTCTAGCCATCTATCCCTACAGCGGAACAACTTTTTGCTTTTAGAGCGCACCCGGCTAGCATATGTCATTGATTTAAGAAGCTTAGGAGTGGCCAGCTCGAGTGGCAACCTCCTCTTTAGTCCGGGTACCCTGTTGGGGCTGACGTTTCACCTTTCAACCCCTTGGAAGGCCAAGGTCTTGTCGCCGCAGCCATCATCTACCGTGCAACAACGCAGCGGAGATTTAACCTGGAAACTGTTACCGGGCGTCGAAAATCAGTTAGATGTTGTATTTTGGATGCCAAATTGGCTGGGTATCGGTACTGTTGTGATCATTGTGCTGGTTGGGTTTGGCTATTATCTGCGCTATCCGGCACCGGCAAAATCTCCGGCTTTGACTTCCTCTGTCTCCTCCTCATAGCACCCGATGAATCTTTCGACCAACTTCCAGAGGCTGCTGATTTTAGGGCTAAGTGGCCCGATTGTAGCACTGAATGTGTGGTTGCTCAGCCAGGTGTATCGCTACTTTGAGCCAATGATCAGCTTGTTTGCGATTGCAGCAATGCTGGCCTTTTTATTGAATTATCCGGTGCAGGCGTTTCAACGAGCACGACTTAGCCGTATTCAAGCAGCCACGGTCGTGCTGGCAATCACTTCTGCTGTTCTGGTGGTATCGTTAGTGCTATTTGTTCCCCTTTTAGTGGAGCAAACCAACCAACTGCTTGGACGCATTCCTGATTGGCTAGCAGCCAGTCAAGCCAATTTCCGAGCTTGGGAACGTTGGGCAATTGAGCGCAATTTCCCTATCAATATTCGAGATTTGGGCGATCGCCTGGTTACTCAGCTGGAAACCCAATTAGAAGCTCTGCTCAAACAAACCCTCAGTCTGGCGGTAGCAACCCTTTCAGGGTTGATCAATACGATTCTGGTATTGGTGCTGACCTTTTACATGTTGCTCTATGGCGATCGCCTCTGGTACGGGCTAGTCAACCTGATTCCGGCACGCATTGGGGTACCCCTGAGTGAGTCTTTGCGGCTGAATTTCCATAAGTTTTTTATCTGCCAGATTCTATTAGCAGTTCTTATGTTTTTGGTGCTGTTGCCCTACTTTTTAGTACGCAACGTTCCCTTCGCGGTGTTGTTTGCTTTAGTGATTGGGCTAGCTGAGCTGATCCCCCTAGTGGGTGCCAGCCTGGGAATTGGGCTGGTGTGTCTGCTCTTAGCCCTACAAAACATCGGGTTGGCGATTGAAATCGCGATCGTTGCTGTACTGTTACAACAGGTGCGAGACAATATCCTGGCTCCGCGCATGATGGGCAATTTCACTGGCCTCAACCCCATCTGGATTTTCGTCGCCCTTTTAGCGGGTTTGCAAATTGCCGGGTTTCTCGGCATTATCGTTGCAGTCCCCATTGCTGGCACAATCAAAAGCACCATTGATGCGGTTTATCACCTTAACCCTAACCAACGGCATTCCAAGGAAGAGTTTCCTGAAGAATCCATTCAGGAATAGGTAAAACCAATGACAAAAAAGCAGCATTTTCCCCTAGGCTCTGGTACAAATTGAGTCAGCGAGCAACAGGGGTTTATCCTTGTCGCTAAGTCTGCTGTCAAACTACTTGAGTAGCTTGGAAAACCACCATGCGTCAAATTAATTTCCTCATCATTTTTGTCATCTGTCTTGCTCTAATGCTGTTTGGCATTGAGAACACCCAGCCAGCGTCTGTACAGTTTGTCGAAGGAGTTCAGTTTCAAGCGCCGCTGTCGATTGAGTTAATTCTGGCAATGGGAATCGGAGCTGTATTGGCCTGGGTTTTTAGCGTTTGGTCTCAGTTGCAACGGATGATTGAAACCAATAAAGAGCTGCGCACCCGTGATACCCGAATTCAAGAATTAGAAGAGGATCTAGCGCGCTACAAGGCAGAAATTCAGGAACAACAACGCCTATTGCCAGCGGCCTCGGTCAACACTCAGGAAACAGAATCCACTGAGGCATTTGTTCAGTAGGTGCGCTATTGGCAGCGCCAGAAACACTTCTGGCGCATTCTATCCAGCTTGGGCTAGCATACAAGGTATGGTAGCTAGAGGAATGCTTTCTCAGTGCTCTTTTGCCAGAGTCTATGATATCAGCAGTCGCGTTATCTGATTTTTTTACCCCCTCAAGTTTGTGGAGTCTCTGGGTACCGCTGGTTTTATTGGGCATTATCGGGGCGTCTGCTATTTACTTTATAAGGCTAGCTTCTCGCTAAGTGGCTGATTCAACGCCCGCTACACTTGCTCAAGATGCGATCGCCCTGTTGATTGAAATGGCCGAACGGGGTGAGATTGACCCCTGGGATGTCAAAGTCGTCGATGTGATTGATCGGTTTCTCAGTGAGCTAAACCCCTTTGAAAACTCGAGCGAACCCTATGAGGCGAACCTGTCCCAATCTGGGCAGGCCTTTCTATACGGCTCAATGTTGCTGTTGCTCAAGGCAGAAAGTCTGACCCAAACAGACCATCCCGCAGAAACTTTAGAGGAAACTGCTGATTTAATCGAGAGCGAGGTTGCCGAAACCGTTGGCTTGCCCCCTTTTTTAGAACGCCGACTGCAACGTCGGGCTGTTGCCCGTCCCCCCCAGCGACGACGGGTTACTTTAAAGGAGCTGATCGACCAGCTTCAAACCATTGCCACGGCCCTAGAAGAAGGTATTCCCCGCAATCAGCGGTCACGTCGTGCTCGACCTCAATCGCGGCAGCAGGCTATTCGGGCGATCGCCCAACTGGCTCACCAAGAAAACCTATCTGAATTGGCCGAGGCTTTGGCCGATTTCCTTAACCACCACTGGACACGTATCACCGAGGGGCAGCAGTGGCTAGATTTTGATTTGCTGTTGGAATTGTGGACCGGTATCAAAGCCTTTCGCACGAGTGAAATCCACTCCCATGATCAGGAAGCGGCTGAAATGGCAGCTAGCCGTCATGATCGGGTGGGCGTTTTTTGGGCGTTATTACTACTTTCGGCCCAATCTAAGGTGGAATTAGAACAAGAAACCTTTTACCAGGACTTAAAAATTCGCCTCATAGAACCCGCAACCGTCACCCAAATGGCCGATTGGGTTGAACAGGTAGCCGTTGACTAGGGGATCTATTTGAGCCGCAAGAGTTAGAAGGAGAAAAGGGTTGAGGGTTAGCGCTCTTTGGGTATAGGCTCCGTCCCTTAGGGCGCAATGCGGACCGGGGCGTGCCCTGTGAGTTCGTACTACTGAATGGTGAATGCTGGTTATTAAGCTAAGCTGAAGGGACATTAAGTTAAGTAGCGGATTCTGCCCATGCTGTTTCGTCTGTTGCTACTGCTCGGTATTGCCAGCGTCCTGCTAGTTTTTGCCTACTCTAACTGGGCACTGGTAGTAGCACTCAATTTTTGGGGCCTTTCAACACCAGCTCTGCCTCTGGCGGTTTGGGTGTTGGGGGCGATCGCGGCGGGTGCCCTTACCTACGGAGTCATTCATTTACTTGTACAACTGAGCAGCTACGTGGCAGCTCGGAAGGTACGACGCTTTGCCCGCAAGCAAGCTTTTCGTGGTGAAGCCTCAGCTAACCCGAGCCGGCCAAGCTCTAGCGGCAGCACAGAGCGTCAGCCAGAAACCACCAAAATTCAAGACTCGGCACCAGCCTGGGGCGGTGCCCCTACGGTTACGACCAAAAAGACAATTCGCCCAGAAGCAACTCCGGTGGCCAAACCGATAGATGACTGGGAATCTCCTGCCACCGATGACTGGGAACCGATACCGGAAAAATCGACGGCACCTGTGCCAGAGTCTGATGATGACTTATCAGATGTTAGAGCGTTTGAGTCATCCCAAGCCCCCAAAAAAGTGGATCGCTCTGGCTCAATCTATTCCTATCAATACCGAGAATCAAACCGAGATGAAGTCCATCGACGGGAACCTGCTATTGGTAAACCAGTGATCGATGCGGAATATCGTCTGATTGATCCACCGATTCAACCGCTGGAACCACCTCCCCCCCCGCCTCCTAGCCCTTCTAACTTTGTAGAAGAACCCGAAGTAGATGCTGAAGACTGGTTTGAAGAGGAGGAGGAGAAATCCGGCGAAGCTACGTCCTGAGGAAGATGGATCTTATAGCCGAAAACTTCATTACCCTTCAATACAGAAGAGGGGATGTCCATGCGATTTTGGATAGCCGCAGTCTTGCAACGCAGAACGTCCAATCGGTTGACAACTAAAGTCATGACCTGGATAAAACCTGCTGCTGCCAGCGATGAAAGGTTTCTGTTGGTTGCAGTCCGCGCAAGCTAGCCTAACCCATGTCATGTCGTCGCGGTAATCATAGCCATCATTAGTTTGCTGAGTGCGAGGGCTAAGGGGATGTGTGGGGGTTGCCCTAGCCCAAGGGTTCACGCTTACATCCTGTCCTCAGGCTAGTTTGTACTGCCATACCTAATTTGTGTTGCTACACGTTGTTTGAGTGAGTGGTTTATTTCTACGATTGCGATCGTAATAACAGGTCAGGATCGAATCCATAGGTGCGGTACCTGCGGCGACTGCCTCAACCTTAAAGCGGTATTGCGGCTGGATTAAGTGCTTGAGGGGCTGCTCAACCTGGTTAAAGTAGCGGAAGGATTCTGTCGCGATTGCATCCCACTGGGGGTAGTACTGCAAAATATCGTCGGGTAACACAACGGTGCGATCGCACCCGACCTCAGATTGACAGTAAAAGGGGTAATCGAGGTTGAGATAACCATAGTCGTCGGTTAATTCTTCGCCAGGGTAAATATCCCGACAGGCCAACTCAAATTGATAGGGGGTGGCAATACAACTGGGATGAAAACTGTGGTTAACATAACGAGCAAGATCCCAACAGAGGACATAGCGCCCCTGCTCATCACGGTAGCTATACTTAATCACTAAATCCCGCCGCAGAGGTTCCAGAGCATTAACGTAGGACTCATCGTAATGCTGATCAAGATCATCTAAGGCCCAGGTAATCGTACCCTTTGGGATTTTTTGAGTTGCGAACACACCGTAACCGACTACATCGTTGATGTATCGGAGCGTTGTGTGAGGATGCATCATTATGCCTAGTATCCCTCTTCTTCGTATTCGGGGGCTTTGGTTTTCTCAGGGATTTCTAACCGGGGAGCACGGTAAGCTTTACGTTCTTCAGCTTCCCAAGTGACTGCCTCAATTTCTTCGTATTCAGCTTCATCGTAGTCATCATCGTAGCGCTCCTCTGAGTAGCGCGGGTTGCGCTCGTAAGCATCGCGATCGCTAGCTTCGCTCCAGTTTTCGTCAGCGGTTTCTTCGTAGTAAGCCGCCTCCATCTGACGCGATTCTTGCCGTAACTGGCGGGGTTCCCAGTTATCTTCATCCCAGGTTTCTTGAATTGCGGGTTCTCGTTCGCGCATTGGGGTAGCGATTGGTGTGCGTAACCCGGTAGGTAACTGGTTGTCTGTCCGAATGGGAGGAACATAGGCTTCATCATCATCGCGTTCCCAGGGGGCACGCCCAATTCCCATCCGCTCTAGCAGCCCAACGGTAAGCTGCACCAGACGCTGCTCCGCTCCTTCAAATACGATCAGGCGATCCGGGCCACTGCTAACAATTTCCTCAATCTCTAGCTCATAGGTACTCACCATTTGATCGGGGATGAGTGGCAGCCCCAGGGAAGCAATGATCAGAGCGGTTACCTCGCCTGTATCTACATCAAACTTAAAGCCGCGCACTTTACCCAGCAGTTCGCCTGTTTCGGTGACCACTTCACAGTTAATCAGAGTGTTGTAAATTTCAACATCAATATCTTCGACAACATCTTCATTCTCTACCAGAATGACATCCCCAATTTGCCGGATACTACTCAGCAACATGGGCTGGGGAGTACCATACAGCAGGTTCGGACGAAGACTTAAGGCCACCACTTTGCGCTGATCAACGTCAACCCATAGTTGACTGATGACCCCCAACTTTTTACCTGTGTCGCGAGTAACAACCAGTGTGCCGAGAAGGTCGGAACGTTGGCGAATTTCTTCTGCTGACATTTAAATCCCGAATCCTGATAGGTAAATCCTGATTACTATAGCAAATTAAGCAGATGGGCTTGAGCTTTGCAAGTTGATCCCCAAAACTTGAGTGTAGGCTCCCCGCGCCTGGGTTACACCAATTGTGCGCTGGGCAGACTCAATCATCGGTCGGCGGAGGCTTACGACAATGAACTGTGCTTGTTTAGCTTGTTGTTTGATCATTCTAGCTAATCGTTCGACGTTTGCCCCATCTAAGAACATATCGACTTCATCAAAAGCATAGAAGGGGGATGGGCGGTAGCGCTGCAGGGAGAAAATAAAGCTAAGCGCTGTTAGCGATTTTTCGCCTCCTGACATTGAGGCCAACCGTTGTACTGGTTTGCCTTTAGGATGGGCAATCAGGTTAAGCCCACCATTAAAAGGATCATTCGGATCATCTAGTTGCAGCCTGCCGTCGCCATCGGATAAGGTGGCAAAAATCGCTTGAAAGTTTTCATTCACTGCATCAAAGGCTTCTTTAAATGCCCGTTGGCGCAAGGTCGTAAAATTCTCAATCCGCAATAATAGGTCGGTGCGTTCTTGCTCTAGGGTCTCTAGTTTGTAGCTGAGTTCTTCTAGCCGGGCCTGGGTGCGATCGTATTCCTCCAGCGCTAGCATATTGACTGGCTCCATGGCCTGAATTCGTTTTTGTAAGGAACGAATTTCGTGCTGTAGTGTGGGCAGGTCGCGGGTGTATGCCTCTGTCGGCAGCTCTGGCAGCGGATTGGGGAGTTCTTGCTGTTGGGCCATTAGTTCGGCTTGTTGGGTTGCCAGTTCCTGACGACGTTCCTGCTGGGTTTCTTGTTGTTTTTGTTGTTGCCACTCCAGTTGTTGCTGCTGGGTCTGCTGATCGCGTAGTTGGCGATCGACTCGATCTCGTTCTTGTTTCTCCTGACTCAGATGGTGTTCTAACTGAGTTTGAGCGGTTTGAGTTTGATTGATTTGCTCTTGTAGAGCGGCTTCTTGCTGCTGCAATTGGGTTGCCTGTTGCAGATGGGTGGTTTGTTGCGCTCGACTGGTTTGGAGACGGGTTTGGCTCTGCTCTAACCGCTCTTGCTGGCGCTGGCGTTGGTTTTCTAGGTCTTGCAGATGTTGCTCTGCTGTCCGCAGGGCGATTTCACACTGATTCAGCGTAGCTTCTTGGGAGCGCAGAGTGGTCTGAATTTGCTGCCATTCACTGTGGGTATGGGAGGCTTCTAACTCAGCGAGTTGCTGCCGTTTTATCTGAAGCTGCTGCTCTTGCTGGGGAATCTCGGTTGCTAGGATCTGGAGGCGTGCTTGGGTTGTGGCTAGTTCTTGCTGATGCTGACTTAGCTGCGATCGCCCTTGTTCTAGGCTACTGGTAAGGTTCACCAGTTCTGTCGCCAGTTGCTCGGCCTGCAACTCTGTTTCACGGTGGTGTTGCCGCACCTCGATTAATTCTTGGCTCCGCTGCTTCAAAATCTCATTGGTTCGGAAGCTGGCATTTTCACAGCGGATGAGGATCTGCTCAATTTCTTTGAGGCGATCGCGCAACTCCAAAACCTCTGCCGATTCTGAAGCGGCCATGGTACCAAAATGGATGGCCTGACGCGTCGGATGACTCCCACCTGTCATCGCTCCACTGGCTTCAAGCAATTCCCCCTCTAGGGTGACGATGCGAAACTCGCCTAGGTGACGGCGGGCGTCATGCAACTGCTCAAAGACCACTGTATTGCCAAAGACATGGGCAAACACATCCCGGTAGCGATCGTCAAACTCAACCAGGTTGAGGGCGTAGTCGATACAGCCCTGGAGACCACGAAGCGCGACTGAGTTCAGTGAACGCCCGCGTTGCAATTTGTTAAGTGGCAAAAAGGTGGCGCGTCCCGCTCGCTTTTGTTTGAGCAATTCAATTCCGGCAGCGGCGACCCCATCGTCTTCGACCACCAGGTTGCCCAGGCGTGCCCCTGCGGCAGTTTCTAAGGCGAGTTGATAGCGTGGATCGACCCGACCGAGCTGGGCCACCAAACCACAAACTCCCGGAAGATTGGATTGCAGAATTAACTGAGTCGCATAGGTGCCCTGGGCCTCTTGCATTGCCTGGCTTTGGGCTTCTAGCTTGTCTAGACGGCGTTGTTTGTCGCGTTGTTCTTGCAATAGTCGAGTTTGGGTTTCTTGCTGAATTTGCAGCTCTTGCTCGGCCAAATTCACCCGCTCTGCCAGATCCTGTATGTGAGCCTGGAGTTGTTTGCGGCGATCGCTGAGGGCAACAGCCTGTTCTTGCTTTTCTGCAAGCTGTTGGGCCTGGGTCTGGAGATTCTGGCCCATTTCTTGCTGTTGCCGTTGCAGTTGGTGATAGCGCTCTTGCAATTGGGCCTGTTCAGTGCGCTGAGGCTCCAGGGTGTTTACCAGGGTCTCGATTTGATGATGTAGCTGGGTTTGTTCTTGCACCCAGGCTTCGGCATGGGCTGCTGAGGCCGTAGCGGCGGCGCGGGTTTGCTCGAGCAGGGTATGGGCCTGGTCGCGGGCCAGCTTCAGAGCTGTCAAGCGGGATGACTCGACAGCCTGTTCTTGAGCCAGTTGTTCTAGGATTTGGCGGTGCTCGGCTATTTCTTGCTGGGCCTGGGCGATCACGGCTTCAGTTTGCCGTTGCTGGTTTTGTAATTCCTGCCCCTGCCGTTGCAGTTGCCGCAGTTCGGCGGCACGGGTTGCTAGGGTTGCTTGCAGGGTTAGTAGTTCTTCTTCGCCCATGGCTCGAACCCGAGCATTGCGTTGTTCGAGTTCGCGGCTGAGTTGTTGAATTGCAGTGGTAAGTGTCGTGAGTTGTTGATTAAGCTCGGCGATCGCCCGATCATCTGCCTCAATTTGCTGTTGCAGTCGCAAACACGATTGCTCGGCCTGGCGATAGCGCAGTACCATTTCCCATTGCTCCTTGGTTTGCATCTCTGCCCGGAGCTTTTGATATTTCTCAGCTTTAATGCGATCTTGAGCCAGGCGATCGCGCTGCTCAATCAGCTCGCGCTCGACAATTCGGTAGCGATCCTCCTGCTCTTTGACTGCATTCAGTTTGTCTCTAGCCTGGTTAATTTTGCGATCAAAGGCCGCCACGCCTGCAAGTTCGTCAATAATTTCCCGCCGCTCTCGCGAGTTCATGGAAATAATTCGAGTGACATCCCCTTGCAGCACCACGTTATACCCTTCTGGGTAAACTCGGAGCTGGTTTAACTGTTCATGGAGTTCGGTCAGGGTACAGGGTTCACCATTGATGTAGTAATTTGAGGTATAGGTGCCCTGTTGGGTGACCCGTAGTTTGCGCGTGACCCTCCATTCACGGGTTAACTGCCCATTGCCATGGTCATGGTCATTGGCTAGATGGGGTATGGCTACACCCTCCTGGGAGGCAGTCGCCAATGCCTCTCCTTGGGCCATTGCCGTCATCCGCCGCTCAATCAGAGTATCTAGCCATTCTGGCTCATCGGAGAGATCGAAGGTAACCGTTACACTAGCTTCAACAGTCGAGCGACTACGGGAAGACTGGGTGTGGTTGACTAAGTCAGGAAGTCGTTCAGCCCGCATCCCCTTGGAACCGGCTAGCCCCAAACAAAACAGCAGGGCATCGATCAAATTTGACTTACCAGAGCCGTTTGGCCCTGAAATCACTGTAAACCCTGGCAGCAACGGTACCTGCGTTGTGCCTCCAAAGGATTTAAAGTTCGTCAGCTCTAGACGCTTAATATACACGGGCTACACTAGCCGGGAAAATCAAGTTTAGTGTAACGAGAAACGCTCGAAGTGCATCAGCTTATCCCCTGGTTTATTAGTCTATCAGTACATTTGCCCTAAATCGAGGGGTGAAGTGGGTTTCTGAGTAAAAGTTTGGATGTTGGGGATCACCAGGAGTAATTTTTAAGTAACGTTTAACTATCTTGGCGAGAAGTAACTGCTCTCAGGGAAGGGGTGCTAAGTTTAACGATAAATTTCGGTTAGTCAGATGCGATCGCGTTTTCCCTTGTTCCCAGCAGCCTCCACTTCTCGTGAGTTTCGGCCCAAATATTTAGTTGAACCGACGAATCGCTTTACCTTTGCCCTTCTATTTATGCTGGCTACTGCAATCAGCTGGCTACTAGTCGGGCTAGCCCTCCGTCCACTCCAAAGTCCAAATCTGCCGCTCCTGCTACAGCCCAATAGTCTTTTATCGGCCTTTGTGAGTGGCATCGTTGCTGGCATGATGGTGGGTGCTTTGCAGTGGCTCGTGTTGCGACAGGTTGCGCCTGATTGGCTGTGGATTTTGACCAGCATTGCGGGATATAGCCTATCAATGACGGGAATTCAGGCCTGGCAAGGCTGGCTCCAGGCCTATGGCAGCCGCTTTTCGTTTCTAGCAGGGCTAGCGCCATCTGCGGTCTCTCTGGTTTCTGTAGGGCTAACAGCCATTTGTATGATTTGGTTAGGGATATTGCAGTGGCTGGTGCTCCGCCACTATGCGCGCCCCAGTTGGGTATGGATTTTTGTCCCTGCGCTGGGAGTGATAGTCTCCAGCTTGTTTGTAGGTCTTTATCAGCTTTTACCAATGCAGCGCTGGCTGTCGGCGGACGAGGTCTCTGCCCAGGTGTACGGGCTAGCGGCTAGCCTCGTGGGTTGGACTCAGGCCATGACCCTCTGCGCGCTGAGGCGGTGCACGACTTTTTCGCTCCGGCTCGAAAACCCACTGCTGTTGGAGGCTCCAGAAATCACCCAAACTGCTCAGGTGCGTCGTTTGGCCCGGCGACTGTTTAATCAGTTGAATCGTACCTGGGAAGGGGAGGTTACCTGTGAACGCCCTACGAGCTATCTGGTTGGGGTCACCGAGTTAGGAGAGATCGCCGCCTATGAACCAGAAAACAGCCTAGCCGCTGACTATGCCGTGCATACTCCGCTGCCAACCCTGGTAACCCCCCCGCCTGCGCCGCCCAAGACAGAAGCCTATCCTTCCCTGGCTCGGCTCCAGGTCACCTTCTTACCTTCGGGGAGCCTTTTAGTGCATGATTTAAGGGGGAGTTTGTTACTTGACCTGGCTTGGAAACTGTTGCTAGTAAGTATTGGGTTTGGCTGGCTCGTTGGCTTCTTTAAACTACCGCTCATTTTAGGAAGGGCATGAGCCAAGCACCTCCTCGATGTTTAAATAAACAGGGTTTAAATAAACAGGATGGTTTGGCTTCTCTTAATTAGACGACAAGGGGAGTCGGCGGGAAGCACCTCTTGCGCTGGGAGGGGAGTATGGCCCTAACAGGTATTCAAGAAAGGGGTAAGGGTAGACAGACTGATGCCAATCATTACTAGCCAGGGTTTATCAGCCAAAACGATAAGATAGAAGGACTGGTTTGCACGCATAGAGGCGCTTAAGCAACGATGGATATTGTCGAATTCTTTCAGCAAAGTGAGGGCAAATGGTTTTCCCAACGCACAAGTCACCATCTTGCCTTTCAACAATTAGAAAGTGGTAAGTCTGACATCATTATTGATATGTTAGCTAAAACCGATCAGGCTGTGATTCAGCTTTGTGAACAGTGTCACCTCGCCCCTGCACTGGCTTTGTGCGGTGCCCGCATTACCTGGAACGGCACAATGGAATGGGATAAAGAAAAGCGCTCCTATTCCACTGTGCTTGTACCGATCGCCGACCCTGTACAACCCAATCAAGGTAAGCTCCTCCGCCAGTCAAACCAAAAAGATGAACAATGCTTTGTCGGTCGTTACCTTATGGGAGGGGATGAAGCCCTCACCCTGATTACTGAGTCAGACGACCTCTACTTCGAAGAGCGGCTCTGGTTTGCCAGCCCTAATCTGCGTTTGCGCACCCATCTGTTAAAACGTCGCGACGGCTTTAGCACCGCTTCTTTTTGCTCCGAAATCCGCATGGGTGTGACAAAACCTCCCAGTGAGTAATGTTCTGTTGGGGAAGTTTGAGTATCGTCTGGGATTTTGGCCAGGTAGTGAGAGGGTTGAATGGTTGGTAATTTTGGCTAGCCGCAGCTTCGCTGCACCAAGCGCTTAATTGGGGATCTGCCGCAGGCTCTGCCTAACCGGTGAACTGAACTGAATCAGTCTGCAATACTGCGTCAAGTTTAATTAAACCGGCGAGCCGTGGCAGAGGTCGGTGCGAGGGTGGTTGACTGGCCTGTGCGATCGCGCCGAGCCTCTCTAGTCAATTAACAGCATAGTCAATTAACAGCACGGTTGCTGCTCGATTTACGGCTTAGCGTTTACCTAAGGCGATCGCAAAAATACCACTTAGCATTAAGCCAATGCCGACCCACTGAGTCAGTTGCACCTTTTCACGCAGCAACATTGCCCCAGACACGGTTGTGGCCACAACCGTCAACCCAATCACCACGGGATAGGCAATGGAGAGATCAAATTTACTCAGTACCAGAATATAAAAGATTGTACTGACCCCATAGGCCGCAATGCCCCCTAGCAAATAGAAACTCAGCAGCCCCTGTCCAGATCCCAGTTTGAGGAGAGTCTGGGCCACTGTGTTGAGTGCGATCGTCAGAAGCATCAGAACCCCAAACAAGATCTGAACCATGAAATACCTCTCTTCTAGCGTGCAGCTAGCTATAACGATTCGTGGTTAAATGCCATCCCTTTTGAGAGCAAGAAATCAAGAAATTCGGGAGACAATGCCCTCAATGCAGGTGAGAACGGCTAGTAATGATTGGCGATAATACAACTTAACAATACACAACTTAACCGTCAGCATCCCACTTTAGAAGCGGTAAATCCTGAGGATAGGGAAATTGCACCCAACGTCCAGCGATTTTTTCCCACCAACGGGGCGGGTGAGGCAAGGATGCCACTTGAATCCAGGTACATCCATGCAACCAGGCACCCACCCCATCCGTATGCAAGCTATCTCCCACAACGACCACTTGATCCGAGCTTAATTGCATCCTGGCACAGGCTCGCCGAAACCCATGGGGAAGGGGCTTTCTAGCAGGGCTAAACGCTTCTACCCCCAATCGTTCTGACCAAAACTGAACCCGATGCCGACGTTTCCCATTTGACAAGATAAATAGCTTTAGTCTTCGCTGTTGGGCTTCTGTGACCCAAGCTTCTACCCCTGGAGATAGATAACGGTCATCTTCAGAAATAACGGTATTATCCAAGTCAAGAATAATCCCCCGAATACCCGCCTGATCGAGTTGCTCAAAGGAAATGTCTGCGACTCGCCAAACTCTTCCTGATAAAGGTAGAAGCGGAAGGCGATAGCCTGATCCTTGACTAGTTTGAGAAAAATGACCTGAATCAAACAGGCGCGATCGCTTTTTCCGCATCACCCTATCACAAAATTCCCTGAGGAATAGATACATCAACCTAAGAATGAGAACGCATTAAAAATAAAAAGTTAGAAATAAAAAGTTAGAACTTAAAAATGCCTTCTAGATGCGGTTTTCCATCTTATAAGGGCATCTTTCGGATGATTCATTGCCCTTAGAGGAAAGCCCACTTCGCCTAAAGGTACCAACTCAGCCATGCTAGCGCTCTTCTACGTACCCAAGAAAAAAGCATGCGCCATGCCCGATTCCCAGTAGGGTTCTAGCGGCGGCGATTAGCCTCACAGAAACCAGAGATCTTAACCTTACTCTTCAGACCCATTTGCTGCCCTAAAGAATTGTGATGAAATTAACAAATTCTACGCGCAAGGTCTTGCCAACTATATTGATCCAGCCCTAGCTGCACTCACAACCCTCAAACTTAAGGAGTTTACCCAAGGAACGGTGCGCAGCGATCCGAACCCTTCACAACCTCCTCGCTTAGCGACTAGTACGCCACAGGATAGGTCTAGCTACCTCAACCTTCTCCTTGAATGCCTGGTAGAGCCATACGCCTCTACCACGCTGGGAGAGAGACTTCGCTGTGACTCCCCTTCTGCTTTGGCAGAAGAAGGGGCTGAGGGATGAAAATGGCTGAGGTGAGTCCAGAACCAGAAATATCTGCCTTGCTGTACTAGTAGCCACGGCAAAAACTAGTCGCCGATTCAGGAACCTTTCAACACGGATAAACCCAGCATTTAATCAGCATCCTTCACTTTCGATCTTGCGCTCTAAACTTCGCACAGCAGCGCCAGAGACTTTACTGAATCAAGCCCTGTTGCTTCAGAAATAAGATCAGAACGACCACGGCGACCCAGGCAACCACGGTCAATAGAATAGGGCGATCTGTTAACAAGACTTCTTCCGGACGCTCAGTTTTACCTCCCCTATCCCCGCTATTGCTCAGACGGCGGGCAATTTCCTTCGGGTCGCTTAAAAGCTGATAACGAAAGATCCCGTAGACGACAAAGGGTAAGGTTAGCATCATCCAGTGAGTGGAGGCACCACTCAAGTTAGGCCCGGCTGACCAAGCTGCATAAGACATGATTGTTCCTGTCGTTACGACACTCTCCATGCGGCTTAACATGGGCAAACTGTAGCGGGCTAACACGGCGCGACGCTTGCTAGCCCCGCCGCGGGAATGGCGTAACTCAGCCTTGCGCTTTTCGATGCCCAGAAAGAGTGCCAACATTGCGGTGCAGAGAAGAAACCAGGCAGAAAGCTGGGTACTTGTAGCCGCAGCCCCGGCATAGGCTCGTAAAACGAAGCCCGTCGCGATCGCCACAATATCCAAAATCACCGTGTGCTTTAGCTTCAGATTGTAAGCAATTTGCAAGAGCGCATAACTACTGAGCGCAAAGCCAACCCCTAAATTCGTGCTCCAAGCGATGGAGAGCGCACCCCCCAATAGGAGCACTGCCATCGCGATTGCGGTCGGAATACTGATTAGCCCTGCCGCGATCGGACGCTTGCACTTGACCGGATGCCGCCGATCCGACTCGACATCTAAAACATCGTTAATAAGATAAAAGCTACTAGATACACAGCAAAACAAGACATAGGCGTGGAGCACCTCTAAAAAGGGCAACCAACCAATCTTGAAAGAAAATAGAGGAGCTGCAAATAAAATTAAGTTCTTTGTCCACTGCTTAGGGCGCAAGGCCTTAAGATAGGGGCTTTTAAAGAAACTAAATCTAGAATAAGCGGCCGCAGAACCTTCTGAAGCCAGCGTAGAAGCATCCACTACCCTAGAAACACTGATCTCACCTTTGGTTTGTGTCATGGGTTACTCTGGGGTTTTACTGATAGCTACCAGAATAGTAGTGAGGGCTACGGACAACTGACAAGCACAAACCCGGAGGCATTCACTGAAACTTTACATATCTCTTCCAGTTATTTGGATTGCAAAAAGGTTTTCTTGATTAGCGTCTCCGTATTTTACTCGCCAGCTTGCGTGAAAAGTGCAACTTCAAATCAGTTTGGGTGGCCCATTCTTGCAATAAACGATAAAAAGTTTGCCGATCTTCGGTCGTTAAAACGGCTGTTTGATCGGCTGTTTCAATCACATAGGGGTAGCCCTGCCCAATAATAATCTCGCAACGCACCCAATCAAGAATTTGCTCGTGGCGATTCGTTTCATATATCCAGACCGGCAGCTCTAATCGAACCGGGGCTGCATTGTGGGCCTTGAGGTATGTAAAAGCAATTTGGTTCGCTACTGAGGTTGGGTAATCTGCCAAAATTCCTGGTCGGCGACAGCGAAACAGAGGAGTGCGATCGCCCCATTGCATATATTTACCGACAAGGGTGGCATCTGAGAGCGAGGGGGCATCGGGCAGGGTTGGCTTTAAGCAACGCAACAACCCCATCAAATCTCCGGCATAGGATGTATCAATATAAGCAACCACAGGAACCTGATAGGCTTTACTAGCTTGCACTAACTCAGATACCCAGTGAACATAATGTTTACGCGTCTCCTGATCAAAGGCATCTGCAAAGCTGACAACAAGAGAACCATCAAAAAATGTTAAACAATCTACACGACCTGCATGGGATTTCATGTAGCTAATTAAGCGCTCAATTTCCATTTCAAATCGCCGCATATTGACGCGGCGATCAACTGGTTCGCCACTATTGCTTACCCTCAGGTTTTGAGGTGTCAGGATATCAAAATCAACATCTTTTTCATATCGGCCATCATCCGTATGAAAGTTTTCATACCAACCTACTTGTACCAATGCAACTGGAATAGAGACATCTTTACTAGGATAAATTTGGGAGCCATCAACGGCAATCGTCGCCACATTGGTAATATGTTTTCTAGCCCATTCCAAACTTTGTTCTCGATTATCCCAATGAGTGCCAAAGGATCTTACCCAATTGGGATCGCACCCCAAAGACTCCAATGGTTCACTACTCCGTTGGTCAGGTGGAATGTCCCTAAGTTGGTCTAAAACTTCAGCACTGGTTAGGGTTGAAGTCGTTTGCAAGGCGGTGCGGTAAAGATTCAACGACTCTTTTGCGCGATCGCCAAAGTTTGCCAGATCGTCGCGCTTGGATTGCAAGGTGTGCATTACCTGCGACAGCTTTAGGGTCATAGCAGTACAAAAAACCTCAGTACAGACGTTTTACTTTATCCCTAATACCTTATCCGAAATTGCTAAAACTCGTACAGATTCTATTCGACTCAAGTAGGACTCAGAAAGATTACCTCCCCAGCCTTTGTTGCTGGCAGCCGTGAGTGCATCTTAGTTTCGTAACCCACTGGGCAGCTTGCAAAGGTGAGATGCACCCTCAGCCAGGGCATTCACTGCTCAACTTATAGCCATAGCAGACTCCCGACTAGATAGGTTATTGTTAGTCTTTTTTGTCCTTAAATGCTTTCGAGAGGTACTTAGTGACAGCTTTACCAAATTCTTCTTCGGGGCTTTGAGAGGGTTGCTTTGCAAATACTTCTGAAACAAAGGCATAAATCAATATGCAGAACATTGTAATGGATAGTTCAGGTGTGCTAGTAACTCCGTTCCAATTCTAGGATTTACTTTCTGCCATCGCCATCAAATTCCCAAAATTGTTACTGACAAAAGAAAAGCGCGCTATTCGCAATCGGCTGGGCTGCTGCCATGATAGGGATAGAGCCGAGCTGGTTTCTGCACTGCATCTGTCTTTAGCGATTTGCCTATGAATTTACCGACCTGGATAACGCTCTCTCGGCTGCTGGCGGTGCCGTTTTGCCTCTATGGCCTCCAGCAGCCGGGTTTAGGGATGCGTTGGGGGGTGCTGGCTGTGTTTTTGCTGGCGGCGGCGACCGATTGGCTCGACGGTTATCTGGCCCGGCGCTTAAACCAGGTAACTGAGCTTGGCAAATTTCTGGATCCTCTGGTGGATAAGTTGCTGGTGCTAGCTCCCCTGCTGGCACTTGTAGAGCTAGGCCAAGTACCTGCCTGGGGAGTGTTTTTGATCTTGGCACGGGAGTTGGCGATCGCCGGCTGGCGGGTTAACCCCACCCTGCAATCGGGGGCCATTCCGGGTGCCAATCAATGGGGCAAACTCAAAACAGTCGTACAAATTGGGGCGATCGCCCTGTTGCTAGCTCCTCCAACCGCCAACTGGCAACCCTGGCCGCTATTGCTATTTTGGCTTACCGTTAGCCTCACGTTAATTTCAGGTTTGATTTACCTGTTGCCTTCTAGAAAATAAGAACTCATCAAAGACCTTGTTGAAAAGACCTCATTAAAAATGTGAAAAAGTGTGAGGGTGGTGACTTAGCCTACCGACCCTGCGGGAAGCAAGCGACGCCCTAGATCCCTTCCCACATTTGGGAAAGAGCCTCTGAATCTGGCTTCCCTTCTCCCAAACGTGGGAAGATCTCGCAGCAGGGGTATCGCCCTGACAGCCATTCAAGCAAGTGAATAAGGGCGATTTGGTCCTCAGAGAATCGCTTAAGTCGTTATATGCAAGGTTAAAAATGGCCTTCAATTGAGGTTTCTCACGTTTAATTGCACATTTCGAGTGACTCATTGCTCTAAAGGCGTGAACCAAAAGTAATCTGCAATTTCAGAGGGGGCGGTGCGAATTTCCGCCACTGGATTTAGCAGCACACTAATCTGGTAAGTGGCCGGTTGACGACGGCTAACCCGTTGGGGCACCCCTTCCCCATAAAACAGATGGCCCTGACCTACTAGCACCACAATTAGAGCCTGGGGGTGCTGCTGGCGAATCTGGGCAATGCGCTCGGCCATGGTCTCATCCCATAGCACCTGAGCTTGAAAGAAGTAGTCAAAGTTAAGGCTGCTCGTTTTACCCTGGTGAATTTCGGTAAAAATATCCCGCAGGCGTTGGCGGTAGCGCTCTGGCCCCAGGGCGATTGCTGACAGGGGCGGCACAAAGCGTCGGTCAGCCCAAGTGAGGCTGTTTAAACCCTGGCGAGCAACTTTACGGGTGGCTTCGGTTGGCGTATTTAAGGCAATTACCGGTAAGCCCTCGGCTTTAGCGAATCGCATAACCGGTGCATAAAATTCCCAATCATAGCCCCAGCGTGTTTTATATTCACTCCGGGCCAGCAGTTCTACTTCTGACAGTTCCCCCTGGAGAAAGCGATTGAGCACAGCTTGGTAGGGGCGCTGGAACATTTCCATGGCAATCACCAGATTTCGCGACGGGTGAAGCATCTGGATAATTTTTAACTGGGCCGCGTGATCGGCTGGGCGATCGTGGGTTTCTCCTAAATAAAGAATATCGGCTTGCTGCCAGCGTTGAAGCGCCTGCTGGAGTGATAAAGATTTTTGCTGAGCCAAATTGAACGCGATCGGTTCGGCAGTTGCGTCTACAGGCAGGGTGTTACCGTGGGCTGGCAGGGCACAGCAGAGCCAGAAGCTCAACAACCCTACCCAGAGTTGAGGTAGGAGGTAATTAGCCATTCCTCCATTGTGCCGAGAATCGGCAGGAATGCAAACCTGACTCGTTGCTTTGGTGACTAAAGGCGCAAGAGTATCGATGCAATCTGCCAATCGTGGTTGCAAAAAGCTTTCACACCATTCTGACCTTTGAATAGAGGATTTTGGCTAACAGAAGTTTTGCGGTGCCCAGCGTTTAATCAGGTATCTGCTGCAATCTTTGGTTCAATCTCAGAGCGGATCACGTTAATAAAAAGCCGTGGACTGCGCAGAGTCGAAGCCCACGGTATGATTACGCGACGATGATTGGGATTGATTTTGATGTCAACTTCTCACTAGGAGACGAAGGTATCAGTCTGTCTAGCCTCACCCCTTTCTTGAATGCTCGTTAGGGCGATACTCCTCTCCCTTGATGGGAGTGCTGAAGAATATGGGCGGCTGAGGCTAGTCTAGAAATTTCTGCTTTGCTGTCCTAGGCCCTACTCAGTTGATACGAGCAGCAGCAGCGGCTGCGGTCTCAGCAGCTACCAGTTCTTCACGGGTCGGCTCAAAGAAAGAGTGGTAGAGCCAACCTGCGGCGATCGCCCCCAAAATTGGAGCCAACCAGAACAACCAGAGTTGGGCAATATAGGGTACCCCAGCCAGAAGCGCGACACCAGTGCTACGAGCAGGGTTCACCGAGGTATTGGTGACGGGGATGCTAATCAGGTGAATCAAAGTTAAGGCCAGACCAATCGCCGCCGGGGCAAAGCCCTTAGGGGCGCGACCATCCGTCACTCCCAAGATGATCAGCAGGAAGAAAAAGGTCATGACAAATTCACAAACCAGAGCAGAGAGAATTTGATACCCACCCGGGGACAAATCACCATAGCCATTGGTTGCAAACAAGCCAGCATCCCCGACGTTGCCGCCCAGACCACCTTTGATAATGTAAATAATCACCGCACCCGCGATCGCACCTAGCACCTGGGCAATGATGTAAGGCAACAGACCAGAGGCCGGAAAGCGCTTGCCAGCCCACAGGCCAAAGGAAACCGCCGGATTAAAGTGCCCACCAGAGATATGACCCAGGGCATAGGCTCCAGTAAACACGGTTAAACCAAAAGCGAGCGAAACCCCAAGCAACCCAATCCCCAACGGAAAGGGGGTTGTGTCATTTAGTCGGGCACCCATAAAAGCAGCGGCAAAAACCGCACTGCCACAGCCACCCAGCACTAACCAAAGGGTGCCGAGAAACTCAGCCAGTAATTTTTTGTTGAGAGGCATTATTGGCTAACTCCCTATCTGAAATATTTGTGAACAGAAAATGATCAAATGGAGAGCAGCCATTGCCAGGTTGCTGAGTCCATTGGGGGGTTCAGGGGGGTGGGGGCATTGCTCCCACCTAGGTGATCTATCCCTACCCTCTGTCCTCAATCCGGTGGCAATGGCTACAAATCATGATTATTATTCCTTGACTTGCCTAAAAAAGCTATGCCTAGGATAAATCTTCTCCGAGAAAATACAGTAATAAACTATAGAATCCCGGCCTGACTCTAATGAAACAACCGCAAAATTACAGATGACTTTTTGCTTCTTCTGCCACCTGAACAACTTCATCCCTGGCGAGTTGCTCTAAGGTGATGCGGCAGGCTTCTCCCTCCAATCGGCTCAATGCCTGCGCTAGCCGATAGCGAATTTGCCAGTCTGGGTTCGTCGCATAGGGGGTTAGGATTGTAACCGCCCGTGCATCCCCCAGTTCTCCTAGGGAACCGATCGCAGCCGTTTGGAGTAACTCATTCCCTGAATCCAAAGCTTCCTTGAGCAGGTCAAAGGCGCGGCAATCGCCGAGTTCACCCAGAGCTGCCACAATACTAAATCGCACCAGCCACTCAGAAGTGCTTTGATAAAGCTGTTGTAGGGCTGTGAAGCTATTGGTCAAACCAAGTGCCCCGATAGCGTCGGCAGCCGCTGCTTGCACATCGGCCTCTTCATCTTGGAGGCGATCGCGGAGAATGGTTTCTGCTAATTCAGGATTGTGTTTCCCCAGGCTTGCAATTTGGCTAACAGCGGCGTAGCGTACCCGTGGGTTACTGTCTTGCGTTGCTTTCTGAATGAGAGGAAAGGCAATTTCAGAGGGCAATTGCCGAATCTGGTTGACCGCCCGCAGGCGATCGCCAAAATCATGGGAATTTAACAGCGTTTCAATAGATTCTGGGGTAATACTCATTGGTGAAAATCCAGCTATCCACAATTTGATCAAAGAGTCCACTCAAACCTGACATCAAGCTTGCTCTGCCGCCATCGCCCGGACAATGTCGCCCCGGGTAATGATGCCAATTACCCGACCAGAGTCATCCACCACTGGCAGACGATGGACACTGCGTTCATGCATCAGGCGAGCTGCCTCGCTTAAGGGTTTGTCGGGAGTAATCGTGATTGGACTTTCACTCATCACATCCTTCACCGTTTCTCCCAGGGCTTTATGTAATTCCCGTTCATAGCGACCTGGATTTTCTAGATAAATCACACTGTCAAGTAGCATGATGTAGGCCGGGGGGGTCACTCCCGACTCGCGCCACATCAGATCGGTCTCAGATACAACTCCGATCAACTTACCTGCGGCATCCACGACAGGTAACCCGCTAAATCGCTTTTCTGCCAGAGTTTTAATCACCTCTGTGAGAGGAGTTGTCGGCGTAACCGTGATCGGATCGGGGGTCATCACCGCAGCGACCGTTTTGGTCATAGTTGGTTATTCGCTCCGCTTAGCTGGTCAATTTGGTATCTTCTCTTACTTCTATGTCATCTGTTCTCGATTCAGAAGATGGCAGACACATACATTCACACTTCTAGGGAAGAAACGGCCACTATTAACGGCTGAGACCATAAGTAGAGGCAACCAGTCCATTAGCGAACTAGTGGACTCAAGCATCAGTCTGGCTGAGGCTGGCTGAGGCGAGTCCAGAAATTTCTGTCTTGCTGTATTAGCTAGATAACCGGCGCAGCTAGCGTTTGAAGATAGCCACCTAGAGGGATAAAAATCGAAAACCCAGGATTACAAACGTAATCAGACCCGCGATCGGCTCGTTGATCTAGCCGACCTGAGCAATATTGCTGAATTGATGGATAAATCATTTTCCCAAAAGCGATCAGCCGCTCGCACTTAACGATTTGGCTGAAACGCCTACACAGCTCCACTTCGGCAGGGCGTATCTCACTTTTGCAAGTTGCCCCACCCTGTGAGAAGAGCAACGCTCTACATTCCCTTGCTTGAATGCGCGTTAGAGCGATACCCCTTGGGATGCACTCATCAGCAATACCTCTTGAACCAACGATGCCAAGTTCAGGAAAACACTAACGTCAGTCTTGGCATCAATCCTGGTTAGAAGGGGGGGGGCCTCCGACAATTTCGCGAATGCGATAAATGGGGCGATCTTGAGATTCATGGTAAGTGCGCATTAGTAACTCTGCCAGGAGACCAAAGCAAAGCAACTGGATACCTGTTAAGAACAATACAACCGCGAGAATCAGCAACGGGCGATCGCCAATGCTTGCTCCAAATCCCAGCTTCAAAATTGTCAGATACAGCCCCAGGGCAGTTCCCGCCAGCATTGATAGCAGCCCAAATAAGCCAAAAACATGCATGGGTTTGGTGAGAAACTTCCGCATAAACCAAACCGTCAGTAAATCCATCACTACCCGAAACGTGCGACCCAGACCATATTTACTTTTGCCAAACCGACGGGGATGATGGCGCACAGGCACTTCTGTAATTCTTGCTCCCTCAATAAAGGCCAGGGCAGGCAAAAAGCGGTGCAGTTCTCCATAGAGGTTCATATCAGCCACAACTTCTGTGCGATAGGCCTTGAGGGAACAGCCGTAATCATGGAGTTTAACCCCGGTCACCTGGCCAATTAGATAGTTTGCAATTTTAGAAGGAAGGAGTCGGGTCAAAGCATCATCCTGACGATGTTTGCGCCAGCCGCTTACTAGATCGTAGCCCTCTTCCAGCTTGCCTAGCAGCATGGGAATGTCTTCTGGGTCATTCTGCATATCTCCATCTAGGGTGATGATGACTTGCCCTCGAGCCGCACTAAACCCAGCCGCCATGGCCGCCGTCTGTCCATAGTTGCGGCGCAGAATAATCGCTCGCAGATCGGAACGATTGCCCGCAATTTGTTTCAGCAAATCCGTTGAGCCATCCGTTGAGCCATCATCCACACAAATCATTTCATAATCTAGGGATGCCCGCTGCACCACTCCGGCGATCGCCTCAATCAGCAGGGGCAGGTTAGCATACTCGTTGTAAATGGGTACAACAATCGATACCTGTGGCCTCTTTTCAGCATCAGTTGGCCCAGGGGAAGGAATCGATGAGAGTGAAAGGTTCATGGCTTAACAGAAAGTAGGGGAAAGTAGATGGAAGCCCGATTCTCAACCTAGAACACAGAATAGCATTGCCGGATTTTTCTGCTGTTGAGAGTCAGGTATGTTTAACCAGCGACCAGTCGCTATCACCAGCCCCGTTGCCCGGGCTGATAGCTGGCAACGACCCGCCCACCCCCTCGGCGTTGGGCGTAGTAAGTTTGACTAACGCGATCGCCCTCAGCAGACAGACGATCAATACCGATCCCATCCCTTCCTTGAACTTTCCCAGAACTGTGGATGTAGTAAGCGTCGCCCAGATAAAGGCCGACATGCGTTGCTTTTTGGGGCGTACCAAAAAATACGAGATCCCCTGGCCTCAGCTCTTCTAGATGGATGGGCTGACAAAACGCTTCTTGTTGATAAGCATCGCGGGGGATCCAGATGCCAGCGGCGGCAAAGGCTGCTTGCATCAGCCCAGAGCAGTCATAATTCGGGGCAAGGGTGCCACCCCAAAGATATTCATTAGGGGTGGCCATCGCGGCCTGACAGAAAGCAATCACCTGGGGAAGGCGATCGCAGATTTCGCGATGGCTTAGTTGAGGGGGGTGATAAGCATCCTGGGTAGGCATCAGTGCATCTAGGTCAGCGCACCGCAACCAGCCCGGATAGTCATCTTCACAGAGTGTGATGTAGACTGCCTCAGTCGCTGCTCCAATTGAAGGGATTCGCAGGTAGCGCCCTGTAGCCACCTGCGTCACAAGACTCTCAGCCTGGGGCGACTGATAAAGATTGAGAGGACGTTTACACCGATAAACCTGATCGGTCCTGAGGGCGTTGAAGTCAACCATACCCGCTTCTATGAGAATGCATCAGGCCAGAGGGAAATGAACCACGCACGATTTAGGCAAGCAACAATTTTGACACTCTTGCTGATTTTTTCCGGATGCAACTCCCCCATCTGGAAGAAGGGAATGGTAGATGCACCCTGATTTCGGCCCCCCGCCATTGGCGAGGGGTTTTTTGTATCTTTATTTACGCCTCTATCTGCACACCCTGCGTATCCAGCGCCAGGGCCTTAACCTGGGGATGCACCCCCAGAGCCAACCAGGCTTGCTCCATTGCCCCCGCCACGGCTGCGGCCTGTCCGGTTGGGCTGAGGGCTAAGAGGGTAGGGCCTGCCCCACTAATGACTAGTCCGTAGGCTCCTGCCGCGATCGCAGCGGCCTCGACGGCATCATAGCCCTGAATTAGGGATTTGCGGTAAGGCTGATGAATTTTATCTTGCAGAGCCGCGCGTAGCCAGTCAGCATTGCCCGTTGCTAGGGCGCGTAGCAATAACCCCAGATGAGCGGCATTAAAAATGGCATCCGCCCGCGAGTAATGGGTGGGTAACACTTGCCGAGCTGTCGCCGTTGACAGCTCAAAATCTGGAATCGCTACAACGGGGACAATGTCCCCCTGCCAGGGAAGTTCGCAAATCTCCCAGGTGCCTTCACGATTAGATGCGGCTAATCGACAGCCTCCTAAAAGTGCGGGCACAACATTATCCGGATGTCCCTCTAGGGCGATCGCCAACCTCATAACTTCGCTCTGGCTGAGGGGCCGCCCGGCTAACTCATTGGCCCCTACTAACCCTCCCACAATGGCCGTTGCTGAGCTACCTAGCCCCCGTGCTAAGGGCACATTGACAGCAATCTCCAGGGCGATCGCAGGGCAGGGTTTCCCTAAACAGTCAAATAAGTGCTTAAAGGCACGATAGAGCAAGTTGTCAGTTCCCAGACTGACCGATCCCAGCCCAGAGCCAGTAATTTTCAAACTCCCTGGCTCCCCCGGAGTCAGCGTAAAACGGAACTGGTTGTAGAGACTCAACGCCGCTCCCAGACAATCAAACCCCGGCCCAATATTGGCCGTTGTTGCCGGTACCATCACAGAAATGCTAGAAACCACAGCGATTCCAGAAAACGCAGAACGAGACAATATTCCTGTAAAGGGAGCACGCTGTCCACTACTACCTATACAACTACTACCTAGATATCAAGTAAACCGTATCTAAGTCTGGAGCTTGAGTTTTGGCCCTGAGAAGCACCGGTTTTAGGCTGGCCCTGGCTTTGCAGCACCAGCTTACTGCTAGATTTAAACTGGGTCTGATGCCCAGAAGTGTCCAAAGACCCTGATTCGATGCCACCCAAAACAAATCACTCCAAACCCAATGCAGGCTTATGGGTACGCAGGCTTTGTCTCCCCCTTCCTGGTCCAGCACTGCTTCACTTTCACTTGCCCCCTTAGCCCATCTGCTCCTCTGCCCTACTCAAAACATTTGCTGACTGTTAACGAGTGTGTACCTTTCGGTGGTAATCTGATCTATGGCATTTGACTAAGCATTTGTTCTGATTGCAAATCCCCAATCACCGTAGCTGAAACATAGGGCGAGAGCATGGTCACCACAGAGAAAAATATTGGTTACATTACACAGATTATTGGGCCTGTTGTCGATATTCGCTTTCCTTCGGGCAAGCTACCGGCAATTTACAACGCCTTGCGTATTGAAGGGAAAAATTCTGCCGGGCAAGATGTTGCTGTCACATGTGAAGTGCAGCAGCTCCTTGGTGATAACCAGGTACGCAGTGTGTCAATGAGTTCGACAGATGGGCTTGTCCGCGGCATGGAAGTTGTGGATACGGGTGCTCCGATTAGCGTTCCCGTTGGTAAATCAACCCTGGGCCGTATTTTTAACGTTCTTGGCGAACCTGTTGATAACAAAGGCGAGGTGGATCAGTCGGAGAAGGCTCCGATCCATCGGGCGGCTCCTAAGTTAACAGAGTTAGAGACGAAGCCATCTGTTTTTGAAACGGGTATTAAGGTGGTTGACCTGCTCACTCCCTACCGTCGTGGCGGCAAAATTGGCCTATTTGGCGGTGCTGGTGTTGGCAAGACCGTCATTATGATGGAGCTGATTAACAACATTGCAACTCAGCATGGGGGTGTATCTGTTTTTGCTGGGGTAGGTGAGCGCACTCGTGAGGGCAATGACCTCTACAACGAAATGATTGAATCGGGTGTGATTGATAAAGATAACCCTGCTAACTCTAAAATTGCCCTGGTGTATGGTCAGATGAATGAACCCCCAGGTGCCCGGATGCGTGTGGGTTTGTCGGGTCTGACCATGGCTGAATACTTCCGGGATGTTAATAAGCAGGATGTGCTTTTGTTTGTGGATAACATCTTCCGCTTCGTGCAGGCCGGTTCTGAAGTGTCTGCTCTACTGGGACGGATGCCCTCTGCTGTGGGCTATCAGCCAACTTTAGGGACAGATATGGGTGATTTGCAGGAGCGGATTACTTCTACCCTGGAGGGCTCAATCACCTCCATTCAAGCCGTGTATGTGCCTGCGGATGACTTAACTGACCCGGCTCCGGCTACAACCTTTGCCCACCTGGACGGTACCACCGTGCTATCTCGTAGTCTGGCTGCTAAGGGTATTTATCCTGCCGTAGATCCCCTCGGCTCGACTTCTACGATGCTACAGCCTAACATTGTGGGAGAGGATCATTACAAGGTGGCCCGCTCGGTGCAGTCTACTCTGCAACGCTATAAAGAATTGCAAGACATTATTGCGATTCTGGGTTTGGATGAATTGTCTGAGGATGATCGCCTGACTGTGGCTCGTGCTCGTAAAGTCGAACGATTCCTGTCGCAGCCATTCTTTGTGGCAGAGGTGTTTACGGGTGCTCCTGGTAAGTATGTGCCTTTGGAGAAAACCATTTCTGGGTTCCAACGGATTCTTTCGGGAGAGCTGGATGATTTGCCGGAGCAAGCATTCTACATGGTGGGCGATATTGATGAGGCGATCGCTAAGGGCGAAAAGCTGAAGGCAGAAGCGAAATAAGTTTCTTCTGGGCGGGTGCCGGCCCGATAGCGGCACCTGTCTCTGCATGGTTTTTATCCTTTGCAACCGATAACTCTAACTCTCTACGGACACAACCATGGCTTTAACGGTTCGCGTAATTGCTCCAGACAAGACGGTCTGGGATTCTACGGCAGAGGAAGTGATTCTGCCGAGCACAACAGGTCAGTTGGGTATTTTGCCACGGCATGCCCCCTTACTGACGGCTCTTGATACCGGTGTAATGCGGGTACGGACGGGTAAGGAATGGCTGCCCATTGCGGTAATGGGCGGGTTTGCCGAAGTAGATCAAGATGAAGTAACGATTCTGGTGAATTCGGCAGAGCGGGGGGCGGATATTGACCGCGAAGAAGCTCGTACAACCTTTGCTCAGGCTCAAGAGCGCTTTGCTAAGGCTCAGCAGTCGGGTAATCGCCAGGAATTTATCAAAGCGACTCAGGCTTATAAAAGGGCCCGTGCTCGCTACCAGGCAACAGGTGCAATGGTTTCTTAAACGAGTGGCACTTCTGTTGAGAAAGGCATCAGTTGTGCTAACAATAAGTGCGTTGTTTGATTGGCTGGTGCCTTTTTTTGGTTGCTCGAATTAAGCTTCGATTCTGACTGGGAATGTCTTAGGGTAGGGTTATTGGCAGCTTGATTGTTTACCTTTTTTGCCAGTACGCCTCTAATTCGCAGAGCAGCGTTCACCCTATGGAGATGCGATCGCAGGTATTGCCATTGCCAGGGGATGATAGCCAACTGATTGAGGATAGGGCGCAGGGCAGGGTTCCTGGTTGGGGGGATGGCCCCTTGATTCCCTAGCACCTAATGGGTTTGCAACCGAGCGATCGCACGTATTGGGTATCTTGCTGTGCTCGAAATTTCTAGGTTCAGAGGCATAAAAATCGGATTGACTAGCCGCTTTTCGACTCTCAAGAGGAGTGATGTTTCTAGCCAAAGAGGCTTCAATGGCGAAATTCTACAGGAGGACGATGCGCTGATCACCGCACCCTTTGATTCCTTTCAGCCTTGCTCAAGACAAACCACTAAGGGTGCTGTTTTGAAGGGTAATTTTCTTGAAAGTGGTCGAATCAAGGGCTTCCTCAGGGATCATTATGCACTTATCGACAAAGGTTAAAGATGCGGTTTGCAGTTTTAAGCAGCTCTGGGCAAGTATTAGCCTATGGATCCCTATGCATTCTCGAAGACGATGAAGGAGATTGGATCCTGGCCTTTCGCACGGAGCGGGGCAAGCTGATTGAGGGCGGCAAAATTACAGCAGATGGTGACCTTAGCCAAGCTAGCGAGGTTTTATATCGCCGCTTTTTTCAAACCTGGGGAATTTCGGGCGTAACGCTGACTTCAAAGATTTAAGGTGAGTAGCAATGAATTGCTCACCCCCTGCCCTACTGTCGTTGCCAATAGTTTTCAGCAGCGGCTTGAGCTGAGCTAATTCGGCGGGTATCTCCAACAATCCCTATAACCGAGTGAATTGGGGCGGTTGGCTGTACAGCTAGGGGGGGTGGGGTAGCAATGCCCCACTGAGCAGTAAGGGCCTGGAGTAGACTATCTTGCCGGGCGCGCAATCCATTTAGGTCGGTGCCGCGATTCATAATTGCAAACCAGACCAAGCCGCGATCGCGTGTTGAGATCACTCCCCCCAAAGAGCTGACATCATTCAGAGTGCCCGTCTTGACCAAGGCGTAGCGGGGAATTCGCCGATTCTCGATGGTACCCTCGTCGATACCTGCAATAGGGAATAAATCTGCCAGGGTAAGATTGTGACTTTCAGCATAGCGTTGCAGTGCCGCAAACATAGCGCAAACGGCCCGGGGAGAAATTCGATTCTCGACCCCTAAGCCAGAACCATTTCGCAATAAAATCTCATTTTGGGGGACTCCTGCAAGTTGTGCGGCTTGCTGAGCCACCACCGAAGCGCCTCCCACTGTGGTGGCCATCGCCTCAGAAATGGCATTGTTGCTGTAAATATTCATCAATTTGATGATTTGTTTGACTGGCAACGATTTTTGTCGCAGCAATAGGGTGCTGGCAGGTAACAAGTTGGTTCCATAGCCGACCAGGCCCACCCCCCCAGCGATTTCTACCTGGGGACGGGGTGTACCGGCGGCCAGCGTTCGGTACTGGCTCTCAACTTCGCGATTCCATTGGCGGGCATCTAGCCCCTGTTTCAGCAGGTTGCCACTCTTGAGCCGATCGCTCTCAAAATTCATCATTAAGTTACCCGTAATCAGCAGATTGCCAGTTACCTGGCGAATCCCTAACTGGTTCAGGGCGTTCCCAATGGCGATCGCATCCTCCCAAACCAGGAGGGGATCGCCACCGCCCTCAACAATCAAGTCACCTCGCAAGACCCCATTCACAACCGGGGCAGTTGCCCGGATCTGGGTTTCAAATTGATGGTTGGGACCTAGCGTATACAAGCTTGCTAGGGAGGTCGCCACCTTTGTCAAGGAAGCCGCAGGCACCGGAGTAGTGCCCTGGTTTTGGGCCAGCAATACGTTCCCCTGCTGAATCCAGACTCCCTGAGCACGCGGATCTAACCCGCGTTGGCTCAAATTTTGGAGATGCTGTAACAGGGCCACTTGAGCGACCGGGTCAGCTTCCCGAATCAAAACTGGCAGGGTATTTTGCCAGACCATCAGCTCGGTTGGGTCAGCGGTTGTTGGTAAGCCTGCTGTCGTAATCACGAGAGAGATGATCCCAGCGTTAAACAAATCGAGCATGGCTGCGTTCCTCCTGATGGTGAGAAATCCGGTCATTTTCTACCGGTTTTACTGACCGATCTAGACAAATCTGTCCCATACAATATAGAAGGGTTTCAAGTAAACGGGCATGGCCAAGCCAGATCCTAATGCAATGCTCCGCTGGCTGCCGATTGGGGTCGGCATGTTGGCAGGTACGCTGTTGATGACCAATCGTCTTCTTACCCCTCAACTCACCGATGCCCAAGCCCGTTCGGATGCTTTGGGGATTATGGTGAGTGCTATTCTGGTTTTGACGGGGTTATTGTGGCAGCAAGTGCAGCCGCGTCGTCCCGATAGCGTTGAATTGGTGGGGCGAGAACAGTTTGAGCTAGAGCCAACCCTCTCCGATGCGGCCAAAACAGAGCTAGCTTGGGCTTCCCATCTGCTGCTGACCAACACAGTGACGCGATCGCTGATCCTCTGGTACGATGGCAAGACTCTGCTCCGTCGGGGGATTTTGCCTGAACAGCCGTCGGTGACTCCGGGTGCTATTCTAAATCGGGTTTTAACGAAGCAGCAACCCGTTTATCTTGTTGCCCTCAAGCTTTACCCTGGGCGGCTGGAGTTTGACTATTTGCCTGAAAATACCCAGGGAGTCATTTGTCAGCCCGTTGGTTCCAGAGGCGTGCTGATTTTAGGTGCTCACGCCCCTCGTAGTTACACGCGCCAGGATGAAAATTGGATTGGGGCGATCGCCGATAAACTGAGCAACACCCTCAGCCAGGAATTTCCTGCTGCCAGCAAAGGGCAGAACCTGACCCCCAACAATCATGGAGAATTGACATCATGACGCTGGATTGGACGCTCGGACTCTACGGTGTACTCGTGTTGGTGATGCTGGTAGGAGTAGCCGGGGCACTATTACCCGGCATTCCAGGAATTGGCTTGATTGTGCTGGCGATCGCGATTTGGGGGTTAGTCAAGGGGTTTAATCTTGTTTTCGTGCCATTGGTAGTCGCCGGGGTTCTGTTTCTTCTGGGGAGTGCCGTTGACTTTTTGGCCAGCTACCTAGGGGCTAAAAAAGCAGGAGCCAGTAACTGGGGACAGATTGGCTCGGTGATTGGCCTTTTGCTAGGGATGTTCGGGTTGTTGCCAACTTTACCCATCGGTGGCCCGATTGGCCCTGTCATTGGGCTTTTGCTGGGGGCAATGGCCGGTGCCATAGTGGGAGAACTGTTCTACCGCAAGAATCTACTGATTGCCCTGAAAGCAGCCCTAGGGATTGTCGTAGGCTCGCTCGTGGGGCGACTCATTCAAACATTCTTGGCGATGATTTGTGTGACCGTGTTTGTCTGGACGACTTGGCCGACCTTGACTCCGGTGTCGGTTCCCCAACCGACGCGCCCGCCACTCCCAGAGCAGCCGGCTCCGCAGTCAGAAATGCCCTTTACCTTTCCCTCCATTGATTTTTCAGAATGGCAGAAGCCAATGCTAAAGTGGCTGCCGTTGAGCCTACTAGAATGGCATCGCCCGGTTGCCCCCCCTGCTTAATCCAAAATCTGCCAGTTGTCTGTGGATGGGCTTAGAAATATGAGGGGCAAAGAGGGTAACAGCAGCACATCGCCTAGGTTCTGGGAGTTCAAGAAAGAAAAAAGGGCATACACTACTCCCTAGTCCCCTTGCTAGACTAGAAGACTGGCAGGTGAAGGATTTTTGTCGTGACTCAACCGACTACTTTGAAGGATTTACTGACCGCCGTTTCCCAAGGGGAAATTAGCCCTGGTGAGGCGCTCACGCAGCTCAAGTACTTTGCCTACGAACCCGTTGACAATTTTGCCCGCATTGATCATCACCGCAGCTTGCGAACTGGCTTTCCAGAGGTGATTTGGGGGCTAGGTAAAACCCCGACCCAAATCGCCAAGATTATGGAAACGATGCGACGCCATACACCCATTGTCATGGCAACCCGAATCGAACCAGAGGTTTATGCCCAGTTGCAACCCCTAGTCAGTGGTTTGCACTACTACGAGATGGCACGGATCTGCGCGGTACAAGCTAAGAATGAAACCCACCAACCCTATCCCCCGGTAGCCCAATACCCCGGGTTAATCGGGGTTCTTTCAGCCGGTACAGCAGACTTACCCGTTGCGGAAGAAGCAGCAGTGACGGCTGAGCTGTGCGGGTTCCAGGTGCTGCGATTTTGGGATGTGGGGGTCGCAGGCATTCATCGCCTGTTGAATCATCGCCAGGAGATCGCGGCAGCAGATGTTTTAATTGTAGTGGCCGGCATGGAAGGCGCTCTTCCCAGTGTGGTTGGCGGTCTGGTCGATTGCCCGGTGGTGGCGGTGCCAACCAGCATTGGCTATGGAGCCAGTTTCAATGGTCTGGCTGCTCTACTATCCATGTTGAATTCCTGCGCAGCAGGCATCGGAGTTGTGAATATTGATAATGGCTTTGGAGCGGCAATTCTCGCAGGGCAAATCCTGCGTACCGCAACCAAAATTAAGGCTGGGGAAAATCTGTAGTAAAAGCCACGGATTCTGGTAGACTTCCGACTTGTAGGGTAGATCCCTGACCTGTTAAGTTATAAACTATAAGCAGTATCAATAGGTATTGTTGCCTAGTAGAAGGACGAGTCATTGATGGTTCTTTATTCGGGTAACCGTTTCATTTAAGCTTGTTCAAGGGCAGGAAGGTCGTTTTACCGCAGGGAAACGATGATTGCCACACTTATTTTAGATTTAGATGCTTGTTTTTGTCCGCACTATCCACCCAGTCGCTAGCCCTTGTTAGGTAGAGGAAGTCATGGCTGTTGCAACGACCCCATCTGTAGAAGAACTTTGTGTTAATTCCATTCGCTTTCTGGCTATCGATGCCGTAGAAAAAGCCAAGTCGGGGCATCCGGGTTTGCCGATGGGAGCTGCTCCAATGGCATTTGTGTTATGGGATCAGTTTCTGCGGTTTAATCCTAAAAACCCTCAGTGGTTTAACCGCGATCGCTTTGTTTTATCTGCCGGGCACGGCTGCATGTTGCAATACGCCCTGCTCTATCTGACTGGTTATGACAGTGTAACTCTGGACGATATCAAACAGTTTCGCCAATGGGGGTCAAAGACTCCTGGGCACCCCGAAAATTTTGAAACCGCTGGGGTCGAGGTGACGACTGGGCCTCTCGGGCAGGGGATTGCCAATGCCGTTGGCTTAGCGATGGCAGAAACCCATCTGGCTGCTTGCTTTAACAAGCCTGACCTAACACTGGTGGATCACTACACCTATGTGATTTTAGGAGATGGCTGCAATATGGAAGGGGTTTCAGGGGAAGCCTGCTCTCTGGCTGGGCACCTTGGTCTCGGCAAGTTGATTGCCCTTTATGATGACAACCATATTTCCATTGATGGCTCGACGGATGTTTCGTTTACCGAAGATGTCAGCAAGCGGTTTGAAGCCTATGGCTGGCATGTGTTACACGTTCCCGATGGCAATACTGATTTAGCCGGGATTGCGGCTGCGATCGCCGAAGCCAAGCAAGTGACAGATAAACCCACCATGATTAAGGTGACGACCACCATTGGCTATGGCTCGCCAAATAAGCAAAATACCGCAGGGATTCATGGTGCAGCCCTGGGAAGCGATGAAATTGCGGCGACTCGTGCTCACCTTGGTTGGAACTATGAACCGTTTGTGGTTCCCGATGAAGCACTTAACCGCTTCCGCCAGGCGGTTGGGCGGGGCGCTAGCTATGAAGCGGAGTGGAATGAGATTTGGGCCCAGTATAAGACGCGATATGCCGCAGAAGCCGCTGAGTTTGAGCGCCGTTTGAGCGGTAAGCTACCGGAGGGCTGGGAGCAGAGCCTGCCTACCTACACCCCAGCGGATAAGGCGATCGCCACCCGCAAAACCTCTGAAATAACCCTCAATGCTCTGGCCCCAGTATTGCCAGAGTTGATTGGTGGTTCTGCCGATCTCACCCACTCTAACCTCACCTACCTCAAGATTTCTGACAGCTTCCAGAAGGGTAACTACGCCGGTCGTAACCTGCGCTTCGGTGTGCGGGAGCATGCCATGGGAGCCATTTGTAACGGCATTGCCTTGCATGGTTCTGGGTTGATTCCCTATGGAGCCACATTCCTGGTCTTCACCGACTATATGCGAGCCGCGATTCGCTTGTCGGCCTTAGCCCAATGCGGAGTGATTTGGGTAATGACTCACGACTCCGTTGCTCTGGGTGAGGATGGCCCCACCCACCAGCCCGTTGAGACCATTGCTTCTCTGCGCGCCATTCCAGCGTTGACCGTGATTCGTCCCGCTGATGGAAACGAAACGTCCGGAGCCTACAAGGTAGCCATTGAGCTGGCAAATCAGCACCGGCCCACGCTGATGGCCTTCTCTCGCCAAAATCTACCCCAACTTCAGGGCAGTTCGATCGAGGCCGTTGCTAAGGGTGCCTATGTGTTGTCAGATAGCGAATCGACGCCTGACCTTATTCTGATTGGTACGGGTAGTGAGGTGTCCCTCTGTGTTGAAGCAGCGGCTCAACTCAGCGCTGAAGGCGTGAAGGTGCGCGTGGTATCCATGCCGTCCTGGGAGTTATTTGATGCTCAAGATGCGGCCTATCAAGAGTCGGTTTTACCCAAGGCCGTGACGAAGCGGCTCGCGGTCGAAGCGGGCATCACAATGGGCTGGTGCAAGTATGTGGGCAGTGAAGGAGATATCCTCGGTATTGACCGCTTTGGTGCTTCGGCTCCTGGTGGCACTTGCATGGAGAAGTTTGGCTTCACTGTCGCGAATGTTGTCGAAAAGGCCAAGGCTTTACTCAGCTAGGGTGTTGCCCAAAAAACCGACTTGAAAGAGTCATTCCAGCTCTTAGGCGATTCCTAGGAAAGATACAACTCTTCAGGCTAGTGTCCTAAGCCTTGTAAGAGTACTGGTAGCTGGGCATTGTCGTTGTTGTCTAATCTTTCACAGAGGAAGCGTTAGTCATTTGGTTTCTAGGGCGATCGCCCGGTTACCAGGCCCATTGCCGGTTAAGGGGGGGAGCGCTGCCCCCAACCAGGGGTTTCCCTTGTTTCTGCCTTCAATCTCTTCAATCAGGCGTCTGTAGCTATAGAAGTCTCCTGAACAAGTGCTTGAGCGCCAGAGCATAGGTGACCCCCCTTGTTTTGATTGGACGCTGCACTAGCCCGGTGTTGGCTTTTCGGGAAACGCTGCGGATACTGGGAGCTTTCCCCTAGTCTGCTCAACAGCATTGCCATCGATGGAAGCGTCAAGACAAATTAGCACCCATCTGAGGCTTAAGTAAGAGAGAGGCGTGTAGCGTTTAAACACAGACTTCGGTGCTGAGCTCGCTCGCTTGGGCTCTGCCTGGCTTTAGGAGTGCTTAAAAGCCCTTTGATTGGGGCGATCGCTGATTGCACCATGGCACATCCTATCGATCAAACAAAAAGGCTAGTAGGTATTATTACTCCCTGACCGTGGTATGATTTTCTATGGTTTTCAGTGCGGGTGCAAAGCAATAGTATCTATCAAGCAAGATGCTCAGATAAAATACGTTTGCTCACCATCACTAACCGCCATGTCAACACCTTCAGAGACAACCGTTTTTCCGTCTGCCCCAAAGCAAGCGAATGCTTCCATGCAGGAGTACTACAAGCTACAGCAAGAACTGCTGGTTACCGTGCTTGTTTGTAGCGGCATCATCTTTGTCAGTGCTTGGGTTGTTTACAACTTGAACATTGCTCTGAATTATTTACTTGGAGCGTGCACAGGTGTGGTTTACTTGAAAGTGTTGGCAAGAAATGTTGAGCAGCTTGGTACAAGTAGCAAGCGAGTCGGAAAGTCACAACTCGCACTTTTTGTTGGGTTGATTATATTCGCAACTCAGTTGAATCAGCTACAAGTCCTGCCAATTTTTTTAGGTTTTCTCACCTATAAGATGGCGCTCATTATCTACATGCTGCGTGGCTTGATGCCTACTGACTCTCGTTAGCCTGGCATCGTCAAAGCCTGTCCAATCTACGTTATCCCTCAGAAAAACTGCGAGAGTGTAATGCTGAGTTTTCTGACTAACTCCAGTTTTGTGTTGGCCAACCTAGAGGTTGGTGAACATTTTTATTGGCAAATCGGTGGCCTCAAGGTTCACGGACAAGTTTTCCTTGTTTCCTGGTTTGTGATTGCCATTCTTGTAATTGCATCGCTGTTGGCAACCCGTAACATTCAGCGGATTCCATCCGGCATTCAAAACTTGATGGAGTATGCCCTTGATTTTGTCCGGGAACTTGCTAAAAACCAACTGGGCGAAAAGGATTACCGTCCCTGGGTTCCTTTTATTGGAACATTGTTCTTATTCATCTTTGTCTCTAATTGGTCGGGTGCCCTAGTGCCGTGGAAACTGATTAAGTTGCCAGCAGGCGAGTTGGCCGCCCCAACCAATGACATCAATACGACCGTAGCGCTGGCATTGTTGGTGTCTCTAGCTTACTTCTACGCAGGTTTTAGTAAGAAGGGTCTAGGCTACTTTGCCAAGTATGTGCAGCCAACTCCTATATTGCTGCCGATCGCGGTTTTAGAAGACTTCACGAAGCCTCTTTCTCTCAGCTTCCGTCTTTTCGGAAATATTCTGGCTGATGAGTTGGTGGTGGCAGTGTTAGTGCTTCTAGTGCCTTTGTTTGTACCCTTGCCAGTGATGTTATTGGGTTTGTTTACAAGTGCCATTCAGGCGCTAGTATTCGCAACTCTGGCGGGTGCTTACATCCACGAGGCGTTAGAAGGTCACGGTGAAGAGCATGAGGAACATTAGTTCCTTAGTTGATTAACCTTTAGATTTACAACCATGAAGCCCCTGAGTGCTTTGGGTTGTGAGTGCCCAGTCTGAGGCCTACTTAGTTTGTTGTTGTCCGTTTGTTCATAAAGAGGAAAATATCATGGATCCATTAGTTGCTGCTGCTTCTGTTTTGGCTGCTGCTCTGGCAATTGGTTTGGCTTCTCTTGGGCCTGGCATCGGTCAGGGTAATGCTTCTGCCCAAGCAGTAGAAGGGATTGCGCGTCAGCCCGAGGCGGAGGGCAAAATTCGCGGTACGCTGCTGCTGACTCTGGCGTTTATGGAGTCTCTGACCATTTACGGTCTAGTGATTGCTCTGGTGTTGCTGTTTGCCAACCCCTTTAAGTAATCGCTTCTTTACCTGTGGTGTGTATCCGGTTTCAGGAGTGGTGTTGATGCTGCCTGAAACCGGGCGGTCGTTCAAACTACCTGACTCAAGACGATGTTTGATTTTGATGCAACGTTGCCCCTGATGGCAGTTCAATTTTTGCTATTGATGGCGATTTTGAATGTCATTTTCTTTAAGCCTTTGACAAAGGCGATCGATGAGCGGAGCGAGTACATCCGCTCAAATGAGGTGGACGCAAAGGAGCGGTTGGCTAAGGCGGAGGCTTTAGCTCAGCAGTATGAGCGAGATTTGGCTGAGAGCCGTAAGCAGTATCAGGCGACGATCGCTGCTGCCCAGAGCGAAGCGCAGGCGATAGCTGCTCAGAAAATTGCAGAGGCCCAGCAACTAGCCCAAGCCCAGAGGGAGCAAGCTCAGAAAGAAATTGGCGAGCAAAAGCAAGCTGCAATGACGGCGCTAGAGCAGCAGGTTGAAGCTCTTAGTCAGCAGATCCTCAATAAGATTTTGATGGGTGTTTAAGTTGAGGATGATTGATCAGAAGTTGGGTTGATTTGGCAAGAAGCAAACGGAGAGCAATGAAAGCGGACTAGAAAAGGTCTATATTTCTAGTTCCTGGATCGCGGTGAGAGCGCAGTTGTGGGTTTAATTGTATGGAAATGTGGATGAGGCTAGCAATGGGGGCAGGTTTGCTTGCCTCCGAGACGGCAGAAGCTGCCGAGTCAGGAGGGTTCGGCATTAACCCGAACATTCTGGAAGCAAACGTTATTAATTTGCTAGTAGTGATTGGCTTACTCGTTTATTTTGGTCGAGGTTTCTTAGGTAAAACCTTGAGTAATCGTCGTGAGAATATCGAAGTTGCCATTAAAGAAGCAGAAGAGCGCAAGCAGAGGGCTGCTGCTGCCTTAGCTGAGCAACAACAAAAGTTGGCGCAAGCTCAATCAGAAGCGGAGAAAATTCGATTATCTGCCCAGGAGGCTGCTCAGGCTGCCCATGCAGAAATTTTGGCAAAGGCGGAGCAAGACATTGTGCGTTTGAGGGAGTCGGCTAGCCAGGAGTTAAATTCAGAGCAGGAGCGGGTGATTGCCGAATTGCGTCAGCGCGTGGTGGCGCTGGCACTACAGCGAGTGGAGGCTGAGTTACCTAACCGGTTAGATGGCGAAGCTCAGAGAAATCTAGTTGATCGCAGTATTGCGATGCTGGGAGGTTCCTAATGAAGGGTGGAAGTATCATTGCAACTGAAGTTGCAGAACCCTATGCCCAGGCTTACATGGCTTTGGCTCAGTCCCATGGTTTAATTGACCAGTTTGGTGCTGATGCAGCGAGCCTGCTTCAACTTTTGACTGAATCGGAGGATCTCAGCCAGTTGTTGGCGACTCCAATCATCAAGCCAGCTCAAAAGAAGGCTGTGCTAGAGCAAATAACGCGGGGGCAGGTGCATCCTTACACGCATAATTTTTTACTGCTGCTTGTGGATCGCCGCCGGATTCAATTTCTAGAGAGCATCTTGAAGCAATATCAGGCATTGTTACGGGAACTCCGCAAAACAGTGTTGGCCGAGGTGACCTCTGCGGTCGATCTTACGGAAGAGCAGCAGCAGGCTGTGTGCGATCGCGTCCTTGCCCTTACTGGTGCCGAACAGGTAGAGCTACAGACCCGGATAGATCCTGATTTGATCGGCGGGGTCATTATCAAAGTTGGTTCTCAGGTGATTGATGCTAGCTTGCGGGGACAACTGCGTCGCATTTCTCTCCAACTTTCGAGTGGTCGTTAGTTTTGCCTTGTCGGCTTCGACTTTTTGACTGAATCAACCAATCCATCCATCAGAACTCATGTATTTCGGAGAACAACTCCTATGGTAAGTATTAGACCGGATGAAATCAGCAATATCATTCGTCAGCAGATTGAGCAGTATGACCAGGAGGTCAAGGTTTCCAATGTTGGGACGGTACTGCAGGTGGGTGACGGAACGGCCCGAATCTACGGGTTAGACCAGGTGATGGCGGGCGAATTGCTCAGCTTTGAAGATGGTTCTGTCGGTATGGCCCTCAACCTAGAAGAAGACAACGTTGGTGCGGTGTTGATGAGTGATGGGCGCGGCATTGAAGAAGGCAGTGCGGTTACTGCTACTGGTAGAATTGCCCAGATTCCGGTAGGTGAAGCATTTATTGGACGGGTGGTCGATTCTTTGGCTCGACCCATTGACGGCAAAGGGGAAATTCAGACGACTGAAACCCGCCTGATTGAGTCAATGGCTCCAGGGATTGTGGCCCGGAAGTCGGTGTGTGAGCCGTTGCAAACTGGGATTACGGCAATTGACGCTATGATTCCCATTGGGCGTGGCCAGCGGGAGTTAATCATTGGCGATCGCCAGACCGGTAAAACCACAATTGCCGTCGATACCATCCTGAATCAGAAAGGTGAAGACGTGATTTGTGTCTATGTAGCCATTGGACAAAAGGCTTCGACGGTCGCCAACGTAGTCAATGTGCTGCAAGAGCGGGGGGCCATGGAGTATACGATCGTAGTTGCCGCTAATGCTAACGATCCTGCGACCCTCCAGTTCTTTGCTCCCTACACTGGTGCTACTCTGGCCGAGTACTTTATGTACAAGGGCAAGCATACCCTAGTGATTTACGATGACCTGTCGAAGCAGGCCCAGGCCTATCGGCAGATGTCCTTGTTGCTGCGGCGTCCGCCCGGTCGGGAAGCTTATCCGGGGGATGTGTTTTACATTCACTCGCGCCTGTTAGAGCGAGCCGCAAAACTCAACGATGAACTAGGTGGCGGCAGCATGACAGCTTTGCCTATTATTGAAACCCAGGCTGGTGACGTCTCAGCCTATATCCCCACCAATGTGATTTCAATTACGGATGGTCAGATCTTCCTTTCCTCTGACCTGTTTAACTCAGGTTTGCGCCCAGCGGTAAACGCGGGTATTTCTGTATCCCGTGTGGGTTCTGCGGCTCAAACCAAGGCAATGAAAAAGGTAGCTGGTAAGGTGAAGCTAGAGCTAGCCCAGTTTGATGATCTGCAAGCCTTTGCTCAGTTTGCTTCTGACCTAGACAAAGCAACTCAGCAGCAATTAGCACGGGGGCAACGCCTGCGCGAAATTTTGAAGCAGCCTCAATTTTCACCCCTGTCTGTGGCGGAGCAGGTTGCTGCTATCTATGCTGGGATCAATGGTTACTTAGATGATTTACCTGTTGATAAGGTATCGGAGTACTTGAAGGGTCTGCGGGAGTATCTCAAGACTAGTGTGCCCAAGTATGGTGAAATCATTCGTGAAGCAAAGCAAATTACGGAAGATGCTGAGAGCTTACTGAAAACTGCGATCACGGAATACAAGAAGACCTTTATGGCAACAATCGCCTAGGAAAACAGGCAGAGACGGCAGAAGGAGTTGTACTTCCACGCTCCTTCTATCCAACCTTCTAGGTTGCCATCGTCTGCTTGTCGGTTAATTTGGGAATAACCAATGATCAAAGTGCTAGCTAACCTGTCTACCTCGCTGATTTGTTCAATTGATTGAGTTTTCATTTTCATTGCTGTTGTCAGTTTGATAAGACAACGCTAACCAGTCCGGCTTTTCTGGTTCAATGGGCTGATAATTTTTCCAAAAGCCGGCTGGCTCATAGCTCTCCATCTCCGTTCTCACTCCCTAAAAGCTATGCCTAATCTGAAAAGTATTCGCGATCGCATCCAGTCGGTCAAAAACACCAAGAAAATTACAGAGGCCATGCGGCTAGTCGCGGCGGCAAAGGTGCGTCGTGCCCAGGAACAGGTCATTGCAACCCGCCCCTTTGCTGATCGCTTAGCTCAAGTTCTCTACGGGTTGCAATCTCGTCTTAAGTTTGAAGACGCTAACCTGCCGCTATTGCGAAAGCGCGAGGTGAAAACGGTCGGAATTTTAGTAGTTTCTGGCGATCGCGGCCTCTGTGGTGCCTACAACTCTAACGTGATTCGCTGCGCTGAAAATCGTGCGCAAGAGTTGAAATCCCAGGGGTTAGATTATCGTTTTGTGATTGCTGGGCGAAAAGCCATGCAGTACTTTCAGCGGCGCGATTACCCGATTGAGGCCTCCTTTACCGCCCTAGAGCAGATACCGACTGCCACAGAAGCTTCTCAGATTGCGGATCAACTTCTTTCCCTGTTTCTATCTGAAACGGTTGATCGAGTCGAGTTGATTTATACCCGGTTTGTTTCGCTGATCAGTTCTCGCCCTGTTATTCAAACCTTGTTACCTCTTGATCCTCAGGGTCTGGAAACGCCGGATGATGAAATTTTTCGGCTGACAACCCGATGCGGAAAGTTTGAAGTAGAGCGGGAAAAATTGCCGGTGCCCTCACAATTCTTGCCTCAGGATATGATTTTTGAACAAGATCCTGTGCAAATTTTGGATGCGCTGTTACCCCTTTATCTCAATAATCAGCTTTTGCGAGCGTTGCAAGAATCATCAGCCAGTGAATTGGCGGCTCGTATGACCGCTATGAGTAACGCCAGCGACAACGCCAAAGAACTAATTTCAACGTTGACGCTGTCTTACAACAAGGCCCGTCAGGCTGCAATTACGCAAGAAATCCTGGAAGTGGTGGGCGGTTCAGAAGCGCTCAACTAATCCTGCTGATTCTATTTACTTCAATAGTTTTTCTGATAGGGGCAAGAGTCAATTAGTCATCCTGATTTGGGTGACCAACTCTAGTGTGAGAATTGCCCCTGCTTTCGTTAACACTTATCCTGCAGATAGCGACGGCGAATCAAGAAGCAGAATCAGTGGCGGTTAATCGCTAGGCTTTGCCCTAACTTGTCTGACTACAGCTCAAAATTGCCTCGCAATAGTAATGCCAATTAGACAAGAGCCTACAACTACAGTCAGACAGTTGAGGGCGGGGTGAAGAGGCTCCATTCTTGTTCGCCTCTAGCAGCGAATATCGAGCCGCCTGCACGACTCACCTATCTAGTAGGCCAAGGTTTCCAAGGTCTCACGCAGATAGCGCTGCACTCTCAACTCCAGGGTGAGGCCATTGAGACTATTGTCTCCTTGCTGCTCTAGCTGCCAGCGTTGAAACCCAGAACTACTGGCAATCGCTGCCTTCAAATTTTGCCAAATCGTCGCATCATCGGGTAATTGGCACATCAGATCTTTGGAACTCTCATAAAATTCAGAACGAGAAGAAGCAGCCATACAGGTTTACCTAAGCCTTTAGTTTGAGCAAATCTAACTTATTCTAACGAAGCTTTTATAGAGCCAGGGTTCAGCAATTCATATCATTACCCTAACGTTAATAAAATCTATAGCCTAAGACTGTGCTCGGAGTAACACTCTGCTCACTTTACATTCATTACAAATGGTCTGAAGGGCTAGCAAAAGAACCTGTCAATTGCAGGTAATTCGGCTGAAGTGCACCTAGTGATTGAGGACGCCAACACATGACGGGTCAAAGTTACAGTTCCAAATCAGCAGCGGCTTCATCGAGAGCGGATAATGCATCAGGCAAAGCCCCCTCCGAGACGGCAATTTCTGGTTCAAAGGTTTCTGACTCGACTTCATCCCAAATGTCACTCGGTTCAGCGATTGTGCCTTCACTCACTGGTTTTGTGATTTCAGTCAGCTCTGCGCTGGCCTCTGAGTGACCAGGGGAAAGGGTCAAGGAGGGAGTTTGATCCACATCTCTGCTTCCTGGAATGGTGAGATCTGTGTTAACAGGCGCGGTAGCCGACTGCCCCACAGCGGCTCGCTCTAGGGGAGGAAGCAACTGGCGAACCCGTAAACCGAGCAGGCTAAATTCTTGACGAATTCGCGAGAGCGGATAAGGCGGAGCCGCTATCACTTCATCATCACGATGCAGCATGACCAGAAAGACACTGATAGGTACTTGCAGGAATAAACTCAGCCCTAGGCTGCCAAGGGTTGCTAGCAGTAGGCCTAGCAGGTGACTCTGGGTTGCCCAAGGAGAGACTTCTGCCGCGATCGCGGCGGCTTGCTCCGCCCAACGAACCAGTAAAAAGACAATCATAGCCCCGATCAATGCACCAGCCCGATTTTGTTGAGCTTTAAAAAAGCTCAAGAGTTGCCGCTGCCCGTCACTGAGTGATTCAGGTTGTAAAGCCAAACCTGGCAGGCTAAAGATATAGAAAGGACGTTGCCACTGCATCCATAAAATCGGCGCAATTCCAGCAATGGCGACAATTACCCCTTCAAGCCACGGGGGTAACAGGGGATCGCCCATAGCAAAACCAACTAGGCAGAGATCGAGAAATAGGGGTAAAGCTGCCAGCCCAGCGAGGTGAATCCAAAGATAAGGATCAGACCAGAAAGAACGCATTGTCTTATTTCCACCGCGATCGCCCCCAAAGGGGATAGCTCAGTTATTGTAGCTGGGTAGACCCACACCTCGAAAGATGGGCTGGAAGATGAAAAAGTCAAGGTTGTTGTTTTTGCTGTTCTTCGTTATATTGGATAAGCGCGTCGCGGGGTAGAGCAGTCTGGTAGCTCGTCGGGCTCATAACCCGAAGGTCCATGGTTCAAATCCATGCCCCGCCACCACGTCAAGGATAATAACGCGGAAGCCCTGTCTATAGGCAGGGTTTTTCCGTTTGTTACGCCATATCATTGATAAACCTTGGGTCGATAGAATAGAGGTATTTCTGTCAGCAGCAATGGCCCATGACTTCCAAGTTGTCGCGTTCAATCCTAGTGGGAGGCGCTAGCCTTTCCCTTGGCATCTGGCTCCTGGATTTACTGCATCAAGTTGCCGGGGATGGATTCTTTTACCTGCTGCTAGCGGGTTCTGTTGGTTTAATTGGCTGGTGGTGGCAAAAGCCTGCTTCAACCCCGGCTGTGGCAGAGCCACAACCCCTAGATACGGCAGTAGTGCAACAGGTGCTGAACGAGGCTGAACAAGTCATTACCCAGATCCGTACAGAAGCCGAAACCCCTGATAACAAGGATGGAGTTGATCACGTTTTGCCTGAGGTTTCCCAATTGCAGGCCCAGATTGCTGAAATTGTGTCTGGGATGCAGCGAGAGCAGATTCGCCTGGCCGTGATTGGGGCAAAGGGGAGTGGCAAAACGACGCTGATTCAGCAATTACAGGTGGGGTGGGCAACTCCCAAGCTGATTTTAATTACGGAAACGCCGAGTTTTGGGGGTACGAGTGCAGCGGGTTTAGCGGCAGAGGTAAAGGCCCTAGAACGGGCTAACATCGCCGACTTGGTATTGTTCTTAGTGACTGGCGATTTAACCGAGTCGGAGTTTTTGCTGATTCAGCAACTTGCCCAGCGCAAGCGTACCCTGGTGTTGTTAAATAAGCGGGATACGGTTTTGCCCGATGAGCAGTCGATTTTGCTGAATGCTTTGCGATCGCGGCTGCAAGAAATTGTATCGGCTGAAGATATCGTGGCGATCGCGGCGGCTCCCCAGCCCATCAAAGTGCGACAACACCAGCCAGATGGCTCCATCAAAGAATGGCTGGAAGACCAAACTGCTCAGATTGAGCCATTGACGGAGCGGCTCGACCAGATTCTTACCCAAGAAAGTGAACGGTTGGTATTGACCAGCTCCTTTGGCGATGCCCGGAACCTCAAAGCGAAGGCCCAACGCACCCTCAACCAAGTGCGACAGACGCGGGCCATGCCAATTGTAGAAAAATACCAGTGGGTGGCGGCGGCTTCTGCCTTTGCTAGTCCTCTACCAACGCTGGATATGGTAGCGACAGCTGCAATCAACGCCCAGATGGTAACGGAACTGGGCAAGATCTATCGGCAACAATTTTCGCTGCAACAAGCTCAGAAGGTGGCCCTAGAGATTGGCAGTTTGATGTTGAAGTTTGGCGTGGTCGAGCTTTCGACCCAGGCGATCGCCACCCTATTCAAAACCAATGCGATCACTTACATTGCTGGCGGCTCTGTTCAGGCAGTGAGTGCCGCCTACCTTACCCGATTGGCGGGGCTCAGCCTAGTTGAGTACTTTAGTCGTCAAGAGCCAACCCTAGCAATGACGGAGGCCAGTCCTCTGGCAATTGAGCGCATCAGCCAAATTTTGCGTTCTGTGTTTCAGAATAGCCAGCGGCAGAATATGCTGAAGGAGTTTATCAGCCAGGCGATCGCGCAATTATTTAACAAACCCACTCCATCCAACGCCTCTGAGTCTACATTTGCTTTCTCGTCACAACCTTTACCTACGGTTCCGTTAGAGCCACCGGCCCCCCTAGAACCGCCATCACAACCTGTACCTGCAGTTCCGTTAGAGCCGTCGGTGCCCCTAGAACCGCTGCAAATTCCCCTGCCAGAAGCCAAAATTCCGGAAAAGTATGAAGTCCGAGTTTCCCTCAGTAACCCAACCGAGCTTAAATCCTCGTTCCCCCTCCACTGAGCCAATGCCCTCTGGGGAGCATTCCCTTCAAGATACTCAATTGACCCGTGCTCGGGCCAGCCTACGGCAAACCATTGCCCGTTACAACACCTACCTGCGATCTGTGCGAACGCGCCCGACTGGAGTCATTCAAGAAGCGCTACGGCAAGATCTCCAGCAGCTCACTGTCACCCTCAATAAATTAGAAAACACAGTCGTGCGACTCGCTGTGTTTGGGTTAGTGAGTCGGGGTAAATCGGCGGTGCTCAATGCCCTGTTGGGACGCAAGATTTTGCCCACAGGCCCATTGAATGGGGTCACCCTCACCCCCCAATCGGTTTTTTGGACGCCAGAACCCACCCCTGGCAACGACTTGCCCGACCATTTGCAAATTGAGCTGATTGATACCCCCGGCTTAGATGAAATTGACGGTCAAACCCGGGCAAGGATGGCCCAGGAGGTCGCGCGACAGGCTGACCTGATTTTATTTGTAGTGTCCGGTGATATCACCCGCACAGAATACACAGCCCTATGTGACTTACGGCGTGCCCAAAAGCCCCTGCTGTTGGTCTTTAACAAAATTGACCTCTATCCCGATCAGACCCGCCAGGAAATTTACCAAAATCTTCAGCGTCTGGGGGCTGCAGCTGAGGATGATCGTGGTTTACAGCGACTCCTCTCGCCGCAGGAGATTGTGTTGGTTGCTGCTGACCCTGCCCCCATCCAGGTAAGGGTTGAGGAAGCCGATGGGCGAGTTACCTACCAATGGGAAACTCCACCTATCGCGATTGAACCACTGAAGCAAAAGATTCTTAGGCTACTGGCCCAGGAAGGCTCTACCCTGCTGGCTTTAAATGCCCTCTTTCAGGCACGGGATGCAGAGCAAAGCCTGGCGGGTAAGGTGGTCGAACTGCGTCGCCCGGAAGCCGAGGCTCTGATTTGGAAGTTTGTTCGCTATAAGGCGATCGCGGTTGCCCTGAATCCGATTGCGGTACTGGATGTGATTGGGGGCACGATTTCTGACCTGGCGATGATTCGTGCCCTATCTGAGCTGTACGGGTTACCGGTGACCCGTCACGAAGCCCATCAACTCTGGCGCACGATTTTACTGAGCGCGGGAGGGTTATTGGCGACTGAATTGGGTAGTGGTTTGCTCTTGGGCCTGGGTAAAAGTGGGGTTGCTGTGGCTGCTGGGGCGGATACGTCTCTGGGTTTGCCCGCCTATGCTGCGACCGCTAGCTTGCAGGGGGCGATCGCCGGCTTTGGCTCCTATGCCGTCGGACGAGCTATCCAAACCTATTTAGAAAATGGCTGTAGTTGGGGTCCTCAGGGAGCCAGTCGAGTGATTCAAGATATCTTAGGTCAGCTCGATTCTCACACCATTATCTATCGCCTGCGCCAGGAACTCAGCCAGGAGATTGGGCTGCCAGGAGTTTGAAACGAAAATCGCCTGAACCGGTTCTGGTTTTAGAGGAATGTGCTTTCAGCGGCGCAGGAATTCTAACCGCTGGCTAGCATAGGCCCGATAGGCAGTCACGACTCCACCGGCTAACATGGACGCCATGGCGGGTGCAATCAGCGGTACCCAGCCCCCCAGTAGAAAGAGGCTGTAGCAGATTAAAACCAATAGCAGCATCAAGCCAGTGCCTACCATTCCTAACCAGAGGGGATGGCGAATCAGCCAGGCTACACTGCCACCCAGGATAGCCCACCCCCCCAACCAGAGCCATTCCCCCCACTCTGCCCAAAACCAGAACAGCGATCGCTGCCCCAGGGCCGCATCGATAATTTGACTCACCATCTGGGCATGGATCATGACCCCTGGCATGCGCGGCACATTTTCATTGCTGGCACTGTAGGGGGTCGAAAACAGATCCCTGGCTGTTAAAGCCGTAGTGCCGATCAACACCACCCGATTGTGAAACCATTCTGGCTGCACGTTTCCCTCAAGCACCTCCGAAAGGGTGATCTGGCGCGCCACTTCCTGCCCCCGATAGCGGAGAAGAATCTGATAACCCCGGGCATCAATCTTTTGATAGCCTCCATTGCTAGCCTCTAGAGGGACAAAATGGGCAGATCCCAGTTGCACCTTCGCGCGATCGCCCTGATTGTTGGCAAATTCAATCCCTTCTGGTTGCAAATAGCTCAGCGCTAGTCGCAGGGCAAAGGAATAGTAGCTTTGTTCCTGAATGTTCAAAAAGAGCAGATTGCGCCGCACAACATCGCCAGGATCCAGCAGCAAGTCATTAAACCCGACCTGTTCAAGGGAGGTGCCAGGAGGAGCGGGAGTGGGTGGTTCCCCTAAATTCAGGATGGTAATCACATTCTTCGCCCGCAACTGCTGCAACAGCTCAGCATTGCCAGGGGGTTGGGGAATATCCCGCAGGAGATCTAATCCAATCACTCTGGGTTGGTAGGTTTGTAACTGCTCTAGCAGACGGGCAATGACCTCATCGGGCACAGGAAAACGGCGCAAGTTTTGGATATCGGTATCGGTAATCGCAACAATGACTAAGCGCGGGTCGGGCCCCAGCGTCGAGCCGTAGTGCACCATCTGGTCATAAACAGCAAGCTCGGCGGGTTGTAGGCTGCCAAGACCGCGTAAACCACCGACCACACCACTGACCAGTAAACTGCACACTCCTACCACAAGAGGAGCCAATAATCGGCGATCGCGCTTTTGAATCACCCGAGTCGGCTGACTAGCCGTATCTTCCAGCAAGTCAGTCTGCTGCCCATCCATCACCATAGGAGCCTGAGTTTCTTCTAAAATCAGCTCTGTGGGTTGAGCCAGCGCTTGCAGCACTTCCGTTGCCGAAGCATAGCGCTCACTAAAGTGGTATCGCACCATTCTGCTAAGAATGGCTGCCAGCCTTGGGCTAACCAGAGCCTGATCTTGCCAGATTACCTCTCCCGTATCGGGATGAGTCGGCAACTGGGAAGGCTGTAACCCCGTCAGAGCATGAATTGCTGTCATTCCCAGGGCATAGATATCGCTGTTGTAGCGCGGCTTACCCATCAACTGCTCGCTCGGCCCATAGCCCTGCGTGCCAATGCCAACCGTATAGCCAGTTTGCAATAACTCTGTATTGATTTGGGTGTGAATCTCTTTAACCGCTCCAAAGTCAATCAGCACATAGCGATGGTCTCGCTTGCGCAAAATTAAATTGCCCGGTTTAATATCGCGATGGATTACCTGGTTGCGATGGACAAATTCTAGAATCTCTAAAACATCCTGCAATAGAGCTAGTACGGCTGGTTCGTCTAGCCGGCGCATGTCAGTTAGTTGCTGGCTGAGCGATTGCCCCTCCACATACTCCAGCACTAGGTAAAACTCATTGTCAATTTCAAAGCTATCAATCAAGGCTGGAATCTGGTCATGGCTACCCAGCCGCCTCAGGGTATCGGCCTCACTCTTAAAGAGTCGTCGAGCAATCTGCAGAAAGGATTCGTCGTTATTATTGGGTTGAAACTGCTTGATCACACAGGAAGTTGCTGGGGATTGCTGTGTATCCTCAGCGATGAATGTTTTACCAAAGCCACCGCCGCCCAGGACACTCACAATGCGATAGCGTTTGTTCAGCAGAGTTCCTAACATTCAATGTATTACCGCAATGTGGGCTACCCAATTGAGTTGGTTATACCAAATCTGGGAGAGCGTTACAGACTGTGACTCCCTCACTCGGTCAGCCCCTTGCCAAGAGAGTGACAAAGACTTCCATTGATTTCCCCTTTGGTTAGGGTTGGGAGGAAGGGCTTGCGATCGCCTCCATGGATAAGCTCCTTCTAACGAATGGATATGAGTCAACTCAATGCAAACAACTATAAAGTTCCCAGAAACATGCCCCTGGTTGAGAGGCGTTGACTCTTGAGCCGATCCTCAGAAAGGTTTGTAGTGAATTTTTTCCTACTCTCAAACTTTCCTTTCTACTCTTATACCGTGCTTTCTGCCAATTCCGGAACGCCCTCTCAGAAGAGTGGCTTCAATCAACGACAAAGAAGCTATTTTTCTATGTCTCTGGAGCATGGATTCGATCAGGTGTAGCCTTGCCAGTTGAACCTCTATGCTAATAGCGATAGAAAAAGGCTCGGTTAGACGATAGCTCCTTGCCCTGTTGTAGCTGGGGGCGGTGTTGCCGGCTCATCCGTTGGAGGGCATGAGAGCGGCTGTTGAAGCTCGCATAAGGGAGGCTCTTTTCACGGCGATCGCTGCCGATCTGAGCCGAATCACCCGGCAAACTGTCTAGCCTTGATCCACCCGTTACTGTTACTGCTGTGCTTGACGCATCTGCATGCCACTATCAAGCCGCTATCAATCAGATGGCTATGGCTATTGCTCAATTTCAGATAAACCAACACGGAAAGGCGTGCTCAAGAGTAGAATTGGTTACTGACTCTTAAGCAAAACCGAGTTCCATATTCGCTGAATGACACCTCATCAAAGGCATGGATTTACTTGTTGGCTAACTGGACTTTCGGGGGCAGGCAAGTCAACCCTGGCACTCGCCCTCAACGAAGCACTCCAAGCACGCCAAGTTGCCTGTGAGTTACTCGACGGGGATGTTGTCAGAACCAATCTGTCTAAGGGGTTAGGGTTTTCTAAAGAAGACCGTGACACGAATGTATTGCGCGTCGGTTTTGTTTGCGGCCTACTCAACAAACACCAGGTCAACACAATCGTTGCCTTGATCTCGCCCTATCAGGCCACCCGAGATAAACTACGGGATTTTTTGCCGGGTTTTATTGAAATTTATGTGAATTGTTCCTTAGAGGTTTGCATTCAACGGGATCCAAAGGGCCTGTATAAGAAAGCCCTGGCTGGTGAAATTCCCAAGTTTACAGGGATCTCTGACCCCTACGAGGCTCCCATTGCTCCTGACATTGTTGTTGATACAGAGCGGTTTACCGTCGAAGAATCGGTTCAACAAATTTTGGGCTATCTCAGCGAAAATGGCTGGCTCCGGGAATAAGCCGAAGCCAAAATACTGTAAGTGGTCTGAAACCTTTCTCCCGCCGTCACAGTCTTGAATGCATTTGACATGTTGCTTCTTCAATCTTTATTCATTTTTCGATGGAAATGACCGTAACAACGACCCTAGCTTCACAGCAGGCGACTCCATTAATTATTGCCGGCATGCATCGTTCGGGAACCTCTCTGGCCGCTGCGCTGCTTCAGAGTAGCGGGCTAGATGTGGGTAAACGCCTGATGGGGGCTGGCGAGTTTAACCCCAAGGGTCATTTTGAAAATTTGGACTTCGTTGAGTTTCACCGCTCGGTTTTAGAATCGTTGGGACTTCACGAAGCGGGTTGGACGCTGCAAAATCATCTGGAGCTGACCTACACTCAGGTACAGCAAGCGCAGGTGATTGTCGCTCAAAACCAGATCGCTCCTGTCTGGGGCTGGAAAGACCCTCGCACAACCTTGTTTCTCGATTTTTGGGCCAGGCTTTTACCCGATGCAAAGTTTTTGTTTCTCTATCGTGCGCCGTGGGAAGTCGTTGATTCACTGCTCCGGCGATCGCCTATCGATGACGATATATTCCTGACCCGGCCTGATTTTGCCATTCAACTCTGGCTGCATTACAACCACAAGGTTCTAGCATTTTGTGCTGCATTTCCAGAGCGCACGCTACTGGTGAATGTGACCACTTTTACCCACCACATGGAGACGGTCGTGGCCAAAATCAATCGGCATTTTGGTTTGAGTCTGACCACGCCAGCAAATGACATCTACGATCCATCCCTGCTCCATGGAGATTTGACCAGGCAGCAAAAGGCGCAACTGATTCACCATTACGTGCCAGAGGCGATCGCGCTTTACCAAGACTTGATTCGCAAAGAGGCCGCCCTGCTAGGGTGTGAAGCAGATCTAAGCTGGCTATCCACAATGGAGCTTAGTTCTGGCTATGATTGGGCCTTTCAAGACTGGTTGACCACCTGGAAAAGTGCCCACGAGCAAAAAAAATTGGCTCAAGCGTTGGCGACACTGAAGCAACGGAACGACGAATTGGAAGCAACCTTGGCCCAACTCCAGGCACATTCGGCCGCTTTGGCCACAGAAAAAAGCCATCTAGAAAGCCAATACGCCCAACTGATCACTGAGAAAACCGAGATTAAGAATGAACTGGTCAATCTTAAGAATGAACTGGTCAATCTTAAAACCCATAACGAGCAACTGATTGCCGCCCAGGTTCACCTGGTACAGGCCCAGCAGCAAGCGATGGCGACCTTGGTGGAGGTGCAGACCCAACTTGCAGACGCCCATAGGCAGCTTGCGGCGGTGGCAAGCAGCAAATTCTGGCAAATGCGGCAAGCCTGGTTCCGGTTAAAAAAAGTATTCGGAGTCGGATAGGTGAACCGACCTTTGTTATGCTTTGGGCAGTTTGGCTTGTTTCTACCAGCCACTCCATTCACCCTTGTTATTTTTAGGTGCTTGATGCCATGAACCCAGTTGCCACCTATCCCATGACGGATCGAGAACGGCAAAACCTGAGTCAACTTGCGGTTGATTATAACCAGGTGGCCGCCTTACCAGATATCTGGAAGATTGCGGCAGAGCGGTTTGGCGATCGGGTGGCACTTCAGGCACCCCACCAAAAGCCGGCAGTCAAGGTAACCTATCGGGAACTGGCGGAGCACATTCATGTGTTTGCTGCGGCTCTGCAATCTCTAGGTATCAAAGCTGGCGATCGCATCGCGTTTTTCTCTGATAACAATAGCCGCTGGCTAGTGGCGGATCAGGGCATGATGCTAGCAGGGGCGGTGAATGCGGTACGAAGTTCCCAAGCGGAGATGGAGGAACTGCACTATCTTGCCAGCCACAGTGGGGCGATCGCGCTCGTGGTAGAAGATGTAGCCACTCTTCAGAAACTACAGGCCTGGCTGGAGGACTTACCCCTCCAGTTTGTCATTCTCCTGTCGGAAGAGACCCCTCCAGACCATCTGGGCCTAAAGGTGTGGAATTTCACCCAAGTGCTTGCCCGGGGTAAAGAACATCTTTTTGTCCCCGTTTCCCTGACCCGTGAAGATCTGGCCACCTTGATTTATACCTCCGGCACCACTGGCAAACCCAAAGGTGCAATGCTGAGCCATGGCAACTTGATGCATCAGGTCACCACCCTAGGTACGGTGGTACAGCCCCAACCCGGCGATCGGGTACTCAGCATTTTACCAACCTGGCACGCCTATGAACGCAGTGCCGAGTATTTTCTACTGTCTCAGGGCTGTACCCAAATCTACACCAGTATTCGCACGATTAAAAAAGATCTCGCTACCTATAAGCCCCACTATATGGTGAGCGTTCCCCGCATCTGGGAATCAGTCTATGAGGGCATTCAAAAACAATTCAAAGAACAGCCAGCCAACCGCCAAAAGCTGATTCATTTCTTTTTGGAAGTCAGCCAGCGCCATCTGCAAGCCCGACGAATAGCCCAACGGATGGATTTGCTCAACCTCAACCCCTCCTTGCCCCAGCGACTAATCGCAACCCTAACCGCTGCCATGCTGACTCCACTCCATGCCCTGGGAGAAAAAATCGTCTATCAAAAAGTCCGGCAGGCCGTAACAGGTGGTGAATTTCGCCAGGCAATCAGCGGGGGTGGCTCCCTAGCCAAGCACCTGGATGACTTTTTTGAAATTGTTGGGGTGGAGTTGTTGGTGGGGTACGGCCTGACAGAAACTTCCCCCGTGACTAATGCTCGCCGCCCCTGGCGCAACCTCAGGGGGTCTGCGGGGCAACCCATCCCCGGTACCGAAATTCGCATTGTCGATCCTGAAACCCGGCGATCGCTACCCCAGGGGCAACGAGGTCTCGTGTTGATTCGGGGGCCACAGGTGATGCAGGGCTATTACCAAAACCCAGAAGCGACCCGCAAGGCCATTGATCCAGAGGGCTGGTTTGACAGCGGCGATCTGGGTTGGGTCACTGCTCAAAATGACCTAGTGCTGACAGGGCGGGCAAAAGACACCATTGTCTTGACCAATGGCGAAAACATTGAACCGCAACCTATCGAAGATGCCTGTCTACGAAGTCCGCTGATCAGTCAGATCATGCTGGTGGGTCAAGATCAAAAGAGCCTCGGCGCTCTAGTGGTACCCAATCTGGAAGCCTTAGAGCTTTGGGCCGCTGGTCATGGGTTCCGGCTTGATTTGCCGATTGAGCGAGACTCTCATCCGGTAGTTAATCCGACATTACCCCTCGTCGATATCAATAGTCGTAGTATGCATGACAAACTTCGCCAAGAACTGAACCGCGAAATCCAAAATCGGCCTGGCTATCGGCCCGATGATCGAATTGGCCCAATTCGACTCATCATCGAACCCTTCTCGACCGAAAATGGACTTCTGACTCAAACTCTGAAAGTCCGGCGAAATGTCGTGATGGATCGCTACCAGGGTATGATTAACGAGATGTTCGCTTGAATGGTTTATGGATGCCTCTCAGTCTCATCTTGTTCTCCGGCGATCGATTAATGTCAAGGCGATCGTCACCCCCCGTTGGAAGGAAGAAGCGCAACAACAACTGCAAGCGCAAATTAACCAGCTTGACAGTCAGTTGCAGCAACTAGAAATGCAAGCACAGCGCATGATTTCGGAGATTCAAAAGCAATCTCTGATGCCACCTGGCCCTGAAACCACTCAGCAGATTGAAAACATTCAGGCGCAGGTCAATCAACGCAAAAGCGAATTTTTAGAACAAAAGAACCAAGTGCTGCAACAGTTGCAGCAAGTGCAAATGCTAGAAATGAATCAAGAAGTGACCCAAGGCCAGATTGAAAGCACTTTTGAGGTAAAAGTCGGTGATAATTTAATTGAGAAAATGCAGGTTGAGATTCTGCTGCGGGATGGCGTGATTGAAGAAATTCGGGGTAGCGTATAGCTTCCTAATTTGCTTGATACCTCTCTTCCCGGCTAGCTCAACCCGTTAACCATTGGATTGCAACCTTGAGACCTGGAGAGAGAGTAACTTTCATCAGGGGCAGAAACCGCTGGGAGGAGGGAGAGCATGTCACCTTTTCAGGCCCTCATTTCCCAGGCCCTTCTCCCAACCTGGGAGAAGGGTGGTCGAGCCATCTCAAAGTCCCTCTCTCAAATTGGGAGAGGGGTTTAGGGTGAGGGCAGAAGTGACATGCACCCTTGGGAAGATTGTGATTCTCCCAATTTTTGCCTCTGAAGTTAGATCTGATCAGCGGGTGAAGTAAGTTCCACTGGTTTTTGTCTGTTTACCATCCTATTGTTGTAATCCTTCGCTAACTATCGGGGAGTACTTTAGTCTCATGATCTATGAAGTCTTTATGCCTGCTTTGAGTTCCACGATGACCGAGGGAACAATTGTTTCCTGGGTGAAGTCGCCAGGCGATAAGGTCGAAAAGGGCGAAACGGTCGTAGTGGTGGAGTCAGACAAGGCTGATATGGATGTGGAATCCTTTTATGAAGGCTACCTGGCTACGATCATTACCCCAGCAGGAGCAACCGCACCGGTCGGTGAGGCGATCGCCCTGATTGCTGAAACCGAGGCAGAAATTGCCACGGCGGCTGAGCAAGTAGGGGTGGCCGTGACTCCGGCGGCAACACCTGACCCCATTGCCGCACCTGAACCCGAACCCGTAGCGGCAACAGCAGCAACCACCGAAACAACCACTCACCAAGACGGCAGCACGCCCAATGGTCGAATTATTGCTTCTCCTCGTGCCCGTAAATTGGCCAAAGAGCTAAAAGTGGATCTGGCCACGGTGAAAGGTACAGGCCCCCACGGGCGAATTATCGCCACAGATATTGAACGAGTAACGGGTAAGGCTCCTGCAACAGCCCCGGTAGCCCCGCCCCCCGTGGTAGCACCTGTCGTGGCTCCTGTCGTGAGTTCGCCTAAGCCCACTACTCCGCCACCTGCCCCCATCTCCCCTGGACAACAAGTCGCGCTCACCACCTTCCAAAATGCCGTTGTGCGGAACATGATGGTCAGCCTAGAGGTGCCAACTTTCCATGTCGGCTACACGATCACCACCGACAATCTGGATAAGCTTTATAAGCAGGTAAAATCTAAGGGCGTGACGATGACCGCCCTGCTGGCAAAAGCTGTTGCTATCACCCTGCAAAAGCATCCCCTGGTAAATGCTAGCTTTGTCAACAATGTCATTCACTATCCCGCCGAGATTAATATTGCCGTCGCTGTGGCGATGGATGACGGCGGTTTAATTACCCCAGTCTTGCGTCAAGCCGATCAGCAAGATCTTTACTCCCTATCTCGTAGTTGGAAGGATCTAGTTGATCGTGCTCGCACCAAGCAACTGCAACCCGATGAGTACAATACCGGCACCTTCGCGCTCTCAAACTTGGGTATGTTTGGGGTGGATCGCTTTGACGCAATTTTACCTTCAGGGATGGGTGCAATTTTAGCGATCGGCGCTTCCTTGCCAACAGTGGTTGCCACTGCTGATGGGATGTTAGGGGTCAAACGGCAAATGCAGGTAAATATCACCTGCGACCATCGGATTATCTATGGTGCTCATGCCGCCGCCTTCTTGAAAGATCTGGCAGACTTGATTGAGAAAAAAGCAGAATCGCTGACCCTATAACCCCTTCCCTGAATCTTTAACTGACAGGTGCGGTGGAACGGGCATGCTATCCCAGTTTCAGTTGTTTTTGCCGATGCTGAATCTAATGGCCGACGGCTTGAGCAAACGTGCGCCAGTGACTCACCTTCAACTAGTTGACCGAGCCATCTGCATCTCACGATGTAGCAAGCCTAGTTGTTTCTCACAGCTTCCTCAATTTTTGAGGTTAGTGTGAAGATAGGCGATCGCCCTAATCGCTCGGCTGTTTTGGCTCTGACCAGCGCGGAAGTCGCAATGGTGCCAAGCGTTCAGCATTCTTTGGAGACAATTCGCGAAGAAGCCCGCTAGTTCGTATGCAAGGGCGTGGGGATGGGCAATTCATCCCTGTGTTTAGCAACGCCTCAGAAAGCCTACCCAGTATTGGCGGTTGATCACTCGGTTTCGGCCTAAGCCTTCTGACTAAAGCAATAATTTCCCGACTTTGACTATCATCGCGCTTTCACCAGTTGCTTAGATAGGCTGGGCTGTTTCCAAACTGACTGGCCTGTGAGCAGTTCGGCCACATCCATATCATTGCCAATCACGCCGGGCACACTGGGGTAGCCAGCACTGGCCCCCACCATAGAGATTAGACAGTTCGGTTGTGTAACCCAATCGATTTAAACCCACTTGACTGGGAATCAGTTTGGCTCCGTAGATATTGTCCTTAGGTTGTCCTAGCTAATATTCGCTTGTGGTAGTAGTCCCGTAGACCTTCACGCGGACGTAGGCATCCACATCAGGAATCACACGCCCACACTCGTCATAATGTGCTGGTAAACCTCCCGTTTCTTAGCTTTGTCAGCTTTGAGATCGGTTTGGTGGAGTTGGGCAAACGCCTCGTAGGGGCAGACGGTGGCAATCTCCAAGACATGATGCCCGGTAGGGGCTATCCCCGGTTCAGAAGATTTCATCGTCGGGCAAGAGACGAAAATGCAGGGATGGGTAAGATCTCCCTGAAGTTGCCGCTGATAGGCTTGATTTAAGTTACCTGTAGGACAGTACCAGATGTTCCAGTTGCCAATGCCGTAGCGCTCTGGTTAAAAGGTAGTTAAAAGGTAGTTATAGGAGTGATTATGGATTCGATCAATTTTTCCAGTTGCCAATGCCGTAGCGCTCTGGTTGAAAGCGACTATCGAGTCCTAGGTAAACGTTGTTAAAGGCGTTAGCAGAGCGTTAAAGGCGTTAGCAGAGTATTCGTAGCGGGTCAACCGCTCATATTTGTCAGGGGTTAAGGCTCCTTTCGACATCAAAACTGACTGTGAGTTTTGGGTCAAGATCACTAACATGGGCTTTTTTAGCATGATAGATGTTGCCTTCGCTGGTGATGACATCGCATACCATGCGATCGCACACCTCAATTTGCTCTACCGGGGTTGACAATTTCACCACCCCGCCGTGTCTGGTAATTGCTCGCTCCCTAAACGGGCTTACTCTCATGCTACCGATTTTGATAACTTTATTTTGATTTATATGCAATTCATCACAAGGCACAAAACAAATATTTATCAGGATTTTACCTTTCGCGGCTTGTGATGAATAATTGCCATAGCCGCATAGTAGTACAAAGTAAACAGAACGGCTGCAAAGATCTGCCCACCAATAGGTCCATGCCAAAATTCAAAGGAGCCTTTGCCCCAATACACCACGGCAAAGGCTAGTAACATAATGCGGGGCACATTAAAGACCAGCGCCAAGCCAACTCCGACCCCTATCAAAGCTCCGATTTTTTGCCAAGACTGCTTTAGGTAAAAACCCAGCATGAAGGCAAACCCAGCAATAGGAAAGGCCATATCAAACCCACTACATCCAGAAGCTACTTCGACAGCTTTTTGGGGGTCAAGATTGGGCGAAAGAGAAAGTAATGCCCCTTGCACTGAAACTGGTTGCCCAATAATTCCGAGGGCGACGCTGACAAGCCAAGCCATTGCACGTTCTAGTTGATCACCAGTCAGAGTTTTGCGGATAGTATTAACCAAAAAAGTCAGGTCAGGATAAACGCTAATCAGGATGAGGCTAGTTGCTAGAGGAAACTGTTGCATAGCGCTGATTCCCACGTTGCTAACAGCAATACCAACCAGGATCATCATGCAGAGCATCGCTCGTAGAGAGCTTGAAGCAATAAAAAAGGGAAAGCAAGCCGCACTGCCTAAAATTAGGAAATAGCCGAGAATACGCTCTTCATAGGGAGGAAGGTCAGCGGCAAAAGCACGGCGCTGTTTCCAAAAGATATCTAAACCCAGATATAGGAAACCAAAATTTAAGAGGATTGCTGAGGAACCCTTAAGTGTATCGCGCCAGATAAAACCTAGCCAGGTCGGCAAAAAGCACAGTATTACCAGAATGCCGCAGGTAATGATGCGGTTATGGTTTGTCTTCAGAGCTGTTTGAATAAGAATCCAAAATCGCTGGGTGACCAATCGACTTAAGTTTTTTATTTGAAATACTAACTTGATTTGAGACACACTAAACCCCTCTTAAATTATTAAAAATCACAGCAAATAAAAAGTTTTTACAAAATTAACCAGTATTCAAATCCTTCTATAGTTAAAAGCAGTAAAAACTAGATACTGAGTTCATAAATTTCATTTTGAAGTCTAATAAAAGTTTCTTTCAATGAAGCTTCATTTTGGCAATTTTGAATAGTATAAATATATTTCTGGGCTAGATTTAGCAATGATTCATTACTAATCAATCCAGATTTGCTTTCCAATAACTTTTCAGTTTTTACTCGATAAAAAAACTTTGTCAATTGAAATAATCGCCAATGGGAATTACGGCTTTCATCATAGGGAAAGAGTTTTTCGATGATGTAAGCAGAATTAAGCCATGAAGCCAGAAAATACCGAGCATTACTGGGACGGGTACTCTTACCAAGAACCTCATCATGTTCAACCTCAGCATCTAATCGGCAAACAAGCTTATGGGTTTTGCCGATGCGTACTGACATATCCACATCTTCGTATAAGCCATAACGTTGAAAAGCTTCATCAAAACCAGAATCCCAGATTAATTCGGTTCGATAATTCATATTCGCCCCCCAAAGACGGTCAATATGAATCAGTGGGAAGGATCTCAATTCACAAGGCAGTGGGGCAAATAATTTCGTATATTCTTTAGGAATATGAATACGCTGAGCAAAGGGGCCAAAGTGATGTCGAAAATAGTTTTTAATGAGGCGAAAGTTTTTTTGCTGCCAATTATCAAACTGCCCAGTAGATACGCCGTTTACACCACCTACTATAGATTGCGAATCGGTTTCAAAAACTTCTAATATTTTAGATATATAGTTTGAGGTAATAAAGGTATCATCGTCTGCAAAACAAACAATATCTGTTTTAATCTTTTTCAAACCAAGATTACGTTGTCTTGTTAATCCTGGTTTGTCAGTAATGATGTATTCACTACCTGATTTTTTAAATAGTTGAGCAAATTTTTCAACTATTCCTGCAGCGTAATGCTCAGCATTTGGAGTTGCATCAACAATAATAAATTGATCAGGCAGAACTGCAGAGTGACTCCAACTAGCAAGGCATTGTTCTAAAAGGTGAGCACGATTGTAGGTGCAGATAACAGTTCCAAAAGTCAACATAGGGCAGAGTAAAGGGGGTTGAGACGATGATATGCGACAAATACCCTTACAAGCTTAGATGCCCCAATCCGCAAATTAGCGGTAAGTTCATCGCTTCTTTATCAAACTCAACTACAACAATTACTAAGCTTTTTCGCGATTGCCCATTTTTCCTACTTTTACTGACATTGCTTTAACCGGATGTTGAAACAGTAGTAGTTGCATATCGCTTTTTAATCACCCCAGGGTTGCCAGTGATTCAAATACGCTCTGTTTCTTGAGGAAAGTCTTTGTGATCACACTACCTACCCCAATCACAGCCTTGGCAGCTGCCCCAGTGTGGGCAAGCTCTGCAGTTTCAGGCGTGATCACACTACCTACCCTAATCACAGCCTTGGCAGGAATATGACAACCAACTAAGACTGAGCGTGCACCAACATAGACTTCTTGACCAATTGATACAGTCAATAGACCCATGACATCTTTACCTGTCTGATAGGTCAAACTGTGGCTCCAGATTTGAGTATCTCTACCACAAATAGTGGTGCGATCGCTAATTGTGAAAACTCAACCGACATCAACAAAATGCTGGCTCATAAATTGCACATTCTCACCAATTAGTTAGTTGGCTTGGCCAACAAGTATCATCACGCCAATCGAAAAAATCGTTGAAGTTAACTAAGCGTTAATTTTTACCAATTTGCAAGCATTTAACATAGCAAACTCCATTGAGGTTTTCAATTGAAACATGATTGCAAATACCAACCTCATCGGTATCAATATAACTCAAACCGATCCGAACGTTTTACCCAGTTTTCCAACCTTTTAATTTTCGATAAAAACTTAAAAGCAGAGGTAGAAAAAAGCTGTCAGTAGTAATAATTTATTCGTCGACATATCTAAGTTTAGTAGAAAAGGATTTGTTTTCATCACCTTCAGCGTCAATCACATCTAAAATTTTAGTAACTCAAATCTAGTTCAAATTCCTATAAAATAGATACTAAGAAGGCGTATTTTTCACAAATCACTTATTAAACTTAGATATTTTTGCGCACTTTTAAAGTCTGTAAATTCACGAGCACGCGCCTTTAGAGTATCTTGATCAATTGGGTTATCAAGGGTTGACAAAATAGCCGCAGCAAGTTTGTCTGGATTTGAAACAGGTGTTAGTTTACCGTACTTGCCATATTCTAAAATCTCCGCCGGCCCACTCTCACAATTGGTTGAAACAACAGGCGTTCCGGTCGCCATTGCCTCAACCAGCACATTACCAAACCCTTCATACTGAGATGACAAGACAAATACCTTAGCTTTAGCCATAAACGCGTAGGGATTTTCAGTAAAACCATAAAGTTGAGCATCCTGCTCTAGATTTAGTTCATAGATTAAGCTTTGCAGCATCTCTTTTTGAGCAGGTTCTCCTCCAATAATTAGCAACCGTGCAGGACGTTGTTGACGCAGCTTAGCAAAAGCGCGGATCAAGGTGGCAAAATCTTTTTGAGGATGAAGTCTACCTGCTCCTAAAATTACGGGAGGTTGATTGGGAGCAAACCAGGGATGGTGCAAGGGGACTTGGGCTTTCTCAAGTAAGTCTAATGTTACGATTGGATTGTAAATGGTTTGAATTCGATCTAGAGGAAGATCAATTAACTTCGCTAAGTCGTGGGCAACCCCCTGAGAAACAGCAACAATGCCATCAGAATTACGGTAGAAATGCTTGAGGAAAAAGTATTTTGCTTTCGTTCTGAAGTTGGATGCCTTACCAAAGTAATGAGAAACATTCACATGAACAACTTGAATAATTTTCGTTTGGCTCCTAGAGATTTGTTTGGCTGCATTTGCTAAACCAACATAGTCCCCATTTGCGAGTAGTACTAATGGCTCTGTTTGCTCAAGATAGTGTTTGAGTTTAAATAGTTTTTTAAAGTAAATTAGAGGATGAATCGGTAACCCAAAATCAATTGTACGAATTTGGGAAGGAAGCTTCTCGATCACAGCTTGATGATAGTCAGTCACTTCTGGAACTACAAGGTCAACGGTATAGCCTAGTTTGACAAAAGCTTTTGACAAGTTAATCACAACGCGATCGCCCCCGTTACCTGTCATAGGGGTGATGAATAGGCTCAAGAGTTGACGATTCATAATGCAATTAGAAAAGTGCCTTGACAGCTATACAGTGATTATTGAACAAGCACCCTTGACTGCCTTTGGTGAGCATAGTACTGACTGGCCATCATGCCAATTCCTAAAAAGCCCCATAGCACCATGGCCATTTCTCCGGCAAAAATGTTGTTGAGCCAAACCTGAGCTAAACAACCCATGACGATGGCCCGGCTAGCGCTGCTAAACGAATCCTGGCGACTTTCTTTCGTCATCCACAGGCGGAAGAGCATGAGAAAAATACCCGCCACATAGGGCAGTGTCCCAAACCAGCCCAGGGTAAACAGCAACGGCAAAATGCCACTATCGGCTCCGCCAATAGTAGTCACCGGCAATCGCCTACTCAAGCGGCCTCCAATACCACTCCCGACAAATTCAGTTAAAGCAATGTCCAGTAAAGCCTGGTAGCCTTGGCTTCGGTCTTGAAAACTCACATCACTTTCTGCCTCTGAGAAACTTTCAAGTCGTTGTTGAATCGGCTCAGCAAATGGTTCCATGTTAGCCAACGGTAAGACCATCACAACAATCAACACAATGGTCAAAACCAGACGTATCTGAAACTTCAGCTTGAGTGAGGGTAAGAAAGCCAGGAATGCTGCTGCCCAGCCTAACCAAGCAGAGCGTGCAGCAGATAGCAAAAAGGCAACGTATCCGGCACCCGAAGCTGGAAACCTCGCAATGCCTTGGCCACCTAAAAGCAAAATCAGACTAGCCATCATTACTACACCGAAATCTTGGGGTGAATTTTGGGTACTGAATACACGAATCTCAAAGGGAAAAGGATTACCGAAGGATGTTGCAGTCAGGTTATTGAGATAAAACCGATCCCACTCTGGGGCAGCGCAATACTGAAAAATGCCGTACCCCCCCATCACCAATGCTCCCCAAACAAAGACCCGCTGTATGGTCCGGCGATATTGCGGATAATTACGCCAATTGGCAAACAGATGGAAACCAAAAACCGGAGGAATGACCCACCCCATTGCTCCTATAGCAAATTGCAGGCTTAATCTGCCGGTAACAACGCCAACTAGGCAGCCATAGGTAACCCCCAATAGGGATAGGATAAAAGGCACGCCATCCTGGTGATAGGCTTTAGGCAGGCGTCTGATTAGCGTAATCAAACTAATACTGGCAACAAGTAGGGCTGTTGTACCCCAGCGTCCGGGGGTAACATAACCGCTTTGTTGATCAATGATGCGCCGAATCAAAGACCCGACAAAGTAGAACCACCAGGTATATTCAACATACAGAACGGGTGTGCGAAAATAAAGAAATAAGCCAACAGCAACGGAACCAAGGGGAAACAACGGAATGAGAAATCGTCCACCCCGAATTAATAAGCAAAGCGCTAGAAACAGACCCCAAATTCCAATTATCATCCAGGCTCTTTTCGTATTGAGAGCACTTGGCTGACTCGTATGGGAAATATCAGTGATTGATGTTTGGAACACAATTAAGAATCAATCCATGAAACAATTTAAGAATAGATTAAATGGATAAATCGTTAACTCACTCTGTATTCATCCAGATTCATCAATTGTCCGGAGATCTGCGGAGTTTACCTGATTCTGTTGCCATGTTTGCCACCCCTGCAAACGACCTTGCATAGATGCCATCCACTTTTGAGTGGCGATTTTTCCTTCACGGGGAAATGACCGCACCCACTGTATCCAACCAAGAGATTGACGTGTTCCAATCAGGAGTGCCCACGGTACGAACACGAGCCGTTGCCAAACTGATAGATGCTCCAGCAATGCAAGAGTTTCGTTATGCACAGCGTTAGCAAACGCGATCGCGTTGAACTGGTAACGTTGATCTTCATCAAACCGGGGGGCACTGTAGTGATCGACCAAAATGGCGGGGTCATAAATCAGCGTCCAGCCTTGACGCTTCAAAGCTAAACAAAACGCTACTTCAAAATGCACCTGTGCCCCAGTGCCCTTCATGCGGGTGTCGAATCGCAAATCGGCGATCGCAGTGCGACGAAAGCTCATATTCACCCCTTTGAGCACATCCACCGCTCTGGCTGTACCGACACCGCGATGATGCTCACCCACTACCTTGCCATGCCACTGCAGTTTGCCAACCACTTCTCGCGTACCTGTATCCCAGGGCTGGGGGTACTGCAAAATATCGCGCCCGCCGACACCCCCGACGCGATCGTCCTGCAAAAAGTGCGCTTCAATCTGCTTCAGCCAATCAGGATGGGGAGCCGCATCATCATCGGTGAAAACTAAAATATCTCCACAGGCTGCTTCTAGCCCCTGATTCATAGCTGCAACCACACCGGGAATTGTAATTTTTATAGATTTTAGCGGTAACAAACCAACATCAAAGCTGTTGAGGAAATGCCAGGTCTCTGTGTCAGTGTCACGCACCGTCACAATAACTTCGTCAGCAGGACGCTGTTGCTGCTGAAGTGCTTGTAAGCACCGGGCTAAGTCCCGCGACCTCCGATAGGTTGGCACAATCACGGTAATGTTCATTAAGAATACTTCCTTTCCAACGCTTGTTGGTAGAGAGAAAGTCGTTGCTGAGCAGCATTTACCCAACTGTACTGTTGCGCAGTGGCATACGCACGCTGGCGCAGTTGCTCTAGTTCGGTGCGATTGATAATGAGCCGTTCCAGTGCTTGTTCAATGGCTATTTGGCTCCGCAGCGGTACGACGATCGCATCATGACCATCCTGCACAACTTCTAAGGGGCCGGCGGCGGCGGTAGTCACTGGTGCAAGTCCACACGCCATTGCTTCAATCAAGGCTTTGCCAAAGCCCTCAGTTAGCGGGGCAAATAGCTTAATGTGATGATGGGTCAACCGGGATGGCAGGGTAGCATGATCAAACTTGGGAACGACGTGTACGCGATCGCGCACCGCAGGTTCAAAATCAATGTGAACCTGTTCTACTGGGCAGCCCGTCCCCAAAAAGCTGACAAAAACATGGGGATATCGCTGCAAAATCGTATTTAAGGCGGGTGTGCTGTACTGAATGCCTTTACGCTGAATGTAGGTGCCAATCACGGCAATGCCAAGCCTGGAGGAAGCAGACGAGATAGGCTGAAACGGCAAACCAAGAAAGGCATCGGGAATCCCGTTAGGACAAACGTGGGCATGGATTGAATCTACGCCAAGTTGTTCGGTGGCGTACTTTAAATCTTGCTGATTCAGCATAAACACCAAATCCGCACATCGCAGCGAAGTTGCCACTTCCCAGAGGCGAAATCCGCCATGATAGAGGGGATATTTCCAACTGAGTTTTAGCCGTCCCTGACGAGCATCTTCTAGGTTTTGCAAATGGACAGCGTGTTCTAAGCCATGGCTGCGGGTAACCAGCAGAGGCGGCTTGCGGCTCAACCGTTGCAACCAAATCCCCCACATCCAGGCATCTCCAGTGGAAGCATCAATCACATCCAGCGATCGCTGCTTCAAAGACTGTGCCAAATATCCAGCTAAACATTCTGGAAACACTAGCCCGGTTGCCCAGTTAGGAACCCAACGCGGCAGGCTATCAAAGGCATAGTAGATAACCTCATGACCAAGCTGCTGATAGGTTTGCCCGAGTTTGAGAACGCTACCCGCTGCCCCAGAATTTGGATCGAGATCGTGATGAATCGTCAATAAAATATTCATGAGTTTATCAGCGTGGGATGCGTATCAGAGGAGCGGCGATCGCGAACTTTGCCACAGCTCTTTTCGGGCAAGGGATGCTCCTGTCCGGATGAAATAAAGGATTGATAAAGTTGCACCAAGTGCTCGTTCAACAAGTTAATCGCAAACTCCTGCTCTACTTTCAGGCGTCCAGCCTGCTCAATGACTGCCCAGCAATCGCTCTGTTGCAATACAAAAATCAATTTTTTTGCCAGTGCTTCTGCATCTCGTTCTGGCACCAGAAACCCAGAAACCCCGTCTTCAACTAATTCGGGAATGCCAGAGTGATAGGTGGTAATCACGGGTAGCCCCATCGCCATCGCTTCCATCAGCGCCACTGGAATACCTTCCTGGTTGCCATCAGTTGCCGTTACACTGGGAGCCAGCAAAATGTGGGATTGATTCAATAAATCCACCACTTCCGTTTGATTGCGCCAACCCAAAAGCTTTACTTGGTCAGCAATTCCCAACCAGTCAATTAATTGGGTTAGCTCAGTGCGCAGTTCTCCATCTCCTACAATCGTGTATTCCAGGTTAGGATGGGACTGGAGTGCAATCGCTACAGCTCGAATACCAAATTCAATGCCTTTTTTCTCAGTTAATCGCGCCACAGAAATGAGGCGAACCGTTTCACCAAGAGCCGGCGATCGCGGCAAAAAGGTAAATCGCTGACAATCAATTCCCATGTGATGAACAGTAATTTTAGCTGGATCACAGCCTAGCTCGATGAGTCGCTTTTGCCAGTGATGACTGATGGGTAAGAAGTGATCGCCTGTTTGCAACAGATCGTCATAAATGTTTTCTCCAAAAAGTCGTAGGTTTTGGCTAATATCAACACCATGAAAGGCTGTAATCAGTTTTCCGCTAATTGCACCAATATCCCTTAAGAGCATCCCTTTGATGCCTAACAGACCAAAGTGGCATTGAATGATGTCATAGGCGCGGCGACTGCCCATAAACGGAATTGCCGAGTAGAAAATCCGTAGAGATGCTGCTTGTTTTCCATACTTGAAAATGTTGATTGATCGCAAAACCAGAATTGGATCACGAAATAAATAGAGCATAACCAGATACAACGCTTGAATCACTCGTTTAAGTTTATTGACGGGTACTTTCGGTTGGTAATAGGTACGCTCAAGCAATTGATATGCCACCACATCTGGATGAACTTTTTGAGTATCGCCTAAAAATTCAGCATAAATATCCACTTCATGTCCCAGATTGATCAAGCCTGTGATCTGATTTAACACAAAGGTTTGCGACACAACGGGAAAAGCTTCGACAACAAAGGCAATTTTCATAAGGGCTACTATAGTTGGGTAAAATAGACAATGAATATCCCGATTAGAACTACAAACCAATCGGCTGTTTAGGAATTGTCGCTAAATCTGACATTACCGTATGTAAAACTTGTTTTTGAATTTGCTGCTTAACGCGATCGAGATCAAACCGCTCTGCCACAACTAAACGGGAAGATTGCCCTATCGCGGAACACAAAGCATCACTTTTGAGTAGTTCTAGACAGGCTTGAGCAAAATCTTGCGCGGTATTTGCCAAAAGGAAGTCTTGCCCCGGTCTCAGATCCAACCCTTCCACACCAATCTTCGTTGAAATAACCGGTTTGCTATAACCAGCAGCTTCAATCACTTTAATGCGAGTACCACCCCCTGCAAAAATCGGACAACAGATCACTCGTGCTTGTCGATAAAGAGCTTCTAAATCATCTACAAAGCCAGTAAATTCGACATTAGGTACATTTGTTTGATAACTGCGGATATGTTGGGGATTGACACCCGCAACAATGAGTTTGACATTCGGGCAGTGTAGGCGTAAAGCCGGTAATACGTCTTCAATTAAAAAGTTAGCCGCTTGGGCATTGGGTGGATATTGATAAGAGCCAACCAGCAAAAGTACTGGCTCTTGCGTGAGTGGCAACGCCTCTGGAATCGTGATTGCATTAGGGACTGAGACAACATTGGGCAGATTCCATCGATAGGTTAAGTAATCGCGATCGCCCTGTGAACAAACAAAGGTACATTGCGCCCGATAAACAGCACGACACTCCCCGTACCACAAAGCAGGCACATGAGCATAATACAAAGATTTGCTTAGCTTTATGGGAGGTTGTTGTAGCTGGCGAATCAGTTTTATATGTTCAATGTCATCAATATCGTAGATGATGGGTGGTAGTGGTTGCTGCGTCGTTAGCACAGGTCTGATTGATTGTAGACGTTGAATAAAAATAGCATCAGGATTGCGGTTAAGACATTGCTCAAAAGCATATAGCTGTTCGGTTCCGCTTGTGTTGTGAAAAGCTGCTTGCTTAGAAAAATCAAATACGCCCTCAAGTTGTTGTCGCCATTTAGGTAGGCTAAATCGTGGACAAAGAAATAGATTAATCTTGGTTTGCCAGTAGTCTGATAGCTCTTGCTCGACTTGGGCGACGGTTGCTGCATCGGTTGGAACGTGGGATGGAACATAGAACATAATGTCTAAACTACCAATCTCACGCAGTGCTGCGATGAACATATCCAATCGTCTCTGCGTACCGCCAACACTACGGTTAGTGCTGATGCTTAGGTTATTTGGAAAGCTATTTGAGACAAAAAGAATACGCATTACTAAACTCTAGAAACTATTGTTTTCCAAAATTTAATTAAAAAAGAAGCTACTGATAGCAGATTCTGGGGAGAATCAAGAAATTTAATTCCTTGCTTAAATTGTGCGATCGCAGCATTTAATTCACCTTGAGCCAATAACTCATGGGCCATGCCTAAAGCTGATTTGGCATAGTTTCTTCTGGCTTGTTGCGTCAATCTAGATGCTAAAGGTGGTGGCAAATAGTTTTTAGAAATATCAATCGCCTTATAAGTATCAGCAATATTTTCTCCACGTTGAATCAGCCCTGATGAGGTGGAATCAGAGTGTCGCCGAAAGCACGCTAGAATTTGTGGCTCATACCAAATCGGATAATGAGCAGCAATTCGTTTCCACATTTCCCAATCGGCAGCGGAGGCAGCTTCTGAGCAAAAACCACCAAGCTTTTCATAAACATCGCGCTTAACAACAATCGCAGGAAATTGAACTCGTTGGATAACAGCAATTTTTGTTATCCAATTCTCTAAAATTCCAGGGGTACGGCGTTCAATTGGAGACAGATGAGTCCAATGCCCATCTTCATCAATAAAGGCATGGCGACAAAGCCCCGCACCAACCATCGGATTATTTTCAAGTCCCGCTTTCATAGTCCGGTAAAAGCCTGGAAGCACAAAGTCATCTTGGTGGAGCAGATGAACCCAGTATCCTTTAGCGCGACAGATGCAGTTATCCCAATTTCCTAGTAAACCAAGATTTTGATGGTTACGGTAGAATGAAACACGCCCTTGCCCAATCTCTCGCACAATTTTCTCAACATTACCTTTCGTTGAGCAGTCATCAACCACCTCAATTTGCATTTCTTCAATGCCAGGATCTTGAACCAGAACACTTTTAAGAGTTTTCTCAAGATACTGTATACCGTTATAGGTCGGAATCATTACTGACCAAAAAGGTCTAAGTTTTTCCTCTAAAATAGGTGGAAATGTGAATGTCATATTGATTAGTTCATTAGAAAATTGAGCATTTTTAGAAAAATCACAAAAGTAATCTTCAAGCAGGAGAACTCGACTTATCAAAGTTCAAGATCTTCTTCAAGGATCTTTTCATGAGGCCTAACTTATTCAAAAGTTCATTCAAAAACTGAGCAGTCAAATAGATTGCGCACCCAAACTTTGTGCGCGACTCTATTCGTTTTGCAGTACCCAGGAAACTTTCTAAGTTAGCTTTTGGGCTAATTAATATAGCGTTGTATAGCAAATTAAACCCATCAAATTGTAAAACCTTTGTTCCAGATAACTTTAATGCAAATAGACGGGCTGCTACTAAACGTCTGCGATCTCGTTGGTAAGGCTGAATCTTATCAAGAATGCCAACCGAATATTTTTGAACTGATAGATAACCATTTGAAACAGCATCTTCAATCAGCTTTCTACCCTGCTGGTTTCTAGCAATAATTAAGCTTTGCCCCGCTCGTTCTTCAAAGCTTGGGTAGCCGCTTCCTTCTTCCCAAGCATCTCCAAAGGTAATATCGCCAATACTACCAATCCCATCAGGGCAAATCTTGCATCTAAAATGTAGATGCTTATTAAGTATTTTTCCCCAGGATTCATTGTAGCTCATTGAAACTTGTTCACCGTTTGAGCGAATTACTGTCGCTCTTCCTGGCCAGCCACGTCCTCTATACCAAAACTGCTCAACATCTTCCTTATTTATTCCAAGTGCATCGATCAAAGCTTCAGTACCATGCATGCTAGGAGTACCCGCACACATAAAGGTAATCAAACTAATAACTTTACTTTTGTAATGAGGGTAGACTTCTAAAAAGGCTCTTAGTCCGGCAACATCACAGGGCTTACCAACAAAAGCAAATTTTTCATTGCTTGAGTCTAAGATTTGCCTAATATTTACTAGTGGAGCTGCAGGTGCGTACCTAGATCCCGATTGCCTCAAAATATCAGAGCGATTACGACTAATGAATGTGGCGTTCATTAATGGATTTGACGGCTCTGCTCCAATATGAATTACACCATCTACTACCTTTTTTTCTAATAGATACTGAAGTACTCCTGTTATCCCACCACCAGATGAAGCGTGCCAACGGATTTCATCATCAGTTGCATAGCCCGTCCAGATTCCCTTGATTGGCCCCCACATTTTTTCTTCATGGGTTTGCACTTCAATAGTTTGCCTGAGAGTGATTCCAGGGCAAATTGCCTTAACTTTCTCCCACTCTTGTCCTACTTCATCAAGCACTTCAGGGTGATAAAATCCATCTTGTCCAAGTTTAAGATCAACCGCACCTGAACTTGCAATCGAGGTGCAAATTCCACAACCAATGCACAAATGTGATTTGTCTACATCAGCCACACTTTTCATAGAGGAAGCAAAACCCATAGAAGATCCAATCAAGTTAATTCTGAAAAAATCTGAGCTAATTCAGATCGAAATTCTTGGTTATATTTGTCAATTATTTTTCCGGAATTTGAAATCTTTTGCCTTAAGTACTCAATATTTTTGAATTGCTCAAGAATGAACCCCAGAGTATAGTCTTTGCTACTCTTTGTCGCGTCAATAACAAAAGGATATTCTAATGTGTGGTTGAAAAGGCCGGTGAACTTTCTACTATATGCAATAGGTATAACTGGGACAGAAGCAGATAAAGCAGCAATACAAGAGTGCATACGTGAACCAACAAAAAAATCTAATCCACTAATGTAATTCTTCGCTTCAACAGGGGTACGAAAATACGGCGCAACAATAGTTTCTCGAAATTCTTCCTGCAATTTTTTGCAAACCTGATAATCATCTTCTACGGGGATAGAATCAACAAGAACATGGGAAATCAAGTGGACTTTAACTCTATGCTGCGAGAGAAAAGATAAGACTAATTCGCGGATAATTGTTTGATAATCTGCGCAAATTCCAAACATATTATTTTTAGTATAACCACCGTTCCATAAAAGACCAGAGATGTTGATACCAACATTTGTATAGTCATCATTTTTGAGTTCATAATTTGGGGCATATGGAAGGAGAAATGCTAAATCTGTAAATTCTTTATGTGGCTTTTTAGTATTTTTTGAAATATAGTCGCCGCTCAAACTATCACGAACATAAACTCTAAAGCTTTGATTTATAATAAAGTTAGAAAACTGTTTAACCCAGAAGTTATTAAAAGGCCCAATTGTTTGAGGGAATAGGATCATTTTTTTTCTCAGTCTTAGGCAATAAAGCTTAGAAGCTAATAGCTCACGAAACCTTTGAATACCATATATGTCTGTAAAGCTGTCACCCTCACCTAGATCAATAATTAAATCAGCATCTTTTACTTCTTGATAAAAAGGCATTGATTGAGGATCAAAAAAAGTTTTCTTATAACTATTCTTGATCGGGTAAAATTTAAAGTCTATCTTTCGATCTCCAACTATGATATTGTCATTTTTTTGTTCTCTACAAGCTGTTCCAATCAACACATACTCTGGATTGAAAAAACCATTTTTTTCAGCTGCTTCTTGCAAATATAATAAGGCTGAGTAAGTAAGAGCATTGACTCCCATATTGCCTGAATAAACAGTCGCCCAAAACAAGCATATCTTCATTGTTAATCACCTTTCAGTACCTTATAAAACTCATTCGTAGTATCAGTTTTATGTATATTTAGTGCATAGATTTAGTGTTTTATGAGTAGAAAAACTAAGTTGATCATTTGTCTCAAAAGCTTAAATTAATGCTTTGAATCCATCGATTCACACGTGCTAATTTTTTCAGTGAGCATTTTTAGGAATTCATTTTTGGGAATTTAATGATCTAGAAAACTTGAGGGTTCGTGAATATATTTGTCTTTGGGATGTTTATCTTTGCGGATCATAGTAAGGTTGATAAACACAATATTTTTGAAATTTATGGCCTTTAATTCCACACTATTCTACAAAGTTTTCTTCACGAATCAGGAAATTCTTGAGCGAAGAATGAATACTTTACAGCTTCTTCATCGAGCTAAAATTGTTCTGGCGATGTAGCTTATAAAAACTCGGTAGTCTTGATTGCCCAATAACTTAACACCGCGATCGCACTCCCCGGTTATGTCTGTGTCAGTTTTGCAAGCGAACGATGATCAAAAGCTATGCTTTTATGTCGAGTCATCGTTTGCGATCGCCTAATAACTCCTCACCACGATGCTATTTCAGGCAGCCTGTTTCAACCTCCACAAAAAACTTCCTCAAGCACTTAATTGCGCCGCTAGGGAAGGGGGATTGTTTGCCTTGGATGTCTGTGTCTTGGATGTCATCGCACTAGCACTCGTTTGCCTCTACCCCGTTGGTCAACTCCCTGTGGCTCCGAGTGAAAGACCCTAGACTACAAATTTTTACATCTATTTCCTCCGTTACAGTTTTGACTAATCGTCCTCGCCAAGACTGGTAACGTTCGTGAGGGGAAAACGGCATAAAAATTTCAAGCAAGCTGCGATGTTAGTGCGGCGTTTTCCTGGTTGGGAGTGCAAATCTTGTACTAACGCCGCACGGGTTTCCTATGTAGTTCTCTGTGAGACGATGTAAGGCGCAACAGTGGGCTAGGGATTAATAAGGGTGGACTATTGGCGCACTGGGGATAAACTCTCGCTTGGCTATTAAGCTTTATGGTCGTTGCAAATTGGAGTTGCGATCGCCCTACTATGCTTGATCTGGGTCGATGCCGAGTTCTCGCAGACGGGCAGCCAATTGCTCTGCCCGTTGCTGGGCCAAGTCTCGTTCTTGCTGGGCCAAGTCTCGCTCCTGTTGAGCTAGGTTGCGTTCTTGCTCGGCAGTTTCTCGTGCTTGTTCTACCTCTTCCCGACTGAGCAGTTTGAGTCCAGTTTGGGGGTCGTAAAATCGCAAGACTTGGGGATGTGGGGTAGCAGCGATCGCTGTTCCCGTCGGTGGTAGCAAGCGCAAATCTAGCCCCAACACAGAACTGTGAATCAACGGGATTCCTGCTGTCGTCGTTTCCATTGGCAAGGGTTGATAGACGCCCTCAACTAACTGATAACCCTTCAACTGGGGGTTGAGATAGTCTGCCGTGGGGTCATATTGAAAATATTCCTGAATTCCCAATTGGGCATAAATCTGTGGTTTTTCTATCTCATCTTGTCTTTTGGTCGTCAATGAGGTGACTTCTAGCACAAAGGCGGGCAGCTTGCCGCCCTCTTGCCAGGCTTTATAACTACGGCGTTGACGAGGACTCACCCCAAAAATCACAAATACATCCGGTGAAATCACAGCCTTAGGGTTGCCTTGCTCGTAATAGATGAATAAATTACCTGACACATAAATATTGCGCCGACTTTGAAAAAACAATCGCAATACTTCCACGCAATAGATTAGATAGTCGCGGGTTGCGTCGCTTTCGGTCATGGGTTGTCCATCAGTTTCGGGGTAGATGATTGGGGGAAATACCAGACGTGTTTCACTCATAACCAGGGGTTTCCAGCATTCAGCAGGGCAACTAAATGGTGCTTCTATTTTGCCATGGTTTCCGCGATCGCTCGTTCGTGCCTGGTCTGGGTCAATGCCAAGTTCTGTGAATGGTTCTAGGCAAGATTCGTTCTAGTACTAGAAAAGGAGGTAGGTTCTCAGTTCGGAGCACATCACTCAAACGTAATTCTTGCTGGGGTTGAGCAGGGGACACCCCCAACACCAAAAATCAATCGGGACATTTGTACGATTAGGTGTAGTATCCGTCGTCGGAGAGCCTTGCTTAATGCAGGGATGAATTGCCCTCATCCCCTACCTTCATCCCAATGGGAAAAGGGTGCAAGAGATCCGGTTCTCTCTCCCTTTGAGAAAGGGCCAGGAAAAGGGGAAATTGGGTGAGGCTAACAATGTCAGAATGAGGCAGAGCCCGATTGAACGCCTTGCACTATGGGGCTTCTGCGAGGCAAAATCGCATATCTAGTATCCAAAATGGGATGAGATAGACCCTAAAGGCATTTGACTGCGATTTTATCAGCGCTCGCTTAATCAGCCAGATTCGCTGCGATTTCCCTGAGCCAGTTAACAAATATCTGGATTTCCTGCTCAAATTGATGCCACGTTTGTGGATAATTTTGGACTAATCGAGCTATCCGCTCAGTATCCAAGTCAAAGGCATATACATTTCTGACGACATGCCGAAACCCTAAATATTCATCCAGGCGCTGGGCCGTCTGCATGGAGATGACAGATGGATACTCCGGTTGGGCAATGGTCATGCGTTGGAGCAGGCGTTTATGCCAATCAAACCCAGAGGGCTTGCCTCCATTGAATTCTGAAACAATCAAGCTAAAAATGCGTTCGCAGCCGGTATAAAAATTGTGCAACTTGAGTGCCTGTAATTCGTAAAACAGCTTGGCCCGGTCTGGATCACGCTGAATCTCTTGCTGCACTGCCTGGATATCCTGCTCTAGCCGTTTCATTTGACCCAGTTCTAGCTCTAAGTCAATGGCAATACTCCGCACTTGTCGCGAGCTAAGTTCTCTCATACAAAACCTCGCCTGTTTCTAAAATGCGAGACTTAAAGGGTAGATTCAGATCTTCCCAGAGCTTTAAGTCTACCCAGCGGAAGGCGAGTCGATTCACCTGAGCCAGAATGGCGAAATAATCGGTAGCAGGCAATCCTTCCACGACTAGATCAATGTCTGACTCGGCAACAAAGCGATCGCGGGCTAGCGACCCAAACAAAATCACCCGCTGGACGTTGTATTGCCGTACCAAGAATTCAGTGATCTGCTTTGCTTCTTGTTTTGCCTGGGTTGCCAGCTGCTGATGTAGTCGTTTTTCTTGAGCTTGGCGATCGCGCCAGTAGTCAATGTATTTTTGCTCTACCATTGCCATTACCATTGCGCTCTCCATCTTATAGTGTATCGAATGGCTCCTATAGGTTTCGCTGCCGCATACCGACCTAAACCAAGAATACAGACGTTACTTAATGAAAAGATGAATTGCCCTCATCCCCACCTTCATCCCAATGGAAGAAGGGTGAGAGATATCCGGTTTTCTCTCCCTTTAGGAAAGGCCAGGGAGAAGGCGAATTGGGTGACTCAGATTCAGCAACGTCAAAATGGGGCAGATACCCGATTGAATGCCCTACGTTATAGGGCTTTGGCAAGCCGAAATCGCACATCCAACATGGCATCAAACCGCTTTTGGGTCAATGCCGAGTCTTCCCAGGTTTACCACTCAGAGACTGGATGCGTTGGCACCTGTTTTGCAATAGAGCTTCACCTGCGCTAGGAGGGCTGGGTACATCCTACTTTTGCAAGTTGCCGCACCCTGCGGGAAGAGCAAAGCTCTCCATTCCCCCTTTGCTGGAATGCCCATCAGGGCAATTCCCCTTCTCCAAGATGGACGAAGAGGAGAGGGATTGAGGGTGAGGGTTACGAACCTGGGATACACTTGGGGGCTTTTGTTGCCATAGGCGATCGTACCTGCCATGAGGGGTATATCCATTCTCCAAATCCTGGCAATAATCTTTGCTCTGGCTACGCTGCGTCACAACGCCTTGAGTAGAGCCGCAAAAATCTATGGCAAAGGAAAGACTTTTCAGGCCATTCCAGAGCACTAGTATTCGCCCTAGCTTAGAAGAGCCTGATCAGACGCTCAACTTGGCGGGCTTGCTTTTCGAGCTGGCTGAGTTCTCGGTAGGCGGCCAGCAGACGTTTGCCATCTAGATGAATCTCCTGGGTGGGGTAGTGTTGAATCACCTCCAGAATCGATACCTTGCCATCGTCGCTAGCCGCCAGCACCAAGGCCGCTCTCAAGGCTTGCTGGTTGGCAGCCCCCGTCGGAGTTTGAATCACATCCCCCAGGAGATCCAGCATAACTTCTCCTACAGGGCTGTTGAGCACCCGATCCATGAGGGGATGATTAATGCTGACTTGGCTGGTTAATGCCTGTTGTACCTCCACGGGTTCGCGATTAAGCAGGCGCAGATAAGGCTGAATCGAAGCTGGAGCCTGACCACTGCTGCCTAATTCTGCCAAGTCAGCTACGGGAACAGAGCTTCTGAAGGCACCGTAGCGCAACACCACTTGCTCGGCAGCGATCGCCCTAAAACTGATCAGGGTAAAGCTGCTGCTCAGTAAGAGCAACCGAGATCGCCGCCAAACCCGAATAGGATTTAACAAAATTTTCCACATCTCGATAACCAGGAAAGAGGGAAAAAAATTCAGTTTTTGTGATGGCAACTGCCTGCTGTTGCCTAGGCCGCACCTTATCTGTGGCTGGATCAAAATTAGGATATCTATTTCAAAATAGAGTTCTTAGAGAATGCTCTAAAAGCCTGTTTTCCCGATAGACCTAACGACTTAAGTCGTGGTGATACAGGCAAAATTTACCTCCGCAGATTTTATCGGTTTTCTGTGGGTTCAAGCCACCTATGCTGACGTGACTCATAGAGCCGCAGGTTTAGCCGCCAGACACCTTTCAAACACTCTCTTAGACTCTATATGTCGGATAAAAGTTGCCACCTGCACCTGTCTTGAGGAAGATCCCGATTGAGAGCATGTCACCTTTAGCAGGCCTTCATCCCCTAGCCCTTCTCCCAACCTGAGAGAAGGGGCGCTGAACCACTTCAAAGTCCCTCTCCCCAACTCCTCATAAATGGGGGCAAGAGAGATTTAGGGTGAGGGCAAAAGTGACATGCACCCTTCCGATTATTGGCATGACACCAGCCAGCGGGCAGCGGCAATCGTTCACCAAATTTAAGTCTACAAAGTTTGAGCGCAGAAACTGAGTTTCCCCTTTAGACTGAAATGTAGATTTCTAGCAGCTCAGCTCTGTTAGACTCGGGCGATCGTAACTCTGGTTACAGTTGAATGTTGTCTTCGCCCTTATTGATCAAGAGAAATATCGATTCGGGGAGCACCAGTGCAATTCCACGACTATGACACCGAAGGATTTTATGACGAACTATTCAGCGCCAAGGGCGAACCGCGCCCCGAGGCTGCCCCGCTGATTGAGCGGCTTAATTCGCTGTCTTTGGAGGATATTCAGCGTCGGCATAAAGCCGCTCAGATTGCCTTGTTTAAACTAGGCGTTACGTTTAATGTCTACAGCGACAACCAGGGAACGGAGCGTATTTTACCCTTCGACATCATGCCGCGGATTGTGGCAGCTTCGGAGTGGGCTATCCTGGAGCAGGGGCTTAAACAGCGGATCAGTGCGCTCAATTTATTTTTATCCGATATTTATAGCGATCAAAAAATTCTTGCTGATGGGGTGATTCCTGCTGAATTAGTCTTTTCGGCCAGTGGCTATTTAAAGCCGTGCTTGGGTCTGAAACCCCCAGCGGGGATCTGGTGTCATATCACAGGTACCGATCTAGTGCGCGATCAGGATGGCTGCTGGTATGTGTTGGAAGATAACCTGCGCTGCCCCTCTGGGGTTTCCTATGTGCTAGAAAATCGGCGCGTGATGAAGAGCACCTTTCCCCTGGTTTTCAACAACATGAAAATTCAACCAGTGGAGGAGTATCCCAGCCATCTGCTGGAAACGCTTCTGAATCTTGCCCCGGCCAATATGCTGGACCCTACAGTCGTGGTGCTCACGCCTGGAATTTTTAATTCTGCCTATTTTGAACATTCCTTTCTGGCGCAACAGATGGGGGTAGAACTGGTAGAAGGACGCGATCTGGTCGTGGCTGATGGGTTTTTACAGATGCGCACCACGAAGGGGTTACAGCGGATAGATGTGATCTATCGCCGCATTGATGATACTTTCATTGACCCTTTGGTCTTTCGTCCCGACTCGCTTCTTGGTATCCCTGGTTTGATGGAGGTTTACCGAGCAGGCCGGGTGGCGATCGCCAATGCCCTAGGCACGGGTGTTGCGGATGACAAGGTGATCTATGCCTACGTGCCCCAGATGATCCGCTACTACCTCGATCAAGAGCCGATTCTCAATAATGTACCGACCTACTTGTGCTGGGAGCCAGAGCAACAGCAGTATGTGCTGGATCATCTGGATCAGTTGGTGGTTAAATCAGCGGATGAATCAGGCGGTTATGGCATGCTAGTGGGGCCTAAGGCAACTCAGGCAGAACGAGATGACTTTAGCGATCGCATCCGCACTCATCCCCGTCAATACATCGCCCAGCCAACCCTTTCCCTGTCGCGGGTTCCGACCTTGGTGGATGATCACTTTGAGGGTCGCCATGTCGATTTGCGGCCCTATATCCTTTATGGCAAAGATATTTACGTCAATCCTGGCGGCCTGACCCGTGTAGCCCTACGCAAGGGTTCGCTAGTAGTCAACTCTTCGCAAGGAGGGGGCAGCAAAGATACCTGGGTCGTCAGTTCTTAAAGGTTTGGATGATACCAGTCAGAATCACTTTCTGATTCTAATTGATTCTAAAGTTTAGATCTTAGAAGACTTTACACTTCCCTATCTTTACCTATGCTGAGTCGTGTTGCAGATTCAATCTACTGGTTAAATCGTTATGTCGAGCGAGCCGAAAATGTTTCTCGTTTTGTTGAGGTTAATCTTAATCTGCTGCTCGATTCCCCTGAGGGAATGACTCAGCAGTGGCAGCCCATTGTCTTGACTACAGGAGACTTGCCTCTATTTCAACAACGCTATGGTGAAGCCACAGCCGAGAATGTTTTGCGGTTTCTCACCTTTGATGCCGAGTACCCTAGCTCAATTTTTTCCTGTCTCTGCCGTGCCCGCGAAAATGCTCGCTCTGTGCGCGAAATTATTTCTTCAGAAATGTGGCAGCAAGTAAATGCCTTTTACCTGATGGTGACTGAAGCGGCGGAACATCTGCGGGCCACCGATACCGCTGCGTTGTTTCACTTCTTTGAGGAGGTGAAACAGGCCAGTCATTTGTTTGCAGGAATTATGGATGCGACCATGTCTCACAATGAGGGCTGGCACTTTGGTCAGATTGGGCGCTTGCTAGAGCGAGCGGACAAAACAGCCCGCATTCTCGATGTGAAATACTTTATTCTGCTGCCCTCTGTACGGGATGTCGGCACAACCCTAGATGAATTACAGTGGATTGCTCTGCTCAAGTCGGCCAGTGCTTATGAGATGTATCGCAAACGAGGAATGCATCGAATTTCGCCCCAGTCAGTGGCAGATTTCTTAATCTTAGATGGAGAATTTCCGCGTTCAATTCGGTTTTGTATTATCGAAGCGGAGCGATCGCTGCACAAGATTACGGGTACACCCCTAGGCTCTTGGCGTGCTACTGTCGAGCGCACTTTAGGACGTTTGCGCGCTGATTTAGACTACATCACGATTGATGAAATCATCCAGTTTGGCATGCATGAGTTTCTAGATGACTTACAAACGCGGATGAACAATGTGGGTGAGAAGATTTTTGAAACCTTTTTTGCACTGGAGTCAGTGATAGAAATGGCGAGTTAACAGGAGCGGTTATTGTCTTGAAATATCAAATTAGTCATACCACTACCTATCGTTACGATGAGCTTGTGCAGTTGCAACCGCACATCATTCGGCTATTACCTCGCAGTGACAGTTGGCAGACATTGCAATCATTTTCGCTGCTAGTGGCTCCGATGCCGATTGACCAATCCCACTACACTGATTTAGATGGCAACCATTTGGTAAAGCTTTGGTTTGACCCAGGGGTGTCGACGTCTTCCCTGGAGGTGCAAATTTTGTCCCAGGTGGAGACCCACAAGGCCAACCCCTTTGACTACTTATTAGAACCTTGGGCACTGAGTCTCCCTTACGACTATCCGGCTTCTCTTCTACAGCAGCTCCAGCCCTATTTGAGTGGGCGATCGCTGGGGTATTCCCAAAGTCTGGATCCAGCAGCCGTCCAGCTCGCCCAGGAGATCTGGCAAATTCATCCAGGGCATCCGTTGCAATTTTTGTCGGGCTTAAACCAACGCATTTACGCAAGTTGTGAATACAGTATTCGCGAAACTGGGGAACCCCAGCTACCAGGAATTACCTGGTCTACCAAAGCGGGTTCTTGCCGCGACTATGCCGTGTTATTTATCGAGGTCTGCCGCGCCGTTGGGCTGGCAGCCCGCTTTGTGAGTGGTTATCACGAGGGTGACCCAGACACTCCAGAGCGCCATTTGCATGCCTGGGCAGAGGTCTATCTACCTGGCGCTGGGTGGCGCGGGTATGACCCGACCTTGGGGTTGTTAGTCAGCGATCGCCATGTTGCCCTTGCGGCCAGTGCTATTCCACGCTACGCCGCGCCCATCACAGGGGCCATTACACCAGGGAGGGTGCAATCGCACCTAAGCTACCAGCTTCGGATCCAGCCGGAGGTTGCAAGCAGCGCAGAGTCGTCCACTGCGTGTTGAATTTTGAATTTACTGGGTTTACAGCGGCACTGCGCTAGCCAGAGCGTGGGCTAGTTCTGTCGCAGAAGGGTAGCGATCGCCCGGTACGGGTGCCGTCACACATTCAATCACCTGCTGCAAACGCAAGGGTAAACCCAGGTCTTCATCCAACACAAAGCGATAGATCCCCCCTTGTTTGCGGTAGAGTTTACCGGGAGATCGGCCCGTCAGCAAAAAGATGAGCGTGGTGCCAATGGCATACAGATCCGATTGAATCACTGCCCGCCCCTGAATCTGCTCAGGGGCGCTGTACCCTTCAGCCCCAATACGGGTGCCTGGTAGTAGGCCCGCAGCTTTAATAGCACCAAAATCTAGGACCACGACCTGCTGATCGCGCTGGCGTACCAATAAATTGCTGGGCTTGATATCGCGATGAATCATAGGTTGGGGCTGCTGATGCAAATAAGCCAGCACCTAACAGGCTTGAATCATCCAGGCAAGCGCCTGGGGAAGCGCCACCGGCCCCTGCTGCCGCACCCGGCACTCTAAATCCTGACCATGGATTAATTCCATCACCAGATATTTTTTGCCCTGGTCAATAAAAAAATCATAGAACCGGGGGATATTCGGATGTCGTAGAGCTTTGAGGGCGATCGCCTCGCGCTCAAAGAGTTTCTGCGCTTTGGGCAGGTGGGCCACATCGGCATTCATTTCTTTTAAGACTTGCAAGCGACCTCGCTGGGGATGCAAACGATGGCCATCACTGCTCCAAACCAGGTAAGTTGTGCCCATGCCCCCCCGTGCAAGCAGCCTTAACACCTGATACTGACGCACTGTTTTAAGAACTTGTAGGGGCTGCCCACAGCGGATGCAAAATAAATTATCGGGGGGGCTACCTTGATGGTCACAGAGCACCTTGCCCAGAGAAATGGAGGAGGGCAAGGGGGGTAATTCTGGAGATTTTTTGGGGGGGGCTGCCAATTGCAGTTGAAAGTGGAGCAGTGGCCCTGTTTGCGCCAGTCGCAGTTCTCCTTGAGGAGGGAGTGCTGCCTGAGTAATCAGATAACCGTCTAGAAACGTACCGTTACTACTGCGGTTGACCACTTCCCAACCCGGCTGAGGCATCCCTTTCCCTAACGATCGCGGTGCGACAGTACGTAACTCCAAGTGATAGCGTGAAACAACCCCATCACTGAGCACAACATCATTATCGGGCGATCGCCCAACGCGAATCATCGACTGCTCAAATTGCCACGTTTGCACAGGGGTCTTTGTGTCAGGATTAAGCAGCGTCAAAATCACCATAGGGTGAGGGAGAAAAAACGTGGGCAACCGAAAATCATAAATAAAAGTTTAATCGCAAAGTTGTATGACAGCAGACAACCCGGCAATGCGCACCAAGCATCTTCCATCTGCCCCCCACAGATTAAACCCACAGATCAAATTAAGAGCATGGTAGCTTTGCAGGCCCTCATCCCCCAGCCCTTCTCCTAGGTTGGGAGAAGGGGAGCCGAGCCATCTCAAAGTCCCGCTCCCAATTTGGGAGCGGGATGAGAGCAATCCGGGCATACCAGAAAAGGGTGAGGGCAAAAGTGCCATGCACCCAATCAAACCTCCTACCTGAACTTTGAGCCAGCCGCTATATTGAATCGACCCATAATAGCGATCGCCAAGTTTCTGAGTCCAATCGGGGTGAGGGAGTGTAGAAGCACCGCCCCCCGCCCAAATCAGGTCGCGATGGCTATAACTGAGCTTTACCACCAGGGTTTACCTAAAAGCTTCCCCCTGTCAAACCCGACAAATTGAACGTTGACAAGGTTGACTCAATTTTTCCTGAAAGAAGAGATTTCACGACGTAACGGTATAAAAGAACACGAGTACCCCACCTTTCTTATTCTCTTTTGCCAGAGTAATTTTTCTTCGATCCGCAAAGGTCGCAAAGCCAGAGCCGGATTTGGCATGATAAATACAGGTCAAATCACTGATATTCTGGCAAAATACCTACATTACAAAACACCCTGCCCCGCCGATGCGTTCAATTGCTTCGTCTTTCAGCCATCGCCAAAGGCGTTGTTCCAGTCGTCAGAACATTTCGGGCTTAGAAAGAAGCTTTCCTGCTAAAGTTCATAGCCGCTAATCTCTCCTCCTTCTTCACGTTTCAACGTTCTCCAGGTTGGCCAATGCTTACCCATTGGCACTTTGTTCAGAATTTCACTCAGATCCTCCCAGTTTCCTTAATGTTTCTCGATTAGCGATCGCACCTATGGTCTCCCAGAAAGAACCAAATGAATACGACAAGCAACTGGTATCCCTGGGACGGACACTTCAAATCTTGCGAGAAGAAGAAAATACAGACGTTCTGATCGATACGGTTTTAGGGTTCCTTAGCACTGAGTTTAGCTATTCCCTAATCTGGATTGGGTTATATGATCGCATCGAACACCGCTTGGTGGGTAAAGGGGGAATCACGTCAGAAGGCCACATCCCCCTGCTGCGGCAGCGATTTATGTTGAGTCCTGGCGACTTATTAGAGCAAGTGGTGATTCAACAACGGCCTCTGGCCATACCCGATTTAGGTGAAGAGTTGCGGGCCGGAGAATGGCGCAAGGCAGCTCAAGCACTTAATATCAAAGGCACGGTCATTTTTCCCATTCGCTATCGAGATGCCTGCTATGGCGTCGTGCTGTTGGGCACCCCCCATTGGGGCGTGTCTCCCCGATCTGATGAGAAAGCGCGGCTCTCGATGGTTTTTGGCAGCCTGGGCACAGCGCTTTATCAAATTGAGAGTGAATGGAAGCGCCAACAGGAAAAACGCCCTCATCAACCTCTGCTCACCCTGCTGACAAAGATGCGCGAACTCTCTGGGTTAGGCGCACGCTTAGAGGCTGTCGTAGAAGAAACGCACCACTTTATTCAACCTAGCCGCACTAGTGTCTACTGGTTTGAACGGGAGCGTCGCTATTTCTGGCGACGGGTGAGTAATCGTCAGCGAACAACCGGCTTTAATGAGGCAAATCAGCCCGCATCAGGGATTACGGTGCAAGAAGTCGGTGGCTTTTACCAGGCTCTATTGGCCGATCAAATCGTCTCGATTGGGGAAGCCCACAGTTCTCTGAAGGCAGATTTAACGAGCCGGTTGATGCAACAAATTCGGGCGCGATCGCTCTTGGCGGCCCCAATTTTGGTACAGGGAGAACTCTTGGGGTTTTTAGCCGTCGAAGGCAATGAACCCCGCATCTGGGAGGAAGAAGAGAAAAGTTACATTCGCGGGGCTGCCCAAATTATTGCACTCACCGCCCCCCTACACGAGATGGAGCAAACCATTCGTGAGGTTAAGGCCGACCAGCAGCTAACCGCAGGGATTGCCCGCTCGATTACGACTGAAGAAGATTGGAAAAACACCCTCAAGATGGCGGCAGAGCAAATTTGCTATCGCCTGCGGGCAGAACGATTTCTCCTTCTCGTCTTCAACCGTGAGCTGGCCCAGTTTGAACTAGCCTATCAAACTCAACCCCACAATCGCCGACCTTTATTAGGGGCAATAGGCCGCTTACCTGACCCCATCTGGAAGGAATTAGAAAATAGCGCTGTGCCCCTCACCTTTGAGAATCTGGATAGCGATCAACGCCTGCAAGAGTGGCGGCAGTCTCTACTGGAGCTGGGAGTAAAAGCCGCTCTGGTTGGCAGCACTCGCAACAGTAGCCCTCTAGAAGGAGTTGTGATTGTTTGTCATGAAACACCCCGAACCTGGAATCGGGCGGAGTGTAGTCTGGTGCAAATGGTGAATCAGCAAATTGGTGTGATTTTGCATCAGTGGAGCTTACAACAGGATAATGAGCAACAGCAAAAGATTAATCAGACGATTCAATGGGGTTTAACGACCATTCAACAAGCCCACCAGCTTGAGGATTTAGAAAAATCAGCCTTACAATACCTGACCCAACTGTTGCAAGCGCCCCTTGTCGGCCTGATTAGCTGGCAGCCTGGTGATAGCACTGCCCGAGTCAAGACGGCGACGCCTGAAAATGATAATTTTTCGGTCACACCAAATGGAGCCATTTCAGTTCAAACCGATCCGTTGCTGCGCTGGGCCTTAGAAAGTGAGGAAGTTCTGGCGATCGCCGGGGGTGACATTCCCCCTCAGTCGCGGCAATGGCTGAAGGGCACTAGCATTGGTCAGGTGCTCATCACAACCCTGCGCACAGCACCCGAGCATGAGCCTACGAGCATTCTCCTGATAGCCGACGTGTCCAGCCGCTACTGGAGCGACACTCAACTCAAAACCGTTCGCTTGTTCGTAAATCAACTGGCTTGGTCGCGCCGCTATGTGAGTCTGACGGAGCACCTCGCCCGACAGCGCAAAGAGCTAGAACAACTGAACTGGTATAAGCACCGTCGCTTAGAAGATGTCTATCGGGCCTTGATGAATAGTATGAAGCGCCTAAATGAGCTGGAGCAGCCCAAAGACCCTCTCTACCAGACACGCCAACAACAAATTTTTCGCCAGTTGAATGAGGCGATCGCACCAATTCAGCGCTTGCTACAGGAAGAGCAATGGCAATTGCAAACCCAAACTCAGACCATTTCCTTAATTAGTCTCTTAAAAAAAGCGATTGAGCGGGTTGATTGGTTAATCCGGCAGCGGCAACTCTGGTCGCAGGTTCATGACGAAACCAACCTGACAATTAGCGGCGATATTAGCAAGATAGAGCTTGTCCTTTACGAGTTACTGGTTTTTGCTTGTCAACGTTCTAGCGCGGGTGGGCGCATTGACCTCTGGTGTCGCCAGATCGATAATCGCTGGTTTGAGCTTTCCATTACCGACAGTGGGCAGGTCAATCACCGTTTATTAGCCGATTTAGAGCGTGGCAGAACCCAAGACTTATTGCGTCAATCAACCCTGGAGCAGCCCCCTGGCCTACACATTGCTGTTTGTCAGGCCTTGATGCAATTAATTGGCGGGGAACTCACCGTTTATCTACTAGATGACAACCGCACGGTTAGTCGGTTAGTGCTCCCTTTAGCCCATGGGGCAAAATTAGAGGTGTCTAAGTAAGCTGGATTAAATTTGAATTTTGTGCGTAAAATCACCTGAAGGAGTGATTCTAGTAACTAAGCCAGTGAATGAATTGGCTCAATCTGCTATGTAGGGGCATCCTACTCATGACTGATGACTGAACAGCGGCAAACAGCGGAGTCGAACGATAGAACTCTCAGCAAATGGGCAACTTAGTAGATGAAGCCCGCCTATTTAGCTGAATCCTCTCAAGGGAAAAAACCTCATGGTAATCATGCGAGACCAGTTCACTGTTAACTTCTGGGGTGTTCGTGGCAGCATCGCCTCTCCGGGAATGCATACAGTGAAGTATGGGGGCAATACCCCCTGTGTCGAAATGTGTGTCGGAGGAGAGCGCCTGATCTTTGATGGCGGTACTGGCATTCGCGTCTTGGGGCAAGCGCTTCTCAGTCACATGCCATTGGAAGGGCATATTTTCTTCACCCACTCCCACTGGGATCACATCCAAGGCTTCCCTTTCTTTACTCCAGCGTTTGTTCCAGGCAACCGGTTTCAAATCTATGGGGCGATCGCACCCAATGGTGCAACCATTCAACAGCGCCTGCATGACCAGATGCTCCATCCTAACTTTCCAGTCCCCTTACAGGTGATGGGGGCAGATTTAGCGTTTCATGATGTGAAAATTGGCGAGGCGATTGAGATTGGCAGTGAAGTTGTTGTCGAAACGGCCCTCCTTAATCATCCTGGACAGGCGGTGGGTTATCGGGTCAACTGGCGGGGCCACTCAGCGGCCTATGTCACTGATACGGAGCATTTTCCTGACCGTTTAGATGAGAATGTCTTGTTTTTGGCCCGCAATGCCGATGTTTTAATCTATGATTCGGCTTACACCGATGCCGAATATTACGCAGAACCCGGTGGAAAGAAGGGTTGGGGGCATTCAACCTGGCAGGAGGCAGTGAAAGTTGCAATTGCGGCCAAAGTCAAAACCTTAGTGATTTTTCACCATGATCCGCTTCATGATGACGACTTTTTAGATGACGTGGCCGCCCAAGTCGCTCAGGCGTTTCCTGGGGGGCAACTGGCACGAGAAGGTCACTCCCTTGACATTGTTTCACCTACAGCTAAGGTTGTTCTTACTCCTCTTAGAAGTAAGCGCACCAAAGTCAAAGGTTAGCCGTTATGGGGACTCAGCGACAGAAATCGGTTTTTATTCTGGCAAGGTAGACCTTTCTAACACAATCAAGATCTCCTGCCTGCTTCTTTCTCTGGGGAAGACCTCATACGGCACAATTGCAATCTCTATGCCGACTTGCGGAATGTAGGCGAATGTTTGACTGTCTCCTAGAAACCAATCCGGAATGCGCTCTTCGCTCTCTGTAGCAAGAAACAAATGCAGGACAGTGTTCATTTTGCTACCTACCCCTATGCCTGAGGGCGATCGCCAATGAAACTGTTATGCCAACGTCCGTTAGCACTTTGGTTTGGTTTGCTTTGCTACGGGACAAGTGGGTTCATGGTTAGCCCAGTTCTCTTCGGGGCCGCCATCACATTGCAGCCTGCCCAGTCATCGGCAGTTTCTCCACCATTCTCCCCACCTTCAGCCATGGCCCGCATTCTCTCTGGGCGTACAGCCGTTGCCCTGACTCCGAGTGGCACTGTGCTGGCCACAGCCCGCGATCGCACCATCACTCTTTGGGATGTGCAAACGGGTCGGCTCCGCCATCGCTTAGAAGGGCACCAACTACCCATTCTGGCTCTCAGCATAAGTAGGGACGAGCGGTTTCTGGCTAGTGCCAGCCATGACAAAACAATCATTTTGTGGGATTTAGCCACAGGGCAACGGCGACACACCCTGGTGGGGCATACCGCCTGGGTAGAGGCGATCGCCTTTAGTCCCGATCATCAAATACTGGCCAGTGGAGGAGGCGATCGCACCATTCGCCTATGGGCAACCGCCAGCGGCCAATTAATGCGCACGCTCCCCCCCCGACTGGATCCCATTTCGGCGTTGGCTTTTAGCCCGGCGCACCCGCTGTTTTTCCAAGAGCATAGGCAACAACTCCTGAGTGGAGGGTGGAATACGATTCAAGTCTGGAATCTAACATCGGGTGCCTTGTTGCAGCAGTTGAGCGGACATACCTTAGGGGTCAGGACGTTAATCGTTAGCCCCAAGGGGCAGACCCTAGTAAGTGCGGGTGGCGATCAAACCATTAAGGTGTGGAACTTAAACCAGAGAAAACTCCGTCAGACCTTAGCAGGCCATCGTTATGGAGTTACCAGCCTGGCCCTCAGCCAAGACGAACAATTGCTCGTCAGTGCAGGCCTTGACAACACAATTCGACTGTGGAACCTAAAAACAGGCCAGGAAACTGCTACCTTGCCAAGCCAGAGTAGCGTTGTGGAAGCGATTAGCCTCAGTAACGATGGCAAATTGTTGGCGAGTGGCTGCTGGGATGGCAAAGTCACTCTCTGGAATTTGGCAACCCGTCATGAGATTCGAACCTTTACCCTCTCAAACCCACCCCCCGATCTCTATTGATACTCCTGATGCTCCACCAGCACACGGGGTCAACCTTAGAGTGCGTTTGCACCGTATCCGGCAGTTAAGCCTGCGACGTAATCGGCTAAGCCCGCTAAAGTAGACTTAACCCAACCGCAGTCTTCCATAACCTGCGGAGGCGACACTTGATCCAGATAGCCGCGACTCGAGTCGTCGGGGCTACTAGGAGCCAGGCCTTCAAAATATCCTCTTAGAGGCAGCCCTCATAGGCCATGGGACAGTCATAGGGATGTGCTGTTTAGGCGACTGACGGCATTCGTGGCGAATTGATTGACTGACAAAACCTGGGCAGCGGGCGGTTGAAACCGCTGCGACATTAAGGCAGTCGGCTTCTGCCGCCTCTCTACCCTGACCGAAAACCCACGCAGGCAGGCTTTGCTTCTGTAGGTGCGGCTTCCAGCCACCAGCGAAAAAAGTGTTGTCAGTCAACGGGCTTATCCGCTTTACCCGATTCCTACAAAGTAAACTGCTCCCAGAACCGATCAATCCTAATTGGAATTACGCTAGGATTAAGTTAGGATTAGCACTTTAGAGTTGATGCTACTGACTACTAAGTAAACAGGTTGAACCCAACTGTCGAGGGAGGGGTAAAAGTGCTATTCAATTTAACGAGGGTTTAAGCCTTTAGTAGAGGAGGTGTCTCTTAACCGAAGGTGCCTCTTTTTGATTGATCAGGTGTTCTCTTTTCTCAGTTTTAAGATGTTAGAGGTTCGCTCTGTTTTGGGCATGGGTTTTGATAACCGCAAGGGGGTCGTATGGCACAGCTACCGTTGCTTCGTGTTTTCTAAGGAATGCATCTGCCACGTTTTTATCGAGTCTTAGAAGTGGCTTACCCACCAACCGGTGAATGGGTCTGGGAATGAATGGCCAAGACAACTCACCGGATGTTTCCTCTGTAAAGAGACTATGAAGAGATTTCGGACTTGGTGTTGACTTCTCTTCCCCCTAGATAGGATTTGAGCGGAAGACCGCGTCCGGATGTTTTAACAAGTTTTTTTTGAAGTTTGCAGTCAGTGGATGTGCTGAAATTGAAGCCTTAGTCATGCTAGATACAGGAAGCCCAAACCTGATCGGTGAAGCTCTCTATTGGTTTAGAGAAGGTCTCTCTGCAACATCAGAGGGTCAGTTTGAGCAGGCGATCGCGGCCTTTGACCGGGTTGTTCAAATCCATCCAGAATTTTATGAGGCCTGGTTTGAGCGGGGTTTAGCGCTGGAGTCCCGGGGATACTACACCCAATCTGTTGCCAGTTTTGATCACGCCTTGAGTCAGTTTCCGCCCAGGGAAATTGCAGCCCAAATTTGGCAAGAACGCGGCAATGCCCTACAGTATGGCTTAGGTGCTTACACAGAAGCCGTCGTTTGCTACAACCAGGCGTTAAAACTCCTTCCTGATTATGAGCAAGCCTGGCAAAATCAGGGCAATGCTTTACTGTACGGCCTTAGTCGGGCAGAAGACGCCCTGGTGTGCTACGCGCAAACGTTGCAGATTAACCCAGACAACCACTTGGCCTGGCGTAATCAGGGCAATGCTTTGGTAGAGTTGCGCCGGTATGATGAGGCGATCGCCAGCTACGACAAGGCCCTAGAAATCAACCCTGAAGACGATGTCTCCTGGCATGCCCGCATTCTTGCCTCAGAGCGAGCTGGTTTGATCTACCAACTACCGACAACCCGGCGCGCGCCCTGCGATACCGAATTTGAAAAATCCACCTTTATTGAAGTAGGGAGTGACACCTTTGTCAGTTACGCCCTGGGAGACACGCTTATTGAAGCTGATCGAGATTCCATTCCTAGGGTTCTATCCCTGGTAATTGAAGACGACTGGGGCCGACGAGAAGTATTACTCGAAAAGGATGAATACGTCCTGGGGCGTGACCCCAAGAGCGATATTCAGCTTCATTCCCAGTTTGCCTCGCGTCAACACGCCACACTCCGGCGGATAACCACCCCAGAAGGCAAGGATAGCTATCAAATCAAGGATGGGTGCCCAACCGGAAAGCCCAGCACCAACGGGCTTTTAATCAATGGGCGAAAGCTATCTCAGAAGAAGTTAGTGGCAGGGGATGTGGTGGTATTTGGGCCAGGGGTACAAATTACTTACAAATTACTTACAACGTCACCTCTGAGCTGAATCCGTAAATCTACAGGGTTTCGCCACAATCTTTATTGAAAATTTTTGTTAACTCCTTGCCTTTACTGACGAATCACCATGAAACCGATTATGTTAGAGAAGTAAAGGTTTTATCTGCTCAAGATTTTTATCACTGTTGCCAGGTTGCTGAGTCCATTGAGGGTTAAGGAAGTGTAGGGGCACTGCCTCCAGCCAGAGGTTCTACCCCTCTACCTCGTCCTCAATCCGGGGGTGCATGTCACTTTTGCCCTCACTCTAAATCCATCTCCCAATTTAGAAGAGAGACTTTGAGATGTTCGGTTCTCCTTCTCCTACGTTGGGAGAAGGGGCTGGGGGATGAGGGCCTGCAAAGGTGATAGGCTCTCTCAATCAGGTGGCCATCGCTGTAACCAGTTGCAATCAACGTCGGATCATACCTGCCATTAAAAGACGCAACAGAAGGGTTGAGCTTTCATTCCCTAGCGTTTAGGTGGTTAGCCAAGTTGATTGGGTGGGCCATGGACTCTTTTCTAAGCCAGATCGTGTTTTCTCTGCAAAGTGCTCTGTCTGTCTGAGAATAAGTCTGGTTACTAACTTAGGATAGAGGCGTCCCCTCAGGGGATAGATTTATCCTGAATAAAGGAATAGAGGCTAGCGAGCTAGCTGAGTCTGCTACTTTGAACCTGTTTCTCCATGATTTGGAGCGGGAAACGTCGCTCATCAAAGCAGCAGGCTAAAGAATTGTCATGATGAAGTGGCAATTTTAAAGGCATTCTGGAATCACCCTACTTTTAAGTCGATGCAAATGGGTGCTAGCACTTTGGCTATTGTTGATTCACTCAAGAGGAAAGCATGCCCAATTTAATTCAAGCTGTTCTAAATAGTGAGGAGAAGACCAATCTGCGACAATTCGCAGCATTGCTCCGCACTTCTGAAAATCGTTACCTCCTGCGCAACGATATTTTGAGTTTATTTTCAAGCTATTGTCATGACTATGAGAAATCAGAGCATTTTTTCCATACTTCTCGCCTGAGTAAGCTCGTCTATTATCTGCAAGAAGTCATTATTGAAAATGAAAGTCTTTGCTTGATTACGCGCCCTCAAATTGCCAAACAGGAGGCTTACCGACTGCTTGAAGATATGACGGCTGAACCACTGACGGTAGAGGAGTTGCTGGATCTGCGCGATCGCATTGTTAATCGCTACCATCCCCATGAGGGCGACACCTTTGAGATTGATTTTGGGCCGTTTTATGATTACTCCCCCGTCATTCGTGATCCTAAAAATATTGGTAAGGGGGTCGATTTTTTAAATCGTTATCTTTCCAGTAAGTTGTTCCAAGACCCTCGCCAGTGGCAAGAAACCCTGTTTAATTTTCTGCGGTTGCATCGTCACAATGGTTCCCAACTGTTGATTAACGAGCGCATTCAAAGTCAGCAAGATCTCTCAGAACGTATCAAACAGGCGCTACAGTTTCTAGGCAATCGCCCGGCGGATCAGCCCTTTGAAACGTTCCGCTTCGATTTGCAAAGCCTTGGCTTTGAACCGGGTTGGGGAAATACCGTGGGACGAGTACAAGAAACCCTGGAAATGCTGGATCAATTGATTGATTCACCCGATCACCAGGTCTTAAATGCTTTCATCTCCCGCATTCCCATGCTATTTCGAATCGCCTTAATTTCACCCCATGGCTGGTTTGGACAGGAGGGAGTACTGGGTCGGCCTGATACGGGTGGCCAAGTCGTTTATATCTTGGATCAGGTGAAAAGTTTAGAAAAACAACTCCAGGAAGATGTTCACTTGGCCGGTTTAGATGTGTTAGACATTTGCCCTAAGGTGATTGTGTTGACGCGCCTGATTCCCAATAGTGACGGCACAACCTGTAACCAACGCCTGGAAAAAATTCACGGTACAGAAAATGGCTGGATTTTGCGGGTGCCCTTCCGAGAATTTAACCCTGCCTATACCCAAAACTGGATTTCGCGATTTGAGATTTGGGGCTATCTTGAAACCTTTGCGATCGATGCCGAAAAAGAATTGCGGGCGGAGTTTAGTGGCAAACCCGATTTAATTGTTGGCAACTATTCAGATGGCAACTTGGTCGCCTTCTTACTGTCTCGCCGGTTAAAGGTCACTCAATGTAATGTTGCCCACGCTTTGGAAAAGTCAAAATATCTGTTTAGTAACCTTTATTGGCAAGACCTGGAAGATAAGTACCACTTCTCGCTGCAATTTACAGCCGATTTGATTGCGATGAATGCGGCGAACTTTGTCATCAGCAGCACCTATCAAGAGATTGTGGGCACCCCCGAAACAACTGGGCAGTATGAGTCTTATAAGTGTTTTACGATGCCTGACCTGTACCATGTGCCCAATGGCATTGAGTTGTTTAGCCCCAAGTTTAATGTCGTTCCCCCCGGTGTGAACGAGGATGTATTTTTCCCTTACACCCGTGAGGCTGATCGCCTGATTACTGAGCGCGATCGCCTGGAAGAACTCCTCTTCACCCTGGATGATCCAACCCATGTCTATGGCTATCTTGATCAGCCCGATAAGCGCCCTATTTTCTCAATGGCTCGCTTGGATCGGATCAAAAATCTAACGGGTTTAGCCGAGTGCTATGGTAAGAGCAAAGAGCTACAGAAACATTGCAATCTCATCTTAATTGCCGGTAAGCTGCGGACAGAAGAGTCCACCGATCACGAAGAAATCAGCGAGATTGAAAAGCTCTACGCCATTATTGATCAGTATGATTTGCATGGTAAGGTGCGCTGGTTAGGCGTTCGTCTGCCCAAGATAGATTCGGGCGAGATCTATCGCATCATTGCTGATCACCAAGGGGTTTTTGTTCAACCCGCTCTATTTGAAGCGTTTGGTCTCACAATTCTAGAGTCAATGATCACAGGCTTACCCACGTTTGCAACCCGCTTTGGTGGCCCCCTGGAAATTATTCAAGACCGTGCCAATGGTTTTTTGATTAACCCAACTCACCATGAAGAGATGGCGAATATCATCTTGGAGTTTGTCACCAAATGTGAGCGTACGCCCCAATACTGGAAAGAAATCTCCAACCAGGCCATTGAGCGGGTTTACAGTACCTACACGTGGAAAATCCACACCACTCGCCTAATTTCACTGGCAAAAATCTACGGTTTTTGGAACTATGCTTCTAAGGAAAACCGGGAAGATATTTTGCGCTATATTGAGTCACTGTTTTACCTGTTGTATAAGCCTAGGGCGCAAAAACTGTTGGAGCAGCATTTGCACACCCACTAATAACCTGCGAGTTTGCCCCCACAGCAAACATGATTTTATCAGCATTCGCCTTCATCTCTATGGTTGCAGATTCGCCTTCATCTCTACGGGTGCATGCCACTTTTGCCCTCACCCTAAATCCCTTTCCCAAACTAGGAGAGGGGCTTTGAGATGGCTCGACTTCCCTTCTCCCAGGCTTTTTATCCCTAGGCAAAGGTTTGTAGCAAGGTGACTAGGTGGCGGTTGAAGGCCCTAACTTGTAGGAGGCAAGGAGAATACAACCAGTGAGAGCAAAAGCCTTATGCAAGATGGGGGCAGCGAAGAGGTTGATCCCATTCACTCTCAGGACTGGCGGCGTGCCTGGCGATCGCAAACAGTGCTGACAGTGTTGGGAGACCATCCCACGGTCAGCGTGACCCAAGGGCCTCAGCGTGCCAGTGAGCGCCGAAGCATCTGTCGATTGTGGGCGCATCCATGTGGGCGCATCCAATGGTGGGTAGCGGTGCCCGATTGGCGAGTCATCGAGACAGCGCGATGACCTGTGCTCACCCGGTTACGCGGGAGAGGGCTATAGCCCTAGCGGGCATTCAAGAAAGGGGTGAGGGTAGGCGGGCCTTCGTCTACTAATTAAGGGAGTTACCTCATAAACCCTACCCAGCCTGATGGCATGCTATTATCCTTGCTGCTGTAGAAACGCCTCGAAGCTAGCCCGATCGCCCATAGCTGTCTGGGCACCTACCTTTGTGGTCGCCAGAGCACCAGCGGCATTCCCCCAAATCACGGCTTCTTGCAGCGATCGCCCAGCCACCAAAGCCGCCGTTAATCCACCAGCGAAGGCATCTCCAGCAGCCACCGTATCAATCGCCTGCACTCGAAACCCAGGGGTAAAAAACGACTCTGCGCCCGATAAACAAAAGGCCCCCTGGGCACCGAGCTTAACAATCACGGTGCTGACCCCTTGCCGTTGCAGGGCGATCGCCGCCTGCTCCGCCGTAGTTGGGTCATAGACTGGAAAACCGACCAACTGCCCAGCCTCAACCTCATTTGGCAATAAAATATCCACCATGGGATAGAGGTTCTCCAGGGATTGTGTTGGCACCGGGGCCGGATCAACAATCACCAGGACACCTGCCTTGTTGGCAGCCATGGCTGCCGCTTGTACCGCCTCTAAAGGAACCTCAAGCTGGAGCAGCAGGGCATCCGCTTCTGGCAACAGGGGGAGCAACCGTTCTACATCGGTGTGATTCACCTGCCCATTGGCCCCAAACACACCAATAATTTGATTTTCGCCAGTGTTGGCGACGGTAATGATCGCCACTCCGGAGTGTGTGTTCGTATCCACCGCGATCGCACGGGTATCTACACCAACGGTTTGCAGAGCGGCCAATAGCTCTTGTCCAAAGCTATCTCCCCCAACTCTTCCCACCATTTGGGTCAGCACCCCCAACTTAGCCAAGGCCACCGCCTGGTTAGCCCCCTTGCCCCCTGGCGTGGTGAAAAACTGAGACCCCAAAATTGTTTCACCAGCTTGGGGCAGTCGCGGCGTGCGGGCCACTAAATCCATGTTTAAGCTACCGAAAACAATCACTGCCATGGGAAATAGGGAATCGATCGTTTGTGATTTCAATTTATCGCTTTGGTCAGGTTGCTGAAGGAGAGAAAAGCGAGCCAAAGCAAGTCAATTGAGGAACATCAAGGAAAAAAAGTCCATCTAAAAATACGGCATCTGTTGTTAAAAAAGTAACATCCTATGTCCGTGCGTTGGTCTTCTATTGTCTTTCTTGCTGGTGTCAGCAGTAGTCTCATTGGCTTTCCCGCGATTTTACCGGGGCTTGCCCAATCTCCTTTATTTCCCCAAACGTCCCCACCTGCCTCGACCCGCCCAAGACCGCTGTTTCCTCAGTTACCTCGTGGCAATCAGCACCCCGCCCCCCTTTTTCCTGCTCCTTCCACGGCTCCAACGTCACCGCCCTCATCTATCACAGCAGAAACCTTACCCAAATTGGAACAGAGGATTTTTGAGCAGGTAAATCAGTATCGCCTGCACCGGGGGCTTCGCCCTCTGCGGATGGATCCTCGCATTAGTGCCCAGGCTCGTGCTCATAGTCAAGCAATGGCTGAACGGCAGGTGCCCTTTGGCCATACGGATTTTTCGCAGCGGATTCGGCGAGTGAACCGGATTATCGCCAGTCGGCGGGTCTCTGAGAATGTGGCCTATATTTTCAGTCATAATGACCCGGCAAAGCGCGCCTTCGACGGCTGGTTACGCAGCCCGGCCCATCGGCGCGCCCTTGAGGATAATTTCAGTGTGACTGGGGTGGGGGTTGCCCTGGGCGATCGCGGCGCACTGTATTTCACCCAGATTTACGTGCGGCCCCGCTGAACCAGTGGCATCAGGTGGGGTTAGAGTAACAAACGCGGCGGCGTCAGCCAAAACAGACTGGCGTTTCCCACCGGTTCGCTATCGGGTACGGCCAACCCAATCACGCCCGCTTTCTTTAGGGTGATCACTCCTTTATACTCGCCCCACAGCAACGTTTCGGCCCAATGACTCAAGTTTGGTTCATGGCCGACTAAGGCAAGAGTTCCCTGGGAGCCGGTTTCCCAAGTGGGCAGCCAGTTGAGCCAGTCACTCATCTCCCCGGATGGGGCCAGATAACCCGCCACTTCTAGCCGATCTGATAGGCCTACTTCTAACAAAATCTCTGCTGTTTGCCAGGCTCGCACAAAGGGACTGCTAAGCACCTGATCAAACTGAATACCCAAGGTCTTTAAACGCTCAGCAACGAACTGGGTTTTCTTTTTACCCGCCTCAGTCAACGGGCGATCGCGATCGTCAGGGTAGCGACCAAACTCCCCCGCTAAGCCATGTCGAATCAGATAAAGCTCCATTGTGTCTATCCCAAATTAGTTTCTATCGCAGCTCTTAAGCAGGTGGGCGATGAAGGGCTTTGCCCCTTGGTAAAATAAGCGGATGCCGAAAAAATCTGGAGAACGCCCTATGACGCCGTTGACGCATCCCTCCCTAACCACCCTGGATATTGATAGTCTGGAAGCCGAACTCCGCCACCAAAGCCCCCAAAAGATTTTAGAACGAGCCTTCAGTTTGGTTGATTCCATCGCTATTTCTTTTAGTGGAGCCGAAGATGTGGTCTTAATTGACATGGCCCATCGTATCAATCCAGAGGTCAAGGTCTTTAGCCTGGATACGGGGCGCTTACACGCCGAAACCTATCGGTTTATCGAGCGCGTCAGAAAGCATTACAACCTCTCGATTGAAATGATGTACCCCGATGCGGCAGCCGTCGAAGCTCTAGTCAAAGAAAAAGGACTCTTTAGTTTCTTCGAAGATGGCCACAATGAGTGCTGCGGCATTCGCAAGGTTGCACCCCTACGGCGTAAGCTGGCAACCCTGGATGGATGGATTACTGGCCAACGGAAAGATCAAAATCCTTCTACCCGTGCTGGCATACCCGTTATTCAGATTGATCACGCCTTTTCAACAGAGGATCGCCCTTTGTTGAAGTTCAATCCTTTGGCCAACTGGTCTTCTGCGGATGTGTGGATGTATATTCGCACCTATGCGGTACCTTACAATCTTCTCCATGAGCAGGGCTTTATCAGCATTGGCTGTGAACCCTGCACCCGTCCGGTGTTACCGAATCAGCATGAGCGCGAAGGGCGCTGGTGGTGGGAGGATGCGGGCAAAAAGGAATGTGGCTTGCATGCTGTGAATGATGCCGCGGCATCAGCCTAGAACGGATCCTATCTAATCGCCTGCTCCAATAGCATTCTGACCATTCCAGCAATGTTTGGGATCCATGCATGGCTCGAATTGAGGCGGCCCTGCGTTGGCAAATAGGGCTTTAACGTCTCCTAACGGAATGCTTTAATTGCCGTCGTTGCTTATCAGGTAGCGTGTCAGTGTGCGCATCCATTTACCGGGTGTGGGGCTGGGTAAAAGCGGGCTCCATTCTCGGACTTCGGCAAAGCGGAGTTGATGCAATGTCCGAATGATGGTGTCAATTCCCCGGCTGGAGCCGATTACCAAAATCTGAATCGGTTCGCGTTCTGGGTTGCTTGTGGGTCTAGGAGTTGCCTCCTCTGATGGGTTTTCGCGATCGCGGGTCTCAGCATCGCCTAAAAAGCCCTGAAAGGTCGGGTTTGGTGAGGGGTTTAAGGCATCCACGGCCATTGCCCCAGGCATCTGGTTTGGCGCAGTCAAATAACCGCGATCGCCCAATTGCGTAGAGGTTACTCCATCAAGAGGTTTGTCAACCCGTGTCAACCCGACAGCGTTGACATAATTGCCGCCAGTGATAAACCCATCATTCCCAGCCCACACGGGCCAGGGATACGGTTGTTGTTGGGGGCCTAGCGGACTGAGCAAGCCTAAATTTGCCACAGTGTCAGTTTCCATCGTATTCATGGTTAATGCTACCCACTATCCTGGGAGTTCAATGAATACTGACAATCTAACGGCTAAATAATATTCTGTCAATGGTGTATCTTGATTTTGATGATTCCTGTCTTGTGAGTTGCTGGCATGTGAGTTGCTGGCATGGCCGTTGCCCAATGTATCGCTTTGGTTAGAAAGCCCAGCCAGAACTGGCGGTTAGTACTGATGCCTTAGGCTACTGGCTTATTCAGCCTTCTGGAGGTTTCATTGTCAAGCCAAAAGACCCTAACTTTTTGCTTGGGCAAGGGCTGCTGTCTCGCTTAGGTCTTCCCTATTCCTCTTTACCAGATTCCTTTGTTCCATAGGTGAAGCCAGCCTGCTCCGCCACAATGCTCAGATACTTAGAAGTTGCCAGGGTTGGTTCATACACCTGGTTTTCCCACTGGCTAACGGTTGCCTGATGTACCCCTAGCAATTCTGCGAACTCAATTTGAGAGAGGTTAAGGTGTCGTCGAAAGGCTTTGATCAGGGTGCCATTCCACAGCACCGTATCCCCTTGACGCTCCACTGTGTAGGTATCTGGCGGTTTCCGGAAAGTGACCTGTTCAGCCACCAGATCAACCACTTCTGCCAAAAAATCAGCATCAATCCAGGCACGTGCTTGAACTCCGCCCTGCTTACGATTACTCCACCAAGCTTTGCGGCTGCGGGCAGAGTCTGGCAGAGGCTGTCCTACAATCCGCTCAATTTCAGCAAAGGTTAGGGTTACTTCCCGGCGATCGCACTGTCGCAGGTAATCAAACAGCGGTTGGTACTTGCTAGAGCCTTTCATAGGCAAAGGGCAAGAACGCAGGGCACAACGTAGAGACAACGTAGAGACAAAGAGTCAAAAGCAGCTTCCTTCTTCTAAACCAAGTTCAGATTGAAGTCGGTCGTTTTCCCCGAGACAAAACACTCGTTCTAGACACAGACAAGGCTTACTTTCATTTTTATCGAACTTTGAGCGGTTCGTCGATCAAAGGCTAGCATGAGAACCCCCTGAAACAGGGCAAATCAGCCCTGCACCTAGCACGAGCGAATGCTGTGGCTCAAAAGATCCGACCGAAGTCAGTAGGAACAATTTTTTGTCAGCCCTAGGCTGAGGAGATTTCCAGAAAAGATTGAACCCTCTCACATCCCCTTTCGACAACACTCAAGAAACAAGCAAGCTCAGCAGAGTCGCAGCCAGCCGATCTTGAGCCAATTGTCTTGAGCGAAGTCAAAAGCAGTCACAGCCAGCAGGTCGTTGATTGGCTAGAAATCTCCTGAAAGCTCGGCAGGAGTGACTGGGTAGGAGCCAACCCAACGGGAATCCATCCATTCTGAGATGGGAGCCGTTCAAACCGTACTAATTGATTCGCACTCTGAATCGAACAAAGCCAAAGTTAGCCCCGGTAGTATTGGGGATATCTCCCAAATTAAAGATTATGGCCCCGTTGGGGTTATTTTGACTCGCGCAGGGGTTGCCCGGTGGCAATGGAGCCAAGGGAGAGAACACCGTACCGCCAGCAACAGGTGCATTATTCAATCGTTGAATCTGGGCACTACCTGGCACAAAGGTGGTTCCAGGAGGCACTAAATCGCAGACATTAACATTGCGTGCTAACCCTGGCCCATCTGAAAGAAAGTAAACCGTGTAGGTCAACTCATCCCCCGATCGCACTCGGATGGGCGGGGCAATATTAATCACACCAACCGGTAGGAAGTTATTTTGTGTCCAGCCAGGAGCATTATCGTTAATATCGGCAGGGTCATCCACAAACTGCCCAAAGTTCAAACCGGTCACTGGAATATTGTTGCGGGTGGCATTGGTAATACGTTTGACCAAGCGTAACCCTGCACCACTAAGGCCCTGCAAACCAAAGTCAGCGTTCTCAATAATTTGTCCAGAGGCCAGGTTAAAGCTCAACTGACCTGGCGTTGTCAAGGTGGAGCCTGAAGGTGGTGTCAGGGTAACCGTATAGGTGCCTGCGGGTAGGTTGTTAAACCGGTAGCTTCCGTTCGTATCCGTTACGGCTGTAGCAATCACCGTACCTGCCGCATTCCGCAGGGTCACAACCACGCCACCAAACCCAACTTCGCCAGGGTCTTGCACCCCATTGCCATTGATGTCGTTAAACACAGTATCTCCAATCGCCCCCAGAGCCGGTTGCAAGCCAAAGTTAGCAACACCAGCCCCGCCAATGGGTGGGTTTACCGTGACCAGACTGGGGGTTGTCGGCGCAAAACCCGTGGGGGGTACCAGGGTCACCGTGTAGTTAATTCCGGGGGGAATGTTAACAAACTGGTAGTTGCCATTGGTATCAGTGGTCGTGGTGGCAATTACGTTGCCGATTGGATCGCGCAAAATCACAGTGACATTGGGAATTCCTGGCTCGCCAGAATCCTGCACTCCGTTGCCGTTGGAATCCTGGAAGACTAAGTTACCAATAGTGGCCGGAGCTTGTCGCAGGCCAAAATCAACTGTGTCAATACTCTGGCCGGTGGCCAGGGTAACGGGTTGAGCCGCAGGGGTGGTGTTGATTGTGAAGCCCGGCGGGTTGACGATGTTGACGGTATAGCTGCCTGGAGCCAAACTCGTAAACTGATAGAAACCATTGGCATCGGTGGTGGTGGTGGCAATCACGTTATTACTGGCATCCAGCAGGTTGACAGTGACGCCAGCAATGCCGGGTTCACTCCCAGTTTGCACACCATCGCCATTGAAGTCGTTAAAGACGCGATCGCCAATAATACCCGTAGTCACCGTCAGCCCAAAGTCAATATCGTTAACGGTCTGGCCAGGTAACAGACTCACGGTCTGAGGGTTGGAGTTCGTGACAATTTGCCCTAGGGGTGGCGTAATCGTCACGCTGTAGCTACCAGGGGGAACATTTGTGAACTGGTAATTACCACTAGAATTCGTCGTGGTCGTCAGGGCGACCGGGTTGCCATTGGCATCTGTCCCTGTGAGCGTCACCGTAACTCCCCCTACACCCACCTCACCTAGGTCTTGCACCCCATTGCCATTCACATCATTGAAGACCGTATCGCCAATATTTCCAGGAATCTGGCGAAGCCCAAAGTCAATCGTATTAATGACCTGATTCGGTAGCAGGGTTACAGGCAGTGTAGTAGGGGTGGTTCCTGCGAACCCACCCGGCGGCGTAATGGTGACCGTATAGTTCCCCGGCAGAACATTAGCAAACTGGTAATTACCATTGGCATCCGTCGTGGTCGTCAGGGTGACCAAGTTGCCATTGACATCCGTGCCCATAAGCGTCACCAGCACTCCTGCCAGCCCTGGCTCACCCGCCTCCTGCGCGCCATTACCATTGATGTCGTTAAAGACCGTATCCCCAATCACGCCGGGAGCCTGTCTAAAGCCAAAGTCAACAGTCGTAATCGCTTGCCCTGCCGCCACTGTTACCGTTTGGGGGTTGGGAGTGGTGGCATTAAACCCAGCCGGGGGCGTCGCAGTAACTGTATAAGTTCCTGGCGGTAAATCCGTAAATAGGTAGTTACCTGCCGGGTTGGTAGTCGTCGTGCGGCTGACCGGGTTGCCATTTATATCGGTACCCGTCAAGGTGAGGGTGACACTGCCAATGCCGGCTTCACCGCCATCCTGCACACCATTACCGTTGGCATCGAGAAAGACCGTATCCCCAACCGACGCCAATTGGCGAATGCCAAAATCGACGGTCGTGATCGATTGTCCAGCGGCCAGGGTTACTGTTTGCGTCGTGGCCGTCGTGGCCGCAAACCCGGGGGGCAACGTCAGCATCACCGTATAGTTTCCCGGCGGCACATTGGCAAACTGGTAATTACCATTAGCATCCGTCGTGGTCGTCAGGGTGACCGGGTTGCCATTCACATCCGTGCCCGTGAGCATCACCAGCACTCCTGCCTGCCCTAGCTCACCCGCCTCCTGCACGCCATTACCATTGATGTCGTTAAAGACCGTATCCCCAATCGTGCCAGGAATGTTCGTAATTTTGGTTACTGTTTGAGGCACAGGTGCGCCATTACTTGCCTGCTGGCGCACCTCCCGATCCATAAAGGAAGTCGCGCTAATCACCGTCGTATCTGCACCGACCGCCCCCGCATTTGGAGTCACCCGCAGGATTAGGTTGATCGTCTGGCCAACTTGCAAAATTCCCGTATCTGGCACGCCATCCCCATCGGTATCCGTGAGGGGGAGGTTTGTGGCTGCGTTAATCAACTGCACTGTATAGTTAGGATCGGTACCTGTCAGGGCCAGGTTAACAATATCCGTTGTAAAGAAGTTATTGGTCACTGTAAAGGGATGATCCACCGGGGTACCGATCGTGGTCGTCAGTGTTGTATCCGGTGTGATCACAAAGTTGCCAGCTCGCTGTGGCTCCGAGTCAAACAACGGCAGTCGGGCAGCCGGAGTATCTCCCGTATTCGCTTCAAAAATGGCCTGGTTGCTCGGACGGAAGTTGATTACTCGAAACTGCCAGGTACCGGCGTCATTGATTGTGTTTAGACCTGCAATTGTATCGCCACCCGTGTTGAGGGTACCTCCGCCATTCCAGTTGGCATTCCCAGAAACGGTGCCAGGTGAAGTGCCAAGGCCACCCGGGGGGCTAGCGTACTGAATCGCTTGGCCTCCTCCAGTTCCATCCATATCAAAGTTGCGCAAAAATAGGCTGCCCGTACCAGGTCCCACTAAAAAATAAAGCGTTAAGTTAGTCGGAGTAGTACTCGATAGGTTAGAGTTGAAAAACTCAACCGAGCCCTGAAACTGGCCAATGAGCAGGTTGCTAACCCCTGTCACCACAATCGAGAAGCTATTTTGGTCGTCATTGAGTCGGGGGGTGTTGTCACCATTGATAAACAGGGCACCGGTTTCACTGGTGACTTCGTAGATACCGGGGGTAGTAATGCTGGGAAAGGTAATTGTGAAGCCACTCGGTGTGCCACCGGGCACTGTCACGGTACTGATCACTGTGTTCGTGGTTACATTTCGCAGGGTAAAGCGGGTCGGGTCACAGTTGTTGTTATTTGCCGCATTGCAGGCCAGGGAAAAGTTGGGGTTTGCTACGTTGATCCCATTTACCTGATCTCGATCCAGGGTGGTTGCGGCTGGTAGGCCATCGCCATTGCTCTCAGCATCGAGCACTTGCACAATCACAGATCCCCCTGCATCTATTAGATCTTGAGGAGTGACACTAATAAAGAACCGGTGCAAGCGATTGGTGGCAGGGTTGGTCGTATCAGTGCCGGCACCAACGACCGAACCAATCGGATAGGCAGCAAAAGGATCCCCCGGCGCTGTGGGACAGTTGGGTCCACCAGCAATGCCCGCGGTTGTGTACCAGTCACCAATGCCCGCGCAACTGGCCGGCCCGTTGGTTTGAAACACTAAACCAGGGGTAGAGGGCAGTTGAGTGGTCTGAGCCTGGGCAGATGCAGGGGCAATCGCCCAACTGGCCGCGATTGCCAAGCTTCCAGCCAGTAAAGAGGAGCCATAGTGCCAGAGTCGTGGCGGCTGGCTGTCTCCCTGGGCGGCAGCCGTTGCCGTCGTCAGGGCGTTAGAAACAACTGCACTGGCATCAATCCACCGATCAACGCCACGAGATTCACCGTCGTGGTTTCCGGATACTGGTCTATTCACGTCACTCACACTCACTCGCTACCCTATCGTTCAATTTGTAAGTCTTCTTCCTGGACGATTAGCTCTAACCCTCTGGCATCTCGGAATCTAAACTCAACCCGGCGATCGCGGGCATAATCGAGGCGTGACGACCCCTGAGTCAACCGCTGCCGCTCACCCAAAGAGCGAATGGTCATGCGTTCGGGGGCAATGCCCTTACGAATCAGGTAGTTACGCGCCGAAAGTGCCCGCCGCTGACCCAATTCCAGGTTGTAGGCATCGCTGGCACGGGGATCCGTATGCCCCTCAATATCTACCACCAGGGCTGGGTTTTTGAGCATCACCTCCGCTACCCGATCAAGCACTCTGGCTGTCAATGGACTAATGAATGATTGGTCAAGGGCAAAGTGGATACGGGTGGGCACTTGAATCCGAATCGGTACTTCTACAGGTGGCTCTGGTTCAACCGCAGGAGGCGCTGGGGGCACATAGGCCGTGACACAACGCGGAACCGAAGCCAAGGGCGAAGTTGCCCGCTCTGGTTGGGCATCCAGGCTACGAATTACAGCCGTCGCAGCCGGCTCAGAGGTGCCATCGTTAGGGTGAGTGGCAGTAGCGCTAATGCGATCGCCCAACCGCAGGCCCGTCACCACCCGCTTAAACTTACCCTGCGCATCGGTTAGCACAGTTCCCAAAGATTCTGCCAGGGGAGCATAGCCAGAGCTATCTTCCCCAATGGTGCGATAAAGCTCCACCTCTGTCCCAGGATCCGCTGTACCAAATATTTCCACTGCTGTTGCCTGCTCGGCTCCTGCCAACAGAGCCATATTTGCCGCCGAGCCAACCTGGGTACCCAGAGCGTAAAACTCGCGCGACACAAACCGGGGCGCATTCACCCCAGCATTGGCCGTATCTTTACGACGATTATGAGAATCTCGCGGCGGGTTGGGGCCATCTCCCCGCTGATAGTCATAGACCTGGGTTTGATGCAATTGCACCAAGTCAATGCTCAGCCCCTCCAGCGCCGAAAATTGATTGTTTTGAATGCGGTTGCCCACACTGCGCGGGCTTGCCATTATCACCACCCCTGGCCCGGTTTGGTTACGAATCTGGTTCCCCGTTACCTGGTGCTGACTCCCCATCAGATAAATAGCCGCCCGTCGCAAACGCCGACTGTTGTGGGTTAGCAGGTTATTTTCAATGGCGACAGCCCCCTCTGGCTTAAACAGATAAACGCCACTCCCATCATTGCCACAGACCAGGTTTCCAGCAATCTTGGCCTGGTTCACTTTCCCCTCTAGACGAATGGCGTCGGGCATCCCCGCCACACCATTCCCCGTGATTACATTCTCCGTGACCAAGAGTTGTTCGGCATTGACCGCTGTAATAATGCCACTACCGTCATGATTCGCGATCCAGTTGCGTCGAATGGTCGTGCCCGTACCGTTAAATACGGAAACACCAAAGGCAGATCGCGTGGCCGGAGTGACAGGTCGCACATTCTCGTCTAAAACGGGGGGGAAGCCCAGCCAGTTGTCTTCGATCACGACATTGCGAGCCGGGAAATCATCGGGATAGTAGACCGCAAAGTTGGCAGGAGGTTGTTGCTTTGTAATATCCGGCGGTGGTTGTTTGTGAGCAATAAAGATATCGGCGGGAGGAACCGTTGCGGTCGCGCGATGGAGTCCACGGGGGTTAAGCATACGAGTTTCCCAGCCGCGCAGATCAAAGAATTCTCCACGGGTGGGGTCGCTTAAATCCCCTGTGAAGCCGTAGAGACTCAAACCCCGAATCGTGACATTATTAGCCGTTATTGTTAGCCCTCGCTTTACCTCCACTCCAGGCCGGGGGGTAATGGCCACTACGGGTTTTGGGGTGGGCAATTCGTTAATCACTGGGTCGCGACCATAACCGGGCTGGGTCGTGCCATCAATCACAATGCCATCCCGAATCAGGTCGGGCAGTAGACTAATCAATTCAATAGTGGTCTGCTCGGCGGGGAGGTTAAACTCAATGCGTGAAACTTCGCCACTGATGGGCATCACCTGACTCTGCTCAGTCAGGCTAAGTTGCTCCACGGATAAAACACCGTTCACAATCAAAATGGCCTCCCGCAGGGTGAGCTGATCATCAGGTGCGATCGCTCCATCCTGATGGCTATTCACAATGACTCGTAAAGCCGTCGGTGCCTGGGCTTGGGCAAGAGGAACCGGAACAAAGGTTCCTGTCGAAGCCAGCAGCAGCGCAGCAGCAGTTAGATAGGCGCTGAGTGTTCTCATTGTTCTTGCCCTCCGGTCGTAGGTTCCTGCGGTGCTGAGGAAGTAGCTTCTGGAGTAGGAGTTAGTACCGGCATTGAAGTGGCCGAGGTGCGAGGGGGGGCATCCGTTGCGAGCGGGACTTCAGACTCTCGTTGCTGCGGGGGCGCCACCGGTTGTAAGCCAAAGCCAAATAAGTCACTCAGCTTCAGGGTCAGTGTGACGTAAGGCCCACCCCGGCTGCGATCGCCAAAATCGACATCCCGTGCTTTACCAAAGGCATACCCCGCAGCCAGCCGCAGATTGGGCGTCAGGTAATAGCCCAATTCTGTCACGATGCCAAATTCATCAAAGCCTATCAGGGATTGGCTAATCCAGCGAGTTTCAATCGCCGCATCCCAGCGGTAGGCAAAACGATAGGCCGCTCGCAACTGGGTTAGAGAAATGGAGTTAGTTCCAATCAAATCCTGCGCTAGATAAGACTTGGTATCTCGCAGGGCGTACTTGGCGTAAAACTCCCAACGCCAACTAGGAGCATATAGGGCTTCTATAGCGAATAAGTGCGCCGTAGACCCTGTACCGCTAAAGCTCAAGAGGTTATCGGGCAATGTCGCCGGGTTTTGGCGAAACTCGTAGCGCAGCAAAGCGTTGAACTTATCATTCTTTGGGTCACGGTAGGCCAGCCCCACCTTTAGATTAATGGTGTCCCCTAAGCCCTGATCCCGAATCAACTGGTTGGCAAAGTTACCCTGCTGATAGCGCACCAGTGCCGTTAGTGACGGGGAAATTTTGCCCACCGCCCCTGCGGAAATCACTAAACTGTTAGAAAAGTCAGAGGTTCGATATTCAACCCGGGCACTAGCTTTAAATAGAGGGTCATCGGTATACTCCAGCCCCACACTGTAGCTATCCCCCTCCGTTACCCCCAGCGAGGCAGAGCTTTGGCCAAACGCATAGGGCTGAGCAAACTGTTGTCCGGCAGAGTTGTAGGCAAAGATATTCCCAAAAATCCGCTCATAGGCTAGATTGAGCTTCAGCCCGGGAGTCAGACGAATCCGATGGTTCAGTCCGATCGCCCCCTGGCTGGTGAAGCCGTTCACCCCATTCAGTACCGAGTAACGCCCGGTCATGGTGGTATCTTCCGCCAGCTTGTGATCCATGATCACGTCTAAGCTGGTAATAGAGTTCGAGCGAAACTGGGACGTTGACGAAATAAACTGCTGCGCTAACCGCATCGTCAAGCCCGGCATCACACTCCAATCGACCCCCACCGTCGTGCGATCAGGATAGATCGGATCTTTACGGCTGCCCAGATTTAGCTCGTTTTGAGCACGAAAGGTAATCCTATCGGTAATTGGGTAGGTAAAGCGGCTGACCAGTTGGTTGCTGTCCTGATTCAATAAGCCCGTGGCGCGATCGCTACGAGAGCGACTAACAAAATCCAGGCTCAGATCTGCTGCTCCCAGCTTTTGTACCACCCCTGCCCGCAAAGTCGTCACTTTGTTATCAACCCTAGCACCGGGAACTGGCTCTGGCAAGGGGTTAAACAAATCGACTGGATTGGTTCGCACCTGGGTCGAAATGCCAAAGTTTTCTTCCCGATCCACCTGAAACTGGAATCGCGTGGTTTTCCCTAATTTGGCGATGAGTTCCGCACCGTAGCGGGTTTGCCCTGGCGTAAAGCTAAAGGTGGCATTGTTAGAGAAGTTTTCGTCAATCGTGCGGTAATAAGCCCGCCCAAACAGATTGTCGTTGAATAGGGGCGCATAGGCTTCGAACCGCAGAGCTGTGCCCTGGACGTTACCACGGAAAATCGAGTCATTCCTTGATCGGGCAATTTCTGCCAGGAAGCGGCCCTCCTTACCCAGGGGAATCCAGGCATCGAAACCGTACAGTTCAAAGGTGCGATCGCCCTGGTTTTCATTCAGGTAGGTGGCCCCTACCCAGCTTTCTGAGCCAAACTCCCGCGAGAAGTTAAACTGCACCCGGCCTGCATAGAGGTTACCGCCCCCCGTGCCATTCCCCCGATGCTGGTAAGTCACCACAATCCGACGCACTAGGGTGCGACCAAACAGATCAAACTCGGTTTGCAGAACGGGTCGGCGAAATAGGAGGGTGCCACGGTCGTAGTCAATCTCATAATCAGCTCCCCGGTAAAGCTGTTTACTCTCCACCACGGTTCCGGGTCGGTTGATTTCCTCCGTCTCCAGCCGAACAACTTCGCTACCACCCACCACCAGCCGCCGCGACAAAAAGTAATAGCCGCTAGTACCATTGGGCGCGATTGTGTCTCGCTGGTAAGCTTCCAGGTTATTGGCATACATCGCCGTAATCTGGAAATTCCCCAGATTGTAATTCCCCTTAAAGCCGTGTAACTGGCGGCTAGTCGCCGTATAGAATTGGGAAGGATTGGCAAGCTCCGCCGAGGTATAGTCGCCCCACATAAAGTAGTCGCTGCCTGCCCCAGCCACGGGAGAGGTGCGCTCCATGCGGAAGTAAACACTGTCGATGGAGGGGGTGAGATAATCTGTGGTAGAGCTATCTCCATAGGTCGGGTAGACCTGATCGCAAAACTGCGGATCGCGGAAGAGGCGGGTGGTGCCATCGCAGATTTGGTTAAGGGGGCGCTGATTGTTAAAGGCTCCTGTGATTAGCCAGCCGCCCACCCGGCCTTGAGCAAACAGAGCCGTAGAAAACTCAGCACCAAACCCATCCTTGAGCAAATCAGGGTTGAGAAAGTCGCGGAAGCTGCCGTAGAAGTCGGTACCGCGCTCTCCCAGACGAATGTTGACCGAACCCGAAACAATTGGTTGGCGCAAATCCGTGATGAAGTCCACTTGGGTGTAGGCTTCGAGTACCTGCACCGCTTCTCCCAAGGGACTTCCGGGCGATCGCGATTCTAACGGAGCCACCGGAGAAATGCTTGGATTCAACAGTGTCGGCTGACTCACCGCCGCCCGATCCGACAATTCATTCAACCGTTCCTGCTGGGGGGGGAGGGGGCGATCGCCACTTCGCTGGGTACGGCGATCCTTCAACTCTACAGCTGCCCGCACTCGCACCTTCTGGGCTTGCAGCGTCGATTGCAACTGAGCAGAAAACTTGCCATTGCGTGCCAGCACCTGAAAACCAGGCAAATCCTTATCATGGTCAGCACCGATAAACGTGCCCGCACTGGCCGTTAGAGTGACCACCACCTCTTGTTCCAATGCATTGCCGTCTCCATCGACAACTTGCCCCTCGATCGTCAAGGCCGAGCGGCCATCCGCCGGGATGCGGGGTTCTCCCGTCGGCAGAAACACAATCCGAGCCGCCAGTTCCTGCACCCGCAGGGTCGCGCTTACTGCGCCCCCCCCTTCTGGTTGCACCGTCAGGGTGTTTTCGCCTCGGCGCAGGGGCAATGCGTACCATACCTGGGTAACGCTGCCATCATCATTCACCTGGGTTTGGGTGGGGGTTGCAGGGTCAATGGGTTGACCGTTCACCTGCACGCTCACCTGGGTTCCCGCCCCATACTGAACTACTAGATTTGTGGTTTGTGCCCCGGTCACCGCCTCCGTGGGAGCCAAAATCCGAACGGGGGCCACCCCTTGAGCTAGCAAAGAAGCCTGATCAGGAGCGCGCTGTTCCAACTTGTCAGCGTTCACCTTGTGGGAACTACTGGCGGCAGCGACAGGGGCAGCCTCTGCCACGGTTGCTGCCTGCAATTTTGCAGGCATTACCGCGATCGCGCCGACTAGCGATGATAACAAAGCTAGACCAATCGTAGAGCTGTTTCGCATACTATCGCTGCCCTTCTTGGAACGTCGGAGTCACTGCAAAGTTCATTCGAGCTAGCCCCCCCGGAGACAATTTCACCATCCGAGCGGTGCTGTTTTGCTCAATTCGGTAGAGGTTAGGAGCGACGGTATAACCTGGCAAGCTGGTCAAATCCAGAGTTGCTGTACGGGTTCCGGCAACCACATAGGCGAGAGAAAACAGACCCTCTGAGTCCGTCGTCACCCGATTGCCGTCGTCAAAATAAATAACGGCATTTGGTACCCCTGGCTCACCGGGTTGCTGTTCACCATCAAAATTCTTATCCACAAAGACACGCCCAATGATGGTGCCACAGTCGGCCAAAATCCCAGGGCGAATCGCCAGCACAAAAGTGGCGGGGTTACTTACAACTGGTAAACCACCGGCATTGCCGTTAGCCACTGCCAAATTTCGCCCATTTCCCCGAATTGCATCGGGAGTGAGCACCACAGCGTAGGTAAGGGTCAGGGTCTGACCCGGATTCAGGGTTGTCACAGGGGAGAAGGTAAGAGTGCGACCATTTTGGCTAGGCGGCGAAGCAAAGTTAACCGGTACCCCTGCCAAGGCAGCCCGCCCGGAATTCGCTAAATACTTTGTCCCAAAGGGCAACGTATCCACAACCTGCAAATCGGTAATCACGGTCTGCCCAGTGTTCTGCACCAAAATCCGATAAACAACCGAATCACCCGGCTCCGCAGAGGCGCGATCGCCCGTCTTTATAATCACCAACTCAGAGGGATTCACAGTTGCCCTAACAGTTGTTGCATTGGAAGTAACAACCGGTTGAGGCACCCCTGCCCCATCGGCAAAACCAGCCGTCGCCGTATTCGTAATCGTAATCTCCTGTGCCTGCCCCGCAGTCACAACGCCCCACAGACTCAAGCTGATCAGAAGACCGACCAGGACAAAAAGCCCGCGACGCAACCATTGCCTCAACGATATAAACATGCGCATCAAACTTTTCCCACACCAATCACACCAGAAATTGGCGACCCCGAGCCTGTAAAACACCCTGAGTAAAGACATTGGCCCTAGCTGCCGTACACCGTCGCCAGCTCCAAAAACAAAAACTAGGGCAATTCAAAGCCAGTAGAATAATAAACCTAAAATTGCAGCCGAAAAATATTAAGTATTGTTGCAAATGGCTGGATGTTCTGGGAGTTTTCGCAAAAACCGATGTATCACATAATACTGAAGTTTTCTTGTGTTTGCAAGATTCCTATGAAAAGACATCCTCCAAATGGGTGCTTTACACGAACTTTATGGATGATTTTTCGGCTGACTTGCTGATTGACAAACAAAGTTTGAACTCTCTTACCCCTTGCTTGAATGCTTGTCAGGGCGATGCCCCTCTCCCAAAACGGGCTAGGGGCTTTGCAGCCAGATTCCCGGTTTGAAGTCCTTTCTCCCACTGGGGAAGCAGGGATGTAGGGATGAAGGAAAAAGATTTGTCAGTCAAGCAGAGTCAACCCGGTAACCACTGGTATGGATTGGGTACAGATTGCTCACTGGCTCTATTGCACTCAACGGTCAGGGCAAGAAGAAACTGCTGCAACTTGTTGTGAACCAGCGTCATAGCCTGCCTTTCCTGAGGGATGCAGGGTAAGGGGGCAAGGTTTTCTTTAAGAGGGGCGATTTTGTAAATATCTGCCGAAGCTGGTGGCAAGCGTGATTGTCTGTCGGTTCAGACTCCGATAAATTTGAGAAGGAGTTGAGAGGGCGCAATGAATTCGCGCGATTGCTTATGAGTGATAGCGGCTTTCAACGAATTGATCCACTTGAGAAAGACCTGCAAGCGATCGCTCAACTTGTGCGGGCCACTGCTAGCCAGCAGGGTGGAGAATGTTTGCATTTGCTGAATTTACTGCGTTTGCTAGAAAACTTACATCAAGAAATTCGCGACAACCTGTTTCAAAATTCTCTGCCTAACAACCGTCAGGCTCTCTATCACCTGCTGCGGGATATTGAAGCTAACGGCGGATGGCCCTACATTCCTCGGATGAAGCTCCAGGCACTGCTAAAAAATTATATAAGTGCTTCGGATAGTGAATTGCTAACGATGCTGACGGATGGGGTGATGCCCCAGCGCTTATCATCCCCCAAGCCTGAGCCGTAGGGGATGCCTTAAAAGCTGATCGCCTAGTCGCCGTGACCACTCAAGTTGCCGCAATCAGGTTTTTAGCCAACAAACGGCCCGCTAGCCTCAACGGCTTTCGATGCCGCTCAGCTAGCTTTTGCCCTGAGCAGGTTTGGAGGGTTATCGCAGAGCAATGCGAGGGCAGCAATCGTTCTTGGAGCCTTCCTGAGATTCAGGCGATCGCATCAGTTGTGGCCGGTGCAACCTCTTTGAACTGCAAAATATCCTGGCGCGGATCCACATAAGACACTTTGACACAGAGGCGATCGCCCGGCTCAATTGCCCGCTCAAACCGCATAGGCAATTCCATTCCCAAATCTTCTAATAAAATCAAGCCTAGATTTTCGTGTTCTCGCAACCAACGCAGCATCAGCGCCTGCCAGACTTCATCCCCATTCCGCCGCAGATACTCTAAGCTCCAATAACGGTTCGTCTGGCGTTCAACCAACACCGCCTCCTGTACCGTATTGGCAATACTCAGCATCAACTCGCGCACTTCATCTACTGAGAAGGGTAAGGGTTCTCCACGCAAATGCGCCTTGATCTGAAAGTGGGCCAGCAAATCGCTATAGCGTCGAATCGGTGAGGTCACCTGGGTGTAAGTTTGCAAACCTAAACTGGCATGCCCCGAAGGAGTCAGACTTAGCTCACTGCGGGGCATACAGCGCCGAATCGCACAGCCTCGCACTGGCCCGGCTGGCAAAAGCAATAGCTCCTCCTGGGGTGGCAACTCAGGTGGGGGTTGGTTGCGAAAGGGCAGCGGTAGTTGATGGGCCTGAGCATAACGAGCCGCTACTTCCCCAGCCAAAATCATCATCTCAGCTACCAATTGACGGGAGCGCGAGTCATCCAGCACCACAACGGTAATATCGTCGCCCTCTACCTTAATCGATGCCTCCGGCATCTGGATACTAACAGCCCCCTGAGAGTGACGCCAGTCATAGCGCTTTTCGGCCCATTGGGCTAAGGCCTCTAACTCAGACTCTGCCTGCACACCTAAATCCAGCATCTCATCTACGTCCTCATAGGTGAGGCGATAGGTCACCTTAATCTGGCTAGCATAAATGTCGTAGGTTGCGATCGCGCCATCATCATCGAGAATTACACCAAAGCTGAGGGCGCAACTGGTTGCCCCTTGCCTCAAACTCATTGGCCCAGTTGCCAACTCAGACGGAAACATAGGAATTACCCCCGTCGGCAAATAGAGGGTCGTACTGCGACGGCGGGCTTCAAGGTCTAACTCGTCCCCTGGTTGTAACCACCGACTAGGGTCAGCAATATGAATCCACAGACGCTGCCGCCCGTCAGGTAGAAACTCCAGACTTAGACCATCGTCAATTTCGCGGGTGCTTTCATCATCGATCGTATAGACCTTGAGATGAGTCAGATCAAGGCGATCAGGATGGGTATCAGGGGGCGGAGCAGACAACGATTTTTGCACCACGTCTAACACCTTTTCAGGAAACTGTACCGGAACTTGGCTGCGGCGCAAGAAGAGATTTTCGTGCGGACTCCACAGCCCCAGATCAACCAACAGTTGCAGCGCCCCCTGAGGAGTTTCAGGGCGGTTTAAGTGACCCAATACCTCCAATGCTGGGGTACGATGAGTCGCCTCTTCTCCCAGGGTAGCAAATCGCTCAAGAGAGTCAATGCGGAGGCGATCACTGGGCTGCCACTCGACTTTAACCCCTGCCAATGCCTGCTCCAACTTTGCTAAGAAGCCCTGCCATTCTTGCTGTTTTTGGGCAGCGACCATTTGCTGATGCTTAATCTCAGCAACCTGACTGTGCGGGCGTGGTTCGTAGCGATCGCCCTTAAGCTTAAAGTATAGCTTATCCTCAGAAAGCAAATGATAAGCTGCATAGCAAAGGGGTGGCTCCTGGTCAGAGAACAATAACAAAGCCATCTCTGAGGGGTTAACAGTGCTGCCATCATCCACCAAAAGCTCCCAGGCGACCTCCAGACTCGAAGGATCGAGCAAGGGCTGCACCTGCTGTAAAAAAGCAGGAATATCAGATGGCTTGTAACTGCCTGGTAACTGATAGGTAATGTCGCGCGAATGCAACGTATGGGCGTGCCCCCGCTCATCAATGGCAACCCAGTTTTTTTTACCCTCTGGGCGGTCAATGACGGCCAAACGACGATCGCCATTCACACGAAATTCAACCAGCGTTCCCTTATCCATTCCGTTTGGTAAAAATGCGAAGGTGGCAGCGAAGCAATGTGACCCAGAGCAGCGAGCAAGCACCATAAAAGCGGTCAATCTCAGCAGCCCATTGCAGAGATAACTTCATTTTATGCTGCGATCCATGACCGAAATGCAACCTCAGCCAATCAAAGGCAAATCGGCACAGATCAGTAGGTATTGCTTAGCCTCTACCTCTACCCTACACCTGAGCAGCAACGATGCCAGCAGGTAGATGGAATAAAAAAGATGCTAATAAAAATAGACGGCTTTCCCATCTTTGTGGGCACAGCCTTCAAATTCGCTTCCTCTAACGGATTAGACTTAGGGAATTAGGCAGTCTAATAAAGCCTGAATCGTCTCAAGGTCTGGATCCTAATCAAGATTTTGCGCAAATGGCTCGCCCTTTATCTATCCACATCATCGTGGTATCCAACGCTAGAACAAAGCCATTCAGGAGACAATGCCCTCAACAGAGCCAACACTTCAATCAAAGGGTGTCACTTTCCCATGACGTTCCACTTGCAACAAATCACCACCCCCAAGAAAACCTTGAGCGTTGAACGGAGATGAAGATTAAATGACTGGAAATTGATTCAGGGAGAAAGCTAGTGACAATCAATCCCTAACCTTCCTGATTGATGAAGGGCAGCAGGGCAACGATCCGAGCGCGTTTAATTGCAATCGTCAAATCCCGTTGCTGCTTAGCCGTTAACCCCGTAATCCGACGAGGCAAGATTTTACCCCGTTCGGTGATAAATTTACGAAGCAAATCCACATCCTTGTAATCGATGGGTTCATCAGGTTTGATTGGAGAAACGCGACGGCGTAAATAGCTCATAGTCAACCGCAATGGAAAAGTACAAAAACTGGGAAAACGATAACAGCAGTAATCAATGAAAACAAACTAGCTCCCGGTGACAGAGCCAAACAACGTCAGCCCTGGAACCAACCAGATTAAGCAGAGCTTTAGCAAAGCTCTGGCTAAACGTTTATCTAAGACAGAGATACCCCCACCTTGGCAAATCTCCTAAGGCCAAGCCACATACCTAGAAAACAGCCCTACTTGATTTCTTTGTGAATTGTATGCTTATTGCAGTGAGGGCAGAACTTCTTTAACTCCAACCGAGCGGTGGTGTTACGACGATTTTTGCTGGTGGTGTATCGAGAAACCCCCGGCGATCGCTTATCTAGATTAGTGCGACACTCGGTACACTCCAGGGTAATTGTAATTCGAACCCCTTTATTTTTAGCCATATCTTTAGTAACTCAAGCAGCAAGCAGCAGTTTGAATGCAGTCTCTTATTATTTCACACGTCGCCGCACTTCGGCAAATAAATCTCTCAAAAGCAGATCGAAACTGGCACCACGGCGAGTTTGCACCATGGTTGTACCAACCAGCCGATCATGAAAAGCGCGGCGATATTCCGGATCACCAAAGGCCAGGCTACAGTCAGCCAGCAAAGGAATCGGTGTAAAAAGCACCCACGCATTGGCAGGGTTAAAATTAGCCAAACCCACCACCACTAGTAAGCCCGCTAGGCCCGTAATCAGTTCGCGTTGAAAAAGTTCTATCAACCCTGGAATTCGGCGCTGACGCGGATCTACCACCTTAATATTTACCGCCCACCGCCCTAGACTTTGCCCCCGGTTGACAGCAACCACAATTACCCGCAAGGCCAGCCAAGTTAGCAGAAACATGACAATGTAGGCAGAGCCAGCGCTAAGGCTAATGATCGTCGTGGCTGCAAAATCAATCATAAAGGCTTCTACGCGCCGATCCATGGGCACTTGCACATAGGGGCGGGGGCGATAAATGTCCTCTTCTTCGATCATGGGTGTTGGTTTAGTCCTATCTCTCATCTTAAGCCTCTAGGCTGAAAGATGGGCAGCAAAGGTGAGGTTTCCCTGGTTTTGAATCGGTTTCCAGAACCAAAGTCTTAGGGCATGATGGGTAAAAATGCTCCTGGGAAGATGACCCATGCAAATGACTTTCAAGGTGCTGCGGTACGGATGCCTGATTGGCTTGAGTCTGGGGGCGATCGCCTGTGGACAAATTCGGTTCAATCGAGAAACGGGATCCTCTCCCTCTCCGACGGTTACGACGCCGATCGACCCCATTGAGCCACGTCTTTTAGGAGAATGGCAGGCTGAAGGCCAGCCAAAGGAGGGGGGGCAACTGCCCAGTATTTTCTTTAGCCAGAATGGCAAAGGCTACTTTATTAATGAGCTAGAAGGAAAAAAACAAGCGATTGCCTTTGAGTATCGCCTTCAGTCTAACCAAAAGCCGATGCAGCTCAATTTACTGCTGCCGGGAGAAGCCAAAGCCATTGAAACCATCTTTGAATTAGGCAACGATGGCAGCCTCCGGCTTGAAACCCAAACTCAACCCGGTGCCCCCCGACCGACCGACTTTAGTGTCCAAGCCGTTAAGCTCAAGCGCGTGTATACCCAGGCAACCCTGCCCAAGGATGTAATTATCATCGATACTAGCCAGGTTCCCTCTGGGAGCAATCTAGCCCAGGAAGCTGAGGGAAGAACCCATGTTCGCGCCATCGGTCGGGCGCAACAGGCCCATTATCTGGAGCAGACAAAATTTGCCGCTAACTTAGCCGATTTAAAGCTGGGGATTCCCTCTGAGACAGCCAGCTACCGCTATCAGATAACTCCCCTAAAGCCGCACCAAGTTGTCGCGACAGCCCAGGCAAAAAGCGGTGACTTAAAGAGCTTTACAGTCGTAGTGCTGGCCGAGAAGGCGGAAAATGCCCCGGCGGAAAGAACCTTTGCCTTTATCTGTGAAACGGCAGCCCCCTCGCAGACGCCACCGCCTGTCGGGGAAATTGCACGAATGGTTGAGTTTCAATGCCCGGACGGGTCGCGCCAGGTGCGATAACACCTTTTCTGCCGCTATTCAATTACCCCGATCGCCCGTTGCAAGTAGCCCTCCGCCTCTTGGAGGCGTTGCTTTGCCTGCGCTAGATCCACCCCTGTTTTAGCCATCACAATGGCCAGTTTGACATCGTACCCTGTTACTTCAAGTAAGGCTTCTGCCTGAGGGCGATCGCACCCAGTGGCCGCCTGGAGAATGCGCTTACAGCGCTCCACCAGCTTTTGATTCGAGGCCTGCACATCCACCATCAGGTTGCTGTAGACCTTACCGATTTTGATCATGGCACCAGTTGAGAGCATGTTGAGAATCATTTTTTGGGCCGTCCCCGCCTTCATCCGCGTTGAACCCGTGATCACCTCTGGTCCCGGTAATACTTCAATTGCGATATCGGCGATCGCTCCAATTTCGGAATCGGTGGTGCAGGCGATCGCGATCGTCGTGGCTCCAACATCCCTGGCATAGACCAACCCGCCCAACACGTAGGGAGTCCGTCCACTGGCTGCTAACCCCACAACCGCATCGTGAGCGCTAAGGGCGATCGCCCCTAAATCCGCCGCCCCCTGTTCACGACTATCCTCTGCTCCTTCAACCGCCTGCCGAATAGCCTGGTCACCGCCCGCAATCAGCCCAATCACCTGACCTGGATCGGCTCGAAAAGTGGGAGGGCATTCAGATGCATCTAAAATGCCTAAACGGCCACTGGTTCCTGCGCCGATGTAGATGAGCCTTCCCCCCTGATGCAACTGGGCCGCAATCCGATCAATCGCTTGGGCCACCTGAGGCAACACGGCTGCCACCGCCACTGCAACCTTTTGATCTTCTTCGTTAATCAGGCGCACCATCTCCAAAGTCGAAACTTGATCGATAGTTGCGGTATTGGGGTTTCTTTGCTCCGTTGCTAACGGATCCAGGTTGATGCCCATGACAATCTGGCCCTATTATTCCTTCACTGAAACCTTCCTGAATTTGGCTCTACAGCATTGACAACTCCCCCGTTACTTCTAAACGGGTCACAGGACTCACCGTCATAAATGCTTCCGCCAGTGTCTCTGCAACGGTGGGGCTGATCCAACCCATTTGCTTTAGCAGATGCACGGCCACCGCATACTTGGCTCGCTTCGCACCATCAGCGACTTTAATCGCTAAGCCCATCCCTTCGCCAATGCGGCCAATGCATTGAATTCCTTCAGCGCCAGATTTGCTGACGAGTTCTCCCTCGGTTAACCGCATTACCTCAGTATCAAAGGCTCCAGGCCCTGCCACCATTGTGGGGTGATGGGTCATGGCCCGAGCAATTCGCTCCATATCCAGGTTGTCACCAGCGGCCAGTAGGGCATAGAGCCAGGCAATTTGAACCAACTGCAAAAAATAGGTAGGGGCACCACAATCATCACGGGCGCTGATAAATTCTTCGGCAGGCATGTGCAGGAGTTCTGCCATTTTTTGCAAGATGAGTTGCTGTACCGGATGGCTGCGTTGCAGGTAGGTACTGGTGATCCAGTTGCGTTGCTGACAGACTGCCAACATCCCTGCATGCTTACCAGAGCAGTTATATTCTAGGGGGCTGCGTTTGCCGGGGGGCACCGGGCATTGTAGGGCCGAGGGGTCAATATCGCAACGCCAAAGAATTTTGAATACCTGCCGCATCTGCTCAATCCCTCCTTGGTGAGAGCTACAGATGATGGCCAAGTCTTTGTCGTTTAAGCCAAAGCGCTCTAAAGTACCGGTAGTGGTCACAGCTAGGGCTTGGAATGGCTTTAATGCCGATCGCACAAAGGTAGCGGTTTCAGGATTTCCCGCCACAAGTAGCGATCGCCCACGATGATCACAAACAACGGCTTGCACATGATGCGTTGATTCAGTAATCCCCTCGCGCAGGAACCGAACCTCTAATTCTGCAGTGTGTGTACGTCTTCCCCTAGTCATGATTAGGACTCTAGCATTTGACGGGGACAACAGCGATAGTTTTTTAACCAGTTTGCCGAAACAAATAATAGGTAATAGCGTTACGCAAGTGTGTTAGGACATTTGCATGGCAGGGGAGAAATAAGGCTGGTTGACTAACAAATCCTTCTTCCCGCATTCCTCAATTCCTTCTCCCACTGGGGAAAAGGGACTTCAAACCGAGAATCTGAGTGTGCAGCCCTTGCCCGTTCTAGGAGAGGGGTATAGCCCTAACAGGCATTCAAGAAAGGTGAGAGGGTAGCCAGACTTACGCCTTCGTCTACGAGGAGAACTGCACGAAAATAAAATGCCCGTGATGCGTTATGGCTATCGCCTGACACATCCTGTCAGAAGGGACGTAATGACGTAATTAAGAAAGGACGTCATTGAGTGACGAATCCCTCATCGATTGAGGGAACCAGTGGTTTCTGGCTGACTTCTTCCAGGTGGATTGATTGGAGCAGAGCGTTCCATTCTTCCCAGTAGATCGACTCTGACGGCTTGGCCTGATGCAACGTGGCCAGGGTTGTGATTGCATCAAACCAGATTCCCGCTTCTGCATAAAGCCGGGCTTGCTCCAGCGGTGGGGCGATCGCCAGTTGTTGCATTAACTTCAGCGAAGGCTGGAGGCGTTGAACCACCCCTTCAACCCGATCTGGCACAATCGGGTAGGCCGCCATTTTGGTAACCGTTTGGCATCGCAGGGCAAAATACCAGCGGTAGGGTTGAGCCAACGCTAAACCGGGATGACTTTTGGGTAAGGAAACAGCGATCACCCCCGGATGCTCTGGTAAAGCGATCGCCTGCCGATAGACCACCGTTTCGGTCGCATCCTGCAGAATAAACTCGGCTTGGTAGCCGGTTGCTTTGGGATAGGGCAGGTAGAACCAAAAGGTCGGATGGGTCTGAGTTGTATAACCCCAAACATCCATCGTCGGAGGCAGTTGCGGAAACTCAGGATCTCGATGCTCCACGTAGGGCGTTAAAGCCGTCAGAGTGGGCTGTGTGAAAGGGCAGAAGGTACCTCGCTGGGCACCCCCCCGGACTCGTCCTCTGGGCGGTGGCCCCTTAGGAGGATTGGGCATTTTGAAGCTAGTTTTGGGAGCTTTGGCGATTGCCAGACTGTGGCGCAATGGGCCGATACTGATCAAGGTCAGAATTGCAATCAGGGATAAAAGCAACAGACGGAGTTTCATAGCAAATACCTGGGGGCAAGGAGAGGGGGCTGATTGACTGACAAAACCTGGGCACCGGGCGGTTGAAACCGCTGCGCCATCAACAAAGTCGGGCGCTGCCTCTCTACCCTTACCGAAAACCCGCCTGCGCGGGTTTTGCATCTGTAGGCGCGGCTTCCAGCCGCCAGCGAAAAAGTTTCGTCAATCAACGAGGGAGAGGGGGTTAGACTAGCACCCGTTTAACCAAACAATGCAGCGAACCAACCATCCAGTCATGGTTTAAACTTCCATGCCAATCAT
>CALIDI010000012.1 GCA_938023035.1 uncultured Leptolyngbyaceae cyanobacterium | reverse complement strand
AACCGAGAAATGCTGCAATCGTGTCTGGAGCAGTGTTTCGGACAGATCCCCGATCCGCGTGTAGAGCGCACTCGTGCCCACCAACTGCTAGACATTATCACTATCGCTTTGTTTGCCGTGCTGTCTGGAGCAGACGGTTGGGTGGCAATTGAGACCTACGGCAATGCTAAACGCACTTGGCTCGAAACCTTCCTGGCCCTACCCAACGGGATTCCTTCGCACGATACCTTCGCCCGTGTCTTTGCCCGACTCGACCCGAAAGCGCTTGAGGCAAGTTTCCAGCAGTGGATAAGCGCACTGGTATCCACTCTGGAGGCTGAACTGATTGCGATTGATGGCAAAACCGCCAAAGGTTCCTACGACCGAGAAGGGGGGAGCAAAGCCCTGCAACTGGTGAGTGCATGGGCAAGTGAGCACCGACTGGTGCTGGGACAGTGCTCTGTGGACTCAAAGTCCAACGAAATTACGGCTATCCCTGTGTTGCTCGAACAGTTAGCGCTGGCGGGTTGCCTTGTCAGCATTGATGCGATGGGCACACAAAGCGCGATTGCCGAGCAGATCACAACGGGAGACGCAGATTATATTCTGGCGCTCAAGGGCAATCACCCAACCCTGTTAGCGCAGGCACAAGCTGGATTTGAAACCGCTCAAGCACGTCAATGGGAGGACGTAGAACACACTCAGCATCAGGAAACGGAGACGGGACACCATCGCATCGAGTCGAGGACAATCTGGCAGATTCCGGCAACCCAGGTGTTTTCCAAAGACCAGTTGGAGCAATGGGCAGGCTTGCAAAGTTTGGTTGTCGTCCATTCGCAGCGGCGCTTGTGGAACAAGGACACCGTCGAGACCCGCTACTTCCTCAGTTCGCTCAGCACGGATGCCCAAACCTTCGCTCGCTATATTCGCGCCCATTGGGGCGTTGAAAATCAGCTCCATTGGTGCCTGGACGTGGTGTTCAACGAGGATGCTTCGCGCATTCGCAAAGACCATGCTCCCCAGAACAGGAGTGTACTGCGTCGATTGGCACTCAACCTTCTGCGCCAGGAGCCATCGAAAGGCAGTTTGGCGATGAAACGCTATCGAGCAGGGCTAGACGACCAGTTTATGCTGCAAATTCTCAGCGCCAGTATGCCGCAGTCTGAGGCACATTCCTGACCAGATTTTTGATGCGTTTACCCTGGTAGAACCTCCAAGAACTGATCGATTTTCTGTGCCAGGTTCAGCACAATGTTTCGGAGATGGTCAAAACCATAACGAAAAATGCTCTTGGCTCTACGTCCATGCTTTTTAATTGTGATCGGCTTGAATTGTTGCAACCACTCTCCAGTTAAGAACGCCCAGCACAGGGCTAAGGACAGCAGGGCTAACAGTTTACTCAGGCGCTCAGCGTCCGTCAGATGCGTCGATTCTAAACAAAATCCACGAGTCTTGAAAATGCCAAATAATGTTTCAATTGACCCTCTTTTGGCATAATCACTGATCGCTGATTTCGGTTTGCTTTGAGTTGCAACGACCAGTAGCGAGTCATCTTCTAACCGCATGGCTGCAATGTACACCCAATGGCCCCACAACCACCGCTGATGACGCAGAACTTTAGTCTGTCCTACAGGTAAATCAGCAAACAAAACACTGACTCGCAGATTGACACGACCATCACTGAGCTTGTGATTTTCTCGAATGCGAATCCGAAACGGGATGAGTGGATCATCGAGTAAATAACCAAACCAGGCTTTACCCACAAACTCTCGGTCGGCAGTCAGGCAGGCAACCTCTCGATCACCAAAGCGCTCTAGAAATTGGTTGAACAACTCCATCCGTTCAACACTGTTGGAATTACCTCGCTTATCCAGCAGGCACCAGACTCAAGGAAAGGCAACACCTTCATGGACAACTCCTAGCATCAGGATATTGAAGACACAATCCCCAAACTGCCATTCGGTTCGGTCGATTGAAAGGACCCATGGTTCTTTGCCATCAGTGCCACAACCGCTTGAGCAATCTCAGCATAATTGAGTTCGTAATGACGAAAGAAGCGTTGCAGGCGTTTGTAATGAGAATCGGTGTGCGCTTTGCCACTGAAGGCGGTTGCCAACTCACTCAAGTTCACAGTCTTAACTCGCAGCAGTGCAATCAGAAGGGCAGCAACAACGCTCAATCTTGCTCCATGCCAAGTTCAATGAGGGCGCAAAGCATCTCGAAGAGGGTTTCGTGGTTAAAAAATGTGATAATTTTCATGAACCCCTTTCCTGTTCCCATTTTGCAAGTTTTTGTCCTGTACTGAGACTTTCCCCATAAATTCCACCGTTGTAGTTTTCTGTTCCAGAAGGTGTAGTTGTTCTGGAAATGACAGGATCATTCTGATAGGAAGGCATAAATCTCTCCGTATGTTAATACGAACTGAAACAATCTCTCGGCTGTGTCCAAACAGAAGACTCAGCGGCATAACTACTGCTTATACTGACTTTCCTTCCTAAATTCCGTCTAACATCCCGCAGCAGGGTAGTTAGCCAGAATCAGAGTCGCATATCACCTCCTCTGAGAGGAGTTATACCGAACATTATCGGCATAACTACCCAAATCGGAGTGTTATACAAAAATCTGTCGGGCTATCTGCCTGAATTCGGCAGTTATGCTGAATTGAGTCGTGATAATAACCCTAATAGAGGTATTTATCTAGATCTTGATCTGCACAATATGCTTGCCAAGGGGTGTTATGCCGATAGCTTCAGCAAATCTTCATGGTCAGTACGTAGGCTAGGGATGTGGCATTTGGTACATTTATACTATCAATATCTACCTTCCTCGCCATGGAATCCCGACCCAGAAAGCTGCTTGACCAAGTGCGCGACGTGATTCGTCTAAAGCATTATTCCTATCAAACCGAGCAAAGCTATGTCGGATGGATTCGCAGGTACATTCTCTTCTATAACAAGCAGCATCCAAAAGATATGGGCGGGGCAGAGGTCGAAGCATTTTTGACCATCTAGCTGTAGAAGGGCATGTATCGGCTTCAACTCAGAATCAGGCTTTCAGTGCCCTGTTGTTTTTGTATCGCAATGTACTCAATCAAGACCTGGGGGCATTGGATGCTGTACGGGCGAAACGGTCGAATTATCTGCCTACAGTGCTGACTAAAGGTGAAGTTTGCTCTGTTTTAGAAAACATTTCGGGGGTTCACGGGCTGGTGATCAGGGTTTTGTATGGCAGTGGTTTGCGGCTCAGTGAAGGGCTGAGTTTGCGAATCAAGGATATTGATTTTGCTCAGCGGCAGATTGTAGCCCGTGACACCAAGGGGAACGAAAGTCGGGTAACCATGCTGCCGGATAGTTTGATTGAGCCATTGCAAGAGCACCTTTTTAAAGTAAAGCGCTTACACGAGTTGGATCTAGACCAGGGCTATGGCTCGGTCTATCTGCCCTTTGCCCTAGAGCGTAAACACCCCCATGCTGATCGCGCCTGGATATGGCAGTTTGTATTCCCTTCGACAGGGCGTTCGCGTGACCCTCGCAGTGGCATCATTCGCCGTCACCATCTGCATGAAAGTGGAGTTCAGAAAACACTAAAGTAAGCTGTCCGTGCGTCTGGCATTGCTAAGCGGATCGGGTGCCATACGTTTCGCCATAGTTTTGCCACCCACTTGCTCGAAGATGGCTACGACATCCGCACGGTGCAGGAGTTGTTGGGGCACTAGGATGTGAAGACAACCATGATTTATACGCATGTGCTGAATCGGGGTGGACGGGGGGTGCGGAGTCTGTTGGATGGGTGATGCAAGGGGCAGGGGCGATCGCCCCTTTGGGGCATTAGAGAACCATGGCGAAGGCGATAGACTGGATCGTGTCCGCTGTTTGAGTGTCTGAGATTTGGCATACCTAGCAATTGCGCGCTTTAACTGGCATGATAATGCTCAACGCGGTGTTGAAGAACGATGAAGCAAAGACGGTCAAAATTCTTGCTATTGGCCTTACTCAATTCCCTAGCAGATTTTGATGGGGAGTTATCTGAAGAAGCTTTGAGTCTGCTGGAGGAGTTGAAAACTCGATCGCACCCACTCCCACCCCTCTATGCCGATGTCTTCCTTCTGCCTGCTACGGCTACCTGTGCTGACTTGGTCAAGCGCATTATGACTCTTTCGCAGGAACAGGTCGCGATCGCTAGCTATGCCTTTCAAATTTTTCGCTATTATGAACAAATTTTGAGAGCGCATCCTGCAGATGGCTTACCCCAGCAAAGGGCCGCCTACGAATCCCAAATTGAGCGCGTCCGGCTCTCTGTTGCTCGCACACGAGCCACTTTAGCAGAATCTTTTAATTAGCCAGCGATTAGAAGCATAAAAAATTGGTCAGACAGGCTAGGGCAAGCTTGCACTAAACCGACCTGACCAACGTCATCTCTTACGAGGTTGGCTCAATAGCAGCCAGTAATCGCCCTACCCAACCTGAAAGGTGTTAGCAAAGCGCTTATAGGGCACTACATCCTCACCAAAGTAACGGCCATATTCGGCGCTATCAACTAGCGTAGCCACAGCGGCAGCCAAACCCTGCGATGCCAGAGTGTTTTCCAATTGGGCATGCTCTTCAGCAGTAGCGGGAGAGCGTCCCAAGAGCTGACGGAACAATAATTCAGCCACCTTCATCTCAGGGTAAGCCTGGCAAAAACGCTCTGCGTAAACCTGAGAGCTGGCTAAGGCATGAACAAACTGCCGAATCGAAATCGCACCGTCAAGCAACTGGATCTCCAGATGCTGTTGGCGGAACTCCTCGGGTATGGGGTTGCTTCCCAGCCCAAATACCTGCCTGTAGATGGCCTGTAAAACCAGATTGACCTCTGCCTCAGACATTCCAGTGGTTAGCCGGTAAATGCGGGCGGGCTTCAGCCGTTCATGACTTAGAAGTTCCTCCCGGTCTAACGGGTTGGAGGAGCGCCCTAGTTCCACAAAAGAGGGTTTTTGAGTCGCTTCCAAATCGGCTAACACCATCCCTACCAGAGGTGTTTTGGTAATATCCAGACTCGACCTCGCTGGCTCAAAGCTAGGAACGACAATGTCTTTACTTTGCTTCGTCAACTGGTTGTAGAGTTTCTGAGTATTGGGGAAGTTAGCTGCTGGCAACGTCATATAACGGTTGTAGGGCACCGTATCTTCCCCAAACGCCTCACCATACTCACGGCTATTGACTAGGGCACTAATAAAGCCTTTTAAGCCCTGACTGGCTAAGATCTGGTTATATTTGCGGATTTCCGCCTGATCCAGGGGCGCACGCCCCAGAAAATGTTTCGTGCCTAACTCAATCACCTTGGTATTGGGATAGGGAGTATAGAACTCTTTGATATACAAGGATGAAGTGCCAAGGGCTTCGATGAATTCTTTGAGATTAATTTCACCATTGCCTAGCTTGCTTTCTAAAGCGGTAAACTCGCTTTGCACAATGTAGGGAGCAATATCCCGCTCAAACACTTGGCGGTAAGCAGCACCAATGACGGTCTTCAGATTCGCTTTGTCTACTAATTGGGTGAGCTTAAAGACTTTCGTTTGCTCCCGTTTCTTGCTGACCCCTTGGTTGATGCGGAACTGAACATCGGGTTCTGTACGGATATCTGTGGGGGTACCCAACTCCAGGAAGCGGGGCGTTTCATCCTTAACAACTTTGGCACCTTTATCCGCGATCGCCCCAACACGCACCGTGCGCAGCGCCAGACCCGCTGGGGTGAGATAGCGCTCATAGGGCACTACATCTTCCCCAAAGGTCTCTACGTATTCGGGGCTGTCAATCATTGCATCGACCAGCGCATAGAAACCTTGCTTAGCACTAATATCAAAGTACTTGTTAATTTCCTGGCGGCCATAGGTGGGGCGACCTAACAGACGGCGATGAATATATTCAACGGCCTTACAGACATATAACGGAGTCCAGTAAAGGCTCCGGAAAACATTGGACTTGGCCAGACGCCGAATAAACTCGCGCACGGTGATTTCACCATTTTCGAGCTTGATTTCATCCACAGTCAGGCGTTGACCGCTATAGACATCGCGCCCAAAGACTTGTAAGTATGCCGCTCGAATCAGAGCCTGGGAAGAGCTTTCCGCATACTTAACGCTGATTCCTTTTGTATTTTTCCCCCGACGATTAAAGGTACCAGTGTAGCTAGGGGTCTGGTCAAACTTAAACACCTTTGGCCCTAAGGAACCAGGCGCAACCCCACGGGCAGCGGGATTGCTGAGTTGGTTGTTAATTCCAGGCCCGCGATTAATCAAAATCCGCCGGGTGTCTTTGCCAAAGGGCGCTGGGCGGCTGCTAGGATTGCGGGTTTCCTTAGGGAAAATCGCACCAAATTGGATTTCTAGCGGGTCATTGCCAGAACCGTACACATGCTGGTCAGGCAGTGGACGATCATAGGCCGCAAATGTTGTAATGAACTGAGGAATTTTGCGGAAGGGAGCACTGTACTTAAATAGGTCTTGCTGTTGCCCCCAGTTGCGGCACTCCTGCGCTTCTTGCCCTAGACCACGCAGATAGGGGACGGTTTCTTCACCAAAGTAATCAGAATATTCCTGGGAATCGACCAGGGCATCCACTAGGGCAGGCAAACCGCCAGCAGAAACAATTGAGAAGTATTTTTGCACCTCTTCTCGGGAGGAAGGCCCCCGCCCCAGGATGTGGCGGAATGCCAGTTCCAGGGCGCGGCTGTTAATGTAAGGTTCGTAGAAATTCTTACGATAAAGGGGAGACTTCGCCAACCGACGAATAAACTCCTTCATGGAGATCTCACCATTCTTAACCTTTGACTCTAGATCAGACACACTGAGGGAATAAGCCCGGGTGATGTCACGCTCAAAGACTTGGCGATAAGCGGCCTTCACTACCTCATTTTTCTCCACCATCGAGAGACCGGGCTTCATCACAAATTTAGGACGACGCTCAGACGCATTGAAGTAAATCTGGGGCAGTTTTAAACCTTGTAAATCGCTCGAAGAGCGTTGACGCAGCTTGTCAGAGGGAGTTGATGCTTTGAATTCGTTAATTAATACCTCAAAGTATTGAGCCACAATCTCAACGGATTCTGGATCCTGGCTGACATAACTTAAAGCCGCCGCCCGCATTTCCTGTAGGGCGACTAACGTAGCCTCCCCAGAGCAGGCGCGTTCAATAATTTCGCGCAGCCCACGAGTATTGACCGCAAGAATGTTGGGATCACCGGCGACGATCGCGTAAGTAGTGTAGCGGAGAAACCAGCTCAAATCGCGGAGAGATTTGGCCATATTCTCTGGGCCATAGCGAGATACACTAATAGGCCGGAAATTGGGAGGAATGACCACATTCCCGCCGGGGGAAAGGCTGAAAATCGAGCGAATTCCATCCAAAATGCCGCTCGCGCCGCCGCCCTTACTGTCAACATAGGTGACGGTGCCGAGTTTGGCACCTTCCTTCGCGTCCAGTACGGTTCCTGCAACCGTCATCACAGGGGCTTCCGCCGGCTTTTCTAAAAATGACATCGGCGACCCACCCACAAAGATGCGGTTGGCCGCTCGTGACACGATGATCTCTGAGTTGCGAGTGAGAATATCTGCAATTTCCAGGCGCTTGGCACCAGAACGGAAAAAGGTGGCCAACTCATCGAGTTCACCTTTTGCCAGAAAGCGATCTTGTTGCTCGGCTTGGGAAATCGTCGATACGGGTAAAGTTTGATAGAGGTTTGGACGCGCAACCGAGCTGCCACCACTTGCTTTAACACTCATTGGATTTCAAAGGCTCCCTTTAACTGTGTTAAATCTGACCAGAGTGTCACCTGCCAACCTTCAGAGAACCTATTAAAGTGGCTCTCGGCGAGAACTCAACAGCGACGAAGGTCATCAGTTCATTTCATATTTAGGTTAAAACGATTCGGGTCTATGGTTCTTATTTATTAAGAACTATGAAAGACTCAATCGCCTTTATCAAAGTCAAATCATAGAGGATTTGGGGGGGCAATCTGAGAAGCTGTAAAGGTTTTGTTACAAAACAGGTTCTCTCTTTGATTTCAGAGTGGGCAGCCCTCAGAATTTGGCGCTCCTAGTTTGCCACGATTTTTGAAGACAAGTGTTATTGTCAGAAATCATGGCAGAGCAAATTGGCAAGGCTTTTCTCGTCGGTTCTGGGTTGGGGGGCGATCGCTACCTGACCCGACAGGCTTATGCAATTTTGACCGAGGCCGAGGTGTTACTGTACGATGCCCTCACCGATGAGGCCCTGCAAAGCTTGGTACCAGAAGCCTGTCTTAAAATTGACGTGGGTAAGCGCGGTGGCCGGCCCAGCATGCCCCAGAAAGAAATTAATCGGTTGTTGGTGCACCATTGCCGGGCAGGGAAGCGGGTGGTGCGCCTCAAAAGTGGAGACCCGTTTATCTTTGGGCGGGGTCAGGCAGAAATTCGGGCGTTGCAGGCAGCCGGGTGCGCCTTTGAGGTGGTGCCAGGGCTATCGTCGGCCTTGGCTGCACCCCTGTTGGCCTCGATTCCGCTCACCGATCCAACGATGGGCCGAAGTTTTGCCGTGATGACGGCCCATGAGCCAGACAGTTTAAATTGGCGATCGCTCGCCGAGATCGAAACTCTGGTGATTTTGATGGGGGCACGCGCCCTGCCAGAGATCGTGCAGCGATTGCAGGGGCACGGGCGATCGCCCCACACCCCGATTGCAATTATCCGCTGGGCGGGTCGTCCTCAACAAATGATCTGGGAAGGAACCCTAGGGAATATCATCGAGAAGACGACGGATGAATCGCTCTCACCTTGTGTCATTGTGATTGGGGAAGTGGTGCGCCTCAGACCCTATCTCACCTATGTGCCTTTACCCCAGCCTAGCCGTGATCCGGCCCTAGCCGGGGTGCCTACAAGCACCGCCACCCGGCGAGTACTGCCAGCCAATCCATCGGAATCTGAACTGTTGTCTCCTACGCCTGAGCCACTGATGAATGCCACTACGGAACTGTCTGACCTGACCGGAAAAACCATTCTCGTTACCCGTGCAGCGACTCAAGCTAACCAGTTTATGGATCGGTTAGCCGCAGCGGGGGCGATCGCAATTGAAATGCCCGCCCTGGAAATTGTGCCCCCTAGTAGTTGGGCCGCCCTGGATCGAGAAATTGCTCGTCTTCCCCAGTACGACTGGTTGGTATTGACTTCGGCAAACGCTGTCGAGTTTTTCTTTGAACGGCTGCAAACCTTGCGTAATAGTACGCGCTTGCCAATGCGCCTGCAACTGGCGGTAGTGGGGGATAAAACCGCGATCGCCCTCAAAAAAGTGGGCTTTGACCCAGATTTTGTCCCCCCTGAGTTTGTCTCCGATTCTTTGGCAGCCTATTTTCCTGGTGGGGTTGAAGGGGCACGCATTTTGTTTCCCCGGGTAGAAACCGGTGGGCGCGATTTGTTAGTCCGGGATTTAACCGCCAAAGGTGCAGAAGTCGTTGAAGTGGCGGCATACCAATCCCGCTGTCCGGAACAGATCCCTCCCGCGGCCCTAGCCGCTCTCCAAAATCGGCGGATTGATGCGATCACCTTTGCCAGTTCTAAAACCGTTAAGCACTTCTGCCAGATGTTGGATCAGGCTCAACCCGATGGTTCCTGGCAGGATTGGTTAACGGGGGTTTGCATTGCCTCCATTGGGCCGCAAACAAGTAAAGCCTGCGAAGACTTTTTGGGCCGAGTGGATGCCGAAGCAGTCGAGTACAACCTGGAGGGGTTAATTCGTGCCCTAGAAACCTGGTTTACAAACCATCCTCGTCAACCCGATGTATCGGTTGCTGTGTCTGGCGTGCTTGAGCTAGAGGTGGTCAAGGTGACTGAGGCGGAGCCGGTTGAATTCACCGAGGTTGAGCAAACGGACAGCCCTCCTGCCAGGGTCGAGCTTGCCGATGGCAGTAGTGACGCGCTGGTGGCGGCGATCGGCGAGGCGGCGACCGCGACTCTTGCCCCCACCCCTAGCCCAGAAATCATCCGGCCCACCTCCTCCTTGCGGGGACGCGACCTGCTCAGCATGACCGATCTGAATGCCGAGGAGTTACGGGATCTGCTGCAACTCGCGGCAGATCTGAAATCGGGCAAGTTAAGCCCAAAATGTGACAGAATTTTGGGTCTGCTGTTTTATAAGGCATCTACCCGAACCCGCGTCAGTTTTTCAGCCGCCATGTATCGCCTGGGCGGGCAAGTGCTCGATCTCAACCCCACAGTAACCCAGGTCAGTCGGGGAGAGCCGCTCTCTGACACAGCACGAGTGCTAGATCGGTATTTAGATATTCTGGCCATTCGCACCTTTGAGCAACGCGATCTCGAAACCTTTGCTGAATACTGCCGCGTTCCGGTGATTAACGCCCTCACTGATCTAGAGCACCCCTGCCAGGTGTTGGCCGATTTGCAAACAGCCCAGGAGGTGTTTGGCGGCTTGGGCGGGTTAACCCTGGCCTACATTGGGGATGGCAACAATATGGCCCATTCGCTGCTGTTAGGTTGTGCCCTAGCGGGAATGAACGTGCGGATTGCGTCGCCAGAGGGCTATTTTCCCCATGAGGAGATTGTTGAGCGGGCACGGGCGATCGCGGGCGATCGCTCAGAGGTCTCGCTCACCACTGAACCCTCCGTGGCGGCGAAGGGTGCCCAGATCCTCTACACCGATGTTTGGGCCAGCATGGGACAGGAAGGAGAAGCCGAAAGCCGAATGCAGGTCTTTCAACCCTTTCAGGTGAATGAGGCCTTACTGACCCAGGCAGATAGTCAAGCGATCGTCTTGCATTGTTTACCCGCCCATCGCGGCGAAGAAATCACCGAAGCCGTGATTGAGGGGGCACAGTCACGGGTTTGGGATCAGGCAGAGAACCGCATGCATGCCCAGCAAGCTCTAATGGCCAGCCTGTTAGGGCTGGTTTAGGCAAGAAAGTCCACCTAGGCATCGAGAACAGGGCGCTTGCACAAGCCCCCTGCTCAAAAGAAAAACGAGAAAAAAGGTCGGCTCCTGCCGACCTTCTAAAAGCACACGCCTGCGCTTAAAGCTTCACTTCAAACTTAATAGCGATAGCCCGTGCTGCTATTTTGATTAGGCTTATGCACAATAAAACTCATCACCTGACACTGCTTAATGTTGTCAAAAGCAACAACCCGAATGAAGCAATTAGGATACTCAGAGCGACACTGTTGCACTTCATTCAACACCTCTTGGGGAGAGGAGCAGTTGAAGAGAGGTAGCTTCCACATGGTCCAGTAGTAGACTTCAGCATCAGAACTTTCGTTGAATTCGACACAGGGGTGATAGCCCTGCTCAATGGTGTACTGAATCTGGCGAGCAATCTGGGCATCGCTGAGGGGAGGCAAGTAGGAAAAAGTTTCGTAACGACGCTCTTTGGGTAAGGTTTTCATGGTTATCCTCAAAATAGTGGTAGCTAGAAGCCTAGGCCTGAAAGCGGCTAGCCTAGGCCGAGTCAAAAGGCATCAGGTATGAGAGTAGGGGTAACCACTAGTTGATCATCATTTGTGGCTACAATTACTCCTCAGATGAAATTTGCTGCTCCGGGTGATCACTCACCGAAGCGGGATCAATCTGCGTCATGCGCTCCAGTTGTTGAGTGCGTTGCTGCAAGTTAGCCTGTTGCACCCCGGTACGCAGCATCTCAGGCAGGTAATCAGCAATTTCTTCCGCAATGTGCTCTCGCACAGTTAATAAGCGAAAAGCAAGGCGTTGCTCTTCTAAAAAAAGAGCCTCCAGAAATGCCTCTCCATTTTGAATGCTGACCCGGTAGGAAAACTGACGTAACCAATAAGCCCGCTTTGGTTCAGTCTCATCTAACTGGCCAATCACAACCCGCAACGCCTGATAAGTCATGTAACTGATCAGGGTTTTCGTCGTGTCTTTCGCAATCTGCTTCAGATCCATACGTGGGAAAGTTTTGAGTTTTGAGCTTAAAGTTAGTTTAGATTCAGGCAACTTGTGCCCTGCCCTAAAAACCTGAAAACCAGATTTTAATGACTAAAGACTCAAGATTAACCCCTCTATATCACTCAAAACCCAAAACTCGGCACCTTTACAGTGATTAAATGGTGTCTTGAGCTTCAAACTCAAACTTGATTTCCTTCCAGAGTTCACAGGCCGTTGCCAACTCAGGAGACCAGCGGCAGGCTTCACGAATAATATCGCCACCTTCACGCATCAGGTCACGGCCTTCGTTCCGAGCTTGAACACAGGCTTCCAGAGCAACCCGGTTAGCAGTTGCACCCGGTGCATTTCCCCAGGGGTGACCCAGAGTACCGCCACCAAATTGCAGCACGGCATCATCACCAAAGATCTCTACTAGGGCGGGCATGTGCCAGACGTGAATCCCACCAGAAGCAACAGCCATCACACCCGGCATCGAAGCCCAATCCTGGGTAAAGTAAATTCCCTTCGAGCGGTCTTGTTCAATATAGTTTTCCCGTAGCAAATCGACGAAACCAAGGGTGACGGCCTTGTCACCTTCCAGCTTGCCGACCACTGTACCGGTATGAATGTGGTCACCACCAGACATCCGCAAGCACTTAGCCAGAACGCGGAAGTGCATCCCGTGGTTTTTCTGCCGGTCGATTACAGCATGCATAGCGCGGTGAATGTGCAGCAGAACACCATTGTCACGACACCACTTCGACAGGGTGGTGTTTGCGGTAAACCCAGCGGTTAAGAAGTCATGCATGATGATAGGCATGTCGAGTTCCTTCGCGAACTCAGCCCGCTTCAGCATTTCTTCGCAGGTGGGGGCCGTTACGTTGAGGTAGTGGCCCTTGATTTCACCGGTTTCTGCTTGGGCTTTGTGAATGGCATCGGCAACAAACAGGAAGCGATCGCGCCAGCGTTGGAAGGGCTGGGAGTTGATGTTTTCATCATCCTTGGTAAAGTCAAGACCACCACGCAAGCACTCATACACGGCACGCCCATAGTTTTTGGCCGACAGACCGAGTTTGGGCTTAATGGTACAACCTAATAAGGGACGACCGTACTTATTAATCTTGTCGCGCTCAACTTGAATCCCGTGAGGCGGGCCAGGGAAGGTTTTGAGGTAAGCGATGGGAATCCGCAGGTCTTCTAAACGTAGCGCCTTCAAGGCTTTGAAACCAAACACGTTACCGACAATCGAAGTCAGCATGTTGGTAACAGAGCCTTCCTCAAACAAATCCAGCGGATAGGCAATGTAAGCGATGAACTGATTATCTTCACCGGGTACAGGCTCGATGTCGTAGCAGCGCCCCTTGTAGCGATCCAGATCCGTCAGCAGATCTGTCCATACAGTGGTCCAGGTACCGGTTGACGACTCAGCCGCCACAGCCGCTCCTGCTTCCTCAAAGGGAACGCCGGGCTGGGGAGTGACACGGAACGCTGCCAAGATATCGGTATCTTTTGGCGTGTAGTCTGGGGTGTAGTAAGTCAGCTTATAATCCTTAACCCCAGCCTGATACCCAGCTTTGCTCTGGGTTCTTGTTTGAGCGTATGACATATTTTCCCTTCCTGTTGAAATCGTGAAAAACTTCGCGATCGCAGCAGTTTCACCAAAGCTTAGATCGTTGAACTAAGCATCGCCGAAACTTCTACAAAATGCCCTATTTCAATTTAGGAGTGCTGCTAGAAAGCTCCAATAAATGAACCCATTTGTGTGAGCTTCGCTTCCTTATAAATGCTGTAGGGCAGGCTCACACAAATAATATCAGGATTGCGATAAGCAAGACTTCAGTTCTTCTGTATAGTTACATAAACAATAATTATTAATTCAATATAAAGGTATTTTTTGGTTACAGAACAGACAGCAAACCCTCGAAAAGAGACATGCAAAAAATGGACTTTGCTGCAAGCTCTTGATATATTTCTTTAATTTTTCTCAGGAATGCGTTGTCTGAGAGGTCATTTAATTCTGACAGATGCACCCTGCGCGGGCCTGACCAACTTGAGAATTGGTCACCGCTCTCCATCGGGCGCAATCTCGCCTTAAATCTCTCTTACGGGATTTCCTTGTACTAGCCCATCCGTGTATTGTGGAGGGGCTTAGGTTGAAGATTTTCCATCGTCTCTTACTGCCGCGCCTCTATAGAGGGTCGGGAGCTTGGTAACGGGAATTGACGGGACAGGCCTTATCATTCTCGGCAAAGGCCTATCTTTCTAAAGTGGCTGTCGAGCAGCATGTTCATTGATTGCAGCGGAGAGCCTGACCGAGTTGACGAACTCGTTGGGGAACACCCAGACTATCAGTGAATCAGCGATGGAGTCAGTCGCTTTTGGCTAACCGCTGCCATCGCCAATCTTCTAGAAACCTTCATTACCAGGTATTTACATGCGCGTTTTACTGCTTTATCCCCTTTTCCCTAAGAGTTTCTGGTCTTTTGAAAAGGCTCTAGAGCTGATTGATCGTAAGGCGTTGCTGCCTCCTCTGGGGCTAGTTACTGTTGCAGCAATTTTGCCCCAAGAGTGGGAGTTCAAGCTAGTTGATCATAATGTGCGTGAGGTCACCGAGGCCGAATGGGAGTGGGCCGATATAGTGATTCTCTCGGCGATGATTGTGCAAAAGGAAGATTTCATCGCGCAGATTCAAGCGGCCAAGCGTCGGGGGAAGCGGGTTGCTGTCGGTGGCCCTTATGCTACAGCATTGCCTCAGGAAGCAGAGGCCGCCGGAGCCGATTATCTCATTTTGGATGAAGGAGAAATTACCCTACCCCTCTTTGTAGAGGCCGTGCAGCGGGGAGAACCAGAAGGGGTTTTTCGGGCTATGAATGGGGAGAAGCCAGACGTAACCACAACTCCCACGCCACGGTTTGATTTGCTCGATTTCACCGCTTACGACAACATGTCGGTACAGTTTTCGCGGGGTTGTCCGTTTCAGTGTGAATTTTGCGACATTATCGTGCTCTATGGCCGTAAACCTCGGACTAAATCGCCCCAGCAATTGCTCACAGAGTTACAGGCTCTTTACGATTTGGGTTGGCGACGCACGGTTTTTATGGTGGATGACAACTTTATTGGCAATAAGCGGAGTGTCAAGTTGTTATTGCGGGAGCTGAAGCCCTGGATGGCGGAACGGGGCTATCCTTTCCATTTCAATACCGAAGCTTCGGTTGATCTAGCAAAGGATCCAGAATTAATGGATCTCATGGTGGAATGCAATTTTAATGCGGTGTTTTTGGGGATTGAAACGCCCGATGAAGCTAGTTTGACGCTAACCCAGAAGTTCCAAAATACCCGCGATTCTCTGGCAGACTCGGTGGAGGCGATTACTCGTGCAGGCTTGCGGGTGATGGCTGGCTTTATCATCGGGTTTGATGGTGAAAAAACGGGAGCGGGCGATCGCATTGTGCGCTTTGTGCAACAAACGGGCATTCCACTGGCAATGTTTGGTATGCTCCAAGCCTTACCCGATACGGCCCTATGGCACCGGCTGAATAAGGAAGGGCGCCTGCTCAATAACAATAGCAACGGCAATCAAACGGCCCTGATGAACTTCATCCCAACCCGCCCCTTGGAGGAGATTGCCAGGGAGTATGTAGATGCCTTCTGGCGGCTTTATGACCCGGTCGAGTATCTTGATCGTACTTACCGCTATTTTCTGAAGTTGGGTGCGCCCAAATGCCCAGGGCGACTGCGCAAGATTGATGCGGTGTCACTGCGAGCGCTCGCCACAATTATCTGGCGGCAGGGCGTAGTGCGGCAGACCCGTTGGAAGTTCTGGCATCACCTTTATAGTGTGTGGCGACAAAACCCCCGTGTATGGGATCACTACATTGCCATTTGTGGTTTATCGGAACATTTCTTGGAGTACCGCAAGATTGTTAAAGCGCAAATTGAGCTTCAGTTAGAAGCTTATACGGCAGAGATACGCGCTAAAAAACTGGAAGCTGCGCAAGCGTATGAGGCGATCGCTAGCTAAAGGGGAGCGTTGCGGCCTGCATGAATGGTTCGTTTCGCCAACTGAGTTTAGCGAGAATGGGGAGTAATTCTACCGTGATGCCCACGAGTGCCTCCCCATTTCGCAAATTTACCCTGACTCCTGATTGTCTATTGGCAGCGATAAAGCTGATGGGCGATTTCGCGGCGATAGTGTTGGCTAGAATCCATCTGGCAAATGAGGGGCGGTTGTCTATCTCCCCCTAAGCTCAGCTCCGCTGGAAACTGCTCGCGGGGAAGGCGAGGCGCGACCACCCAAAAGTGAAAGGGAGGATTAAAGGGGGCGGGCAGTTGGGCGATCGCGCCCCAGGACTGAATAATTTCGGGCGATCGCGGCAATAAGAACACATGGCTACTCAAGTCTGGCTTTTGGGGCACTGCCGGCTCCATCGCCAAAACAACACTCAGGCCAAGGGCGACATCCTGCCAGTCGCGAGTGAGAATGCCCACCAGACTTGGAGTTGTCGGAGTTGATTGCAGGCGATGGGCAATCTCATCCGGGTAGTAGGGCTTCTGAAAGGCCCAGTTATTAACAGTCAATCCACTGCTGAGGGTTGCCACCATCAACACAATCGCCGCTAAGCGATAACGTTGTATGAACGGTTGGGTGACTTCGCGGCTGACGGCCAGGCCCGCACCCACCAAGGCAACCACTGCTGGGAAGTAAATAAAGTTATACCGGGGCACCAGGGTCAGGTCTTTATTCAACAAGTAAATAATCCCAAAAAACTCGATTAAGACCACCCATAGGTAAAGCAACAACAGACGCAGCCCTGGTTTGGCTTGGGGCGATCGCCAGAGCCACCGTAACCGCCTGACCAGATGCCCGAACACCCAGCCACAGAAGATCACCATAATGGTTCCACAAAGGAGCTTGAGCCAAAGGGGTTGCCGCTCAACCGGCAGGGTGATCAGCATAGTAACCCAACCCCCAGGAAGTTGATAAAGCGGGGCGATGCCATGGCTCCATTTTGGGCCAGTGGGTTGCATCCAATCAGTTTCTGAACGGGTGATGTGCCCATAGAAGATGGGCACCCAGGGGAGATAGGTAAGGCAAACAGCTAGAGTCAGCAGAGCCAGTGGCCGCCATTGCTGCGGGAGGTGTGGTTTGACTGCAAACCTAGCAATTACCGGAACCCTGAGAAAAATGGCATTTGCGGCGGGTTGATCTGGCAGAGGTTGTTCGACATGGGCATCCAGCCAAAGACAAAGCCCCAGCGTCACCACCTGGGCTATAAACGAGAGAACAAAAAAGTAATGGACATAAAACCCAAGGGCGTTAACAGCCACCCAGCCGAGCCAAAGCCAGGGCCGCTTACGCCCCGCGTGCAAATCCCCATAAACCTGATAGCTGCCCAGCAGTGCCAGGGTGATCAACACCATTGGCAATGTGTAGTGGCGCGCCTCTTGGGAAAGATAAACCGCAAAGGGCGAGACGGCCATCAAAGCAGCCCCTAACCAGCCCGCCCGTCGAGAAAAAAGCACACGGTTGAGTTGATATAGGGCGGCGATCGCCACCACCCCAAACACCACGGCAAACGCCCTAATCTTCCAGATCCAGGGTCGATTCAGCGGCTCTAACCAGCCTAGCCAGTGATGTAACCAGCAAAAGAACAAAGGCGGATGCACCGACTGTACCGTTACCGTCGTAACAATCTGGCTACAGGTCGTCTCTGGCTGCCAGTGAAACACTTGTTCTACAACATTCACCGGCAAAACCTGGGCAAGTGGCACATCCAAATAGCTGCGCCCTAGCCCAAAGATCGCGGTAATAACTTCATCCAGCCAGATCGGCTTCAGCCCAAGCTGCCAGAGCCTTAACCCCAAACCCAAACCCAAAATCCCTGGTAAAACCCAGGCAAACTGCCACCGCTTCTCCATCAACCCATGCCCGGAACAACCGGGTGAAAATAAAATGCTAATCCTAAAACCGCATAGGCCGCTAGCAGCAGCGTGCCCTCCAGCCAATTAGAACGGCCATCAGAGCTGATGGAGTTTGCAATTAATACAGAAACCGCCACCGCCACCAACTCAAAGGGATGAAAATCCAAATTCATAGGCTGACCAATCAACCACCCCACCAAAACCAACACGGGGGCAACAAACAGGGCAATTTGCAAACTAGAGCCGAGGGCAATGGAAACAGATAAATCCATCTTATTTTTCATGGCCACAGTTACCGCTGTTGCATGTTCCGCTGCATTCCCCACAACTGGCAGCACAATCACCCCGGTAAACAGCGCCGTCAACCCCAGCTTCTGAGTAGCGGCCTCCAACGTTCTCACCAACAACTCTGACTCGATCGCGACGAATAGAGTTGTACCTAGTAATACTCCGACCCAGAGCCAAAGATTCGGCGTTTGTCCGGGCTGATCAGAGAATAAATTCGATTCAGCCAATGCCTCTAAATCACTGCCCGCCCCTTCGGCCATCCCCGCTTCATAGAGATAAGTATGCGTCCGCATGGAGAAGAGCAAGGTAAGGCCATAGACCGTCATCAGTACCACGGCCACCGCGACAGATAACTGCTGTTGCACCCCCTCGGGAATGCCTTCAGACGTATAGTTCACCGCTGTTGGCAGCAACAGCGCAATGACAGCCAGATTCATGGAAGAGGCATTAACCCGGGCAACAATCGGCTGAAACTCTTGCTCCTTATAGCGCAACCCTCCGAGCAACATGGAAAACCCTATGACCAGTAGCAGGTTGCTAATAATTGAGCCGGTCAAGCTGGCTTTGACAACATCAATCAGCCCAGCCTTTAGCGCCACCAAGGCAATAATCAACTCCGTGGCATTACCGAAGGTGGCATTGAGCAATCCACCCAGGGAGGGGCCAGCGACAACGCCAATCTCCTCGGTTGCTGTGCCCATCCAAGCAGCTAGGGGAACAATTGCCAGGGCGGCTGTCAGAAAAATGATCAGTGCACTCCAATGGAGCAGGAAGGCCGCGATTGAAACGGGAATAAACACAAGAAAACCGACAAAAATCAGGTTCTTCAATAACATGGGGAAAAGGAGACAATAGTCAGCCATACTAACACTGCCAATCGAACTGGCAACGATCAGGGCTGGTTAAAAAGACGGGCCAGATCCCTGGTTGCGGTTGAGCCAGAACTCAGCCGCGATCGCCAGGTAAACAGGGACTTGATTGATTCGGAGGAGGCGTTCACAGTTGGCCCATATCATCCTGTTGACAGCCGATGAGTAGAGAGTATGGCACCTTTGCAAGCCCTCATCCCCCAGCCTCTGCTCCTAACCTAAGCGCAGGGGAGCCGAGCCATCTCAAAGTCCCTATCCTTGCAATCTTTCTGCCCCCGGGGCCAGCGGTAGCGTAAACCAGAAGGTAGCCCCTGCATTCGGTGTACTGGTAACGCCAATGTCTCCCCCATGGGCCAGGATAATTTGGCGACAAATATAAAGCCCTAGGCCCAGGCCGACTCGACGTTTCAAGTGCAAGCCTCGCGTGTACAGCTCAAACATTTGAATGGATTCGGTCGTTGTCATACCAACGCCATTATCCTCAACCGTACAGCGCACCAGCCCATTGAGGGGTTGCGCATTTAGTACAATCTCAATGCCACTCCGGTTGTGATTCATTGCATTGACGATCAGATTCGTGAAAACCCGCCAGATTTGAGTCGCATCAATGTTGACAAGGGGTAAGTTCGGGGAAATCTGGTTGACTAGTGTCACGGACTCTGAAGTAATTTGCGCTTTTAAGTCAGCAATTGCCCCTTCGACTACCTCATAGAGCGAGGTTGGCACCTGGTTTAACCCTAGACCGTGAGTGTCGTAGCGATGCACCTCCAGCAAGGAATTGATCAGGCGCAACTGGCGATCGCTACTTTCCATCATTTGCTCCAGCACCGGACGCGGCACCGGTACCAACTCTTGACCTTGTTTCAGCAAACTTTTGAGCACTAAAGTCATTCCCATCACAGGATTGCGTAAGTCGTGGGAAACCGCATGGAGAAATAACTGCGCCTGGCGGCGCGACTCAAACTCGGCCTTTTGCAGCCGCTCATATAAATAGACTGCCAAGTCGCAAATAAAGCAAAACCAGAGGAGATACAAAAAGCTCGAAGATTCAAAAATTGAGCGCGCGGGTGCTCCCGGCAACGTGGGTAACACGGTCAACCCCAGCACATAGTTGACCCCATAGTAATAGGCAAACAAGCCCAGTTGAGAAAGCAGGTGCACCTCCCAGCGCACAGGGATGATGGTTGCCTGCAACAGAAAAATGAGACTCCAGCCATAGACATCGGCGTAGGGCAGTTCCCAAAAGGTGGCCAAAATCTGAGGCAACAGCATCACCGACAGGGATATCCATAAAAAAATTCGCCCTGGATGCTGCTCACCAAAGCGGCTGCGATAAAGTAAAAACCAACCGCCTAAAACGACAAACATAACAGCATTAATCAACAGCGACAGCCGCTGTACCTCTGGCGGCACGGTCTGCTGTACCTCTCGCAGGGGAATGACCAGGTTATAAAGGGCGCGGGCTGTAAACGTGAGCAACACCCAAAAGCCCAGGCGTAAACTCAATCCCAGTCGAGCGTGGAGAAAGCGGCGCTGCCAAACTTTATAGTCTGTTGAGACTGGCAACTCAGAAAGGTCAAACAAGTACTCTAGCAGCGAGCGCACCCCTGGAAGCTGTTGCAACCAAAGCCAACATCTCGCGCCCACACTAGGGGATTGCCGAAGATCCATGCCCTATGTCCTACCCACCGCGAAATTCCTCTAACTTCGTGCGCACTGCTTGAATGTCCTGCCACATGAGCCACTTAGGACTACCCTTTTCACGAGATTGATTCCGCAACAAATACGCTGGATGAAAGATCGGCATGTACCAGCGGTTATCCTGCTCAATCCACTGACCTCTCACCTTCGTAATCCCTTGCTTAATACCCAATAGGGTTAACATCGCGACCTTACCCGTCAGCAGAATGATCTTAGGATCAACCAGGCGAATTTGCTCTAGCAAAAAACCTTTGCAGGCTTCAATTTCCGCCGGTTTGGGGTCGCGATTTTCGGGCGGGCGGCATTTCACCACATTACAGATAAAGACATCCTCTGACCGAGTTAGGTTCACTGAAGCCAGAATTTTATCCAGCAATTCTCCTGATCGCCCCACAAAAGGGCGGCCTGTTTCATCTTCAGTTTGTCCTGGCCCTTCACCTACGATCATAATCAGTGCGTGGGGATTGCCTTCTCCCACGACTACCTGGGTGCGTGTCTCACCCAAACCGCAGCGATGGCAGGTGCTGCAATGCTGGCGCATGTCTTCAATGCTCTGGTAAGTCCCCGGAGCAATTGGCTGCTTGGCATCGGTCAATAGGCGATCGCGATCAATCGCCAACGGAGTTTCAGCCGATGGTTCTCCTGTACCTAAATCAAATAGTGCAATCTGGTCTTCGTTAGCCATGACCTAGAATCTGAATGGTAGTCGCCCGTAATGACACTAAACCTTTAGAAGCTGAATGCTATCGCCATAGCCACTTGATTGAGGCCAGAGTGCAGAGGTAAAACCCCTGCCTGAGGGCAACATCCCCGCATCCCCTCCGCCCACCGACTCAGCAACCGGGCGATCGCTGTAGTTTTGGCCCAATCGGCGAGGGCGCACAGGCTCGATTCAACCAGAGTGGAGGTTGGCTTGCAACCGCTCGTACTTTATCTGTGAACTTTCCTAACCGTGGTAGCGGTTGCATTCACAGTTCTCTAAATTTTAAGGGGAAATGATGGAAGCAACCGTATCAAAGTTGAGAAACCTCACGAACACGCGCCTGACTCTATCCATGGCTGACTCCCTCAATCAAGTTTTGCTGGCCTATTTGCAGGGGCAGAGATCGCTCACTGCAACCCTCAATCCCTTAATTTCGCTGGCATTGGCCGAACCGTCTGCCCTAGCCGCGTTTGATATTTCTCCTAGGCAGGTCGAGCGATCGCTGGCCCATCGCCTAGCGTGCTTGCAACAGGTCTATCCCACCTTGCAAGCCTGGTGTGCAGACGCATTCGCCACCACATCCTGGTTAGAGACATTGTGGAATTTTTGGTTGCCCCTGGCCCTACAACTGGCAGACTGCCGTCAACAACAACAGCGGCCCATTGTGCAAGCGGTATTAGGGGGCCAGGGCACTGGCAAAACCACCCTCGGCAAAGTGTTAGCGCAAGTTTTGGGGCAATTGGGCTACCGTTTGCTCAGCCTTTCCCTGGATGATCTTTATAAAACCTATGCCGAGCGCCAGCACTTGCAAACTCAGGATCCACGCTTGATCTGGCGGGGGCCACCGGGTACCCATGATATTGCCTTGGGTCTGCGGGTTTTAGATGAGTTGCGTCAGGCCGGGCCAGATCGGGAGATTACCATTCCCCGATTTGATAAATCTCGGCATCAAGGAGCGGGCGATCGCACTGAGCCAGAAATCGTCCACGGGGTTGATATCATCCTATTCGAAGGCTGGTTTGTCGGTTGTCGCCCCATTCCACCGGAGCGCTTTGAGCAGGCCCCTGCTCCCATCCTCACGGCAGCCGATCGCGCCTTTGCTAGAGATATGAATGCTCGTTTAGCTGAGTACCTGCCCCTGTGGGAACGGTGCGATCGCTGGCTGGTGCTGTACCCTACCGACTATCGCCTCAGCCAGATTTGGCGCTGGCAAGCTGAGCAGCAAATGCAAGCGGCAGGCAACCCAGGGATGAGCGCGGCAGAGATTGACGCCTTTGTTGAGTATTTTTGGAAAGCTCTACACCCAGATTTATTTATTCAACCACTGGTGACTCAACCCGGTTTCGTTGATCTGGTCGTTGAGATTGATGCTGACCACTTGCCCCGGCGCATTTTTCGTGTGTGCAAAAGCTGATGGCTCGGAACATGCGCCCATCCATGACTCAGAGCGTAATAATAGACAAAAGATTCAGGGTGAGTGACCCGCTGCTATGCCGTCAGAGATTGAGCCATTTCCCAATAATTGGGCTTACCTCAAAACCGAGTTGAACTGGCTGGATCGATTATTGAGTCTGGCGATCGCCCGCCATCGACAAGAACACAAAGCCATTGCCCCCTTGGCTCGTTCGCGCGTTGATCGTGCCACCAGCCATTGGTGGAAGGGCCTAATCACTCTGGATGGCACGATCTCAGGAGAGACACCTGCCAGGAACGTCTCCCAGCGTCTTCACTCGCGACAGGGTTATCACCAACAACTCGAAGCAAAAATTCTGGTGACCTACCAACAGGGGATTGAACTAGGTTTGCCACGCTTGCGCGATCGCTTGAGCCTGAGTCAATTTGAAAAAAGCCTGGTGTTGTTAGCCCTGGCTCCCGAAGTGAGTCAGCGCTACGGTCAGCTCTATCAATATCTGCAAACCAATGAGCAGAATGAAACAGGTCGTTTGCCAACGGTCGATTTAGCCCTGCGCCTCTTCTGTCGAAATGATGAGGAGTGGCGTCAGGCCAGACAATCTTTAACGCAACAGGCTCGGTTGATTCAGCACCAATTGCTGCGCCTAACCCGGAGCGAATCAGCCCCCCTGCTGAGCTGCCCTATTCGACTTGCCGACCCCCTAGTGGACTATTTGTTAGCAGAACGACCCAGTGCCGCCATGCTGGAACCCCTACTGCGACTAGCCCCTAACCCTGATCCATCATTTTCTAGCCTGTGCCTCACCTTCTTGCCCCCAGCACCTCTGCCCGTTTCCTGGGAAAATTTGGTTCTACCAGAGCCATTACTCGCTAGTCTAAAGTATCTTGCTGATCGCCCTCGCCTGATCGAGCAAGCTCAAAATCGGATCATTCCAGCAACCCTTTTAGAATCGACCCAGGGCCAATTAATTTTGCTAGCGGGTGCCCCTGGTACTGGCAAAACCTTAGCGGCCCAGACTGTTGCCCAAGCGCAGCAGCAACCCTTAACCCAACTCGATTTGGCTCTGCTCCCTGCCAATTCGATCCACTCGGTTTTGCAACAATTGGTGCCCGCTGCTCCTGCCCTGCTATTACTCAAGAGGGCTGATGCCTGGTTTGGCCGCTCGCCGACTCTGTCCGACCCCGACCGGCATCAGTTTTTAGCCTACTGTCGCCACCATTTTCCCTTGACTTTTCTAAGTGTCGAGCATCGGCAGCGCCTGGCTCTCCCTTGGCGACAGCAATGTCAATTGCTGCTGGAGTTTCCCAACCCCAGCCGTCGCGATCGCCAGCGCCTCTGGCAGCAGGCATTTCCAGCAACTGTGCCCCTTTCAGAAACTATTGATTGGCCCGCGATCGCCCAATGGCCCCTGACCGGCGGAGAGATTCAAACCCTAGCCCGAGAAGCACTCCTACTTGCAGCAGCAGCCCCAGCCCTAGAACAACAGCATCTACTGCAAGCCTATCGGCTACTCTACCCCCACCGCCGTGCTGATCGTTGGTCAAATCAGACTTGACGGATAACTAATTTGACGAGTAGCGAAGCGCCCGAAAAGTGCCCAAAAGTTGACTCCGGCTGACTCTTGAGGGTCTGCAACCCGTTAAACCTTTCCTGCCAGAATATTAAGGGGGCTAACTTAAGGATGCAAATTGGCTAGAAAGTCGGGCACTTCTAAAACCTGCCAATAAATTAGCGCCGCAATTACCAAGGTATAGAGCGTAGAGCCGCCGAAGCCAATCCACAGGTCACGCTTGAGATTCTGTTTCTGATCCGACAAAAACACATCCATTGCTCCAAACTGCATCATCACCATCCCAACCACATTGGAAAGCCAATAACCCAAAATCGTTCCTGAGAAAAACCAATCAGGTTGAAACCAGGCAACTCCATAACCAAATACCAGCGCGATCGGCAAATTGAAAAAAATATCATTCCACCAGGAAAGCGGCGATAGCATATACCCAAACCCTACCAATAGCGTACCCCGCAGCTTCTTCAGAAAATCTGCCATGGTTCTCCCCTCAATCCGTCCACATTTTAACTGCTTCTAGGTCAAGACAGGGGTTTTGTCTGTAAAGCGCTCACTAATTTTGAGGTTTGAGCAGAAATAGGTGGAGCTTTTTGTGTATTCACAGAAGAATTTGAGTGCCATTCAACAAAAGATGATGGGAAAGGTTAACGCCCTAACACCCCCTCATTACCCCTCATTCAATGAATAGCTTTGCTTAACGCCGGGATGAATTGCTTGCATCCCCCTTTCTTGACTGCCCGTCACGGCTATACCTTTCTCCCACTAGAAACAGGGAGATGAAGATTCTATCCCTTCTCCCTTTGAGCAAGGGGAAGGGCAAATTGGGTGGACTCATGTCCAAATTCAACAACGTCTAATAAATAATGCCTAATTACGCCTGAATAACTGAATAACGCCTAATTACGCCGACCTACTGAGTTTTAAGTCGACATGCCTCAGCCTCAGATAGTACAAGTGTATTTAACTGCCATCATAATAGGGTGCCATATCAAACCTAAACTTAAATTTTTAAGGAATCACCTTATGGAGAGCCATGAGCATTTTGCAACAAATCAGTCTAACTAGTCTGCTAAGTTTGGTGGTTTTAGGGTGTAGCCCATCCCCGCCACTGAGGGTGCCACCTGCAGATCAGATTACAACCGACCGACCCGTTACCCCCCGACCCGTTACCCCTAGCCCCACACCCCAACTGCCCACTCAGCCCCCACCCCCCACCCAACCCACACCCCGGCCACCCTCTCAGCCATCGCGACCCCGACCAGAGCCAACACCCCTGCCCCCTGTTGTCGAATGGCGACGATGTGATAGTTTAGGCCGAGCCTATGCGACGCGGGTTACTCTTGAAACGGCAAACTATTTCGTTAATGTTTGTCAGCGCGGCCAAGGGCAAGACCTGACCTACTTTGGGCAAGACCGTTATGATCGCCAGCGCAATATTCGCCTGCCGGCTGTGTCAATTGAGGGGGGCTATGAGGCGGTGAGCGGCAACACGACCTACAGGGTACAACAAAAGAATGCCGGTCGCTGGGAGCTTGTTGTCTTGCAAAATGGTCGGCGGATTTTGCGAGAAGTTGCTCGTGTTGCCTACAGCAGTCCCTATCAACCCCAAGAACCTGGTTCTGTGACTTTAGTTTGTCGCGGCAACATTGGCCAAATGGTGGCGTATACCGTCCGTTATGCTGATGAACATGGCTTTAGCCAGGTGCGCATTGAAAATCGCGATACAGGGCAGTTAGTAGCGACAGGGGATGTAGACTACGTTGGCCAAAATGAGCAGGGCAACCCGGTGTTTAAGGGCAATGCAGGGCAGGCTGATTTTACGGTGGTCGGGTTACAGGTGCCGATGCAGCGAGGTGGCGAAGTTTCGGCTAGTTATGATGGGCAGTGGGGCCGGGGGCGTTGTCACTAAGGGCGATCGCTCTTTTTGATGGGGTTGATGTGGCGCTGCTGGGGAAGCGATCGCAGGCAATGAAGTGACTGCAACCCTGGCCTATCGGGTTTGGCTGGAGGTTGTGAGCGTCGGGCAGGCGTCTGGGCGCAGCCCCAAGTAGCGGAGACATTCATCCGGGTTTAGTTGCCGAAATGTGCGATCGCGGGCCAGACTCATGAGTTCTTCCTGGCGAGCTGCCCAGATTTTGACCTGCCCGGTCTGGGTGGTCGCAAACACATACCCGCCATCCTGACTAAAAAAAGCCTGCTTCAGGGGGGCTGGTGTAATCTCTCCAGTCTGATAAAAGGTCATCCATTCTTTACCAGTCGTGGCATTCCACAATCGCACGGTGCCATCCTCTCCTGCGGTGACCACTTGCTGCCCATCGGGGCTAAAGTTAATGTCAACAATCGGGTTTTGATGTCCGGTTAAAACTACCCTCAGTTCTCCATCTGGGGTGATGAGACGAGCGGCACCATCGGTTCCTGCAAGGGCGACCAAGGAACCTGCTGGCTGATAGCGAACCTGGGTAATGGGTTGGTCATAGGTGAAGGTTTTCACTATCCTGGCTGGCTTAAATTCCCAAAACCGCACGGTTCGATCCTGACTGGCGGTCACAATCTGGCTCCCATCGGGGCTGAACTGCGCATTGTTGATCGGGGCTTGATGACCGGTCAGTGTTGCTAATTGCTGGCCGGTTGCCAGTTCCCAAACAATCACGCGATCGCTGAAGACCCCTAACAAGTGCTGCTGGTCGGGGCTGATGGCCAATTGCTGCCATTTTACCGAAGTGAGTTGCAGCGGCTCCATGCAGTTTAGCCGATGCAGTGCCTGGTTTGCGCCGACTTGCCAGAGCCAAACACCATCTGGGTTGGCGGTGGCAACGAGCGTGCCATCCTGACTAAAGGTAACGACCTCCGTTGCTGTGAGCAGAGCTGGGGCCTGGCAAAAACGCGTTGCCTGAATCTGGAGTTGCGGTGAAGCTTCCTTTGCCGTCATTAGGGACAACTCAGGACGAGACCCACTCAAATTAGCTAAACGAAACTGCAAGCGATTCAAGGACAAAAACGACAAGACATCTTTTTTAGGCTGGGTCAGCCATGCAAAAAATTGCTGAAGATTCAGCTTTTTAACTGAACTGAGGGATACGGAGGGTGTCTCAGAGTTTATGGTGTTTTTTTTATCTGCCCACTGCCACTGGTAGACCTTGCCCTCACGGGTCAATGAAATCAGACCCTGGGAGTGGGCGATCGCCCACTTTGCCGCTTTTTCATCCAGCTTTGGGGATGGCATTTCTCCTCCCTGGTTTGCTGTCCAAAGTTGAATGCTTCCAGTGCTATCCCCTGTAGCTAGGAGCGCGCCATCCGCACTAAATTGCACCGTTGTGAGCGACCCATCCGTGAAACCAAATTTCTCCTCCAGGGCACCACTGCCCGTATTCCAAAGGTGAATCGGGCCATTGTCAGAATCAGCGCTTAAGGTTGCTAGCTTGCGACCATCGGGACTAAACGCATAGTGATTTGTTGCTATTGTGCTAAGGCGTGTACTCAGGAGCCTCTTTACCTGAGTCGGAGTGACTTGCCAGAGTTGGAGGCGCTGGCTGGCATCAACCGTCAAAAGGGTTTGTCCGTCAGGGCTAAAGCGTAAATGCAGCCGGTCGGTTTGCTGGGAGGGCAAGCCAACCCGTAAGGTTTGCATAACCTTGCTGCTTGAGCGATGCCAGAGGAGGACTTGTTGATCGGCTCTGCCAATGGCCAGCCATTGCCCGTTGGGACTATAGACCAATTGAGTAATGCCCACCGGTTGGGGCAGGGTGGCCAGCAATTTTCCCGTCGCTAGGGACCAAAGCTGAATCGTGCTGCCTACTGCAATAGCAATGGTTGGTTCCTTAGGGGCAAAGGCGATCGCACTGACTCTAGCCGTAAATGTCTGGTGAATCAAGCGCTTTTTAGTGCCAACCTGCCAAACTTGTACCTGGTTATCAGCACCCATTGCGGCCAACCAGTCTTCCTTAGGGCTAAAACTGAGCTGCCGAATGGGCTGGGTAAACCCTTCTAGCCGCAAGTGAGAGGCCCCATCCTGACTCAACCACACCTCAGCGCTATGCTGTGTGGGTGTAATTGCGGCCAGGTAATCCCCCTGGGCGGAAAACGATAGCTGCGTATAGGGAGCAGCATTTTGAGTCGCCAATATCTGGGTTCGTGTTCGTTGGTGCTGTGACCAGAGTTGCAATGAGCCATCGCCTCCGGCGGTGGCAAACTGCTGACCCGATGGGCTAAACATAAGGGCTTGAATCTCGCCTTGATGGCTAGCCAAATTGGCTTGCAGGCGGAGTTTTTGCAAAACAGCCCTGAGACTAGCTTCGGCTTCATGGGAGTGGGCACCCTGCTCAATCGCTAACCGACTAATCAGTAGCGCTGTTACGGGGTCACCGCTCGGTTCTTGCAGGATGGATTGAGCGATCGCAGCACGTTGCCGTGATATCGCCAACTGAGCTTGTAGATTTTTTTCTGATTGGCTTTTTAGCAGGGTCTGATACTGCAAAAACATCATCAATAGCGCTGCTACCAACGTGCCAGGAATAACCAGTTGGCCGATCCTCTTTTCTCGCTGACCTCGCCCCTCTACCTCTGCACTCAGGGTAATCAACCTTTGGGCGGTTTCAGACAAATCATCTGGATAGGCTTGTAAAAAATTCTGCGCCTCTCGCAGGCGATCGCCGCGCAACAAATATTCGGCGGACTGCGACTGTCCGCTACTATCCCACTCCCAAGCGGTCCGCTCAATCCAGCGTTGCTGCCATAGCCGCTCGCGATTTTCATCCAGCCAAATGCGCAGCAGCGACCAGTTGCGAATGAGTGCTTCGTGGGCCACATCAACCGTTTCTTGAAACCGCGACCGGGTTGCTAAGGGCAGTGGCACTGTGGCTAAGTGGTCAGTTGGCCGATGCGTAAGACTGGCAATCGTTGTGTCGCGATCGCGGTCAATCACCATTTGAGTCCGGAAGAACAGCTTTCCTTCAGCCTGGCTAGGGGTTTTACCCCGGCTGATTTGTGCCAGCCGCAGCGCCGTAGAGATATTGGCATACCCCTGTTCTGCCCTTTCCTGGAGCGGGTTTGCTAGAGAAATACGGTTCGTCACAACCAGCTTGGCTGCAACCAGCTTTTCTAATACGCGCTCCACCAGCTCAGCGGGAAAGCGAGCACTCACCAGTTCTGATTTTAGAACCCGCCGCCGGGTGTCTTCTGTCCCCTCACCCAGTTGAGTCAGCGCGATAAAGATGCGCTTAGCAACCAACTGCTCCTCTGGGCTAAGGCTGTAAAACACCTCATCCGCCCGCTTTTGCAAGGTGCCCCGTACACCCCCCAGCTCGGTATAGGCATCCAGCGTGAGTCGAGTCGGCCCGCCTTGCGGATCGGGTTGGCGTCTGCGCCAAAGTTCAAGGAGGGTGTATTGCAAAAGCGGTAATTCTCCAGGCGCACCGACTACATCCAGCAAAATGTTGTAAATCAAGTTGGGTTCACACATCAGTCCCACCTTTTCGGCAGGTTTCACCACAGAGGCTTTAATTTGCTCGTAGGTGAGGGGGGTGATCGTGATCAGGTTCCGTTCAATTTGTTCGGCCAACCCCTGGTAAAGCGAGCACTTGCCAAAAAAATCGGCCCTTAGCACAATCACCACGCTGAAACTGTCCTGCGCTGCGGTTAACGCTTTTAACAACGCATTAAAAAAGCGAATGCGATCGCGCTCGGCCTGGGGACCTTGGCAAAGGGTAAAGACTTCTTCAAACTGATCGATGACGAGTAAGAGGCGTGTGTGCTGCCCCGCCTGGAGGCTGGCACGGGCCAAATCCACAAGGCCATTGTTGCTGGCAGAGAGGAGCATTTCAGCCCGGCGTAATTGTTCGGCCCGTTCAACTGCACTTGCCGTTGGGCTGATGAATGCTGTGGCCAGACTTTTGAGGGGCTGATCCGTTGGCGTAATAATGTGGGTGCGCCAGCGATCGCTACCCGAAAAGGCGCGCCCCCGACTTAACTTATGCAACAAGCCCGCCCGCACCAGTGACGTTTTGCCACTTCCTGATGCTCCTAAAACAGCAAGAAAATTCCGAGTTCGGAGCTTATCAAGGATTTGATCGGTGAGTTCCTCACGCCCAAAAAAATAATCGGCATGAACCTCATCAAAGTATTCCAGCCCCCGATAGGGGCAAATTTCCTCACGCTCTTGAGGGGCCGCTTGCAGCACCGTCGTTTGACCGCGAGTCAGGATAATTTCGCTCCCCGAATTTTCAAATAAGGGCTGCTGCATTTCCCCTTTTAAGGCTGTGCTCACCCAGTCACTCAGCGCATAGTTGGTCACAACGCCCTGGGGCATTCGCGTTGGGTTTAGCCCTTCTAAAAGGGCTTGGGTAAAGACGCTGTAGGGGCCACTAATACTTTCGTAGGCCGCTTCATACTCCCGCGAGGCGGCCATAAACAACCGATCCGTACCCGGGTAAGCACCCGGATCGGCTTCTAAAAAATTAAGAATTTCACCACTATGGCAGCAATCCAGTAACAAAATCCGCTGTTTAACCGGGCTTTCTTGCAGCAACCGCCGCAGCCAGAATAGGGAAAGCCCATAAAACCCGGCACGGGGGTTCGCATCGCTGGTCGCCAAGTACCCTTCTTGAATTCCTGCATCTTTTTGCAGGCCATGGCCGGAATAGTAAAACAAGGCTGTTTGCGGGATTTGCTTGCCCTTGGGCTTAAACAATCGCACCAGGGCTGATTCCAGCTCTGCCAGGGTAACCGGGGTCTGTTGACCAATCCGTGAGACGGCCCCTTGAATCACATCCGGCATCCGGGTTACCCGGAAGTCGCCATAGGCTTGCAGCACCTGAGCGATCGCTTCCGCATCGTAGGCTGGCGCCGTTAGACCTGGCAAGTATTGATAGGCACTGACTCCAACGATTAAGGCATCCCGTGACATTGGTAAAACGCTCCTTCACCCCGAAGAATAAAGCAAAAAACAAAAATCATACTTTTGACTATTAGGAACACTAAGAAATGGCACCGAATCAACCTTAACCAAGAGCTATTCAAGCCATCTAAACAACATCAGCAAAATCACTTACTCTTTCAGCAGGATGGCTTAAAAAAGGAAACTAATTTAGTCAAACCTTCTGAAAGTCTTTCTAGCAAGTTTTTCTCCTGAGCACTGTTATTAAAAGAATCTTTTTCTAACTCAATGTCTCAGCTAACTGATTCATGATGAAATTAATAGAAAAAGTTTTTTCTACATTACCATAAATAAAACTTAATATGACAACTTTTTCTGTGAAAAGGGGGCCTCACCCCTCAAGGTGATGTTGAACAGTGAAAGCGTCTTAACACAGATTAATTGAAGTGCAAACCCAAGCGTCGCTAGCGAATCAACTATCGAAAATTCACTATTATTACGGGTTATTTTTTGAACACTAGGGTAGCCAGATCCGTAATTTCCTGATTGAAATTGATGAAGGAAATCCGATTTTCTGTAACAATACGGACTCAGCTACAAAGATAAAAAAGTGCTAAGTGGAATTACGGAAATTTGATAATGTCTTTGGGTTTGAGGGCTGATCGCAGGTACGTTTCATCGGTTAGATTGAATGGGCTGGACTAAACCCGGCGGCTTTTCTGGTTAGAGGATGGAAGATGAACCGAATCTTTTGGGCGATCGCATTTCTGTTTGGCTTGCTCGTGACGTTGACTTATGCCCATCTCCCGGCTCATCCCCAATGGCAACCAGAGCAGAGCCTTAATTCTGCTGTTGCTGCTAGCAAAGCCGCTGCCACGGCCATGCAGCCCGGTCAGAACCTGACAAAACCAAAGGCAACCGCTACACCTTCCCCTACGCCTGCTTCCTTTGATGAGGTAATTAAAGGGATGGAGCGGTTATCGGGTTTATTTACACTGTACCGCGACCCGAAAAAAGGGCGGCTGCTTGCAGAGATTCAGCCCAACCAGCTCAACACTGCTTTTTTGGCGATCGCTACACTCGAGTCCGGAGTCGGTGAGGCTGGAATTTACAGCGGCTTACCGATTGCTGATATGCTGTTTACCTTTCGCAAGGTCGGGCAGCGGCTACAGTTTTCCTTGCCTAACGTTTACTTTCGTACCGATCCAGGAGATCCGCTCCAGCGATCGGTGCAGCGATCCTTTAGTAGCTCAGTGTTGCAATCGCTGCCCATTCTGAGTACCCATCCCCAACGCAAAAGTTATTTGGTCGATTTAGGGCCACTATTTCTCACCGACCTGCCAGGAATCACACCCGTGCTGCCCTTTTTACTGGGAGCGGCCTATACTATTGACACCAATAAGTCCTATTTCAATACGGTCAAAAATTTTGATGGAAATACGGAGTTAGAGACGGTTTATGGCTTTACCGGCGGTGCTGGGAGTTCATCTGAAAGGCTCCCCGCCTTTGTGACCACTCTACCTGACAGCCGCTCCTTTAATCTCCGCATTCACTACAGTCTATCCGCCTTGCCAGTCAATAATGGCTACCGGCCCCGGTTGGCGGATGAGCGGGTTGGCTATTTCTTGACCGCTTATCAAAATTTCTCCAATCGTTCGCCCCGTACTCCCTTTGTGCGCTACGTCAATCGTTGGCACCTGGAAAAGCAAGATCCTAACGCGGCGCTGTCTCCCCCTAAGGAGCCGATTGTTTTTTGGATTGAGAATACTGTGCCTCTGGAATATCGAGATGGGGTACGCGAGGGCATTGAGATGTGGAACAAAGCCTTTGAAAAGATTGGCTTTAAGGATGCGATCGTGGCGAAACAAATGCCCGATAACGCCAGATGGGATCCTGCTGACATTCGTTACAATACGATTCGCTGGTTAACTAGCTACGACGCGGGTTTTGTCGGTATTGGGCCGTCACGGGTAAACCCACTCACTGGGCAAATTTTAGATGCGGATATTTTAATTGATGCCAGTTTTGCCCGTTACCTGAAGCAGCAGTTTGAGTCGATTGTGGCGCAAAATGAGCGACAGTTGATGCCCGACTTGGCTCAGTTGGCAGGGGTGAGTAATCTCTGTGGTTATGGGATCGACTCACAACTGCTGGAAGAAGCAGGGCGATCGCGATCAGCTCCCCGCTGGGCCTTGCGCTTGCTGGCTAACTACGACCTTTGCTATGGGGTAGAGGCCAAGCACCAGCTATCGGTCGGGGCCGTTGCCCTCTCCACGCTGCAAAATGTGCTGCCCAGCGATGCTGAAATGCGGGAGTACGTGCAACAGTACTTGCGGATGCTGGTGGCCCATGAGGTGGGTCATACTCTAGGGTTGCGCCATAACTTTCGAGCCAGTTCGATGTTGGCACCGACAGATTTACATAAAACCGAGATTACGCGCAGTAAAGGGCTGGTTGGCTCTGTGATGGATTACAGCTCAATCAACCTGGCACCGCAAGGAGTCAAACAGGGAGACTACTTTACCCAAACGCTTGGCCCCTACGATGAATGGGCGATCGCCTATGGGTACGCCCCCAGTCCTGATAATCGTACCCCTCAGTCAGAGCGGCGGTTTCTTGAGGCGATCGCCCGTCGTGCGCCAGAGCCAGATCTAGCCTATGCGACAGATGAGGACGTGTTTGCACGGCTAGACCCCCAAACCAATGTGTTTGACCTGAGCAGTGATTTGTTGACCTATGCCCCCTGGCAACTTGACAATGCTCTGCGCATGTGGGAACGGGTTGACCGCCGCTATCCCCTGAGCGGCCAAAGCTACAACGATGTCCGTGTTATTTTTGATGACATCTTTAACTATTACTTTCAACATGCGCGATTTTTTGTGAATTACATTGGCGGGCAATCGTTTAATCGCTATCGCGGGGGAGATACGAGCGATCGCTTGCCCTTTGAACCCATCTCGCTGGAACAGCAACGTCAAGCTCTGAAACTGATCCAAACCTATGTGTTTGATGAAAGCAAGTTTCAGTTTTCGCCCCAGTTACTGAATAAACTGGCCCCGGCCCGCTGGTCTACCTGGGGAGAATCGCCCGAGATCTTACCTCTGGAATACCCCATTTACGATCGCATCTTGCGGTTTCAATCTCTGATTTTGCGGGATTTGCTCTCGGCCAATCGGCTGGCCCGGCTACGCAACGCGGAGTTAAAAACCAAACCCGGCAAGGCGCTGATGATTTCTGAGTTGCTCAATACGGTTGAAAACAGTATCTGGAGCGAGCTGTTGCAAACGGGTCGCAACCTAACGCTATCCAGCATTCGGCGGGGTTTGCAACGCGAACATCTGGATCTCTTAAGCCGCATGATTTTACGTCAGGTGGCGGTGCCCGAAGACGCGCGCAGTGTGGCCTGGTATGAGTTGCGACAACTTCAGAGGGCGATCGACATCGCCCTGCGACGGCAACGCAGCGAGATGGATCTTTACACAGTAGCCCATCTCGAAGAAACCCGCGATCGCATCAATAAGGTGCTCAATGCCCAGTTGCAAAGCCAGTGACAGGGCCAATAGAGCAGCTCTTACGGATAGAAATAATGAATAAGAATTCTGCCCATGGCAGCGGTTTCTGCTTGGGTGCTACTGCCCTAACTGCATAAGCCAATCGCCCTAAAGCCACAGGCTTACACAAACATGGTAGGACATTTTGGCAAAATGGAAAATGTCGGCAACTTCGCCCCTAGTCATGTGTTCCTGGGTGAATCCCCCTTGGGCCTCGCCTTCACTGACCTTGGTTTGTACTGCTATTAGGCAATAGAGGGCGAAAATGCACCAATCCTGGCGAGAGCATGTCCACCGTTGCAGGCCCTCATCCTCCAGTCTCTTCTCCCAACCCAGGAGAAAGGGATTCGAGCCATCTCAAAGTCCCTCTCCCAAATTAGGAGAGGGATTAAAGCCCTCTGAACATACCAGAAAACGGGAGGGCAAAAGTGACATGCACCCATCCAGGGCATTCACAGGCAAGACTTTTAACCAGTTACGAGAAATTCGTGAGGGTAAAAGTGACATGCACCCATCCAGGGCACTATTACACGGGATCACACGGGTAAATTGGCCCGTGGCTTAAACTCCTCAATCTGCCGCAGTTGGTGATAGAGGTCTTTTTCATCAGGAGTCAGTTCGCGGGGAATCGCAATTTGAATTTCGACAATTTGGTCGCCCCGATCGCCCCCAGGAGTAGGATACCCCTTGCGGGCCAGCCGTAGTCGTTGCCCAAACCTCACCCCTGCTGGAATATTGATCTTGACCAGACCATCTAATGTCGGCACCTCAATCGACCCACCTAATACCGCCTCACTTGGAGTAATCGGCACATGACAGACAATGTCTGTTCCTTCCAGGTGATAGAAAGGGTGGGGAATGACCTCGATTTTTAAGAACAGATCACCACCATTAAGCCCCTGGCCCTTTAACCGGATCTTTTGCCCACTCACCATGGCTGGAGGCATACTCACCTCCAAGGAGCGACCATCTTCTAGGCGAATGCGCTCACGCCCCCCGGTGTAGGCTTTTTCTAGGGGAACACTGAGACGCGCCTCTACATTCTTAGGAACAGCACGAGGTACCGTATAACTGGTGCGGTTGGTGCCGGGGCGATAGTCAGAGCGGGAGGTCGTTGTTGCCGTACTGACAGGGGGGCGGCGGTTCAACAACTGATCGACGAAACTATTGAAGTCACTGAAGTTAGAGAAATCTGTATCGCCGACAGAGCGATCGCTGCCACGCCCATTACCCCAGCTACGGCCACCGGCTTTGCCCGTCGCTTGAAAGCCACGCTGTTGCCAAAATCGGCCAAACTGGTCGTACTGGGAGCGTTTAGCCGGATCTGACAAAACCTCATAGGCTTCGTTGATCACCTTAAATTTTTCTTCAGCCCGCTTATCGCCCGGGTTGAGATCGGGGTGATATTTCCGCGCTAATTGCCGAAAGGCTTGCTTCACTTGGTCAGCGGTTGCTTCGCGACTGATACCTAAAATCTCGTAGAAATTGCGAAAGTTTTGCATAGAGTCGGGAAAAGGCGAAGGTCTGCGTCTCAAGGTATCGATACTACCCATTGGGGATAGCACCTAGAGGAATCGGTAGTCACTAGAGCCAGTCATCGTCATCATCCCAGTTATCACGGTAAAGATCCGGCTTATCGAGTTTACGGCGCGTATCACGAGGGCGGCGAGGCCCAACGTTGTCAGATCTGCGCCCTCCCTCTCCCCAGTTGGAAGATTCGCGCGATTCTGAGGCTCGATCTCGGTTACTGGATCGAGGGGGTGTCGGCCAATCATTGCGGCGAGGCGACTCAATCGAGCCATAGGTGTATCCAGTGGTATCCCTTGGGTTGCGTTGACCTTGGCTAGTCGTGTCCCATTCATCACCCGGTTGCCGGCGTGTTTCCCATTCATCTGAGCTACGACCTGAGACTTCCTTGTTAGTGCGAGTCTTTCGATTGGGCGTGCTCCAATCATCAGATGAACGGCTGCTATTGCGTTCTCGACCACTAGGCCGATTCGTAGATTCGCCCCAGTCATCCTGACGTTGATTGGTCGATGGGTTCCAATCATCCTCTTCTTGATCCCACTGACTCTGCCGGTGGTTGGCGGTTCCCCAATCATCTTGGGAGCGATCGCGGGCGACATCTCGACGATCAGCGCCTTCACCATAGCGACTGCGATTATCTGGACGGTAGGTACCCCGCTCAGACCGATTGGTGTTGTAAGAATTTGCCTGGGGTGCATCACTGTAGCTACTGCGCTCATAACCCGTCGTGCCATAACTGCCGCTACCGTAAGTGCTACCGTAGCCAGTGCCCCCATAGCTACTACTACTGCCGTAACTACTGCTGCCATAACCGCCTGCGCCGTAACGACTACCGTAGTAGTCATCTCGGTAGTCGTAGTAGTCATCATCGTCATCCATAAAAAAGCTTTTGATCGCCCCAAATAGGCTGTCTTTCTCTTTATCTTCCTGTACCCGTTGATAAACCTCGCGGGTCAGGTCATAAAGAGCATCCTCTAGGTCGGCTTTACTGCGATCAATCGCCCGTTCATTATTTTGACTGAGCGCTTCCTTTAAGCTGGCGATTGCGGGTTCAATTCGGTTGCGATAGGGCCGCACAAAGGCCATGCCATAGTCTAAGGTCGCCTCTCGCATTTGCCGTTCGGCCTTGAGGATGAGAGACTCTGCGTCGTTGCGCTTTTGCACTTTTTCTTTTTTCTCGCGATCGACATCGGCATATTCCTCTGCCTCTCGGATCATTCGCTGTACTTCATCTTCGCTCAAAGTCGAGGCCCCCTGAATCGTGATGCTTTGCTCCCGACCAGTGGTGCGATCCATCGCCGTCACTTGCAAAATTCCGTTAGCATCCACATCAAAAGAAACTTGCACCTGGGGAACGCCCCGAGGCGCAGGTGGAATCCCCGCTAGTTTAAAGCGACCCAGGGATTTGTTCCCTGCCGCCATTTCCCGCTCTCCCTGTAACACATGCACTTCCACCATTGTTTGGTTATCTTCACCTGTGGAGAAAATATCAGCCCGGCGGACAGGAATCGTAGTGTTACGGGGTATCAGTTTCTTCATCACTCCCCCAATCGTTTCTAGCCCAAGGGAAATGGGGGTGACATCCAACAGCAGAATGTCCTTAACTTCGCCACCTAAAATGCCTGCCTGAATGGCTGCCCCCACGGCTACGACTTCATCCGGGTTCACGTTTTGATTGGGTTCTCGATCAATGAAGCTGCGCACCAACTCCTGTACAGCGGGAATCCGGGTAGACCCGCCCACCAACACGACTTCATCGATATCACGAGCAGTCATCCCCGCATCTCGCAGAGCTTGCTTGATTGGCCCCCGTAGACGACTGAGTAAATCCATCGAAAGTTCTTCAAATTTGGAACGGGTGAGGCGCGTTTCTAAATGCTTTGGCCCTTCTTCGGTAGCCGTGATAAAAGGCAGATTGATTTCGGTAACCGTAACGCCCGAAAGTTCAATTTTGGCTTTTTCTGCCGCTTCGGTAATGCGCTGCAGGGCTTGGCGATCGCGCCTCAGATCCACCCCTTCTTGCTCTAAAAACTGCTCTGCCAGCCAATCAACAATGCGGCGGTCAAAATCCATCCCACCCAACTGCGTATCGCCAGCCGTGGATTTAACCTCAAATACACCATCCCCAACATCCAGCACCGATACGTCAAACGTGCCGCCCCCCAAGTCAAAAACAAGAATAGTCTGGTTATTGCGCCGATCAAGGCCATAGGCCAGAGAGGCGGCGGTCGGTTCGTTGAGAATGCGTTTTACCTCCAGCCCAGCAATGCGTCCGGCATCGCGGGTGGCTTGTCGTTGTGAGTCGTTGAAATAGGCCGGTACGGTAATTACGGCACCGGTGACCGGTTCCCCCAGGTATTTGCTGGCCTCATCCGCTAGCTTCCGCAGCACGATGGCCGAAATCTCTTCGGGAGCGAAATCTCGCTGTAAGCGCGGGCATCTGAGCTTGATATTGCCAAGATCATCTCTGCGAATCGTGTAGGGAACTCGCTTTGCCTCTGCTGACAGCTCATTATACTTACGCCCGATATAGCGCTTGATGCTGTAAAAGGTATTTTGGGGATCAAGCACGGCCTGACGACGGGCCAATTGCCCTACTAACCGTTCACCATCCTTGGTAAAACCAACTACAGAGGGGGTTGTACGGGTTCCCTCGGCATTTGCAATGACAACAGGCTTACCGCCTTCCATTACAGAAACAACGGAGTTGGTTGTCCCCAAGTCAATGCCGACAACTCTTCCCATGCGTATGTACTCTCCCGTCTGCTGCGATCGCTTATTACGTTTTGCTGCATCTTATTGTATCTTGCGGAAGCGGTGTGTTCAGGAGAATCGATTAGTACGGTTTTCCCGCTACCCTTTCACGGCTGATTAAGTGCAATTTTAAAGAACACGATGGAGGAAGAAGTTTCGCCAATACTCTGCGCCCGCTCATCTGAATGGCGGCTAAATTCCTCCTGTACCGCTCTCTGAGCGCAGTTGCGTGTTCCCTCAGCGAAGGCGACAGCCGCCCTACTTCGGTTCTACGTAGCGGCCATTGCGCCAAACGCCCTCCACTTGTTGCCCGTCGGCAAAGGTAAATACGCCTCTGCCGTGCTGGCGGCCATCACGAAACTCGCCCCGGTAGATATTGCCACTGGCAAATCGGCAGGCTCCGACCCCATTGAGCAAGTCATTGCGAAACTCACCTTCACAGCGGCTGCCATCGGCATAAATAAACGCGCCGTTGCCGTGCTTCTGGTTATTGTTGAAGCCGCCCTCGTAGCGATCGCCATTGGGGAACTGACAGACTCCATAGCCATTCATTGCATCATCCCGAAATTCTGTATCGCAACGGGTGCCATCGGCATAGATAAATGTCCCCCGGCCTTCTCTCCGCCCATCCTTGAAGGTGCCTTGAAAGCGATTGCCACTGGCAAAAATACAGGCCCCTCGACCATTCATGACATCATCCTGAAATTCCCCTTCGCAGCGAGTGCCATCAGCATAGGTCACGATCCCCCGACCTTGACGCTTGCCGTTGCGCATTTCTCCCTCGTAGCGATTACCGCTAGGAAAAACACAAATAACCTTGCCTTCAATAAAATTTTCGCGTGTGATACCCCGACAATAGGCTTGCGCTTGCAGGTTGAGGGCAGGTATCTGGGCCTGGGTATTCGTCGCGATCGCTGCCATAGAAGCAAGCGCGAGCGCGGCGACGGCTGAGCTTCTCGTCACAAGCTGTGAGGCCATTCCCCAACGTCGGTGAACCCAAGCTATCCCGATCTGCTTTTTTCGCAACACGACAACATCCATCATCCAACGGCCCGTTATAACTGTGCTCAATTGTTCTGTAGAAATACAAAGTAAGGTTAAGACGGAGGGCAAGGTTCTCCCCCTAGCTGGGGGCAACACCCCCTAACCCCAATGACTGGGCAACCTGGCGATCGCCATCGCGTTAGCAAAAGAACCTGGAACAAAATCTAGGGTTGTTTTCCCTAAGCATTCTTCGCCGTTGCCCATAGCCCAACCGGCAAATTGTACAAGATTATTGCTGTGGTTAAGAGTGTCGATTAAGAGCATGTCACCTTTGCAGGCCCTCATCCCCTAGCCCTGCGGGTGGATGAACCGCCAGCCCTTGGATGCTAGACATCGTGGAAAAGCGAGGGTTGTCTGCCCAAATCCTTGTGACGCAAGGTCGCGTGCAAGACCCATCATCCCTTGAGAACAGGAGCGATCCATGCAGAATGTTGCAGAAACGCTGGCTGGAGACACATATCCGACCCTTCCATCAGCGTTTTCGAGTCAGTAATAGCGCCAGGGCATCCGCAAGTTAATCAACCAACTCGGCCCTGTCGAGCCAGTGGGCCGTATTGTCATAGAAGCCATCTCTCCCCGAATAGGCCAAGGAGAACCGGATTTGAAGTCCCTCTCCCTCGTTGGGAGAAAGATTTAAAGATTTAGAGTGTAGCTTGCTTCCCGCAGGGTGGGCGACGAAACTAGAGTGCACTCTGACAAAAGCGGTTTAACACACCCACCCCAGCAGATGACAGCAGAACTGCCCGGCCCATCTTCAGGCCAGCATTTACCCCTGATTCAGACACGCCAGTTATTGCCTGCATCGGCAATTTGATTGCAAAGCTCCGATTCATGCCAGAGGATCAGGCGCGATCCAGCCAAGCCAGTTGTTGTCATACCGCCAACGCCAATGCCTCAGAGCACAGACGATACAATAAGCAGAACACGACTTTACTCAGAGCCTATGCCCAATACGTTTATCCAACTCTTAGTCATCGGCCTTGTTGCCGGAGTCGCAGGCGGTTTGTTTGGGATTGGTGGCGGAGCCATTATGGTGCCAGCAATGGTTCTCCTGTTGGGAATGGATCAAAAATTTGCCACAGGCACCTCCGTTGCCGCGCAAATTCTCCCAATTGGAATCTTGGCGGCAGTGGTTTACCATAAAAATGGCAACCTCAACATCAGGTACGCCGTCATCATTGCTGTGGGACTGATTTTAGGAAACCTATTTGGGGCACTATTTGCCAACCAGGCCTTTGTCAGCAGCGAATTAATGAAAAAGCTCTATGGCATTTTTCTATTTGTGATTGGTGCCCGTTACCTCTTTTTTCGCTGAGAGAGTATCTTAAACCCCATCTATCGGCGGCCCTGGCAACCTTGAGGCAAGCTTGCACTGATTTTGTCGCAGTTTTAACCGTCGGACACGTTTCCAACGCCCTCTGAGGCGATGCCAAACTCTCATTCCAAGGAAGCAGCCCGGTAGAGAGTTGAGCGCCGGGCACAACGACTCGGTTTTGACCGCCTGCTCAATGACTGGAGACAATTGCTCAGCAATTACCGCTAAGATGGCTTTATCAAAGAAGAATCAATAAGAACGCTCAACAGGTTCGCAGTTAAACAAAAGGCAACTGAGTCATTTATTTCTCCATACTCCAATTTTTTAGCAGATATGTCCCCAGAATCTAGCAGCGATTCCGAGAAGGATCGGTTTTTCTACCCTGTCGGGCGTTATCGAGGTGAGTTTAAACCCGAAACCTTGGCTTTTAACGCGAATTTGCAGGAATTTGCCCAGCGGGTCTCAATTATTTGTGGTTTAGAAACCGGAGGGAAGATTCCACCGGGAGATGCCTACAAAGAGATTAAGAAGCTGTGGCATCAACTGAAGGAATCGAAGCGTAACCTGCTGGATGCAGAAAAGACAGATCCGCCAGAGTTGCCAGAAGCATGATTCCAGCAGGGAACATCTGCATCAATTCCCCACCCATTGGGGTGCCGAGCAGGCTCATACCACTATACGGAATTGACAATGCAAAACCCAGCGAAGATTCTTATTTTAAGGACTTTTATGGGTGGGTCTACCTCCGTCGGGATGGATACCTGGTCTGTCAACGGGATTTGGCAGGGTTGAATTCTTCTCAACCCTGCAATCAGGTTTTTCTGAGATTTAAGCATCAAGCAAGGTTCCCTGGGTGAATCACCCGGGGGTAGAGTGATGGACTGGGAATTGGGTGCATGTCACTTTTCCTTTTTCTGGTATGCCTGCAGGGCTTTAATCCCTCTCCTAATTTGGAAGAGAGACTTTGAGATGGCTCGGATCCCCTTCTCCTAGGTTGGGAGAAGGCACTGGGGGATGAGGCTCTGCAAAGGTGACATGCTTTGGGAATTTGATAGCGCTATCGTAGTGCCTCTACAACTAACGTTAAAATAGAAGACAAGGAGATGACTCCTCTTGATGTAGACAAATTGATCGAGATCCACTGCGGTGTAGCCTGGTTTATTGAGGCGATTACTGTGGTAGGGGTCAACGAGTGGTCAATATGGAGCGATCGCTAAGTCGCTGTTTCGCCTGTCCCCGTTATGAGGAACTCAACCAACTATGCTGCAGGACACGCTCACCATTCGCTACTATCAGCGCATGACGGATGCTCTGGTAGACCTTTGGAACCGAGGCTATCGGTTTGATGATATGCGAATGTACATTGATGGCTATCTTGCTGCTTTGCGCCATTCCAGTGTTTTAGAGCCCTATCTAATCCATCGTTTAGAAGAAGAAGTGGGTCGTTTTCTCTATGACCCTTCAAATTTTGAGAAAACCCCCCAATCGGAACCTGATTATTATCAATAAAGGGCTTTTAATTGCTTACTAAGATGTTTCTCGTGCCCTTGGGGGCAAGTTGTCTCTGGGAGCTGAAGCTCCGAACTTTACTGTTTGCCCTCGTTTTTAGTCAGTTATGAGCCAAATTCAAGAGATTGCCCAGCAAGCCAAGATGACTGCCCAAGAATTGGGTATTGCTAAATTTGACCTTTATGGTGCCACTGTGGATGAAACCAGTGTCAAGGTTGATCAAGGCAAACCCGATCAGGTCAAAGCTTCGAATCGCTCCAGTGTGACGGTGCGAGTATGGGGGGCAGATGGTGCAGTCGGGATCACGTCAACGACAGATGTTGAGCCGTTAGGCCTAGAACTCGCTCTCAAGACGGCGATGGAGGCGAGTGAATTTGGGGTTAAGCAAAATGCTCCCGACTTTAGCCCGGAGGCGTTGGCCCCCTTGGTTAGAGAAGCTCATGAAAAGACTGAGCAGGCTCCAGTACAAGTCTTGCTGGAGACACTGATTACGGCTGAGCAACGGTTGAAAGCAGCCCATGGGGCGATCGCGGCAGTGCCCTATAACGGTATTGCCCAACGGAATACAGAGCACTTTTATCTCAACAGTGCCGGTGCTCTCAGAACCGAGGCCTATTCTACCAGCTCGATTTACCTCTACACGAAAACAGAACAAGAAGGCAAGAAGCCGCGGAGTGCCGGAGCCTTTCGAGTCAGTGCCGATCTTGCCCATTTGGATATTGAAGGCTGTTTGCAGGAAGCAGCAGAAAAAACCATTAGCCATCTGGATTATCAAAAAATTCCGACGGGCAAGTATCGAGTGGTCTTCTCCCCAGAAGCCTTTTTAGGGTTATTAGGGGCCTTCTCCAATCTGTTTAATGCCCAGAATGTGTTAGACAAGCAAAGTCTCTCCACCCCAGAATCTCTGGGCAGCCAAATTGCAACCCCGCTGTTATCCTTGGCGGACGATGCCCTTCATCCTGCGAATGTGGGGATTACCACCTTTGATGGTGAAGGTACACCGACCCGGCGGGTGCCCCTAATTAGTGAGGGGGTGCTGGTGAACTTTCTTCACAGTGCTGGAACCGCCCAACGGTTTAGCACCGCTCCCACAGGGCATGCCAATATGGGGGCCAAGGTGACGGTTAGCCCCCACTTCTACCATGTTTCAGCGGGATTAGCCGATGACCCTGCCTTTAGTCTAGAGACAGCAGACAATGTCGTGCTGGTGGATGAATTGCAGGCGCTCCATGCAGGGGTTAAAGCCTTACAGGGAGCGTTTTCCCTACCGTTTGATGGCTGGCTGATTAAAAACGGGCAACGCATTAGCATTGAATCGGCCACGGTCGCAGGGGATTTTTTAAGCCTGCTGCAATCCATCGTTCATGTGGGGACAACGGAGCACCTGACCCCTGGTGGTATTAGTCCCTACATCTGGGTAGATGAATTATCAGTCACCGGAGAATAGATGAATCGTAACCAAAAGATACTGGCTAGCATTAACCCCAGTCAGCAGGTAGGGCTAGAAATTGGCCCGCTTTTCTCTCCGATCGTGACTCGTGCCATGGGCCCAGTGCGTTATGTCGATCATGCTTCTACGGAGGCGCTACGAGTCAAATACGCCAATGACCCTAATGTGAATGTTGCTGCGATTGTTGAGGTTGATTATGTGTGGGGTGAGCAACGGTTAGATCAACTGACAGCGGCAGAGGCCCCCTTTGATTATGTGATTGCCTCCCATGTGATTGAACATGTGCCAGACCTGATTGGCTGGCTGCAAGAGATTCATCAGATTCTTAAGCCGGGGGGAATTTTGTCTCTGGCAATTCCTGATAAGCGCTCCTGTTTTGATTACCAACGCCCAGTGAGTCGCCCTGCTGATGTGGTGGATGCTTTTCTCAGGAAGGCGCGGAAGCCCTCGCCCCGGCAAATTTTTGACCATCTGGCCTCGGCAGTGACATGGCGGGGAGCGATCGCTTGGGAGGGTTTGCCAAACGAAGCTGAGCTTGTGCCAGTCCATACGCTGGAGGAAGCCTGGCAGATCGCTTGTACAGCTTATCAGCAAGACTCCTACCGTGATGTACATTGTTGGGTGTTTACCCCGGCATCGTTTATCGATTTGCTCAGGGCTTTGATTCATCTGGGCTTACTGGATTATCGAGTGGCCCATTTGTTTGACACGACGGGTTGTGAGTTTTATGTCAGCTTAGAGGCCCTGGATGGGAGCCAAGATGCAGCAACCCGCCAGCAAGCTCAGTTTGCCAGTCTGCCCTGCTTGCAACTAGAGGCACCTGTTGTCAGCGCTGCCAGTGTGAGTCATTCTGATGTTGATGTAGAACCCTCTTTGGTGAGGCGGCGGCCTGCTGCTGCACCACTGGTTGCCCGGTTGAAACAGTCGCTCCCCCCCGCTTTGAAGCGATCGCTCAAACAACTGCTAAAGCGCTAGCGTCGCTACGGGGAGTTCAAAATGCGCGGCAGATGGATTCAAGTGATCAATCGATAGTTAAAAGACCTAAACACTCGTTCAGGATTTTGCAAAGTCATACTAAATATTAAAGTCGTATCGTTATCCAGCAACGCCGCCCCCGAAGCCATCGGAGTTTCCCGCTGTGAGAACGTTTGCGGGTCACCCTTAGGCCAAAAGAACCGAATGTGTTTCGGGCAGGAGACTTAACGCTTCAATTTAAGCCAGTATCTGGCTATCCCTGCCAGACTCCGAATAAATGAATCGAGGCCACTAGGGGCGGGTAAACTCAGCGGGCGATCGAAAATTTTCAACCGGTACATCCTTCAACGCCTGCATCATAAAATCTCGCCAGATCGGGGCCACAAAAGTTCCCCCAGTTGCCCCTTTACCAATAGGCGCATAGTTGTCGTTCCCCACCCAGACCGCTGTGGCTAATTGCGGAACATAGCCAACAAACCAAATATCCCGCTCAGAGGAAGTCGTCCCCGTTTTTCCTGCCGCTGGACGATCTAACCGGGCAGCAGTGCCGGTTCCGCTGGTAATGACCCCCTGCATCGCTTGATTGAGAGAAGCCACTGCCCAGGGGTCTAAAACCAATTGGGGTTTAGGGGTGTTGTCAAGCAGGACATTGCCACTGCTATCAGTGATTTGCACAATCAGCGTTGTTTCTGAATGCCAGCCACCACTGGCAAAGGTGGCAAAAGCACCTGCCATTTCCATCGGGGTTAAGTCTACCGACCCTAAAGGCAAAGAAATAACGGGTTCGATTGGGCTAGTAATTCCTAAAGTACGGCAGATATCGATCACCTTATTTAGCCCAATTTCTTGACCTAGCCGCACGGCTGGCACATTGCGAGAAACCTCTAAGGCACGCCGTAGGGAAATAGACCCCATAAAGCTGCCATCATAGTTACGCGGTGAATAGTACTCGTAGCCGTCAGGATAGCTCACTGGGGTATCCTGCACGGCAGAATCCACCGTATATTTACCGGAGGCCAAAGCCGCGTAATACACAAATGGCTTAAAGGCCGAGCCGGGCTGACGCAACGCTTGTACTGCCCGATTGTATTGACTCTTGGTGTAGTCAACGCCGCCAACAATCGCCTTGACGTAGTGAGTTCGAGGATCCACGGCGACTAGAGCCATCTGATCGGCATAAACACCCTGAGCCAGTAAATTACGGTGTCCGCGCTTCACCGTTTCCTCAGCCATTTTTTGCATATTAGTGTCAAGGGTGGTTTGAACCCTCATTCCCCCCTTTAAAAGGGCATCACGCCCGAACCGCTTCGTCAGTTCTTGAATCGCCGCATCGGTGACATAGGGCAGCGTACTTTGTCGAAAGGATGTAATCTTGCCAAGCTTAATGGGAGTCTTGACCGCATTGGCCTCTTCTTCTGGGGTAATCCAATTCAACTCGCGCAGGCGACGGAGCACTAACCGTTGTCGATCCTTTGCCTTTTGGGGGCTAACGAAGGGGCTTAGAATCTCAGGTGATTGAATCAAACCCGCCATCATCGCTGATTCTGCCAGATTCAGGTCACTAGATGACTTGCCAAAATAGCTCTGAGCTGCTGTTTCAGCCCCGTAGTTGTTGTGTCCCCAATAAACTTGGTTAAGGTATAACTCCAGAATTTGGTCTTTAGAAAAGACTTGCTCCAAGCGCAGCGCCAAAATAGATTCAGCCACCTTGCGGCTAAAAGCGCGTCGAGGAGTCAAGAACAGATTTTTAATCAACTGCATGGTAATGGTTGAGCCACCTTCAACCGTCGCCCCTGACTGATAATTGGCTAAGAAGGCGCGCGATATTCCAACAGGACTCACCCCCCGATGGGAATAAAAACTGCTATCTTCAATCGCGAGAACCGCCCGCTTTAGCTCGGGAGAGATTTTATCCAGAGGGATAACCTCCCGGTTTGCTTCTCCATGAAGACTGGCTAGCAGCTTACCCTTGACATCGTAGATATAGGTTGTCTCACTGGGGGCATAGTTACGCAGAATGCGAACATCGGGCAAGTTGCGAAAGCTTATGGCCAAGCCTACTAGACCACCGGCTACCATTGAACTGGTCAGCATTGTTATTCCCAGTAAAGTGCCAGTGGCTACTTTACTAACGCCAGTAATAAAGGAGACAGCGCTTGCAGAAGCAGCGGGTTGATTTCTCTTTTGGTTGCTCTGGGAGAGGGTGTTCGGTGCCACAGTGCGGTGCTTTCCTATGCTGAATCAGTACTGTAACAGTAAATCCGGCGAGAGGGCTATTTCTAGCATTGCTCAACAGAGGGGGAGAGGCAAGACCTCTGGGGCAAGGTAGGATGGGTGATGCGAGTGCATGCGATCGCCCTCTTGGTTCGCCAAATTTCCGGCTGAGCGTCTTTGAGATTGAACTCTGCAATTATAGTAGTGAGTCATTCTACTAGCGAATGGCAAAGTTGCAAGCTTAACCCACCCTTATCATTTCGGTTTTACTAAGAAACGATGACTTCTGAGGCAACCTGCGCAAGTATTTACTCTCTTTCTTCCGGGCTTCGCCGGGGAATCAGTGAAATTTTTCCGGATCAGCCAGATTCTGAGCAACCAGAGGAGAATTTAGAGCAACGCTTGTTAAGCAGTTCTCGCCCTCTGCGGATCAAGCTAGGGATTGACCCAACTGGGTCAGAGATTCATCTGGGGCACAGCATTCCCATGCGGAAGTTGCGGGCCTTTCAAGATGCTGGACATGTGGCGGTGTTGATTTTTGGTGATTTTACGGCTCGGATTGGTGATCCGACAGGGAAGTCGGATGTGCGTAAGCAGCTTACCGATGAGGAGGTGGCAGAAAACGTTAAAACCTACTTAAATCAAGTACGCCCGATTCTCGATTTTGAGACTCCCGGTCGGTTAGAGATTCGATATAACTCAGAGTGGCTGTCTCAGTTGGATTTGAGTAAGATTCTCGATTTGCTCTCGACGATGACGACCCAGCAAATGCTGGCCAAGGAAGGCTTCGCCGAGCGCTATGAAAAAAACAGCCCCATTTATCTCCATGAGTTTCTTTACCCGTTGATGCAGGGGTATGACTCCGTGGCGGTTGAAGCCGATGTCGAAATCGGTGGTACCGATCAAAAGTTTAATATTGCCGTGGGGCGCGACCTCCAGCGGCATTTTGGCCTATCGCCCCAGTTTGGTTTGTTGGTGCCGATCCTGCTGGGGACGGATGGGGTGCAGAAAATGTCGAAGTCTTTAGGTAACTACGTGGGGCTACTAGAACCCCCATTGACGATGTATTCCAAACTGGAGAAAACCCCCGATCCGCTATTACCGCAGTACTTTGAGTTGCTGACTGATTTTAACCTGGCTGAGTTGCCGCCCAATCCCCGCGATCGCCAAAAGTTGCTCGCGCTCACAGTGGTTTCTCAGTATCATGGCGAGGCGGCGGCTAGGCAGGCCCAGCAAGATGCAGAAGTACTGGTGAAAGGACAGGCAGGGCAGGCCGATGCCGTTCCGGAATTTTCACTCAAAGCCATTCAATTTCCGGTGAAGCTGTTTTACTTGGTCAGTGCCAGCGGGTTGTGCAAGTCTAGCTCTGATGCCCGTCGCCAGATTCAAGGGGGGGCGATTAGACTAGAGGGCGAAAAAGTGGATCAGGTTGACCTGACCTTTGAAACGCCAGAGACGTTAGATGGCAAAATACTCCAGATGGGAAAAAATAAGTTCGTTCGATTGCTGGCGTAATTGGCCGCTTGATTACGATTTATCCCCTCTGGATGAGGGGCTTATCAGTGAGTGATCAGTAACATAGACATGAGCCTCGTTTTTCAGAACAAACTGTGACAAAAGCCTTACCTTCTGACTCTGCTGCCATCACGAAAAGCCCGGAAGAGGTTGCACGGGAAGAGCAGCTCATGGCCAATGTGCAGTTGGTCTTATACTCTTTGTTTGAGAGGGAAAAGGTCACCGTTAAACAGATTTTGGGCGATCTCTATGATGTGGGATCCCTCAATCTGATTAACCAAAAGGTGCCCTGCCGCCTGCTGAATCGGCCCGCTAAGGCGATCGCCCGTTACTCAAAACCGGTCTTTAAGACGATTGGCTGGGCCTGGTTTATCAAAAATTGCCCCCAGTTGTTGACTGGTTGGCTGCATTCTAAAGTTCGGTTTGAGTCTGAGCCACCTTCCCCTGCTGAAACGGTCGAGGCGACAATTGTTTCGACAGAGGGGGCGATCGAGCCACTTGCCAGTCAGCCCGCGATTGTCGAAATTCAACGGCTACGTGCTCAGGTGAGGTTGCTGACTGGGGCACTGGTGACGACCGCAACCGTCCTGGTTGCGACGCTGGTATGGCTGAGTCAAACACCACGAATGCAGCCCACGTTGACAGAAAAATCGCACTCGTTTTCCAAGCCATCCCTTCGTTTAGAAGAGTCAAAACTCGAAGAGTCAAAACGGTAGGACAGCCACAGATTGAGAGCAGAGCAAGCGATTGTGGCAAGATCGGGCGCTCTGGGGTTAAAGCTGGTAAGCTAAAACAAAAGTCAGGATCGTCAGCATTTTGGCACCGACTGACTCATCACAAATCAAACCATTCCCCTAAAACCCTTGATGACATACGACTAAGAACACTAGCCGCAAAAGCTTTAGGATTTAGATTGATCAGCATAAGAAATATGCCAGGAACCGGACTTGAACCGGTGACACGAGGATTTTCAGTCCTCTGCTCTACCAACTGAGCTATCCCGGCGGGGTTACTTTCTAACGCTTAACAAGCGTAGCAAATCAACCTGAGCTATGGCAAGCAACTACCCAAAAGATTTTAGAGTTCTATCGCTACAACCAACTGATTTAGGACAGAGTGCAGGAATTCTGCACCTGTGTCCCCTCACTCCCGTAATGGATTCAGCAACTGACGGATAGCGAGACCGGCCTGCGATCGCCCAGCTTATTCCCTCGGTGCAGCCAACGGCAAGTTCGGAGTCATCGTTGGAAGTGCCCCCTCTAAGGGTGTTGCCCTACGCTTCCGGGGTAGAAAACTTCTTATCTGCAACCCTAGCATGGAGGGGGCGATCTCACCCAAATCGCATAACGATGGTCAACAGCCCTATGCGAATGGACAAATCGTGTAAATTGTGCATTTTGCAGAGTGGCTTCGATCTCGGCCTTCCAGGAAATTTGTTGCGGAAAGGCCACTGCACTAATGCAAAGCTGGTTCAACGCATCGGCAAAAACCTGATTAGCGTTGTCAGCGCGGTCTATGCCTGAGACGTAGTGTAACAGGTTGGCTCGAACTGCAAACTCAGCGTCTGTCAGGTCTTTTTTAAACCAGATCATGTAAAGGTAGCGAGTGTAAGCCGTGTAGCTCTGCCCTAGCATTGTCGGTATCCAGGTTGCGATCGCCTCCGGCGCTAGCACCGTTGTTTGGGGGGGAGCCAACTGATTGAGGATTTCAGCCGCCGCATATTCGACAGCAGGAACACGATACTGGAGGGGGCGAATTGTAAACTCCAGCTCAGGTTGATGCCAAATCGCCTGTGGTCTTAGCGTGAGTAATAGCAGCATTACCAGAAAGAATTGCCAAATCCTCTGGGTCTTAGCATGAATGCAAGGGATCGCGCGGTCGACGATTTCAGATAGTAAAATCGCTACCAAGATAGAAGTCGGCACAGCCCAAAAAATTCGCCAATAGGTCACTCCCCCAGTGATATGACTCGCAATCCAGCTAACTAAAAAGGGATTGATGGGAATGAGTAAAAAACCGAGGGTTATGCTCAACAACTGCTGTTGCGGCCAAATCGTTGGTACAAATAACCAGGCGACTAGAAGTGCGAGTAGTTGAACAAATAATAATGCTCGGTTTTCTCCCAGGATGAGTGCAATCGCTTGGGAAATATCAACCGTCGGAAATAACTCGATTAGATCCCGATCAACCTGACTGCGGAGGGTGAAGGCCACAAAGATCAAGTAGAAAGAAGCCGCAAAACCCGCTAAAAGTCGGTAAGTTCTGAGCCGATTGGGTTGCCAGCAGCCAGCCAGTGCTAACCCAGAGGCGAGAGGGGCAATGAATAGGGCCGACGAACTCATACCCAAGGCAAGAATTTGACTCGCAGCCAGTAGCAGCCAGTTAGACAGTCGCCCCATCATGGCAAATGACCAGGCATAGAAATAAATGAGGGGAACGCAGAGGCAAATTAAAATCGCTTTCCCCATTTGCAGATAAAAGAAAAAGACAGCCTGACTTTTAATGAAATCGCCGGAGATAAATAATGTAGAAAAGAGGATAAACAGAGCTAGGGTATAAGTCTTTTCTAAAAAGACTCTTAAGAGTAATGCCCAGCTCAAAAAGGATAGGCTGGCAAAGAAAGGGGGCAAAAGAATATGCGCGACAAAGGTTGGTGAATGCTGAGTGAGCTGCGCCAAGACACCCCAAACGATTTCTATCCCAGTCCAACGATAAATGGGCAATAGTAACGGCAGGGTCGTTGGGTTAAGACGCATAGTATCACCCTGGAGCATTGGGGCCAGTGGCTGCTCTAACAAACTGGCTGGCACGCTCAGATAAAACGCATCGTCTGCCGTGGGGCTATTGATAACCGCAACGGCCACTGCCGCTAGTAAGCACAGTAAAAGAACAGAGACCAACTCTGATAATTGAATGGAGCGTTGAATCGTCTGAGTTGTAGCATTTTTGGGGTTCAGGCGTTGAAAATAGTGCACACTGAGAAAGCAGACGGCAGCCAGCCAAAACAGCAGATATTGTTGGGAAAAGACGTAAATCGCAACAATCACACTGGCGATGGATAACGTTAGCCAAGGAGTCCTGTTTTTTTTAAGTGATGCCGACTGGGTTGCTTCTGGGGCGATCGCGCACTGAGCAACGGCTGCTTCAGCCGCTGGCCAACTAAATAGACCCGCGCCGCCCCCCTTCCGCTGCAACAAAAACCAGCAGAAAACGGTAACTCCCAGAACAACAGGCATTTGATTGACAAGAAAGAGAAAACTTTTGCCAGAGTTCACTGAATAGTTTGCGGCAAGGGTAAAAAAAGCGCCAAACAGGGTGAAGCCAGTAAAGAACTGGGCGACCCGATACCAAAACTGGCTTAACCAAGACTGAATCAAAGAAGCGTTTGCCATTGAAATCTTGTCAGGAATGTAACACAATGCCTCTGCCAGTTCTGAGAGCAGATGGTCAGTGGCATAATACACAGGATATATCACCGACTGTTTGTGCCGTCATTAAAACGACATCTACCTAAGAAAATGGTTAAGCCCCGCGTCGCTGTTGTCATTCCTTGCTACAAAGTTTCCCGTAGCATCCTCCAGGTTTTAGCCGCGATTGGGAAAGACGTTGACTTGATTTATGTTGTTGATGATGGCTGCCCTGAAAATACCGGTGACCTAGTGATCCAGAATTGCGCTGATCCGAGAGTGCATGTGATTCATCATCAACGCAATCAGGGGGTTGGTGGGGCAACCATTACTGGCTACTATCAAGCGATCGCTGCGGAGGCTGAAATTATCATCAAACTTGACGGTGACGGCCAAATGGATCCAGCCTACATTCCTGTATTGATTGACCCGATTCTTGCAGGCAATGCGGATTACACCAAGGGAAATCGATTTTTCAATCTGGAAGATATCAGTCAGATGCCGCTGATTCGAGTCATCGGCAATGCGGGACTATCGTTCATGAGTAAATTCTCTAGCGGCTACTGGGATATTTTTGATCCAACAAACGGATATACAGCTATTCACGCAAAAGTTGCCCGTTTTCTGCCATTGGCAAAAGTGAGCCAACGCTTCTTTTTTGAGTCAGATTTACTATTTCGGCTCAATACAGTCAGGGCCGTTGTGATGGATGTACCAATGCCAAGTTTTTACGGAGATGAGATCAGCAACTTGAAAATATCAAGGGTTGTTTTTGAATTTTCTATTAAACATCTAAAAAATCTGATAAAGCGAATTTTCTATAACTACTACCTGCGTGACTTTAATATTGCTTCCCTAGAATTATTGTTTGGAATGCTGCTATTTCTATTTGGTGTTATTTTTGGTATTCACAAATGGAGATCGAGTTTGATGTCGGGGGTGCCAGTCACTAGTGGAACAGTGATGTTGGCGGCATTACCTGTGATGATTGGAGTACAACTGTTACTTTCATTTCTTAATTATGATATTCAAAACACGCCAAGAAACGTGCTTCATCCCCGATTGAAGTTTATGCTTAAAAAGGTGTAGGTGGTTGCTAAGTTATAGCATGACTCAGAACACTTAGGGCAAAACTAGGTGCATCCTGGTTTCGTAACCCACCCTGCGGAAAGCAAGCTACACCCTAAACCCCTCTACCTCACTAGAAAAGGGAGTTTGAAACCGGCACCCCTGCGCTCATCTTGAGAGAAGAGGGGGCGGGTGCATGTCACTTGTGCCCTCACCCTTTTCTGGTGTGCCGGGATTGCTCTAATCCTTCTCCCAAATTGGGAGAGGAACTTTGAGATGGTTCAGTTCCCCTTCCTCCAGTTTGGGAGAAGGGGCTGGGGGATGAAGGCCTGCAAAGGTGACATGCTTTTCATCGCAACTCAGCCCTAAAGGATAGAAATGATTTATTTGATTTATTTAAAGGAGTAGAAATTCAAATATTCAGATAATTGCAGCATGGATAATTGAAGTGTTAGCGGACAGAGTTGTAAAAGAGAAAATATTGTTGAACCAATCCCCCTTAGGTATTCAATCCTGCAATCACATCTTTTGTCGCAGACGAGCGATAAAAGAATACCAGTTACAGGCATGAAATACTCCTTGTCTAAAGGCTTGACCTACAAGATTGTCTTAATGTTTTCTGCGATCGCGATCCAACCTAAATTTTTTCATTGCAATAGTGGTGCTTAGCTCGGTGAGATCCGCGAGAATTCCAAAATTCAGGCCATGAGCGGGCTTTAGCCCTTCGTGTGGGTTTAACTCGGTGGTACGCCGCTGCAAAACTCTGCCCAATGATCGGGTGTCAGGGGTACAAAGGTGAATAAACTTTAAGTTTGTTGCATTAAACACCTTCTTCTGAAATATATATTAATAACCGGCTTCCAATGTAGATGCTTTGCGTTTTTAGCTTAGGGGATATTGAGTGCAGCTCAATTTTTATCGCTCTTGCCCCAGATTCTTCTCGGAGGGCAGAAGAGGAATTTCCAATCGGGTGCCCCTTTTTCCTGTTTTGGGAGAATGAGTTAGAGGGTAGCGACAAGCGCGCAAAGTTGAGAGGTGTCTGTGGATCTTTGTGGCGGCAGGCCGTTTTGCTGTTTGATGCCGGCGGCAGAGATAGCTAGGTGATTTAATCTCATTTTCTGATTCGTATAGCGCCCCCAATGAGAATCTTGTTGGTTGAAGATGACGACACGATATCGAGAGCGTTAGAAGCTATTCTGACGGAGCATCACTATGTGGTAGATATTGCAGCCGATGGGCAAGTTGGCTGGGAGTGGATAGAGGCGTTTACTTATGATTTGATCGTGTTGGATGTTGTGCTTCCGGGCTTGGATGGCATCCAGTTTTGTCGCCAACTTCGTGCTCAAGACTGTCAGACTCCTGTGCTTTTACTCACTGCCCAGAATTCCAGCCGCGATCGCGTTGTGGGGTTGGATGCCGGTGCAGATGATTACATGGTGAAGCCCTTTGAGCCAGAAGAACTGTTAGCCCGATTGCGAGTCTTGCTACGGCGCAAAGGGTTTGATCGCCCGACGATTCTAGAATGGCTAGATCTGCGACTTGATCCGAGTTTGTGTGAAGTGACCTACAAAGGTCGGCCCATTGTCTTGACGCCTAAAGAGTATCGTCTACTGGAGCTATTTTTGCGTCATCCCCAGCGGATTTTTAACCGTAGTGTGATTTTGGATCATCTCTGGTCTTGCGATGATGCACCCGGAGAGGATACGATTACCGTCCACATTAAGGGACTTCGGCAAAAGCTCAAGCGACAGGGAGCACCCGCCGACCTGATCCAAACTGTTTATGGGCAGGGCTATCGATTGAAACAAGTCACATCTGAAAAAGTGGCGCCGCCGTCTCTACCGAGCTGGGTGCGAGATGGATTAGTGCAACAGAAAACCCGCGCAGGTTTAGCAGAAGTTTGGGAAAAGTACAAGTCTTTGAGTCGCGATCGCTGCTTGGTTTTAGAGCAAATTGGCAAGGCCATGTTATCGGGGCCTGTGCCGGAGGCGCAATATCAACGCGCCAGCCGCATAGCCCACCAACTTGCCGGAGCCTTGGGCATTTTTGGCTTAAAGAACGGGTCAGCATTAGCTCGCCAAATTGAGCATTTATTGCAAACTGAACAACGTTCTGAAACCGAAAAGGCGACGGCTCTACTCAGGCTAGTGGCTCAACTGCAAACGATCATCCAATCTCCCCCAAAGCTACAGCATCAAGTGCCGCTACTGCTGATTGTGGATAGCGGTATTGAACTGGTTGAGCAAATCTCTAGCATGGCGGTGAAGTATGGGATTGCGATCGAGCAAATTCCGAGCCTATCCCACTATCAAGCGATGATGGGCAATTTTGCGGCTGAGCAATCCCATTGGGGGCTGAAGCCTGAAACAATGTTCGTGTTTAACCTCACGACCGCTGCTGAAGCTGACTTGATTCGATCAGCTCACCAGAAGCACCATTGCTCGTCTTGCCTGACCCTATTTATTGCCGATCATGATGATTTAGCCCTGCGGGTTAAAGCGGCTCGCCTGGGTACCCATATCTTTCTAAATAAATCTGATTTAAAGTTACTCGCAAAGCAATGGGGTAAAAATACAGCTTCGGGTTTTCCCGAAAAATCTGCGGCAGCCAACCTATCCGCCCAAGTGTTAGAGGTGGTGCAGCGAGCCAGATCACACATGGGTTCAACCCCGCCCAAGGTGATGGTTGTGGATGATGATCCGCAAATTTTGGCGGGTGTGCGATCGCTGTTAGAACCATGGGGAGTCTCTTTGGTAACTTTAGATGAACCGCGGCAGTTCTGGCAACAGTTGGAAGACTTTGCGCCTGATCTGCTGTTACTCGACATTCAAATGCCCCATTTCAATGGGCTAGAACTGTGTCAAGTGGTGCGAAACTCACCCAAATGGAATCATTTACCGATTTTATTTCTAACAATGCACCTGGATTCTGCCACGATGCAGCAAGCGATCGCAGTCGGTGGGAATGATTATGTCAACAAAGCGATCAATGGCAAAGAACTGGTGCAGCGAACCCTCAAACACTTGTATCAGACTCAGTTTTGGCACCCTTTGAATCTTCCCCTTTGTCTGGTCTATGAATAATGATGTGCCGACTGATTTAGCAACGAATGCAGCCTTGTCAGTTGATTCGCTAGAAATGCTGTTGCATCGGATGATTCATCGCATTCGGCACTCATTAGAATTATCTGAAATCCTCACAGAAACGGTATCAGAGGTGAGATCGTTTTTGGGGACTGATCGGGTCAAAGTCTATCGATTTCATCCCGATGGCAGTGGTGAAGTTGTCGCAGAGTCGATTCATCAACGCCGATTGCCGTCTTTGTTAAGGCAGCGGTTTCCATCGGAAGATATTCCACTCCAAGCACGGGAGTTATTTCTCAAGGCCCGTCAACGAACAATTGTGGATGTCACGACTCAACAGATTGGCCTCAGTCCGTTAGATTGCCCTGATATAAGCCAAACTCAAAAGGATGCAGACATTCGCTTTCGTCCAGTTGATCCGTGTCATGTGGATTATTTGACAGCGATGGGGGTGCGTTCCTCGGTAGTGGTGCCGATTCTGCATCAGAATGAGAACCAGCGCGATCAACTCTGGGGGTTACTGGTGTCGCACCACGCCACGCCCCGCCACATTACGGCCCAAGAACTGCAAGTGGTGCAATTGGTTGCCGATCAGGTATCGATCGCGATCGCTCAATCCACTCTTCTGGATCAAACTCGCCGCCGCGCGGAACAGGAAGCGACCATTAACCGGGTCTCTTGGTTACTCCACTCCATGACAGAGATGCAGCCCCAGCAAGCTCTGGGACTAGTGGTGAATGCTCTAAAAGGGAGCGGTGGGAGGCTTTATATTGCCGCGGGGGGAAATGGACAATCAGAGCAAATCTTTACTGTGGGCGAACAACCCGGCGATCGCCTAATCAAGGATTTGACGCTGAAGATTGGTGATTCTACCCTTAAAGTCGAAACCCATCCCCAGTGGCAATCCTGGCTCAATACCCAGGTGGCAGTAACGGAGGTGGAGAATGTTTGGGCGATCGCGGATGTGGCAACGTCTGGAATCTCCCCGGAATTAGCTGCGAGCTTCCAAACAGCAAAAATTCGCAGCTTGCTAGTGGTGAGTTTGCAATATCGTCAACACCAATTAGGGTATTTGAGTGTGTTTCGTTCTGCGATCGACATCGAAACATTATGGGCAAGACGGGTTGATCGAGAAGATCCACGCCAATTGCGTCCGCGTCAATCATTTGCAGCTTGGCTGGAGGTTAAGCCTGCTCAAAGCCAAGAATGGGCCTTTGCCGACCTAGAGTTAGCCCAGGCCTTAGGGCAACACTTTGCGATGGCCATCCATCAAAGCCGCTTGTATTACCAGGTTTATGCGCTCAACGCCGATTTAGAGAAAGACATTCAGAAGCGCAAACAAGCTGAAATCAGAATATCGGCTCTAAATGCCGAACTGGAACAGCGCGTATTAGAGCGCACTGCCGAACTGCAACGCATCAATACCGAACTCTTGGATGAAATCAGTAAACGAGAACAGGCATTGCAGGAACGACAACAAGCAAGAGATTCCCTTGATCGCCTGAGTCGGCAAAATGAACTGATTCTCAACTCGGCAGGCGAAGGCATTTACGGCTTAAACCTTCAGGGTGAAACAACCTTTGTCAACCCGGCAGCCGCACGTCTACTAGGGCGTGAGGTGAAAGAATTAATTGCCCGATGGATGCATCCCATTCTCAACCACTCCAAACCCGACGGCACCCCCTACCAGTGGGAAGAAACGCCGATTTATGCAACCCTAACGACAGGAGCCGTGCAACACATCACCGAAGAACTATTCTGGCGGCAAGACGGGACGAGCTTTCCAGTAGAGTATGTGAGTACACCCATTCAAGCGCAAGGAAACATTATGGGTGCGGTTGTCGTGTTCAAAGATGTGACAGAACGCCAGTTGATGGAGCGCATGAAAGATGAGTTTGTATCCGTCGTGAGCCATGAACTCCGTACCCCCTTAACTTCAATTCGAACTGCTTTAGGAATGTTGGCTCAAGGACATTTGGATGCTCAACCTGAAAAACGTCAACGAATGGTAGAGATTGCATTTTCTAACACAAATCGTCTTGTACGATTAATTAATGACATTCTAGATTTAGAACGCATAAAATTTGGTAAGACTGTGATGCAAAAACGGTCTTGCACCGTGACAGATTTAATTCAGCAATCAGTAGATGCAATGCGAGCGATGGCAGAAAAGGCTGAAATTACGCTGACAGTAAGTGCGATCGCGGCTCAAGTTTGGGTAGACCCGGATCGGATTATCCAAACATTGACCAATCTCTTAAGTAACGCCATTAAGTTTTCGCCCCAAGGATCTACTGTAGCGGTCGTTGCCGAAACTACCCCGCCGTATGATCAACCACTAACAGATCATGAGACTGAGATGGTTCGGATTGCCGTTAAAGACCAGGGAAAAGGGATTCCGCCAGACAAGTTAGAAGCAATTTTTGAACGGTTTGAGCAATTAGATGCCTCCAATGCAGGACATCAGGGAGGCACTGGATTAGGACTGACGATTTGTCGTAGTATCATTCACCAAAATGGTGGACATATCTGGGCAGAAAGTACAGTGGGAGAGGGGAGCACCTTTTATATCACGTTACCGCTCTATCAAATAGGATCATCCCCATGATGAAGCGAATTCTAATTATTGATGATGAAGATGATATTCGGGAAGCTACACAGGTGTGCTTAGAAGTCACTGGTGATTGGGAAGTGCTGACAGCTAGTTCCGGCAATGAAGGCTTAATGAAAGCTGAGATCGAGCGTCCTGATGCGATTTTACTAGATGTCATGATGCCAGGAATGGATGGCATTACTACTTTTCAAGAGTTACAAACTAATCCAGCTACCCAACATATCCCAGTCATTTTATTAACAGCAAAAGCTCAAACGGCAGAACAACGAGAGTTAACGCAGTTGAATGTAGTTGCGGTTATTACCAAGCCCTATGACCCCTTTAGTTTGTCGGCGCAATTAAATCAGGCAATCACTTGAAATCCATTTGCACTCTTCATTAGTTCTTTAGAATCTTTGCGTATTGTGTTGAGTGCAATCATTCAACTTTGGTTAAGCTCCTATGACGACATTACTGCAACAACGCAAGTTGGCAGGTGAACAGTGGGATCGCTTTTGCAATTGGATCACAAGTACCGAAAACCGACTGTATATTGGCTGGTTTGGAGTTTTGATGATTCCTCTCTTGGGTGTCTCTATCTGTGTCTTCACCATTGCCTTTATTGCGGCTCCACCTGTAGATATTGATGGAATTCGAGAACCGGTTGCAGGTTCATTGCTATCGGGTAACAACATCATTACAGCGGCAGTTGTGCCATCTTCCAACGCAATTGGGTTGCACTTCTACCCCATTTGGGAAGCCGCCAGCATTGATGAATGGCTGTATAACGGTGGTCCCTATCAAATGATTGGTGCTCATTATATTCCGGCGTTAGCTTGCTACATGGGACGCCAGTGGGAACTCAGCTATCGGCTGGGGATGCGCCCCTGGATTTGCGTTGCCTACAGTGCTCCTCTGATTTCAACGGCTTCTGTCTTCTGGATTTATCCGATCGGTCAGGGTAGTTTCTCAGATGGATTGCCGATGGGGATTAGCGGCACCTTTAACTTTATGTTTGTGTTCCAGGCTGAACATAATATTTTGATGCATCCATTTCATATGTTAGGTGTGATTGGAGTGTTTGGTGGGTCACTTTTCTGTGCAATGCATGGTAGTTTGGTGACTTCTAGCTTGGTTCGAGAAACGACTGAAGAGGAGTCTGCTAATAATGGCTATAAGTTTGGTCAAGCGGACGAAACCTATAATATTGTGGCGGCGCATGGGTATTTTGGGCGGCTGATCTTTCAGTACGCCAGTTTCAATAATTCGCGATCGCTCCACTTTTTCCTGGGTGCGTTTCCGGTAGTTTGTATCTGGTGTACGGCTCTGGGTATCTGCACGATGGGCTTTAACCTGAATGGTTTTAATTTCAACCAATCTGTGTTGGATAGCCAGGGTAAGATTGTCAACACTTGGGCCGATATCCTCAATCGTGCCAACCTCGGTTTTGAGGTGATGCACGAACGCAACGCTCATAATTTCCCACTCGATCTCGCTGGATCTGCTCCGATTCCTGTTGCCTTACGCGCTCCAGCACTCTCCAGCTAAACTACGTTCAACTGTAGGCTTGAAGATTTCTAAGAAAAACTCCAAGTCCAGGGTTGAAAGTCGTTTAGAACTATCTGATGTCTAACTACATGTTTGAGGTCGGTAACCGATTGTGTTGTATAGCGTTCTCTGGTTCAGGGAGCGCTTTTTTCTAAAAGAATGACACGTTCATCAGAAACAAGGCGATGGCAAGTCAGAAAGCCTAGCCAGCCTTGGCAGTTGAGCATGGGTTTTGTCTTCAGATTTCTGCCTATGGCTCTATTTGAGACTGGCTGAACCTGTAGGGTATGCCCGGCGATCGCCGTAACGCATCCCATTGAAAAAAAACAGCGGTGTCTTTAGCGGTTCTTCATTTTTCCTGGCTATCCTACTCTGTCATCCCCTAGAACTCTGATATCCCCTACAGAGACTGCTTTAGGGAGTTCCTTTATCACATCTTTCTGTCTTTCCTTAATTGTCATTTTATAAAGGAGAGTCTACATGGCCATCAGTCCTTCAGAACGAGGACAACGGGCAAGAGTGATTGTCGATCATGATCCAGTTCCCACCTCATTTGAGCCGTGGGCGCAACCGGGCCATTTTGATCGCACCCTTGCGCGGGGTCCCAAAACAACAACCTGGATTTGGAATCTACATGCAAATGCTCATGATTTTGATTCCCATACCAGTGATTTAGAAAATGTTTCACAAAAAATCTTTTCAGCCCACTTTGGACATCTTGCCATTGTATTTATCTGGCTCAGTGGGATGTACTTTCACGGGGCAAAATTTTCTAACTTTGAAGCCTGGATGATGAATCCAACCGGGATTAAACCCAGCGCTCAAGTGGTGTGGCCAATCTTTGGTCAAGACATTTTAAATGCCGATGTGGGTGGTGGATTTCATGGTATCCAGATTACCTCTGGGCTGTTTCAACTGTGGCGTGCTTCTGGTTTTACGAACTCCTACCAACTCTATTGCACGGCGATCGGTGGGTTGGTCATGGCTGCCCTGATGCTCTTTGCAGGCTGGTTTCATTATCATAAGCGGGCTCCTAAATTGGAGTGGTTCCGCAACTGGGAATCGATGATGAACCATCACCTGGCAGGATTGCTGGGCTGTGGCTCCCTGGGTTGGGCAGGTCACCAGATTCATGTTGCTTTGCCAACGAATGAATTACTCGATCGCGGAGTCGCGCTCAAAGATATTCCCCTGCCGCACGAGTTCATTCTCAACAAAGAGTTGATGACGAGTATTTATCCGAGTTTCGCTCAAGGCTTAACCCCTTTCTTTACCCTGAATTGGGGTGTTTATAGCGATTTTCTCACCTTTAAAGGTGGGTTGAATCCAGTCACGGGTGGACTATGGCTGACCGATACTGCTCATCACCATTTGGCGATCGCCGTCCTGTTTATTATTGCTGGGCACTTTTACCGTACCAATTGGGGCATTGGGCATACCTTTCGAGAATTACTCGATGATGCCCGTGCCCCTAAGATGTTTCCCCTATTTGGGTTCATTGGGCCAGTAGGCCATCGCGGTTTAGATAAAATCTTTGAAACCTCTTGGCACGCAAACTTAGCGATTCACTTGGTGCAGTTTGGCACTGCCAGTTTGCTAGTGGCCCATCATATGTACGCCATGCCACCCTACCCCTATCTGGCAACCGACTATGCAACGGTCACATCTTTGTTTACTCATCATGTCTGGATTGCTGGTTTTTGTATTGTTGGCGGTGCTGCACATGCGGCAATCTTCATGGTGCGGGATTATAAGCCAGCTGATCATGTTGATAATGTCCTTGATCGAGTGATACGTCATCGTGATGCAATTATCTCTCACCTTGCCTGGGTATGTCAGTTTTTAGGTTTTCATAGTTTCGCGATGTATTGCCATAACGATACGATGCGAGCATTTGGTCGTCCTCAAGATATGTTCTCGGATACGGGAATTCAATTACAGCCAATCTTTGCCCAGTGGATTCAACAAATTCACACGGTGGCTGTCGGTGCCATGCAAGCGGCTCAACCCCTGGGCAACACTTTTGGTGGGCTACGCAATATTGAACTCAGTGGCTTGGGGCAAACGGCACCCGGCATCATGGGGCCAGTCAGTCATGCCTGGGGGGGAGGTGTTGTAGCGGTGGCAGGCAAGGTGGCAATGATGCCCATCCCGTTAGGAACAGCCGACTTTATGATTCACCACATTCACGCCTTCACAATTCACGTTACGGTGCTTGTACTGCTGAAAGGGGTGCTGTTTGCCCGCAGTTCTCGGTTGATTCCCGATAAAGCGAATCTGGGCTTCCGATTCCCCTGTGATGGCCCTGGCCGGGGTGGCACTTGTCAGGTTTCTGCCTGGGATCATGTTTTCTTGGGCTTGTTCTGGATGTATAACTCGTTGTCAATGGTGGTATTTCACTTTTTCTGGAAGATGCAGTCAGATGTGTGGGGCACAGTGAATCCTGATGGGACGATCGACCATATCACGAGTGGTAACTTTGCTGTCTCATCCATTACAAACAATGGCTGGTTGCGAGATTTTCTCTGGGCGCAATCCACGCAAGTGATTACCTCCTACAACTCGGCTCTATCCGCTTACGGGTTACTGTTCCTGGGTGGTCACTTCGTCTTTGGTTTCAGTCTCATGTTTCTATTTAGTGGGCGAGGCTACTGGCAGGAACTCATCGAGTCGATTATCTGGGCCCATAACAAACTGAAAATTACGCCTACGATTCAACCCCGCGCGCTCAGTATCGTGCATGGGCGAGCTGTCGGCGTGGCGCATTACTTATTGGGCGGCATTGTGTCAACCTGGGCGTTTTTCTTAGCACGTATGGTCGCCTTAAGTTGACAGACGGCATACAACACTCAAATCGGGATGAATTATGGCTACTAAATTTCCTAAATTCAGCCAGGATCTGGCAAGTGATCCAACAACGCGGCGCATCTTTTATGCGATCGCCACGTCACACGACTTTGAAAGCCATGATGGGATGACGGAAGAAAATCTGTACCAACGGATTTTTGCATCTCACTTTGGGCATTTGGCCATTATTTTTTTATGGGCATCGGGTGTATTGTTTCATGTGGCATGGCAAGGTAACTTTGAGCAATGGATCAAAGATCCGCTGACTGTACGACCGATTGCCCATGCCATTTGGGATGCTCAATTTGGCCCATCTGCGATCGAGGCCTATACCCAGGCAGGTGCTCGTAACCCAGTAGACATCTGCTATTCCGGGGTCTATCACTGGTGGTATACGATTGGGATGCGTACCGACAGTGATTTATTTACCGGCGCATTATTCCTGATTTTGCTGGCCTCTTTGTTTCTGTTGGCGGGATGGCTTCATTTGCAACCGCGCTTTCGTCCCAACTTGACCTGGTTCAAAAATGCTGAATCTCGCCTCAATCACCATCTGGCAGGCTTGTTTGGTGTCAGTTCCCTGGCTTGGACAGGGCATTTGATTCATGTGGCAATTCCAGAATCTCGGGGCCAGCATGTCGGCTGGGATAACTTCCTATCCGTGCTTCCTCATCCGCAAGGGCTGAGACCGTTCTTCTCCGGAAATTGGGGTGCCTATGCGACAAATCCAGATACGGCTAATCATGTGTTTGGCACCGCGCAAGGCTCAGGTACAGCCATCTTAACCTTCCTGGGTGGGTTTCATCCGCAAACAGAATCGCTCTGGCTCACAGATATGGCGCATCACCATCTGGCGATCGCTGTCATCTTTATTATTGCCGGACATATGTACCGCACTAATTGGGGCATCGGCCATAACATTAAAGAAATGCTGGAAGCCTTGGAAGGCCAGGGCTGGCAGGGTTTCTTTATTGCGCCCCGCACCGGACGTGGGCATCAGGGTATCTATGATACCTATAACAACTCACTCCACTTTCAACTGGGCTGGCACTTGGCATGCTTAGGGGTTATCACTTCTTTAGTAGCGCAACATATGTACTCGATGTCGCCCTATGCCTTTATGGCAAAAGACTTCACTACTATATCGGCACTCTATGCTCATCATCAGTATATTGCTGGATTTTTGATGGTTGGAGCCTTTTCTCACGGCGCTATCTTTTTAGTTCGTGACTATGATCCTGAACTAAATCGTGATAATGTTCTGGCGCGTATGCTAGATCATAAAGAAGCCCTGATTTCGCACCTCAGCTGGGTATCTTTATTTCTGGGGTTTCATACCATCGGACTCTATGTTCATAATGATGTTGAGGTTGCGTTTGGCTCGGCTGATAAACAGATTTTGATTGAGCCTGTATTCGCTCAGTTCATCCAGTCTGCTCACGGTAAGGTGCTGTATGGTTTCAATACACTGCTCTCTAACCCAGACAGTATCGCCACGACGGCATGGCCTAACTACGGAAATGTCTGGCTACCGGGCTGGTTAGATGCTGTCAATAACGGCGCGAATTCTCTGTTCCTCACGATTGGGCCGGGTGATTTTCTAGTACATCATGCGATTGCTCTAGGGTTACACGTAACGACATTGATTCTTGTTAAAGGTGCCCTGGATGCCCGTGGGTCTAAACTAATGCCCGACAAGAAGGACTTTGGTTATTCCTTCCCTTGTGATGGGCCTGGACGTGGCGGTACCTGCGACATTTCTGCCTGGGATGCATCCTATCTTGCCACCTTCTGGATGCTCAATACCCTTGGCTGGATTACCTTCTACTGGCACTGGAAACATTTAGCGATGTGGTCAGGGAATGTCGCCCAATTCAATGAAAGCTCAACCTATCTAATGGGTTGGTTCCGGGATTATCTCTGGCTCTACTCTGGGCCATTGGTCAATGGCTACAACCCCTTTGGTACCAGTAGTCTAGCTGTGTGGGCTTGGATGTTCTTGTTTGGGCATCTCGCATGGGCCGTCAGCTTTATGTTCCTGATTACGTGGCGCGGCTACTGGCAAGAGCTCATCGAAACCTTGCTTTGGGCCCACGAAAATACGCCCTTGTCATTTGGCTATCCCAAAGATAAGCCTGTTGCCCTATCAATTGTGCAAGCGCGTTTGGTCGGGCTAACACACTTCACAGTTGGCTACATTGCCACCTATGGAGCGTTTCTAATTGGTGCAACTGCGAGCAAGTTTGGGTAGCGAATCAAGTTTGGCTAGGCAAATGCAAGAGACTCTCCTCTCTCCGATTACCTAGCTATAGTCCTGGTGCTATCACTGGGACTTTTCTCTTCTTCTATTGCAGGTGATTTTTATGAGTTACACCGATGATAACGATTGGATCAAACCCTACAAGGGTGACCCATTTCTAGGCAACTTGTCTACGCCGATCAATGATTCTCCTCTGGCAAAAGCCTTTATTCGTAATCTGCCTGCCTATCGTCCAGGCTTAACCCCGTTCATACGAGGCTTAGAGATTGGCATGGCGCATGGCTATTTCCTGATTGGCCCTGAAATTGTGGTAGGCCCCCTGCGAGAAACGGCTCACGGGGCCAATTTGAGTGGATTAATTACAGCCATTTATATTGCCGTTTTGGCGTGCTTGGGGATTTCCCTCTTTGCCCTGACAACGTTTCAAGGTAATCCTAGAGGGGCATACAACCACTATTCTCAAGATAATCTCAGACCTTTAAGAACCAAAGAAGATTGGTTTCAACTCAATGGCGGCGTGTTTCTCGGTTCTATGGGGGGAGCGATTTTTGCCTACTTGTTGTTAGAGAACTTCAGTGAACTGGATGCCATCTTACGTGGCGCTGTAAATGCGAGTTAAAGGGAGACTGATCATGGTTGATATGACGCAATTAACCGGAGCTTATTCTGCTTCCTGGTTACCCTGGATTATGATTCCGCTAATTTTTTATATTTTGCCGTTTCCAGTGATTGCAATCGTCTTTCTCTGGATTGAAAAAGAAGCAAATGGCGAAGAAACTCAAACCTAATCGAGTGAATCAAAATGCAAGACATCCTATCACAGGTGATCAATCACTATGATGTGATCGATCGCTTTCTAGATGAACCCGCGATCGCACTAGTTACAGACTTTTTCCAGACTGGTCGCTTACGCGTTCAGGTCGTCGCTATCATTAACTCGAATCCAGTAGATATTGTCCGAGAATCTGCTAGACAGCTATTTGAAGAAATACCAGAACTCATTCAACCGGGTGGTAACGCCTACACAACACGACGACACAGCATGTATCTGCGCGACATGGATTATTTCTTACGCTATGCCTCTTACGCCATTCTAACAGGGAATTCCAGTGTTTTAGATGAACGCCTGTTAGCTGGCTTGCGCGATACATTTAACTCCCTAGGAATTCCACTGGGGGTTACAGCTCGGAGTGTGCAACTGATGAAAGAGCGAGTCCAGCAAAAGTTATCTGAAGCACAGCTAGGGAATTCGCCATTTGTAGCGGAACCGTTTGATTACATCATTCATGCCTTGAGCGAACGGAATGTTTAGTCTAACTCGAATCTTTAGCGGTTCTTCATTTTTTTAGTCTACTCTTTCTACTCATCACAATGTTTTTAGCAACTGTTGAATCAAAATATGCCTGGTCATTCGTCAGGTGAATACTGTAAGGAGATTTGAATTGCATGTCACAGTCTAGCAGTAAGATTGTGTCTGGTCGTGATTCCGCTCACCCGACAACAATTCCAAGTCCTTTCACCAACCGTAAAACGCTCCCGCAACTCTGGCAGCAGTTCTGTAACTGGGTCACTAGCACCAACAATCGCTTATATATTGGCTGGTTTGGGGTACTGATGATTCCCACCTTGGCAACGGCTGCTATTACTTTTGTCATTGCTTTTATTGCAGCGCCCCCAGTTGATATGGCGGGCACGGGAGTTCCAATCGCTGGATCGCTATTTGATGGTAATAATTTAATCACAGCGGCAGTGGTGCCAAGTTCAGCCGCGATCGGGTTACACTTTTATCCCATCTGGGCAGCCGCTTCTGTAGATGAGTGGTTGTATAACGGTGGTCCCTATCAACTAATTGTGCTGCACTTTGTGATTGGGATGATTTGCTATCAAGATCGAGAATGGGAGTTGAGCTATCGTCTGGGCATGCGTCCCTGGATTTCGCTCGCATTTACAGCTCCTGTTGCTGCTGCCCTCTCGGTATTGTTGATCTACCCGATTGGACAAGGGGGTTTCTCGGCAGGAATGCCACTGGGAATCTCTGGTACTTTTACCTTCATGCTGCGGTTTCAAGCAGACCACAATATCTTAATGAATCCGCTGCATCAAATGGGTGTGATGGGTGTTGTTGGAGGGGCGTTTTGTAGTGCTGTTCATGGCTCAATGGTCACTTCAACGCTAGTGCGGCACACGAATGACGATGAATCAGTGAACGCGGGTTATCGGTTTGGGCAAAAAACAGCAACCTATCGCTTTGATAAGGCTCAAACGTTTCAACATCGGGCTTGGGGGCGGTATTTGACCTTTTCCAGCTCGCGATCGCTCCACTTTGTGCTAGCTGCAATTCCTGTTGCAGGGATCTGGTCAGCCGCATTGGGAGTAGACGTCTCAGGAGTGAATTTCCACCGACTTAACTTAAGCCAGTCAACCTTATACAGTAACGGTCAGGTGGTGCTCACCTGGGCAGATCAGATGACCCAGGCCAATGCCGGACTGCAAGCAATATTTCAATCGCAATCGCAATTTTCCTTGACAGAACGCCAGAGCATTCTGCCCAATTGGGCCTCAGAAGAGGCTATCCCAGTTGTATTCCGTCAACTTTGATTGCTTTTATCATCAGTTGAACACTTTTGAACATTGTTTGAAGTTTGCTTGGTTTGAAGTTTGTTTGAATAACCAGCTTAAACTCATTTGAATCTAACTTATTTATCACAGGAGATAACGCATGAGTATTGTCACTGAATTGATTCTGAATGCTGATAGTGAAGCTCGCTACCCAGCGCCGAAAGAGTTACGCATCTTTCAGGATTTTTTGAAAACAGGCGAACAACGCATTCGGATTGCTCGCTTACTGGCTGAGAATGAACAACGCATTGTGCAAAATGGCAGTGCACGGTTCTGGGAACGAGTACCTGTGACTCCCAGTAATAGTGGAAATCCCCGAAAAACGGCTTCCTGCCAGCGCGATCAAGGTTGGTATATCCGTTTGATTGCCTACTCAATTTTGGCAGGGAGCGAAAAACCACTGGAAGAAATTGGGACAGTCGGTATCAAAGAGATGTATAACTCGCTAGAAATTCCATTGCGGAATATTGTGGAATGCATGCGCTGTTTGAAAGAAGAAGCCGTGTTGTTGATGAGTCCCGAAGATGCGGCTGAAGTCGTTCCTTACTTTGATCTGATTATTCGATCGCTATCTTGATTAGCATCGAGATCAATGTTTGTAATGCACGATGGCATTACCGAGCTTGCCCTAAAAACTTTCTTAGACATAACTCTGAACTTCAAGGAAAACTACCATGCAAGACGCAATCACAACTCTGATTAACTCCTCGGATACTCAAGGCAAATATCTAGATGATGCTAGTCTGGAGCGCTTACAAAGTTATTTTCGCAGCGGAGAAATCCGGGCACGAGCAGCGACAACGATCAGCGCCAATGCTAGTACTCTAGTGACTCAAGCCGTTGCGCGATCGCTAATGTATACCGACATTACTGCACCGGGTGGCAATATGTATACCTGCCGTCGCTATGCAGCTTGCATCCGTGATCTTGACTACTTCTTGCGCTATGCCACCTACGCCATGCTTGCAGGCGATCCCTCTATTCTGGATGAACGGGTGTTGAACGGACTCCGAGAAACCTATAACTCCTTGGGAGTTCCTGTAGGGGCGACAATTCGAGCTGTGCAGGCGATGAAAGATGTGGTCAGTGATTTGTTAGGGGCGGAAGCAGGCAAAGAGATGGGCGTTTACTTTGACTACATTGCATCAGGTTTGAGCTAACTCTCATAGGTGGTTGAGCAAACTCTCATGGATGAATCTGTTATGAGCATCATCACGCGCATGATCGCAGTTGCCGATCTAGAAGCCAGATATCTAACCATTGCAGAACTGCAAACGATTCGAGACTTCTTTGAAGCCGGGCAGCAACGACTGCGGATTGCGAATATTCTGGCTGCCAACAGCCAGACGATTATCAATACTGGCACTCAGCGATTTTGGGAACGCTGTCCTGTCACTCCCAGCAATAGCGGAAATCCCACCTATCGGGCTTCTTGCATTCGTGATCAAGGCTGGTATATCCGTCTAGTAAGCTATGCGCTGATTGAAGGAGATACCAAAGTCATTGATACAGTTGGGATTCGGGGGGCAAAGGAAATGTATACCTCACTAGGTATTCCCTTAAAGAACTTGGTGGAATGTATGCATTGCCTCAAAGAAGCAGCGATGGATCTCCTATCACTAGATGATGGAATGGTGGCTATGCCGTACTTTGATCACATTATCACTGGGCTAACCCCTTAATTCAAAGGCCGTCTCGTTTACAGAACCTAACAAGCTCTAATAATGTGAGGTCTTTTTGTCAAAACGTTTCATAGAACGTTTTATTGCACTACAAAGGTAGGTTAGGGCCTTTTATGAAAGGGAGATATTAGAGGTTTTCCCCTAGCTAGAAGTAAAATTCCCTTACCCTATCTCAACTTTAGCTTTTGCTGTCGTGCTAAGTGACTGATTTGCCATCATCATTACTAGGCTTGTTAGGTTTCGTTAGTAGTTAACTCAGTTAAAAACAAATTGTTCAAATCTAAATCGGTTGGTTTGACATTTTTACCAAGTATTCGCTGGGTTTATTTGACCTATGCTTAGTCAATTGAAGGGAAAAATTTTATGAGTGTTTTGGTCAGTAGTAGTAGCCCGGTGGCCAACCCGCAACGGTATCACACGTTGCCGACTTTAATGCTATCGCAGGCAGAGCAACAAGACCGCTGGTTGAAAACCAGTGAACTGGAAGAGTTACGTCAGTTCTTTCAATCGGGTGCAATGCGGCTCGCGATCGCCGATACATTGAGTCAACATGCTGCCGAAATTATCTCGATCGCAGCCAGTCGAATTTTTGTCTGGGGCGAACCGATGGCCTATCTGGAGCCTCCCCCCAACCGGGTCGATTTACCCGGAGCAAACCCCTGGTCATGGCAAAAATCGCGTCGTTCATTCAGTGCCAATTTACCTCAAAACCTTAAATACACAGAACCCAGTGCTGGGCTGCGATCCATCGCACCGGTGCAAAGTTGGCTGGAAGGGTTGAAACTATTCACTGCTCAGGGACTCGATCCAGTACCCGATAAGTTTTATCGCATCAACGTTCTTCGCTACGGCACTCGCAATATGAAAAAATCAATGCGAGATATTGCCTGGTTTCTCCGCTATGTGATTTATGCGATCGTGGCAGCAGATTCTAGCATTCTGACAGTTAATGTGAGGGGGCTACGCGGTGTCATTCCAGAGAATGTGACGGCAGCAACGGTGGTTGCGATGCAAACGATGAAGTGGAAAAGTATGAGCTACTTCAAACAAAATCCAGCCGCCCAAGAAATCATCGCTCACTATTTTGATAGGTTGATGACTGAGTATCAAGTTGAAAGCCCAACAAGCAATGTACGCCAGGGTGTTTCCCTTGGTCAACAGGGCCTGAAATTACCAGAAGTTTATAAGCTGACTAATGTACGACCCAAATTTAAGATGAAACCAGGAATGGCTCCAACCGAGCAACAGGAGGCCATTAAAGCCGCCTATCGTCAGGTGTTTGAACGGGATATAACGCGTGCTTACGGTGTTCAACTCAGTGATCTGGAATCTCAGGTGAAAGGGGGCCAGATTTCGGTCAAGGAGTTTATTCGTCGCTTAGGGAAGTCACGGTTGTATCGACAAGAATTTTATGAGCCATTTACAATCAGTCGTGTCATTGAGCTAGCTGTGCGTCATTTCTTAGGACGGGGATTATCCTCGATTGAGGAGTTTCAAGCTTATTTTGATGTCATTACTCAAGGTGGACTAGTTACACTCATTGATGAGTTAGTTGATTCACAAGAATACAGTGATTACTTTGGTGAAGAAATAGTGCCCTATTTGCGTGGCTTAGGGCAGGAAGCGCAAGAGTGTCGCAATTGGGGTGTCCAGTTTGAGTTATTTAACTTTGGCGCACAGTCTCAAAAGGTTCCTCAGTTTATTACATTATTTGGTCGTTATCGTCAGCCCCTGCCCAATCAGCATCCCTATGGTGCAGGACATGATCCGCTAGAAATTCAGTTTGGAGCAGTCTTCCCGCCTGCCGAACAGGTGCTAACAGCACATCCTGCCTTTTTCAAGGTGGATCATCGGCGGATTTTGATTCAAACCGAGACGGGCAATCCGCATCATCTGGGACGAGTCCCCGGATCCCTTGGTACCCGATCGCTGAAATTCAGTCCAGTTCACGCGGGTCAATCGAATGTGAATCTTTATCATCATTCGCCAGAAGCGGTGATTTTAGGCGCGTATCGACAGGTGCTAGGCAGTGACATCTACGCTGGACAGCGACTCACCAGTGCAGAAACCCGGCTCAAGAGCGGTGAGATCACAGTCCGAGAGTTTATTCGCCAGGTTGGTAAATCACGCCAATTTCGCAAACAAGCTTGGGAGTCATTCTACATCACTAAAGCGATCGAATATATTCATCGCCGTCTCCTGGGACGCCCTACCTATGGGCGGGCAGAGATGAGTCGCTACTACGATCTGTGTGCTAAACAGGGCTTTTATGCCTTGATTGATGTCTTGATAGATAGCCCTGAATACATTGAGGTCTTTGGTGAAGATACGGTTCCTTACGAGCGCTACGTCACCCCACGGGGATTAGTCATGCGATCGCCAACGGGCAGCGGCGACTCTTGGCGGAATGGCTTTGCAGGTTCAACCCGCCGCCCAGTCAAACAGATCCCATCGGCCCCGCCTGCGGTTGAGGTATCGGAGGGTAGGCAAGCTTGGACGTACATGATGCAAGTAGCCAGCCGACGATTTCAGGATGGGCAGCGGCTAAGAACCTTTCTATCCTCTCCCGATGGGGTCGTTGCTAACTCAATGGCAGCCCAACCTCGAGATCAAACCATGTATTCTGCTCGGGATACAACCGTCTCAGCAATCGGCCAGCCCACTGCATCTTCTGCGACAGATGTGGAGCCAACCGTCTCTGCTACCTAGTCTTTCCCTCACTAATGCAGACGTTAATGTATGAACCTCACAAATTCTCAGGCTATGGGTGTCAAACCGTTTGACCCATTGCCAAAACAACGATTTGGATACAGTTTAAACCCATTTAAGCGATTTCACCGCGATCGCTTCCGACTTGGACGCGTCTACTTCGGTTGGTTTGGCGGTGTGCAATGTTTTTATCATCGGGAGAATGACGGATGAGCTTAGTCACACAAGTCATCGAAACGGCGGATCAGGAGTTGCGATATCCTACCGCTGGCGAAATCTGGATGATTCAAAACTTTTGTCAATCGGGTGATCAGCGCATTCAAATTGCAAACACCCTGGCTCGGAATGAACGATATTTGGTGGAGCGGGGCAGTCAACGATTTTGGCAGCGATGCCCGAATACTCCTAGCAATAGTGGCAACTTGCGGAAAACCAACTCCTGCCAACGGGATCAGGGCTGGTACATTCGGTTGGTGGCCTACTGCGTGTTAGCAGGTAGCCAAAAACCTTTGGAAGATATTGGGACGATTGGCATGAAAGAAATGTACCGATCGCTCAATATCCCCATTGCAAACTGGGCGATTGCGATGCGATGCATTAAGGAAGAAGTCATTTCGTTGTTAGGCGAACAAGATGCTGTTGTAGTGACGCCTTACTTTGATCACATCATTGACACAGTTTTTCAGGGGATTTAATTATGACAGTTACACTTCAACGTCCCCGACAATGGGGAGATATTTTATTTACACTCGATGATTGGCTGAAACGCGATCGCTTCGTATTTATTGGTTGGTCTGGGTTGTTGTTATTTCCTTGCGCGTATTTAGCACTAGGCGGATGGTTTACTGGAACAACATTTGTAAGTTCTTGGTATACGCATGGGTTAGCGACCTCCTATTTAGAGGGCTGTAACTTCCTCACGGCTGCTGTTTCTACTCCCGCTAACAGCATTGGTCATTCTCTCCTATTACTTTGGGGTCCCGAAGCTCAAGGCGATTTTACCCGCTGGTGTCAGTTAGGAGGCTTGTGGAATTTTGTCGCATTGCATGGAGCACTGGGGTTAATTGGCTTCTGTTTACGCCAGATCGAAATTGCTCGTTTGGTAGGCGTTCGCCCCTATAATGCGATCGCGTTTTCTGCTCCAATTGCAGTGTTCGTTTCGGTATTTTTAATCTACCCGTTAGGTCAATCAGGCTGGTTTTTTGCGCCTAGTTTTGGTGTTGCAGCAGTCTTTCGGTTCTTACTCTTTTTTCAGGGCTTTCATAACTACACACTGAATCCATTTCATATGATGGGGGTTGCTGGGGTGCTGGGCGGAGCTTTACTGTGTGCGATTCACGGTGCCACTGTAGAAAACACCTTGTTTGAAGAAACCCGTGGTTTTAACACGTTTCGGGGCTTCACTCCAACTCAAGCAGAAGAAACCTACTCCATGGTGACGGCCAATCGCTTCTGGTCACAAATTTTTGGGGTGGCTTTTTCTAACAAGCGATGGCTCCACTTTTTCATGCTGTTTGTGCCTGTGACCGGTTTGTGGATGAGTGCGATCGGCATGATTGGTACAGCCTTTAACCTGAGAGCCTATGATTTTGTCTCTCAGGAATTGCGAGCCGCTGAGGATCCGGAGTTTGAGACCTTCTACACCAAAAACATTTTGCTAAATGAAGGGCTGCGAGCCTGGATGGCTCCGGCGGATCAGCCCCATGAACACTTTGTCTTCCCAGAGGAGGTTTTGCCCCGTGGAAACGCCCTTTAGTCCTTCGATTCGAATCATTTCCACACCTGGACGTGGCATCACGACGCAACGCGACGGTCGGGATGAAGCTTCAACAGGTTACGCTTGGTGGGCAGGAAATGCCCGTTTCATGAATCTATCCGGTCGATTATTAGGGGCACATGTCGCCCATGCTGGACTGATTGCGTTTTGGGCCGGGGCAATGCTGCTATTTGAGGTGGCTCACTTTGTCCCAGAAAAGCCAATGTATGAGCAAGGATTGATCCTGATGCCCCACGTCGCCACCTTAGGCATTGGTGTTGGGCCGGGTGGTGTTGTAGTGAATACCTTCCCCTTCTTTGTGATTGCGGTTGTGCATCTCATCGGCTCGGCGGTGCTAGGCTTCGGTGGCATTTACCATTCTCTTCAGGGGCCTGATCGCCTAACTGGATTCTTTGATTTTGATTGGACAGATAAAGATAAAATCACCACAATCTTGGGGTTTAATCTAATCTCGCTGGGGGTGGCCGCTCTCCTGTTTGTTGGCAAAGCCATGTTTTGGGGAGGTCTATATGACACTTGGGCCCCGGGTGGTGGTGATATACGGTTGATCTCGCACCCTACCTTGAATCCACTCACGATTTTTGGTTATCTGGTGCGATCGCCCTACGGTCAACAGGGGTGGATTATTGGAGTCAACAACTTGGAAGATATTGTCGGTGGTCATATTTATGTCGGTGGCTTACTCATTTTAGGTGGCATCTGGCACATTGTTACAACGCCATTTAAGTGGACAGAGCGAATCTTTACCTGGTCAGGTGAAGCTTATTTAGCCCAAAGTTTAGGCAATATTTGTGGTCAAGCATTGATTGCAACGGCCTTTATTTGGTTCAACAATACGGCTTATCCCAGCGAGTTTTATGGCCCCACAGCCGCAGAAGCATCTCAAGCCCAGACACTCACGTTTTTAGTGAGAGATCAAAAATTAGGTGCGAATGTGGTTTCTGCCCAAGGCCCGACTGGCTTAGGAAAATACCTGATGCGATCGCCCACAGGAGAAATCATCTTTGGCGGTGAAACCATGCGATTTTGGGATTTTCGCGGCCCTTGGTTGGAACCCCTGCGCGGCCCCAATGGCTTAGATCTCGATAAACTGCGGAACGATATCCAACCCTGGCAAGTGCGGCGAGCAGCGGAATATATGACCCATGCCCCCCTCGGTTCGCTCAACTCTGTGGGGGGGGTCGCCACAGAACCCAACTCTTTTAACTTCCTTTCGCCTCGCAGTTGGCTAGCCGCCGTGCATTTTATCTTCGCCTTTTTGTTTCTCGTGGGTCATCTTTGGCACGCTGGGCGTGCCAGAGCGGCGGCGGCAGGGTTTGTCCGGGGTATTAATCGTGATAATGAACCCGTCCTCAAGATGCCCAGCTTAGATTAATGGTTTTGGTTTGTCCTCATGCTGCATCCATTGCTCCTCACGTTTCATCAACTCCACACCTACCTGATTCCAATTTGCTTTGTCAGTGCTTGGATTATTTGTTTCATGATAGTTGCGAACCTCTGGGCACTGAGTCAGGATACGATGATCTATGCTCAACGAATGCATCAAATCCCCTGTTCAAACTGTCGATTTTCACAGAAAACTACCAGCTCAAATGTACAGTTCATCCAACCGATGCACTGACTGAGGCAGCAATTGATTGTCCAGATTATCAACCTGTTCAACATGTCTGCAACTTCCAGTCGACAAACTTTTGCAAGATTTCAAAACAAAATTCAAAACAACTAGAACATTATCATCTCTAAACTTTAGTTCCTTTGGAAAAAGGAGTATGACTCAATGGGACTGCCATGGTATCGCGTTCATACGGTTTTGATTAATGATCCGGGGCGACTGCTTGCTGTTCACCTGATGCATAATGCCCTATGCGCTGGGTTTGCAGGTTCCATGTTGTTGTTTGAACTCGCCCTGTTTGATCCCAGTGATCCAGTGCTTAACCCAATGTGGCGGCAAGGTTGTTTTCTCATGCCGTTTGTTGCTCGGTTAGGGGTCATTCACTCATGGCAAGGGTGGAGCATTACAGGCGAGACTGTCACTGATCCAGGTTTCTGGACTTTTGAAACAGTGGCGATCGCCCACATCATCTTCTCTGGGCTCGAATTTCTCGCTGCCATCTGGCACTGGAATTACTGGAATCTCGCGACCTTCTATGATGAAAGAACCAACCAACCCGTTTTGGATTTACCCAAAATCTTTGGGATTCACCTGTTGTTAGCAGGACTCCTTTGCTTTGGTTTTGGAGCCTTTCACTTAACAGGAGTATTTGGTCCTGGGATGTGGGTATCTGACCCCTATGGACTCACCGGACATCTCCAACCTGTTGCCCCCGAATGGGGACCCGCCGGATTTAACCCCCATAACCCTGGTGGCGTAGTTGCCCATCACATCGCTGCTGGCATCGTTGGAATTCTGGGTGGACTGTTTCACATCAATGTTCGCCCACCTGAGTACCTTTACCAGGGGTTACGCATGGGCAACATTGAATCGGTGTTAGCCAGTGCCCTGGCAACCTTCTTTTTTGCCGGATTCATTGCGACGGCTACCATGTGGTACGGTACCGCCACCACTCCGATCGAACTCTGGGGGCCAACCCGTTTCCAATGGGATCAAAACTACTTTCACAACGAAATTGCTCGTCGAGTTCAAACCGGGCTGGCATCAGGTAAAACCTTAACCGAAGCCTGGTCAGCGATTCCAGAAAAACTCGCATTCTATGATTACGTTGGCAATAGCCCCGCGAAAGGGGGCTTGTTCCGAGTTGGGCGGATGGTCGATGGCGATGGTGTGGCCCAAAGATGGCTGGGACATCCCGTATTCCAGGATCAAGAAGGGCGAAAACTGACTGTGCAACGAATGCCTAATTTTTTTGAAAACTTTCCAGTGGTTTTAACCGATCAAGATGGCATCGTCCGGGCAGATATTCCCTTCCGCCGCGCAGAAGCGAAGTACAGCTTGGAGCAACAAGGCGTAACAGTGAGTTTCTTCGGTGGCAAACTGGATGGACAAACCTTCACGGAGCCTGCTCAAGTCAAGAAGTTTGCGCGTCTAGCGCAATTGGGTGAACCGTTTGAATTTGATCGCACGATTCATAACTCTGATGGTGTTTTCCGCACCAGCAATCGCGGGTTCTTCGCCTTTTTCCACGCCTGCTTTGCCCTCGTCTGGTTCTTTGGGCACCTGTGGCATGGTACCCGCACACTCTTCCGTGACGTGTTTGCTGGCATTGATCCCGATTTGGATGAGGAACAAGTTGAGTGGGGTATTTACCAAAAGGTGGGCGACAGAACGACCCGCAAACCGCTCACGCAACCTGTTGCCGCCATCCAATCGCGCCCGGCACCAGCAACGGTTTCTAAGGCTGTGCCCATGTTGCGGGATAGCCTGGAAACCTGATTGCATCAGCCATCGGTCTAGACCATGACTAAAACAATCTGATCGCCATAGCCACCTGAGTGAGGACGGGGTGTAGGGGTGAGCCCTTTAGCTGGGGCAGTGCCCCCAGCCCCCCACCTCAAGTAGACTCAGTAATTTGGCGATCGCCATACCTCGACATTCGTTTTACAGTACATCAACAGAACACTCATGGAAAAAATCAAATATCCCCCCAAACGGGTTGCACCGATTCAGTACATACTGAGGCAGATTAATTCAGAAGCAGGAAAAGTAGCCCCTGGATGGGGAACCACTCCACTAATGGCAATATTAATGCTGTTGTTTTTCTTGTTTTTAGTTATCATTTTGCAACTCTATAATGCCTCAATTCTACTAGAGGGAATCGATATCGATTGGTCAGTTTTGAGTAATTATGTAAAGCCTACTGAAACTGTAACTTACGGTGAAGGAGAGTTTGCCTCAACTGGATTGAGCATCTTTTTGGGATTATTGACATTCACATTAGTTTGTGTCGGGTTTATCTTATATGGCATCACAAGCTACCCAAAAGATAAAGAATGAATCAATAGTTTCTATGGATAGAAGATTTTGGATAGAAGATTTTTCGCAATAGTTGAATCAACCGGAATAGCAAGACATGAACAAGAAACTTTTCATTTTAGTTTTTGCGATTGCCCTCTTATTGAGTCTACTCTCACCCGCCCCGGTGCACAGTAGCAATCTTGTGCCCTGTAAAGACTCTCAAGCATTTCTAGAACGCCAGGCAAGCGCACCAGATAGTTACTATTTCAACCAACCCTACAAAGCTTATTCTGAATATTTGATGTGTGGAGATGATGGACTGCCCCATTTACCACTGAGTCTTGATCGTGCTGTTGATATTGCCATTCCCTTTGGCTTATTTCTATATATCGCTGGCTTAATTGGCTGGAGTAGTCGAGCCTATTTGCAGGCCTCTGGAAAATCGAAAAAACCAGAGGAAAATGAAATATTTATTAACTTTCCCATGGCAATTCAATCCCTCATCAAGGGTTTAATCTGGCCGGCTTTGTTCTTTGTGGAGTTAACGAGCGGACAATTAGCCGCCAAAGATCGAGAAATCTATGTTTCGCCACGATGAGTCTGATATTGCAGTGGTCAATTCCAAAAAAACAAAAAGAACACAATAATTTATCTCGAAGATTGATCTTGAAGACTCAACCTTGTAAAAGCTTGGAGACTATTAATGAAATACTTCTTAAAGTATCTAACGAGTGCACCGATTGTCGCCATTATGACACTGGTGCTTGTTTCGGTTGTTCTGATTGAGCTAAACTTCTTTTTCCCAGGTTTACAATACGGCACCTACTTCAAGCCGACTCTGTAAGTTGCCGATCCAGATCTTTTGTCAATGCAGCCACTGTTTTTCTAGTCGCATCACAACGTTTGAAACAAAAAGGGGGCTGGTGGGTTTCCCTCAATCCAGGGATTGCTTTCCCCGTGCCGCTCCCAACCATCGTTCGTACTGTGATTACAGTAAGCGGTATGGAGAGCACCCGCAGCTTGGGCTGCCAGATGGTAGAGTGCTGCGGGCGCAATTCTTGAAGTGGTTTATTGAATCTCTACCTGGAAGCGATAATCGTAGCCTCGGTAGTTTGAATCTAGTTCAACCGTGTAATTGCCGGTTGCCGGAAGCACCCCTGACCATTGGGTGCGGTTTTCATCTTCTACGCCAATGACCAAAGGCTTGCCGTCGGGTGCGTAAAGCGTTGGAAATGGACCATTAGTGCGGATCAGGGAGAGTTGTTGCCCTTTGCTGGCGGTAAATTGATAATGATGAACCCCTGAACCAATGAAGCGATCGCCAATCTCAATTGAGGTTTGCCCAGTGCCAAACTGTACCCTTTCCCGTTTCTCATTGCAGCCTTTATCCGTGCGATTGCCGGCGACCCAACCCTGCATTGGCTGAGAGATTTTGAGCCAGCCGTCTTTTTCGCTATCGACGGTCATAAAGGTACCATTCTCTAGGCTACCAACAACATCACTACCCGTCGTTGTTGGTGCAGAGCGCACGTTTAAGGGAGAACTAGGATCATTAACCCGTGCCATTGTGACTTGACAACGTTCGATCTGGCGAATCGCCGCTTGCTTTTGAGCCGTGGGTGGGCGAGTCGGTGCTTCTGGGGGGACTGGCTGTGATGGTTCTCCAGGCTTGATTGGAGCTGCTGTGCTGCTTGTTGTCGGCGTCACGGTTTCGACTGGGACTGGACTGGCTGGCGCATGGGTGGGTGGAGCCGCGGGTTGCACTAGGGCGTAGGTAATCCCCCCTGCTGCCGCTACGGCGATCGCCCCTGTGATGAGTGCGCCAGATCGTTGATTTGACATAACTCCACCTTCCGTTGAGACTCGTCTCTTAACTCTATTCTCCTGTTTCTCCTGGGTGATGGCCTAACCCTGAAGAAAAAAATTAAGCTTGTGCCGATTCAAACAAAGCATGCGACCAATCGAGCGATCGCCTGGTTGGTGAGTCCATTGGAAGGTTAGGGGGCGTTGCCCCCTCTTCTCTTCTTACAGTTAACTAGGACTTCTTATAGTTAGGACTTCCTATCTCATTGCCCTAAGAAATATGGCAACGGCAAGTTAGAATGCCTGGTCAGCCGTGGTGGTTCAGTACTAGGTTTTGCCCTGAAGCCTTCTGAGCAAAGCGATGTGGATCATTCCTGCTTACAATCGGAAAGCGGTTAGACATGAGTTGGCAATGGTGCGCATTTTACTAAGCTTCTTTACCTGCATCGTGGTGTTACCCCTGGCACAGGGGGCAGAGGCATTTCCCTACAGCGATCGGGGTCGCAGTGGCATGGTGGCCTCGGCCCATCCTCTAGCGAGCCAGATAGGGGTTGAGACCCTCAAGCAAGGGGGGAATGCTGTCGATGCAGCCGTTGCAACCACGCTAGCGATTTCTGTCGTGGAACCCTTTTCGGCAGGTATTGGCGGTGGTGGATTTCTTCTATTCTATGAGGGAAAAACCAATACGATCAAAGCCCTTGATTTTCGCGAGCGGGCACCCCTGGCGGCTGATCCTCAAATGTATCTAGATCAGACTGGCAAAGTGCTTCCTCGTGCCAGTACCGTTGGCTATCGCGCGGTTGCGACTCCCGGCACAGTGGCCGGGTTGTATGAGGTCCAGCGTCGGTATGGGGCGCTGCCCTGGAGGCAAGTTGTCGAGCCAGCAGCAAAACTCGCAGCAGAGGGGTTTCCGGTGAGTTGGCGGTTGGCTCAGGCGATTCAGCGTAGCCCCATTTTGCAGGATGCGGCGGCTCGTGACATTTTTAGCCGTGATGGCCAGCAGGGGCTAGAGGTGGGCGATCGCCTGGTACAAAGAGACCTAGCCCACACGCTTCACCAAATTGGCAACAATCCTAAAAGTTTCTATACAGGAACCATTGCCAGGGCCATTGCTCGCACGATGGCGCAACAGGGGGGGCTAGTTACCCTCACAGATCTAGAGCAGTATCGACCGATTTGGCGAGAGCCAGTCTGTGGTACCTTTCAGCAGGTCACAGTGTGCTCAATGCCGCCGCCCTCTTCGGGTGGGGTGCACCTTTTACAAATGTTGAATCTACTGGCTGAAACCGATTTCAAACGCTTGGGGTGGCACCATCCGGATGTGCTCCATCGCATGATTGAGGGGATGCGGATCGCCTACGCTGATCGGGCTGAGTATCTAGGAGATCCAGATTTTGTCGCGGTACCTGTGGCAGCCCTGATTAGTCCGGCCTATGCTCAGCAGCGACGGCAGGATATCAATCCTAAGGTGGCAACACCTTCGAATCAGCGCCGCCCCGGCAACCCGGATCGATTGTGGCAGCTCAATCGCGAATCAAATGATACCAGCCATCTAAGTGTGGTCGATCAACAGGGCAATGCGGTTAGCTTGACCTTTACGGTGAATCTTGGTTTTGGGGCGGGGGTCGTGGTTCCTGGCACAGGCATTGTGCTGAATAACGAGATGGATGATTTTGCTATCGCTCCGGGGGTTCCCAATGCCTTTGGTTTGGTGGGGAATCAGGCGAATGCGATCGCCCCCGGCAAAACGCCCCTTTCGAGCATGACTCCGACGATTGCCACTGAACAGGGCAAACTACGGCTGGTAACCGGATCGCCGGGTGGCAGCACGATTATTACAACAGTGTTACAGGTTGTGCTGAATGTGTTGGTCTATGACATGGATGCACGCCAAGCGATCGCTGCACCCCGTCTGCACCATCAATGGTTACCCGACCAGGTAAGGGTAGAGCAGTTTGGCTTTGATTCGTTAACCCTGGAGAATTTACGGCAACGGGGCCACCAGATTGAAGAAAGCAACAGTTGGGGGAATGGCAATATCATTGTGCGATCGCCCGATGGTTGGCTCCAGGGCGCGGCAGACCCGCGTGGAGAAGGGGCTGTCGCTGGTTTTTAAGGAAAGTTGCTGTCCCCAACTCTCGGACACTTCTCAAGGATTCAGCTTTCGTCCTTTGTTTGAGGCGTCAGTGCTGTTCTAAGTGTTCTGAGCAAAGCTATACTTTTTATTAAGTTTTCTAACCGCCTTGACCGATCCTATGAGTAATTCTGTTCTGAACACTGTTAAAGTCTATAGCCAGTTTCTGCACCCGATTTTGATGTGGGTTTTGCTGGGTCTGACGATTTATGCGCTCTATCTGGGAATGAAGGTGCGCAAGATTCGTTCTGCTGAAGGAGAAGAGAAAAAAGCCTTAATTCAGGGGAAGTATAACCAGCGCCATTATCAAATTGGCTCCCTGATTTTGGCCCTGATGGTGCTGGGTTCGATTGGGGCCATGGCTGTCACTTACGTTAACAGCAGTAAGTTGTTTGTCAGTCCTCATTTGTTAGCTGGGTTAAGCATGACGGCTTTAATTGCAGTTTCGGCCTCCCTTTCTCCCCTGATGCAAAAGGGGGTTGACTGGGCCCGCTACACCCACATTGCCTTGAATGTGACCATTTTGGGATTGTTTGGTTGGCAAGCTGTTACCGGCATGAAAATTGTCCAAAACGTGATTAATCGGCTCTAAGGAGCGTAAATTCAACCAGAGAGACATCTTAAAGCTTTACCCCGAAGGCACGGAGAATATGGAACCATGCCTCGATGTCCTGGGTGTCTTTAGGCGGGTTCTTCTGTAATCTGGGTAAGCCGTGATATGGACAAAAGTCAGAACGGGACTCTGTCCCATGCTTTTGCCCAGGTGTCTTAGTAAGCTGGCATAATGCTATCCCAAGAATAAAGCCGATACCCGCTTGCACGCTTTGCGTCGTGAGGTTCCTACCAGCTAAAATCGCAAATCAAGCCTGTCGCGATCGCCCAGTTGTTGAGCCATTCGGTGTCTGCAGGTGTGGAGGGGTGGTTCCTAGCCGGGGTTATGCTTAGTCTCCTCCACCCTGTTCTCAATCAGTTACCTGTAGCTGCTACATCTCAGCTATATCTCAGAGATGAAGTTGATACCCGCTTGCATGCTTTGCGCTGTGAGGTGCCTCCATAAGCTAAAATCACAAATCCAAAACCTAGAGTCGTATGATTACCTCGTGATTTTCTGCCCACTTCGATCTACCAAGACAATATCCCATCGTCCACGGGCACTTGATTCAAAGGCAATGGTGTTGCCGTCAGCCGTTATGCTAGGGTTGCGTACAGCAGCCTTAATATTCTCGGTTAGGTTGCGGAGTTGGCGGGTATTACGGTCATAGAGAAAAATCCCTGATCGCCCCTCTCGAATCCCATGAAACGCGATGTATTGGCCGTTTTCTGAAAGGCAGGGTGTGGCGGCAACCAGATCAATCGCATTTAAGCCAGGTAAATCCACGAGCATGCGAGCGTTTATGTCGTAGAGAAAAATATCCTGACTGCCGCGGCGATCAGACACAAACGCAATGTAACGTCCTGAAACGCGGGGAGTGAGATCCGCAAAGGGGCTATTGAGACTACGCCCATTAGGGTCATAGGGAAAATTGACCAGTCCGCCTCCTCGACAACTGGTTACCAACAGCGTGATGCCCATCACTAGCAAGCAGCGTAGATTCAAGGGACTGATGCTCCATGCGTTGCGTTTGCCCGTAATCGGCTGGGCCGGTCTAGCTCGATGTTGGCGCCCCGATCGATTACTGCAATATCCCACTGGCCGCGAATACCCGTCTCAAAAGCAATATAACGACCATCTGGACTAATGCTGGGGTGTCTGACCCAACCTCTATATCCAGAAGACAGAACCACAATTTGTTGAGTGGCGCGGTCGTAGAGTTCAATTTCTGGACGGCCGCGATCGCTTGCAACATAAACAATATAGCGTCCGCTATAGCTCAGACTAGGTGACTCAGCGATCGCATCCCGGCGATTGAGCCTTGGCAGAGGCACAAATTGCCGACGCGCTAGGTCATAAAGTAGCAAAGAGCGAGTTCCATCTCGGTTAGAAACGAAGGCAAGATAACGCCCATCTCCGCTCAGGGCAGGTTGCTCGTCACTATAGCGACTTTCTAGCTCCGTGGAGAGAGGCAAGTCAGACTCAGAGCAAGCCGATAACAACCCAATGCCCAGGCAAACAATGCTGACTAGGTGACCGATCACCGCTTTTCCAACAGGCTTAACCACACCTACCCTAGCCAAAATCAGTCTGGGCACTCCACCAGAGTTTTGTCTTCAGCCGATTAGGAGCGCACATACTCCAAAGCGCGGCTTGACAGTGCCCTTTCAGCCTAATAATCGCCCCAGCTTTCATCCTCATCAACCGGGCGATAATCAACATATTCAGAAGTAGAAGGCTCTTCTCTCCGGGATGCACGATCACGGGAAGATGCCGATGCATCCATGGGTGGTCTGCCTCGTCGTGGCGAGCGCTCAGAAAGCGACCCACTTCCAGGACGACCTGAGGCCTTAGTAGTACGACGAGCGGGTCGATCTTCTGGGAAATCTATGTCTCGCTCTGGCGGAAAATCTGCCCCCTCCTCTGGAGGCCGAGAACGCCGCCGACCCGATGGGGCAGAGCGATCCTCTAGTCGAGGCGAGCGCCGAGTTGGCCGAACTGCTGCCTCCTCAGTGCTAGAGCGACCCTCACCAGTGCCACGAATCCGCCGGGTTGGGCGATCGCCATAGGGAGAAATTTCTTCTAAATCGGCTCGATAAACCCGACTAACCGGGCGCTCTTCATCCACAATCGGGTTATTGCGTTTTGCCTGCTCAGTCGCAATTCCCCGTAGTCGAATACTCTCTACTGCAAAGAAAATAGCTGAACTCGTCAGCAAAAACTGCCCAAATTGAAGGATAGGGTCTTGCCGCCAGCCTTGAAAAAAGAGAATACCTCCGCAGAGCAGAGCCACCGCTGCAAAAAAGATATCGTGATCGCGTGCAACCTTGGGACGCATGGATCGTAAGGCATAAAGAGCGATTCCAGAACCGGCCAAGCCAACTCCCAAAAACTGCGACCAGTTTAAGAAAGCATTGACTTGAGCCAAAATCGGCTGAGTGAATCCAATCTGTACCATGCGGCTGTTCTCCTAAGACCCTACTATGGTAACGAGTTCGGCGCAAATCTCCAAAAAATTGCCCCGATGTTGTCCTCCGAGGAGTCAACCTCAACCCTTTCTGGAAAAACGGCGATCGCCGACTTAAATCAGTGGCTTTACCTGCCAAGGGAGGGAATACACCCCCTCTACTAAATGAGGATGTAAATTATGAGGATGTAAATTAAATGAGTAATGCATCATCAGGGCGCTTGCATCATCGCCACTGTCAACAGTTCTGCGCCATCCGCAGGCACAAAGGAAAAAGCCGCCAATGCCATAAAATCTAACGGCTAAAGATATTTTATTTTATTTATTTTTATTTAAAGGTCTATCTCCCAGTAGCCCAGACGACTCAAGGCGCAGTGATACAGATAAAACCTTGCCTCCGCAGGTTACAAGAAACTGCGGTTGGGCTAAGCTCCGCTGCTACAGACTTGGACTTAATTATTTGGACTTAAATTACTTGAACCTAACGTAGCTGCGGTTTTAACCGCTGGACACTTTACTAAATGCCTTCTAGAGCAACGGCTCTTTAAAGCTATGAACTTTAAAGCTATGAAAAAGCTAGCAAGCCTGCTAATCGACCTGCTAGCACCAAACTTAAGTCTAAGCTCGCACTCCTCCCAGTCAGAAAAGAGAGCATGCCACCTTTTCAGGCCCTTAGCCCCCAGCCCCTTTTCCCGGGTTGGGAGAAGGGAAGCAAAGCCATCTCAAAGTTCCTCTCCCAAATTGGGGGAGTATTTAGGGTGAGGGCAAAAGTGACATGCACCCGTCAGAAAAGCCTCTTACGATCGCTGAATCTTATCTTTTTGACTAATGAAAATCAGGGCTACTGCTGCTGGAATCAAAACAATCGCTGCACCCAGCACCAAGCTAAATATGAAATTCGACAGAGACGGAGTCATGGATCCTTTTCCCTCACATAAAACAAAACTCGCTGTCAATTATTTTAATAGTGAGTTCCCTCCTTGAGAAGCCAGGCCTTGATCCAGAGGGGGCTAAAAAAAGCGGGAAAAGCCTGGCTATCAGCAGCAAAGCGGGGACGGATGCCGCTAGTATTAGATGAGAGTACTGTTTACATTGCTTAAATCTTTGACTTAACCATGGATGTTTTTACGATCGCCTCCTGGGGTTTGGGCATCTTTCTGGCCGTTATGATCCTTTTCTTCATCTTTCGGATTGTGCTGACTTGGTATCCGCAAGTGAACCTGGCCCAATTTCCCTTAAATTTAATCGCATGGCCCACCGAGCCGTTTTTAGCCCCAACTCGGCGGATTGTGCAGCCCCTAGGTGGAGTGGACATTACCCCAGTCATTTGGGTCGGTATTTTTAGCCTAATCAGAGAAATTTTGCTAGGCCAGCAGGGCCTGCTGGTGATGCTGAGTCGTCATAGCGGCTAAGAACTGGTTTGATGGTTTGTGACCAGATGCTTGGGAAAGCGGCTGTATCGCCTTAAGTCATGCGTTCTCTGACCAAATATTCTTTTTTCCTGCAAAAGGCAGGCACTGAGAGAATTCTGTTGAGTCTAGCTGCTTTGCCTGAACTGAGCGCCTCCGGTTCCCCCCTTAATCAGGGAACTTAGAATCAGGGAACTTAGAGGAGCTTCCTGACACTGAATCCAGCCTCTAGCGATTCAACTGGTATCGGCTCTATCTTAAGGTTTATCCTTTTTATTCCTATCAATGAGTCAACTTGATCACTATGCCAGAATGGTTCACTCCGAGTCATTTTACGATGGTGGCCCTACTGATTACCTTTGCGATCGCCCATAGTGGGCTGGCTGCCCTTCGCCCCAAGGCGGAGCAACTCATGGGCGCTCGCCTTTATCGGGTTGTGTTTGCGCTCGTCAGCCTGCCCCTAGCCACAATTCTGATTATTTATTTCTTTAACCATCGCTACGACGGGGCGCAGCTCTGGCAGCTTCAGGATGTTCCTGGCCTGATGCAACTGGTCTGGATATTGTCAGCCGTGTCGTTTCTGTTTCTCTACCCGGCGACCTTTAACCTGCTTGAAATTGCAGCGATTCACAAGCCAACGGTGCACCTCTACGAAACTGGGATCATTCGGATTACTCGTCATCCTCAGATGGTCGGGCAAATTATCTGGTGCGTTGCCCATAGCCTCTGGTTAGGAACCTCCTTTATGCTGGTGACTTGCCTGGGGCTGATTGCCCATCACCTGTTTGGAGTGTGGCATGGCGATCGCCGTTTAGCCGCTCGTTACGGAGAGGCCTTTGCAGCGGTCAAAGCTCGAACTTCTGTGATCCCCTTTCTGGCAATCTGGCAAGGGAAGCAAAAGGTAGAAATCAGGGAATTTTTACGCCCTGCCTATGTAGGAGTCGCCCTCTTTGTTTTGATTTTTTGGTGGCTTCATCCCATTTTGATCGATGCAACCAGCCGCGTTGCCTGGTAGGATAAGGCAAATAGTAAAAATTCATAAATTACTGCTAGGGATCAAAGACTTTTGATGAGCGCACAAAACTTTAAACAAGAGGTTTTAGAGTCGTCGGTTCCTGTTCTTGTCTATTTTGGTGCTCCTTGGTGCGGCCCTTGCCGTATGGTCGAGCCGTTACTAACCCGATTTCAGTCCACCTGGAAGCAGGGCATTAAATTAGTGGGGATCAATGCAGATGACAACTTGAAGTTGTCTAGCCAGTATCGGATTACGACTCTGCCAACCCTGCTCTTTTTTGAGGATGGCAAATTAGTGCATCGCATTGAGGGCATGTACCAGCGGGATCACCTTTGGGTGGAGTTGCAACGGCTGATGCTGGATGCCGTTCATGCAGATTCATTTTCTCGCACTCACTAGTGACCGGGTTCAGATTGTTATCAATAATGGCAATCACGAGAGCATGCTGCCTTTTCAGGTTCTCATCCTCCAGCCGCTTCTCCCAGGTTGGGAGAAGCGAGGTCGAGCTATCTCAACGTTCCTCTCCCAATTTGGGAGAGGAATTCGAGCAATCCGGGCATACCAGAAAAGGGTGAGGGCAAAAGCGACATGCACCCGGCAATCACTCTGTTGTGTAGAAGCTTGCAACGCCAGCGCCCTGATCGTTTTCACAGCGCTACTGCTAGCTACTGAACCTGTCATGGGCAGTTAGCGGTGCTAGGCTAGAGCAAGCATTTGCTTCTTCTACTGCTGGGTGTTAATTGAATGCGTGATTTTCTTAAGCACACTCTGGCAACCCTGCTGGGAATTTTTATCTTTCTGGGTTTGAGTGTTGGTGGTTTGATTGCTTTGATCCTGCTGCTGGTAACGCGAGACCCTGTTCCCGCAGTGAAAGATCGGTCGATTTTACTGGTCGATATGGCTCAGCCACTGACAGAAGGGCCACGATCGCCCAGTACCCTGGGCCAAGCTTTGTCAGATAATTCGTCATCGATTCAGCTACACACCTTTGTAACGGCGGTTGACCAGGCCGCTAAGGATGCGCGTATTGTCGGCATCTACCTCTACAGTAGTCGTAGCGGCAGCAACCCCACTGGGTTTGCCACCCTGAAAGAAGCGCGCGAAGCACTGCAACGGTTTCGTGCTTCTGGTAAGCGGCTGATTGCTTATGATGTGGATTGGACTGAGCGTACCTATTATCTGGCTTCTACTGCGGATGCGATCGCAATTCATCCCATGGGATCGATGGAATTAAATGGCCTCAGTTCCCAGCCCATTTTCTTTAGTGGGTTCCTTCAGAAATATGGAGTCGATGTGCAAGTGACCCGGGTTGGCCGATATAAGTCAGCCGTGGAACCATTTTTGCTGAATCAGTTGAGTCCCGAAAATCGGCAGCAGACGCAGACCCTGTTGCAGGATATCTGGAATGAGTTTCTCAAGGCAACGGGGGAGGCTCGCAATAAAACGCCGCAGCAGTTGCAGGCGATCGCGAATCAACAAGTGAGTCTGCTAGCGGCAGATGCCGTCAAGCAAGGCCTGGTGGATCGGCAGGCCTATCAAGATGAGATCATTGATGAATTGAAAAAGCTGACGGATAGCAAAGCGAAAGATAAAAGCTTTCGTCAGATCAGTTTGCGTAACTATGCCCGGGTTGTAGAAGCGCGGCAGGATACTCAACGCAGCCGCAACCGTAAGATTGCCGTGCTTTACGCGGATGGTGATATTGTCAATGGGCAGGGGGAATCGGGTAGCATTGGTGGCGACCGATTTGCCCGCGAGTTGCGGCAAATTCGGCAAGATGAGAGCATCAAAGCTGTGGTGTTGCGGGTCAATAGCCCGGGGGGAAGTGCAACGGCCTCGGAGGTGATTCAGCGCGAGGTGATTTTAACGCGCAAAGTCAAACCGGTCATCGTTTCTATGGGTTCTGTAGCGGCCTCTGGCGGGTATTGGATTTCGACCTATGGCGATCGCATTTTTGCAGAACCCAATACCATCACGGGATCGATTGGGGTCTTTGGTATTCAACCCAATATTCGTAAGCTAGCCAATGACAATGGCATTACCTGGGATACGGTCAAAACTGGTCAGTTTGCCGATAGCCAAACGATCACCCGCCCCAAAACGCCCCAAGAGTTGGCCCAGGTTCAAAAAATTGTGGATCACATTTACGATCAATTTCTCGATAAGGTGGCTGAGTCTCGCAAGCTAGATCGGGCGAAGGTTGCTGAGATTGCCCAGGGTCGTGTTTGGTCAGGGAGCCGAGCCAAGCAACTGGGGTTAGTGGATGAGTTAGGCGGTTTGCAAGCGGCAATTCGGGCTGCTGCTAAAAAGGCTGACCTAGGAGATAACTGGCAGGTAGAAGAATATCCCAAGCTGCGCGGTCTAGAAGAGCGGCTTTTTGGGGGGCGCCCGGAGCAAATCTTGACTCGCTTACCGTGGCTAAAACCAGCACCGGAAGCCGATTTGTTAACCCGCGAGGTGATCAAACTTCAAACCGAGTTGGCGATGCTGGGCAATTTTAATGACCCACGGGGAATTTATGCTCGCCTGCCGTTTAGCTTTTGGATTGAGTAGGGGCGATTGCCGCTGCCTCAGAGCATGATGACGGCGCGGCAAAATGCCTACTCAGCCTTAGCGGTTGCGCACTGGGTTTGTTCCTCAGCATTTGACCAAAGCAATGTTTAGCGATTTTCTGAGTTTTTTGAATCGATTCGGGGTGCGATCGCCGCGCGAAGCTGGCCACAGGCGGCGTCTGCCTCTAGGCCACGAGTCTGGCGCACGCTAACAGCAATCCCCGCAGCCTGCAAGCGCTGCACAAACGTCTCCACTCGTTTTGGCGTAGGCCGTTGATAATCCATTTCTTGAATTGGGTTATACGGAATCAAATTCACATGACTCTGAAAGCCCCGGAGATGGTGGGCCAGCTCGTCAGCATGGGTTGGTAAATCATTAAGCTCGGCCAGCAGAATGTACTCAAAGGTGACACGTCTGCCCGTAATCTGGACGTATTCGCGGCACTCCTCCAAGAGCATAGGGAGGGGATATTGACGCGCGCTAGGAACAAGCTGCTCACGAATTGATTGGTTAGAGGCGTGGAGACTCACCGCCAGGGTTGCCTGCAACTGATGCTCGGCCCAGCGCCGAATTCGTCCTGGAATCCCGACCGTAGATATTGTGATGCAGCGTTGACCAATCCCAATATCCTGATTGATGGAACGCACCGCCGCCAAAACGGCTTGATCATTGAGCAAGGGTTCACCCATGCCCATAAATACAATGTTGGTGACCCGTTGCCCAAAGTCCGACTGCACCGTAAGAACCTGATCCAGAATTTCGTGGGTGGCCAGGTTTCGCAAAAAGCCCCCCTTCCCCGTGGCACAAAAGGTGCAGGCCATAGGACACCCCACCTGGGAAGAAACGCATACCGTCAGGCGTTTATCTGTGGGAATGCCGACTGTTTCAATCATATGGCCATCGCTGAGGCGCAGCAGGTATTTAATGGTACCATCGGGGGCAACCGCACGATAGTGTAAGTGCGATCGCCCGACTTCAACCGTTTCCAAGGCTGCCCGCCACTGCTTTGGAAAAACAGAGATTGTCGCCAGCGATCGCACCCCCTTTGCATAAATCCACTCATGCAACTGCTTGCCCCGATAGGCCGGTTGCCCCTGCTGTTGAACCCACTCCACCAGTTCAGCCCGGGATTTGCCCAGCAGAGGGGGCTGAATCGGAGGAGTGGCAGCGATCGCAGTCATGGTAAATGGTAAAAATGATCAAAAGCAGCTTTTCTATTCTAAAGCCTGACCTAGGGAGAAGGGGGAAGCCCCACCGTTGCAGCGATATACATTCACCTTGCTATCAGAAATAGGGCGGTGGCGATCACAAAAGTCGAAGACATAGGAGCAATATGCTAACCTTTTCACGGTGTTCTCTTTCTCACCATGGCGAACTTAAAAGCACTGATTTTTGATGTCGATGGCACCCTTGCTGAAACCGAGCGTGATGGGCACCGAGTTGCTTTTAACCAAGCATTTGCTGCGGCTGGTCTAGATTGGGAGTGGAGCGTAGAGCGCTACGGAGAACTGCTGGAAGTGGCGGGTGGCAAAGAGCGGATTCGATTTTATCACTCAATTTATCATCCCGACTGGCAACCTCCTGAAGATGTGTTGACGTGGTCGGCCCAACTGCATCAATTGAAAACAGCGTATTACCGCGAACAAGTTAGAATAGGAGCCATTCCCCTGCGTCCGGGGGTGCAGCGTTTGATTGAGGCGGCCCGTGCCGCCGGAATTCGGTTGGCGATCGCTACCACCAGCGCTCTGGAAAATGTGCAACCGTTGCTAGAGGTTTCTCTGCATCCCCAGAGTCCCACCTGGTTTGAGGTGATAGTCGCAGGAGATAGCGTCCCCGCTAAAAAGCCCGCCCCTGATGCTTACCAGGCGGTGCTGCAAAGGCTGCAACTAGAGCCAGCCGATTGTTTAGTGATTGAGGATAGCCATCAAGGGTTGCAAGCAGCGACCCAGGCGGGGTTGTCAACGGTGATTACGGTAAATGCTTACACCGAGGGGCAAGACTTTACAGGGGCAGCGCTGGTGCTGGATTGCCTGGGTGAACCTGATCGCCCTTTTCAAGTATTAGCAGGAAATGCCTTTAACCACACCTACTTCACCCTGGAATTGGCTCAAAAACTGCTTCAGCATCGGGGTGCTGTCAGCGCACCAGAAGAATGCTAGATGGACTGAGGGATAACAGTGGCTGATTGCCTTCATTCCAGGAGTACCAGCATGGGTAGAAAAGGGAGAATAGATGTGTCACCGCTGCCTTCTAAGCTACTGGTCAAGCTCAGCCAGCGGTTATTTGCAGATCCAGCGGAGCAGGCGCAGTTTCAGCAGTGCTTGCTGCATCCCCAGCCCTTTGCCCCCTGTATTCTCTGGCGCGATCACCGCTCGTGTCCTGTGCCCTTTGCTCTAGAGCCACCCTTACCCTGGCAACCCGCCTTTGTGGATCGCCTCGCCCCAGGACAAAAGCCCGGGCAGCACCCCCTCCATGGAGCAGGCGCGTTCTATTGTCTAGACTTTTCCTCAGTGTTTGCCATTTCCCCTTTGCTATTGTTGCAACCGGGCCTTGAGCGGGTGTTGGATCTCTGCGCTGCGCCAGGAGGCAAAAGTGTCTTTGCCTGGGTGACCCTACAACCCCTGCTGCTGTTAGCCAATGAAGTGATCGGCAAACGCATGGGGCAACTTGTAGGGAACTTAAGACGTTGCCGGATTCAACCGGCGATCGCCCTGCGGCTCGATACTCAAATCCTTGCGGAGGAGCTGGCGCAAGCTCTGCCCCTGGTGATAGTGGATGCTCCCTGCTCCGGGCAATCGCTCCTGGCAAAGGGCAGCAAGGCCGAGGGCTGTTTTCATCCCCTGACGATCCGCCATAATGCCAAACGGCAGAAGCGTATCCTGGCAAATGCCGCCCAAATGATTGCCCCCCAAGGCCACCTGATTTACACCACCTGCACGTATTCCCCCGAAGAAAACGAGCAGGTGATTGGTTGGCTGTTGCAACGGTTTCCTCAGTTTCAGCCCGTTCCTGTGCCTTTTCTAGAGGCATTTCAGTCCCATTTAGCCATGTTTCCCTGCTACCGCATGTTTCCCCAAGGGGGGCTAGGAGCCGGAGCTTTTAGCGTGTTGTTGCAGAATACTGAAACGGGAAGGCTGCGCCCTATCACTCCAGAGTGGCTGCATCAGCCTGGACTCATTGAGATTTAATCTCCAGTTCTAGAAATCCCGTTTGTGAATCGGGCGATCGCAAAAACTCCAACCCTAGAATCTCCCCCATGACCATTTCCGCCGTGGTATAGATCAAGCATCCCCGACTGAGATGCCCCCCCTCACTTTGCCCGCCGCATCCGCCAGACTGAGGTGGAGATGCATCCCGTAGATTGAAAGCATTCCCTGGAGGGATATAATCTCAAACTTTTGGGTATAGAGCCGATGCTCTGGCTGATCGGCAAAGCGAATGGCGGCTTGCCGGAGGCTACCGACCGCCGACAAGATAAAAGCCGCTTTGAGCTGATGCTGCACCGCAAAATCGTGCAGGGATTGCCTCAAGTCTTGCCCAGGCCGCAGCCGCAGCGCTAGCAGCCTGAGCGACTCTGATGCCCTACTATCGCCGACCGTTGCAGAGAGGTGAGATCCAGTCATGGGATAAAGGATTGAGAAATTTTAAATATGCAATTTAGTACAAATGCGCTGATTGGGTCTAGAATTCTTTCTATGCTTGAGTTTAGGAGGACAGGTTTCCGCTTTTACTCCGCGGGTAACAGCGCTAAGATTTGGCGAATAAACGCCTCGTGATCGACCACTGGCTTAGAGATATAGTCATCGGCACCACTCTGCTTCAGAAAATTCTCGCGATCGCCCTGCATCGCATGGGCAGTGACCAAAATAACTGGGAGGTCTGCCGTTTGGGGATTTTGCTTTAGCATCTGGGTAATCTGAATTCCATCCACCGACTTGCCCTGATAGACACTATTTGCTAGCGAAACATCCATCAAAATAATATCGGCTTCTCCTGCCTGGACAATTTTCATCACCTCTTCCACATCTTCCGTGTGCCGCACCGCTAGCCCACCGCGCTTCACCAAAATCTTCGAAAAGACACGCGCATTAATCGGGTCATCTTCCACAATCAACACCGTTTTCATAAATTCCTCGCAGGTGTCAGCAGTTGCAGCAAAATCAGACAGGTTCTAGGGTGAAATGAATAGATCCACACTACTAGTCACTATGCTATACGGCAGTTGCCACAGAGTGAAACGATGATTTCTGTCAATAAATTGGCTCAAATTGTCACTTGACAGGTTTAGCTTCTTGCCACAGGTTTGTGAAATTAATAAGGGACGAGGGAAATGGCTAAACAACTCAATATGCTCTCTGGCGGGCAGGTGATTTCAACAGCATTGCATACCGAGATGCAGCAGTCTTACCTGGAATATGCCATGAGCGTTATCGTCGGGCGCGCCCTTCCAGATGTGAGAGATGGCTTAAAACCGGTGCATCGCCGGATTCTTTACGCGATGCATGAACTGGGTCTGACCCCGGATCGCCCTTATCGTAAGTGTGCCCGTGTCGTTGGGGATGTGTTGGGTAAATACCATCCCCACGGCGATCAGGCGGTCTACGATGCCCTCGTGCGGATGGTGCAAGAGTTTTCGAGCCGTTATCCCCTGCTGGCCGGCCATGGCAACTTTGGCTCGGTCGATGATGACCCCCCAGCGGCCATGCGTTATACCGAAACCCGGCTAGCACCGGTCGGCAACGAAGCTCTGTTGGCTGAGATTGGGGATGAAACGGTTGATTTCACCGCTAATTTTGATAACTCCCAGCAAGAGCCGACGGTTTTGCCTGCGCAGTTGCCGATCTTACTGTTAAACGGTAGCTCTGGCATTGCTGTGGGCATGGCCACGAATATTCCGCCCCATAACTTGAATGAGGTCGTGGATGGTCTTATTGCCCTGATTGACCATCCCGATCTCTCCGATGAAAGGCTATTGCAGCTGATTCCTGGGCCAGACTTTCCGACGGGAGGTGAAATTATTAGCCAGGAAGGCATTCGTGAAGCCTATCTGACGGGGCGGGGCAGCATTCCGGTGCGGGGGGTGGTGCAGATTGAGGAGGTGCAACCTGGACGGGGACGCCATCGGCGGCCTGCAATTGTGGTGACAGAACTGCCCTACCAGGTGAATAAGGCTGCCTGGATTGAGAAGGTTGCCGATTTGGTCAATCAGGGCCGCTTGGAGGGGGTCGCCGATATTCGGGATGAGAGCGATCGCGAAGGAATTCGCGTTGTGATTGAGCTAAAGCGCGAGTCAAACCTGCAAAAGATTCTGGCGATTCTCTATAAACAAACAGCACTGCAATCAAACTTTGGGGCGATTTTGCTGGCCCTAGATGGTAAGCAGCCCCGCCAGATGAGTTTGCGTGATTTATTGCAGTCTTTTTTGCGGTTTCGAGAAGAGACCCTGACCCGCCGCTACCAGCATGAATTAACCCAGGCAGAAAACCGCCTGCATATTTTGACGGCCCTGTTACAAGCTCTGGAACACTTGGATGCCATTATCGCGATCTTGCGGGCCGCCCCCGATGGCAGCACAGCTAAGGCAACGATGCAGGCTCAGTTTCACTTTAGCGATCGCCAAGCAGATGCCATTTTGGCGATGCCCCTGCGCCGGTTGACGGGAATGGAGCGGCAGAATTTGCAAACGGAGTTTGATGAACAAACGGCTCGCGTGGCCGAATTGCAGCGGCTACTGGGCGATCGCCGAGAATTGTTGAAGGCGTTGAAAAAAGATTTGCGATCGCTCAAGAAAAAGTTTGGGGATGAGCGCCGTACCAAAATCTTGGGTCGTGCAACGGGGGCAGCGGAGAATCAAGAAACCCTATTGCCAAGCCAGATCCTGGGCAGCGGCATTGATCTGGAAAGTCCCACGGTTCAGGCGCTCTTGGCTGAGCCAGAGGCCGAGCCAGAGCAGGAAATGATTTTGGAGATTACCCAGCGCGGCTATATCCGTTGCATCCCTCCCAAAACCTATCAGCGGAGTCAGAGTCGCCTGGCCGAGAAGCCAACAGATACCTGGCTAGAAGAAGATGATGTGGTCACCCAGACCGAACTGGCCACCACAAGCCAAACCTTAGTGGTTTTGACCCGCACGGGCAAAGCCTATCCCATCAGCTTGGCGGAAGTGCCTGCGGCAACTGGACGCAATGCTAAGGGCGTTCCCCTGTTTACCCTGCTGCCCGCTTCTGTTCAAGCGGAACGGAACCTGATTGCCGCCAGCTTTCTCTTGCCCGAAGATCTGACTACCGCCTTTCTGTTGCTAGTGACTCAACAGGGACGGGTCAAGCGGTTAGCCCTAACTGAGTTTGCCGACTTAAGTAGCCGGGGGTTGACCCTGCTCAAACTCAAAGAAGAGGACGAATTAGCCGATGCCGCTCTGGTGGCAGAGGGCGATCAATTAGTCTTCGCCTCTTCCGGAGGGCGTGCTTTGCGTCTGGAAGTAAACGATACGTCCTTGCCAGTGATGACTCGTACCGCCCAGGGAAACCTAGCGATGCGCCTGCGCAAACAGGAACGATTAGTGGGTTGTGCCGTCCTCTCCCCTGAGGTTCATGAGAGTAGCTTTCTGCTGATTTCTGAGCAGGGATACGTTAAGCGATCGCCCCTGAACCAACTGCGCCCTGCCAACGCTGGCGAATTGGGGATTCAGGTATTTGTCTTTAGCCAACGCAGCGATACCCTAGCTCGGGTTGTCGCCGCTACTCCCCAGAAGCCATTGATGATAGTCACAAATGCGAATCGCATGGCCCTGCTGTACTCTGATGCCCCACCGCTCAAAGGCCGGGATGATAAGGGCGATCGCCGACTAAAGCTCAATGCTAGCGAACGCATTATTGCGGTGATTGAGACCAGCCCCGTGATCGATTTTCTCTAAGCTGCAAGCTGTATTTTCTCCTATGCAACGTCGTCACTTCCTCCAAACTACTACCGCGACCCTGGCGGCCCTGGGCCTAAGCCACTTCGATATTCAGCAGCGGGGCGATCGCTATGGCCGGGCAATTGCTCAAACGACTGCGCGCAAGTTGGCCCTGCTGGTGGGAATTAATGCCTACCCCGAAAGCAGCAACCTCTCCCCATTACAGGGCTGCCTGACGGATGTAGAGCTACAGCGGCAACTGCTCATTCATCGGTTTGGGTTTAAGCGACAGGATATTCTCACCCTGACGGATGCTCAGGCCACCCGCCAGGGGATGCTGACAGCATTTGAAGAGCACTTAATTAAACAGGCGAAACCGGGGGATATCGTAGTTTTTCATTTTTCCGGTCATGGCTCCCAGGTGCTCGATCCAGATCGCGATGCTGCCGATGGCCTCAACAGTACCTTTGTGCCCGTTGATAGTGTGCTGCCCCTAGAGTATCCGGCCCAGGGCGGTGCGGTAAAAGACATTATGGGCCATACCCTGTTTTTGCTGATGGCCGCTTTACGCACAGAAAATGTCACCGTCGTTCTGGATAGTTGCCACTCTGGTGGGGGCACTCGCGGGGTCTTGCGGGTGCGGTCGCGGGCGGGCGGAGCCGGGATCTCAGCCTCGCCGGAGGAGTTTGCTTACCAGCAGCAGTGGCTATCTCGACTCAACCTCTCAGCGGCAGATTACCGCACGCAACGGCGGCGCGGGGTCGCAAAAGGAGTGGTGATTGCTTCAGCCAAACGCGATCAACTGGCAGCAGATGCGCCCTTTAGTGAGTTTTATGCGGGGGCCTTCACCTATCTAATGACCCAATATCTCTGGCAGCAGACAGGGCAGACCCTTGTAACCAATACCATTCCCAATATTGCGCGCAATACTACCAAGGCGTCTTCCAGTAATCAGGAGCCAGTATTTGAGGTCAAGCCAGGAAGTACCCACGCCCAACAACCAATCTTTTTTACAGAGAAAACCTCGATTCCCGCAGAGGCGGTGATTACAAAAGTGTCGGGGAGTATGGCAGAGGTCTGGCTGGGCGGTTTAGCACCCCAGGATCTAGTGGCCTTTGAGCAAAATGCGATTCTGGCGGCGGTGGATGCAACGGGTAACAAATTAGGACAAGTGGTGTTACAAACCCGTACGGGCCTAGTGGGGCAAGGCAAACTGGTGCAAGCTGGCATTGCTCCTGGCGGGTTGTTGCAGGAACAAATGCGGGGCATTCCTAGCAATTTGCCGCTGCTAGTGGGGTTAGACGCTTCCTTGGGGCGAGATTTGGGGGAGGCCCAGCGCTTATTAACCCAGATGCCGCGAGTGGAGCCGCGATCGCTCACCGAAGGGGAAGTCCATTACATTTTAGCCCGTCTGACGCCCCAGTATCAGGCCCAGTTGCCCAGGTCAAACTCTGTTCCGCAGCCACCGGTGGGCAGCCTAGGTCTCTTCAGCCCAGGGTTTGAGCCGATTCCGGGCGCTTTTGGTTTGGCGAATGAGGCGATCGCTCCCGCGCTCGAGCGTCTCCGTCCCAAATTACGGGCACTACTGGCAGCGCGTCTGGTAAAACTTACCCTCAATGCCAATACAGCCCGGCTCCAGGTTGGTGTGACGATGACGGTGAGGGGGAGCCAGCAAATCACCGCCCAGGAGTTTACCGTGCGTGGTAGTCGCCCCTCGCCCCGCACCCAACAGCCGCGCCCTGTGGCTACCATTACCCAGATTCCGGTGGGCAAGTCAGTTCAAATCCAGATTCACAATCAGGAGCGCCGGGAACTGTACTTTAGCGTGCTGGTAATTAACTCAACGGGAGAAATGACTATTCTATTTCCCAACCAGTGGACAGCCGATGCGGCAACAACGCGGGTGGCGGCAGGCAGCACCCTGCACATTCCTAACCCAGCCACCGATAATTTTGAATTGGTAACGCAGCCGCCCACTGGGCCAACCGAAGTTCTGATCATTGCCAGTAGCATTCCCTTTGGTCGGTCGCTAAAGGCTCTTCAGGCGATCGCAAGTCGAGGGGGGCAAACGCGAGGGCCCGTTGGGCTAGCCGAACCGATTGAGGTAGTGGGTGATTTACTGTCTGACTTAAGTCAGACACGCTCGCTGAATGGCGCGCGCGGATTTACAACAACGCGGTTCGTTGACACCACGCAGACGGCTGCTCTCGCCCTCACCTTTGAAGTGGTTGAGTCATCAGTGGTTGAGTAGTAATCAGGCCTAAACGGGTGGATGGAAACTGCCCTAACCGTTGAAGCCGTTGCGATCTAGTTCCGACCACCACTGGCCGAAAACTCTGGTTTTTGCCAGGCGGCCTATAAAGGGTTCCATTGCCGTGTAAAATGCAGATCAATACTGTATACCTCTACTTCCCCTGAGCCATCTTTTGGGATGTAGTCTTAGCATTTTGTGTCGATGACTGAAACGGGGTACTGTTAGGCTTTTTCAGGCCATGGGCAAGCTACCTAGTGGTTCACCCTTTGTTCAGTTTGATTGGCGATCGCATTCAGTAAAATGCCAATCTAAATATTCAGATTGGTCATACATATACCCCTGTCGAATAGAGGTTTGAGGTTATTCATGAGATACCGCGCTCTCGTTGTTGCACTTCTTGCTTTTTGCGTTAGTTTTCTAGCGTTTTCAAAAGCCAGCCTGGCGGGTGTTAGTGCCCGTGAGAATTTAACCTACGAAGAAATTAGAGGCACTGGTTTAGCCAATAGTTGCCCTCAACTAGACGAAACCAGCCGGGGCGTCATTAAGCTAGATGCCGACAAATCCTATAGCTTGGTCGATTTGTGCTTGCAGCCCATCACGATTCTGGTGAAGGAAGAATCGGCCAACAAGCGGGCAAAGGCTGAGTTTCTTCCCACGAAGGTGATGACCCGTTATACCTCTTCGATTGAAGCTGTGCAAGGTAAGCTCAATCTGAACAGCGATGGCAGCTTGACCTTTATCGAAGAAGATGGCATGGACTTTCAGCCAATCACGGTTCAACTGCCAGGGGGGGAGCGGGTTCCTTTCCTGTTTACCATTAAGGATCTGGTGGCCACTACCCAGCCAGGGCTAAATGCGATTAACAGCTCTACAGACTTTGAAGGGGAATTTAAGGTACCCTCCTATCGCACCTCTAACTTTCTAGATCCAAAGGGTCGGGGTTTGACGGCTGGCTATGACAATGCCGTAGCTTTGCCAGCTTCTGCCGATTCCGAGGAGCTGAAAAAGGAGAATGTCAAGCGGTTTCAAATTGATCGGGGCAAAATCTCTTTACAAGTGACCAAAATTGACCCGACAACGGGTGAAATTGGGGGCAATTTTGAGAGCATTCAACCCTCTGAAACCGATATGGGTTCTAAGGAACCTCTGGACGTTAAGATTCGAGGTATCTTCTATGCCCGAGTGGAGTCTTAATCGCTGAGCCTTTTGGAGGTATAGGGCAGAATTAACCAAATTAACTTGGGGGAGGTAATACCTTCCCCATTTCTTTTTGGGTGAATGAGCCGGGTTAGTAGTGTGTCGTATACATGGCCACAGTCACCGGATTGAGGACAGAGTGCGGTGGGCTTAGGAGCAAGCCCCCATCCGCCCTATTCCCTTGACCCAAAGTTCTGAATATGCCTGCGCTGTGCTATCCCATTTGATATTTGTTTGAGATTTGCGATTTAGGCTGCAATCGGGTTACTCATAGTCCATCAAGGTTTGTACCCACTTGGGTGGTCGGGGAATGGGGTTGCCTAGGCGATCGAGCAAAAACCAGGCGACTAGATGCACTACAAACAAATAAACTAAGTTGTTGAATAGCACTAGCAGCGCGATCGCAGCCTGTACCTGAGTGGTGGTGGGTTGTGCCAACCAACCTAACCGGGTAAACAACCAGTCCAGCAAATCTGTGACCTGGTTAGTGGCGTAGAGCCAGAGATCATCCCCAAGCAGCACCGAAACAAACCAAATGCGAAAGAAGAAGCCAATTGATCCTAGTAAGGCCGCAATGGGCACTGACACTAGCCAGGGTGCTCTCCGTCGCCATAGCAGCCCCAACAACACCCCCATCAACCCAAAGGGGATGATGTATTGAATGCTCCGTACTGGCCCCATTAATACGCTTAACAGCAACCCCGACACAAAGGCTCCCATCCAGGCAGATCGCTGGTTCCAGCGGAGATAGATGAGGGCGATTGGAATGGGAAAAAAGACCCGCAGCACCGGCCCTAAGGGGAAGTAAAAATTGATTAACCAGATCAGGCTGGCCACACTGGCTAAAAAAGCCGTTTCAACGGTGATGAGCGGAGTAGAGGGGTCATACGGCCGCGATCGCAGCGCATCGGGCTTACCCGCCGTTGCCTCCAGGCGCGAGGGAGGCACTGCTTCAGATAGGACGGCTTCAGCCGCTTGCCATTCGGCAGCAAGCGTTCTAGCAGCATCGTCTGAGGCGTTGGTATCAGGTAGCGACTCTGGAGAAAACGATGCCTGAGCTGGGTCGCTCTCATGCTCAGGGGGATTGTGAGAAAAATCAGCCATGCCACCTATGCTAACTTGCAAACCTGACAAACTCAGGAAGCAGAAGAAAAAAGAAGCCTTCAGGTTTCAGCTTTGAAGTCATCACAACTCCTGAAAAGATTTCTAGCAAATAAGCGACCTGCTGGCCTCGACTAGTTTCGACTGGGCTCAAGCCCAGTCATACCAATTGATAGCGATTGCCAGGTTGCTAAGTCCATTGGGGGTTAGGGGCGTGGGGTAGCCCCGTGTCTGCTTAACGATTCGGGAGATAGCCGGAGCGATAAACGGGGGGCGAAACCGAGTTGGGGGGTGGCATGGGAATGGAATTAAGTTTTTGGTTGAGTTCGCGGATGCGGCGCGATAGGAGGCGAATGATGTTGACCGCGATGCCAGGGGTTTCATCAATGGCCTCGTAGAGCTGTTGCTGCGTCAGCAACAGACAATCGCAGGGTTCCAGGGTAGTGACAGAGGCCGATCGCGGTTCAGCATCAAATAACGACATTTCGCCAAAACAGGTGCCCTTCTCTAGCTGCACCAGTTCGCGATCGCCAATGTGCACCCGAACCCGTCCCGATACCACCACATAGAGAGAACGCCCTTCTTCGCCCTGAGTAAAAATCCGATGATTGACAGGAAAGGACAACTCGCTCATGACCGAGGCTAAGCGCACCAAAAAATCGTCCCGCAATTCCTTAAAGATGGGGACTTGCCGAATAAAAAGGAGGCGATCAACACTCGTTAGCATAAGCGAAGCATGGGCGTGCGGGCATAGTCCTCGTGGGCATAGGCAACACGCTGAACTCAAGAGTAAACATTGAATTAATCCAGAGCATTAATCCAGAGCGGAGGCGAGGGGGCAAAAGCGTCCTCAGACAGATTTCCACTAACAATATCCCCAATTCAGCCGGCATGAAAACATTTTGAGCCAGGTCAAAACGCTCCCCCGCTGATGGGGTTTTACTTTCTAGAAGTTGCCGAACCGCGTTCCTCAACCCAAATGAGCCATCCAGACTGACAGAATCTAGTTAGCAACAGTTTAGATTGCTTGATCCCAATGATTACGATTTGTGACAAATCTTTTTGATGCCAGGTTGATACTAGGATGAATAACCGCGTCTTTTCTATCTAGTGGCTTGTCAAACCGATTTTGTCGGGGGCATCGCAGAGGTCGCAATAGGGGCGGCGATAACTTAGAGGTAATTCTAGGGCATGCCGTTCTAGGAAACTGGCATTGCTGAGAACTGGGGAAGTGGGGCCATCGTAAACAATGGCACCCCGACTCAGCAGGATGGTGCGATCGCACAGTTCCAGAGCCAGATCCAAGTCATGAGTGGCAATCACCTGGGTTTGAGGCAATTCAGCCAGTAACTGAATCAACTGTCGGCGCGACCGTGGATCGAGCTGGGCCGTTGGTTCATCCAAAAGCAGGATCTGAGGTTGCATGGCCAGAATCGCGGCGATCGCCACCCGTTTTTTTTGTCCTCCAGAGAGGTGGTGAGGAGGCCGCTCGGCCAGATCGAGTACACCCGTTTGGCGTAAAGCGGCATCGACCTGTTGGGCCACCGCTGCCGGGGGGTATCCCAGGTTCTGTAAGCCAAAGGCCACATCTTCCCAGACGGATGCCGCAAACAACTGATCGCTGGGATTTTGAAAGATCAGACCCACTTCAGGGTAAAAGCGCCCTGGTTGCAGCGGTTGCCCAAATAAGTGAATTTGCCCCTTGGTGGGAGTCAGCACCCCACACAATAAGCTGAAGAGGGTCGTTTTACCACAGCCATTCTCGCCCACAAGGGCGATCCGCTCCCCTGAAGTAATGGCCAGGTTCAGTTGATGCAATACCTCTGGTTGCTCAGGATAGGCAAAGGATAGATGGGCCACAGCGATCGCCGTTGGGTCTTTTTGAGCCTGACGGGGGGTGGCTACCAGGGTTGATGCACAGTCGTCCAAAAAGCAGGTTTTTGTCATGGAGAAAAGCAAGGGCAGGCGAGCAGAAATTACAGAAACCAGAAGCTTGACAGAGAGGTTAGCTAGGGGCGGGTTGCGGCAATGCTATGGCGAAGAACATCCTGTTTATTAGTGAAATCTGCGTCTGCAGAAGGATGTGGGTTGACTCAAGCTTCGTTCTTGAGGAGTGACAGGCTTGATCATAACTCTGAGAGCCAAAAATTCGCAGATAACAAGCCCAGGGCAGTCAGCAGTATGGCAATGAACCCCACCCTGTGCCAGGGCGATCGCCGCTCAGTGCCCGTTGAAAATCGTTGCGCAGAACCGTAGCCCCGTAGCCGCATAGCCCGATAAACCTGCTCTGATTGCTCGTAGCTACGAATTAACAAACTCCCCGCCAGTGCCGCCAATGGCCCCAGCCGGAGACGTTGTTGCTGGCCAAAACCCCGCAGCCGCAGCGCGGTTTGCATAGTGTGTAGCGTCTCCCCTAGGTCAAACAGGTAGCGATAAGTTAAGAGGGTCATATCGACGAACAAGCTTGGCAAACCCAGGGAGCGCAGGCTGCGCATTAGGGTCACAAAGGGAGTCGTTGCCAGCAATAATAAGCCCAGAGTCATGATGGAGATAAATCGGGCTGAAATCAGCAGCAGCGCCAAACAACCCTCCTGTCGGAGCGTTAGCCCTCCCCCTTGCCAGAGAATAGTTTCCCCCGCAACGAAGGGCAGGGCCACAACCAGACCCAGCAAAATTAAACCGGGGTAACGTAACCGTTGCCAAAGAATTGACAACGGCAGGTGCGCTAACCGATACAGGGCGGTTATAGTCGCTAGCATCGGTAAAATTAAGCGCCAATCCCGGACGTTAGCAAAGGCTAGCATCAGTGCGAAGAAGCCCATCAGCTTGTACCGTGGCTCCCACCGATGCAGTGGAGACGAGCGCCGCACGTAAATATCAGCCTGACTCAATAAACCCACGGTTGCTAGGTCTGCTCCTTCAGTAACTCTGGTTTAACCCGGTCTAGAAACAAAGCCAACAAGGCCGTGAAGATGCCCTCCAGAAAGATCAGGGGAATGTGAGCCACCCCCAGGGTCAGAATCGCCGCCCGTTCAACCGTGGCATCTAGATTGGCTGGTAAATTCATGATGACGATGCTGGAAAAGAGAACCACGGAAAGCGCCAGGGCGATCGCCCCTGCCCCAAAAGCAGCGCACCCTAACCCCCATCGGGGAGTACGCCGCAGCAGCCACCGCCCCCGGCGAAAAATTTGGGCGGCAATAAGAGCCGGTAGACCCATAATCACTGCATTAATCCCCAGGGTGGATAGCCCCCCATGGCCAAACATGACCGCCTGAAAGAAGAGGCCAATCAATACGGCAGGAAAGGCGTAATCACCCAGCACAACCCCCATCAGCCCATTTAAGACCAAATGCACACTGGCTGGCGGCACTGGAATATGGATGAGAGAAGCCACAAAAAATGCAGAAGTCAACAGAGCCGCCTTGGGCACTCCCTGGGTTGGCTCAGAGGTGCGGTGAATCTGTTTCAGAGAAAGCCAGGTCATCAACCCTGTTAACCCATAACCTGCCAGACATACCGGGGCTGATACCATGCCATCGGCAATATGCATTCAGGCTTTCCTCCTGGCAAAAAAACTGGCTGTACCGACCATACCCCAAACAACAGAGGCTGCCATCACGCCCTTCTGTAACCCGGTATAGCCAGTTCCCGGGAAATCGGTTGGCCCTTGAGTGACTGAATCCTCTGATGTGGGGGTGGATGCTGCAATAGCATGGTTGGCTTTGACGCCGGCCTGTACAGGTATGGTAATGATGCCGCCATGCCCGGCCTGGCGCACCCGCACCTGCCAGTCGCCAGGTTGGGCCGGGTCAGGGGTAAATAAAAACCGCCCATCTTGATCCGTAGTGCCCTGAAGCCAGGGAGAATCCCCATTCGGGGCATAAACGGTGACCTGAGCATTGGCCATTGGCTTACCTGCTTCATACTGGGCCACGATGGTCTGGGCGGCTACGGGTTGATGTTGAATCACGACGCCATGGGCCTGCCCGGGTTGGGGCGTGGCTAAGAATGTGGCAATGCTGCCAATGAAAAATGTATTCCCCCACTGGCATACCTTTTGCATGAATGCCCGATGCCCCATCTTCGTCATCATCTTAAGCTCCTGCCTGAATCGCCGTTTCTTTACAATGACCTTCGCCGACGTGCCCGAGGCTGGGCAAAATCCCAATGAGTTTCTGGTAGTCTGCGGGGGAAAGTTTTTGCTTCAGGGTCGCGAGGTCGGCATCCAGTTGACCATCGGTGGCGATCGCTGCGAGGGGAGCAAAGCCGAGAGCCCCCTGATTCAGATCATCGGTCGCCGCTGTCTCAGCATCACCAAAGAGATGATCAAAGTGAAAAGTTGCCTCTAAATCGGCCTTTTCTCCTGGTTTCAGGTTGCCCTTACGCTCATCACCGACAAACTCGCCGCAACTAAAGGCCAACTCCTGGTCAATCTTGATAGCAAACTTTACCGTCTGGCTATCTTTGGTTGCTTTCCCCTGCAACAAAAGGGGATAGCCCTTTGCTGGGCCGTCGGTTGGTTTAACCATTTTCCAGGCCAGGGCGTTGTAGCGACCAGCGGGTGCTTTTACCTCCCCCACCCGCACCGTTTCTGCTCCAGCGGTTTTGAGGTCAATGGTTTGGGGATCAGCCAGACTGACCTGGGTTTGCGCCTGTAATTCCTTCCCCTTTTCTGGCTCATAGGGGGGATCGGCCTGAGCGGCGGTCACGGCTGCCAGGGTGGCGTAGACGTGATCAAATTCAATTTTCCAGCCATCCTTGGAGGTAAAACCCTGGCGCACAAAGTCTTCGCCATTGGCGCGAATTTCCAGAGTGCCGACAGCCTCAGCCGGGAGGGCCTCCGTTGACTGCCCTGTTGCTATGGGGGAGTCTGTCTTAGTCGTGGGGGAGTTATCGGCACAGCCAGAATTCAGGCTTACCGCTAGGGCGATCGCCCCAGCTCCCATCAGCAGTTTTCGATACATAGCCATGCTTAATCTGAGTGTTGAGTCAAAGCAGTCCTTCCCCGTTAGTAAACTGCTTGAACCAAATGGATACAATCCTCTCCGGGGGCATTAGTACTGGCTCTGCTGATCGGGAGATGGCAGGTTGCCCGACCAAGCGGGTCGTTGGTTCGAGTGCAGCCACCCTTCACTCAAACCAGGGGTTAAGCAACCTCTTATTTGCCAATACAGAAGCGGCTAAACACGCGATCAAGCACTGACTCGGTTACTTCTTCGCCCAGAATCTCGCTCAGGGCCTGAAGCGCTGAGCGCAGGTCGATGGTCCAAAAATCTAGAGGCAACTGGTCAGCGATGGTTGCTTGCACCTGCTGCAGGGCTTGCTGGGCACGGGTAAGGGCAGCGGCCTGCCGCTGGTTGATGGCAAAATCCAGATTGGTTGCTTGCAGGTTTCCCCGTTGCACCAAGGTCAAAATTGCCTGCTCTAGGGCGTCAATTCCCTGATTGAGGGCCGCTGCTGTTTCCACGAGGGGGGGTAAGGGGGTGAGCGGCAGATCCGGTTTGGCGGTCGTCAAATCCACTTTATTCTGGATCAAAATCAGGGGCTTGTCGGCCACCTGCTGGTAGATTGCTTGATCGGCGGCTGTCCAACCCGCGGCTGCGTCGATGGTGAACAGAATCAAATCGGCGGCCTGAGCGGCCCGTCGCGATCGCTCGACTCCAATTTGCTCAACCGTATCTACCGTCTCACGAATGCCGGCGGTATCCAGCACCTGAATCGGAATACCCCCAACCACTAGATTAGACTCCACCACATCGCGGGTCGTGCCTGGCAAGGCCGTGACAATCGCTCGATCACTGCGACTCCACGCATTGAGTAAACTCGATTTACCGACATTGGGGCGACCGACAATCGCTACCTTTAAGCCAGTGCGCAATTGCTCTCCCCGCTCAGCGCTGGCCAACAACTGCGTGACCTCTGCCAGCACTTGGGCAAGGCGGGTGCCAATATCGGCCTCATCCAACGGGGGCAAATCTTCTTCAAAATCGATCCGGGCTTCGACTTCGGCCAAAATCTCTAGACAGGTCGCCCGGATCCGGCGAATCGGCTGGGCTAACTTACCTTGGAGGCCTGCCAGGGCAAATTGAGCGGCCTCTGGCGATCGCGCACCCACCAAATCGGCAATGCTTTCGGCCTGGGTCAAATCTATGCGGCCATTGAGAAAGGCCCGCAGGGTAAACTCTCCCGGTTGGGCCAGTTGCGCCCCGGCCTCTAGACACAACTGTAATACCTGTTGCACAACCATGATGCCGCCATGGCAGTGAAACTCCACTACGTCCTCACGGGTGTAAGAACGCGGTGCCAACATGATCAAGAGCAGGGCCTCGTCCACAATTTCACGAGTGCGGGGATGCCGGATATGGCCGTAAAGGATCCGGTGGCTTTCCCAGACTTGTCGCCCCGGGGCATGAAAAAGGTGACGGGCGATCGCGAGGGAGTGACTCCCAGAAAGACGCACAATACTAACGCTTCCCTGTTGGGGAACTGTGGCAGTGGCGATCGCGGCAATCGTAGAACTCATGGACACCCTCGTTCAGCAGAATGACACTCCCCAGACAACAGTAGGTGAAGACTGGGGACAATGCCCCTACCCAGTATCGTTTACGATGAGAAAGCCTATCCTATATGATGATGTGTCCGAATATGGCTCAATCTCGCCTGAAAACGCTGGGTGGTTATTTACAGCCCTACTGGCGGCAAGCGTTGCTGGGAGTAATGGCATTATTAATCGTAAATGGCCTGGGTGTTTACATTCCCCTCTTGATTCGTGAGGCCATTGACCAGCTCCAAGTGGCCTTTCAGTTTGGCCAGGTACTCCGCTACGTCCTGCTGATGCTGCTGCTTGCTTCCGTCATGTGGGGAGTGCGGATGTATTCACGGATGGTGCTCTTTGGGGTCGGGCGACAGGTAGAGTTTGACCTCAAACAGAAGCTCTTTACCCATCTGCTGCGCCAGGAACCTGCCTATTTTGCGGCCAATACCATTGGTGATTTAATCAACCGGGCCACCAGTGATGTTGACAATGTGCGGCGATTGCTGGGCTTTGCCGTGCTCAGCTTGGCTAATACAGTGTTTGCCTATGGGTTAACCCTGCCGCTGATGCTGGCGATTAGTTGGAGACTCAGCCTGTTGGCGTTGGCGATATACCCGGTGATGCTGATATTGGTGCAACTCTTTAGCGATAAACTGCGGCAACAGCAAAATGCAGTTCAAGAAGAGCTATCAAATATCAGTGAGCTGATTCAGGAAGATGTTAGCGGTATTGCCCTGGTTAAAATTTATGCTCAAGAGGATAACGAGCGTCGTGCTTTTCGTCAGCTCAATCAGCAATTGCTAGGAGTGAATCTGAATCTAGCCAGAACACGGAATACCCTGTTCCCCATTTTGCAAGGGCTATCCGGCATTAGCCTGTTGCTGCTGCTCTGGTTAGGTGTAGGTGATATCAGCCGGGGCCGCATCTCAGTTGGCGATTTTATTGCTCTACTCATCTATGTGGAGCGGCTGGCATTTCCAACGGCCCTCTTGGGTTTTACGATTACAGCCTATCAACGGGGAGAGGTAAGTGTGGATCGGATCGAAACTATCCTCACGGTAGAGCCTAAAATTCAAGATTCCCCCGATGCGATCGCCCTCAGACGTGATCAGGTGCAAGGCGAGGTCAGTGCGCGAGGGCTGAGCTTTACCTACCCCGGTTGTGGGGCCGATGGTGCACCATTGCCGCCGGCGCTTAACCAGGTTCATTTCACCATCAAACCCCAAGAGACGGTTGCTATTGTTGGGCCGATTGGTTCGGGGAAGTCCACACTAGCGAATGCGATTCCCCGGCTTTTGGATATTGCGCCAGGGCAACTGTTTATCGATGGCTACGACATTACCCGGTTGCGGCTCCATGATTTACGGGCGGCGATTGCCTATGTGCCCCAAGAGAGCTTTTTGTTTAGCACCACGATCAACAACAACATTCGCTATGGTGCCCCCGATGCGGATGATGCCGCTGTCATTCATGCGGCGAAGCAGGCCCAAATTCATCCCGAAATTCTCAATTTTCCTCAGCAATACGAAACCATCGTGGGGGAACGAGGCATTACCCTATCGGGGGGGCAACGGCAGCGCACAGCTCTGGCCCGGGCGCTCCTGGTAGATGCCCCGATTTTGATTCTGGACGACGCCCTCTCCAGTGTGGATAATCAAACCGCCACTCAAATTTTGCACAATCTTTCTGAGGGGACGAGTCGCAAAACAGTGATTTTTATCTCCCACCAACTCTCTGCGGCGGCCATGGCTGATCGTATTTTTGTCATGGAACAGGGGGTGATCGTCCAAATGGGTCGCCATGAAGAACTCTTGGCTGTTCCCGGCCCGTATCAAGACCTGTGGAGTCAAAATCAACTAGAAGAAGTTTTGCAATAGGGCATCGATACCAATAGAGGGCATCGATACCAATAGGCGACTGCCAAGCAAATAGAATTGCCCAACCCACTTCAGCAAGTGCTTTAGGGCGGCTAAGTGGAATGTAATGTGTGAAACAGCGCGTCGGCATTCCACATTTAAACAGGTAAACAGGGGGCTAATTTTGTCTAGGCATTGAAACTGAATCCTAAAAATCAGAAGGCGCAAAGAAACGGAATTGCTTTCCTTGCGCCTCTATCGCAGGCTCTACAGTCTTCGATTGGTTCAATTTTTGAGCAACACTACTAATTCAGTGCTGCATTAATGGTTCGTTTAAGGTCTTCCTCCGTCCATGGCTTGTGAAGACAAGCATATAAGTTTGCCTCTTGCCGTGCACGTTCGATCGCGGCTTCATCCGCTTGCCCGGTTAGCATCACCGTAATCACTTCAGGAAAACGCTGATAAACCTGTGCTAAAAATTCATCCCCTTTGACATTAGGCATCAGCCAATCGGAGACAATAATCAGAATTTTGATTTCTTCCTCTTCCAACTCATCAATCACCATCCAGGCTTCTTCCGCACTTTGGGCCATCTCGTATATATAGCGACGACCAAACAACCGTTGTAGCTGCTCTTTAAGAGCTTTTAACACAACCGACTCGTCATCTACACAGAGGATCGCAGCATCAGACATGGTTCTATTTCTCCCAGTTTGTTTTAAGCAGCCTCTACAGGTAACCAAACCTTAAATTGAGTATGCCCAGGGGGTATGCATGAGCAGTTTTGTATCTTGCTCAGGATCTACAGGTAACCAAACCTTGAATTGAGTATGCCCAGGGCGGCTTTCAACCTGTATACGACCCTGATGCTTATCAATAATTTTTCGGCTAATATACAAGCCCAAACCACTGCCTTCACCTGCCGGCTTTGTTGTAAAGAACGCATTAAACATCTTCTGCTGAACGTCTGCTGGAATGCCAATTCCTGTATCGATGATGCTAACCTCAACGCCATCTTCCTGTGAGTCGGTTTTTATGGTTAAAGTTCCGCCAGCCTCCATTGCCTGGATGGCATTATGAACCAAATTTGTCCAAACTTGAATGAGTTCATCAGGGTAACCTAAAATCTCAGGCACATCCTGGTAGTCACGCACAAGCTGGATATTTCGCTTCAGTTGATTGTGATAAATCTCAATCACATTTTCCAGTCCTTCTGATATACGCATTAATCGCTTCTGGCCGCTTTGATCAAACCGGGCGTAGCTTTTGAGTGCAAAAACAATTTTAGAAGACCGGTCAACTGCCCGTAAGATCATTTGATTATTGCTAAAAGAGCAGGTCAAGTTATAAGCAAGCTGAATGGCCCATTCACTATGCTTGCCCTGCAACAGAGGCCGTAAAGACTCAAGGTTTTCATCCATTCCCATATCCATCAGGAGATCAGCCATATATCGGGCCTCTTCGACTCCTTGAGCCTGGAGCTGGGCGGTAATTTTGCGCTTCAATGCACGATTTTCTGGAGAGATGGCCATTGGCTGAGTATGTAAGGCTTGAGCCATTAATTGAAAGAAGCCTTCCCGCTCTTCTGGATTCAAACGCTGACAAAGGCCCGGTAACTCTACTAGAGCCTCCTGTAATGCCTTGTGGGTATTGCTAGCCGATGCCTTAATTGCCCCTAGGGGATTGCTAATTTCATGGGCAACGCCAGCAATTAGCTGACCTAAGGCTGCCATCTTTTCTTGTTGAATCAACTGATTCTGAGCTTGTTGCAGTTCAGTGAAGGCAACTTCTAGAGTCTGATTTTTGCTCCATAGCCGTTTGCTAAACTCATGGAACAAAATCGCGACAGCCGCCACTGCTGTAAGCAAAGAAAATGCGATGCCAATATCTGCCATTATTCTATTCTTTCTCGTCTGCGCAATATAAAATCCCTCTAACTTTGAAATCTCCAAATATAAATCGTCATAGATTTGATCAATTTTGTCTGTATCCGCTTGCATTGCCTGCTGGACGTTTCCTTTGGCAACTAGAAGGAGGATATGATCCACTTCGGCCCGGTAGCGCTTCCAGAGGTCAAATAAGCTATCTAAGCTAGAATACCCATTTGCTTGGTTAAGACGATCAAGTTGCTTTAGGACTTCATTAGTGTTTTCCTGGTTCTCTTCTAGCTCTTCTGTTAAATCTTCGTCGATTTTGCCTTTTGAAATGCCTTCCCATTCCAAAGCATTTAAGCGACTAACTTGCTCTTTAACCCGAGTCAATAGTAGCCGATTTTGACTGCTGCGCTCTGCGATTTGATTGAGGGTTGAAATTGCAGCAAAGCTGGCGATCGCAGAGGCCGCAGCAACTAAAACAATTGAACCTGTTAACACCTTAGGCTTTAGGCCGGTCAGGGCTTGAGGTAACCGTATTCTCATTGGAAAATGCATGGTCTTGAGCATGATTTATCAGATCTTTATTGAGTAAACGTATGGTTATTATGATGAGGTGACTGATATATCGAAAACGTCTAGTTAAGTCGATGCGATTTACTTCATATATTTAGGGTATATATTTAAGATTCTTTAAGGCTAACTTAAAATAGGGACTAGAGAACCAAGGCATAAGTCTGACCTCACTCCTTTCTTGAGTGACTGTTAAAGCTTTTCTTGAGTGACTGTTAAAGCTATGCTCCCTTTCTCACTTTGGAAGAGGAGCTTTGATCTGGTTCCCCTTTTCCCTTGACGGGAGAATGGGTTGAAGGACGAAGGTGACTCAGGCTAGTCCAGAAATTGCTGTCTTTACTTACCTAAAGTAGGTAAAAAATGTGACATTCTTGTGAAATGAGCAGTTTGTCAAGACTAAAAATTAAGGTGCAGCTTCTCGAAAGCCAATCAAGTCAAGTGGAAATGCCAATCCTAAAATTAAGGCTTGACGCTGCGCTAGAGCCAATTCCCCACTAAGACAAAGGGTGCCCAGAAATAGGGCTGGGAGAATTGGTTGGGGATGGTTTTTTGCTCTTGTAAAGGTGAGTTGTAGCGCGTGCCATCCTCTGTACTGAGCACCTGAATGCCCCGTTTTTCGCTGGCGGTACCGGTGCCGCCGCGCAACAACAGCAATTGGGCTTGGCGAATCGCTTCTGCCTTGGTGATGCCGGGTTTGGTTAGCTCTCGATAAAACTGGGTCATAAATAAAAAGGTGGCTTGGTCATCCACGGGCCAGAGGGTTGCCAGGGTGCTACGGGCACCTGATCGCACGGCGACTCCAGCTAACCCTAGGGTGGCACGGCGATCGCCCTCGGCAGTCTGGCAGGCGCTTAATACCAGTAGCTCAATGGGGGTTTGAGTCACTTCTTCTCGCGATCGCAACACTTCTCCCAATTGGCGCACGTTGATGCGGCTATCCCAGGCCAGAATAAACGTGTCATCTGCGCTGGAGCTAAACTGCCCGTGGGTTGCCAGATGCACCACTGGAAAAGGAACTGAGGCAATCTGATTTTGAATCATCTGGCTGGTAAAGTTTTGGTTGAACAAAACCTGGGCGGGTAGCTCAGCTTGAATTTGCTTTACCTCGGCTTTAACCCCAGGTAAAGCAGCAAAACCCTGTCGAGCCTCGCTCAACCCCCCGATTAAGACCCGGATTTTTTGCTCTGCCAGAGGCTTGGGGGAGAGCAACTGTAAACTAGGCGTAAAGGCAATGCTGTACTTTTCAACAAGGTACTGTTGGCCATCGTGCAAAACGGCCATGGGGATATTGCGGAGCGCCCCATCCAGCACAAACACCAGGGTCTTGACCCCGCTGGCTTGTAAATCGGCCTCTGCTGGACGCAATAGCAGGTTGTAAACATCCTGTGCGAGCTTGATGGGGAGCCGGCCTGAGCGGAATCGCAGATCGCCCAGAACCCGGCGGGTATCACTCAAGAGTTTTTCTAAATCAGCCTGGGGGATAGGGGTTGCATAGTGGCGCAGGGTTTGGTCTGGCCAGGAGATGACAACTTCGATGCGATCGCTTAAGACAATCGGGTAAATTACTGCGGCTGTGGGGTCTACCCGATCAATCTGGGTGATTTTTCCGGTTAAGCAAGCTTCTCGAAAGTAGTTGTCTAGCTCGGCCAGTTGCAGTGACTCAATCACGGTGCGTGCCTTGATTAGGTTAGCCTGGCTGGTTTGACCGCCATCGGGTCGTAACAGTAAGGAAACAAACTCGCGGTAGATTGGCTCAACACTTTCGCGAAAGGTGAACTGCAAGTCGAGATTGCTAGAAACCAGGTCATTGCGCAGGGACCTAAGCCCATTGACGGCCTCGTCATAGGCGGCGATCGCCGCCTGATGTTGCCCCTGCCGGGTCAGGAGCCGACCCAGTTGCCACTGCCAGCGGTAGGCAATATCGGGAGCGTTGCTGGCCTGGGCTAGGATGAGTGCTCTCTGGGTCAGTTGCTGAGCCTCAGCAACCCGCTGAGTCTGCTCATAAGCGTTGCCCAGGTTTCCCAGAGCGAAGGATTCGGCCCGAAGGTCGGCTAGGGCGTTCGCCTGCTGGGCGGCGGTAGTCAATAATTGCACCGCTGCGGTTAAAAAGGTGGCAGGGGTTGCTGCTACATCTCCATTGGCGAGCCGGATGAACCCCTGGGCCAGACCAATGCGAGCGTAAATTGCCGCCCGGTTCGCAGGCAAGGCCATCACCTGGGGCTGCATTTGGTGGGTGAGGGCGATCGCAGTTTGCCATTGCGCACTGTCCAGTAACAACCGCAATTGACTGAGTTGAGCTTGGGCTTGCAGTAAGGGGGTGGGGGCAACAGTTGCAGCCTGCTGGTAAAATTTCAGGGCATTTTCTAGTTGGCCATTGCTCCGATTGAGGTTGCCCAAGCTGACAAAAGCAGCCGCCTGATGGGTAGCCCGTGCCACTTCCTGCTCAGCGACTGGTGGTAAGTCTGCCACAATCGCCAGGCTTTGCTCTAGAGCCAACTTCGCCCTTTCTAAATCTCCAGTTTGCTGGAGGGCATCTCCATAGTTCAGCCAACCTGCGGCCTGAAGCAGAGAAGCCGGCTGAGATTGCAAGCGCTGATAAACTTGGTCTAAAACGATCTTAGCCCGTGGGTATAACCCCAAAATTCGCAGGGCCTGGCTTTGGTTAATCAAACCGCGCAGGACTCCCGGCACATCACTGGCTTGCTCTAGAGCCTTAGTGGCCTGCTGCCAGGTGGTCAGTGCAGTTTCGGTTTGGCCCTGGGCGAATTGCAGACTGCCTTGGATGTTAAGCATTTGGCCATGATGACGATCACGTTCTAGCCCAGACAGGTCAAGGGTGGGTAAAATTGCCATTCCTGTGGCGATCGCCTGATTGGCCTCGGCCCATTGCCCCAACTTGCCATAGGCTAAGGCCAGGTTGCCTAAGACGACGGCTTGATTGGCGGTGTCTTTAGCTTGTTGGTAGCTAGCATAGGCCGCCTGCCACTGCTGCACTGCTAGGGCATAGCGCCCTTCAGCATAGGCTTGCTGGCCCTCTGCCATGAATTGAGCGGGCGATGGGCGCGTGGTCTGGGCCGTGGTCATGCTGTGTGGTGGCGTTGGCAATGGCATCGAATGGGTCAGATTGGCCCAAGGCCCCAGATGAAGTGCGATCGCAACAACAGCGCTGGTAACGGCTAGTCGTAGTGGCCTGCCAAGCCACTGCCGGCACCAGCCGCTGAGTCGAGTCAAAGAAGTCATTAGGGATCCCTTCTATCTGTAGGTCTACCGTTGATCCCGACCTCGACTGCCCTCTAGAACCCTGTCACAAACCAGAGAAGCTAGGTAATTCTGCCTAAGATTATGGCAGAATTCAGCAACAGAGTCAGGAGTGTTGCGTGAGACGATCAAGCCTGTGGATGACGAGCACGCAACACGTTGCCCTATCTAGTACTCGCAGGCTGCAATCTAGGTGATGGCTGTTCTGGCTTTGATGCCGGTACGCTGGTTTAAACCTTCGCGATTGCCGTCGCTTTGTCTAGTTATGACGAAGGGGATGCTGAGCTAGCCTGAAATGAAGTTATCCAAATTGTACCGGTTGAGCCGCGATTGCCCAAGTGGTCATTGGTAGAAAGGGCAGACGCAGCCCGGCTAATTCTCCAGGCAACGGGGGACTGGCTTTGTCCCCGCAGGTTGTATGTGTGATGCTGTTCCTTGAGGTGAAAGCCTTCCCATGATTCTCCAAAAACGTCTCAGGGATGTATGGAAGTTACTGCAAGCCGAACGGCAAATCTGGCAGGTCGGAGCCTGGTCGGGCTTGGGAGCGATCGCGCTAGTGAGTCTAACCCGCGTGGCTGGGCTGCTCCAGCCCCTAGAACTGACCGCTTTTGATACGCTGTTGCGCTGGCGGCCCCCAGAGCCGGCCGATTCCCGCATTTTAATTGTAGGAATTGATGAGGGCGACATTCAGCGCGTGCGTCAGTATCCCCTTCCTGATCGGGAGATTGCCGCCCTAATCCGAGCGGTTCAGCAGCACCAACCTGCCGTGATTGGCCTGGATTTGATTCGCGACTTGCCAGTGGAGCCAGGCCACGCCGAACTAGTGGCCCTGTTCCGTCGTCAGACGAACCTCTATGGCACGCAGCGAATTTTGCCCGATCAAGCGGGATATACGGTATTGGCTCCCCCTGACTTGCCAGGAGCGCGGGTTGGTTTTGCTGAAGGGGTTTATGACCCCGATGGCTATCTGCGCCGGAGTCTTTTGGGCCTATACGACTGGCAGGATCGGTTTCATTTTTCCTTTCCCGTGTTATTGGCCGAAGCCTACCTAGGGCAGCAGGGCTACCGATTGAAGTCTGGTCTGCGTGACCCCCACGCGATGCGCTTTGGCTCTGTGGAAATCCCCCGCTTTCACCCCTATCTGGGGGGATATGGGCGGCAACAAAGTGATGGGGTAGAAACGCTCTTGAACTTTCGTAGTGGATCCCATCCCTTTCAGCGCCTCTCTATGCGTCAGATTTTAGCAGGAGACTTTGACCCGGCCTGGGTGCGCGATCGCGTTGTGATTATCGGCATCACAGCGATGAGTGTGAAGGATGTCGTCAACTCGGCGGCGATTCCTAGCCGCAGCCCAGGGTTAATCGATGGGGTGGAGGTTAATGCCCACGAAGTCAGTCAAATTCTGAGCGCTGTTCTCGATCAGCGGCCCCTGCTGCAAACCTGGGCCAAGGGCTGGGAGTACCTTTGGATTGTGGTTTGGGGGGTGTTGGGCATGGCCATTGGGCGGTTTGGTCGCGCTCCCTGGAAAAGTCTGCTATTGTTGGTGACCGCCAGTGCTAGCCTGGGAAGCATCGCCTATGGCCTCATCGTGATCGGCTGGTGGATACCCCTGATTCCCGCTCTCTTTGTGTTAACGGTTAATGCCATTGGGCCAGCCGCGGCGCAGTTTTATCGCTACGAGCAAGACATGCGGACGCGCCTGCGCGATCGCCAATTATTGATTGAGCAAACCTTTACCACCATCCACAACGGCGCATTGCAGACCCTAGCTCGAATGGTGCGCCAGACCGAAACCAATCACGTCGAACCAGCTCAACTTAATCGGGATCTGCGCCAGCTCAACCAGGAACTACGAGCCGTTTACGACACAATGCATCGAGAAGCCCTGAGTCAAACCCACCAACTCCGCCTCAGCGCCGAGACTGCGGTCGATTTACAAGCTCCCCTCCACGACCTGCTGTTTCAGGTGTATGACAGTACACTGCAACGCGAGTTTCCTGGATTTCAAACGCTCAAGGTCAAAATCGTGAAGTTTGAACCAATGGACGATCACCGTCTTGGCCTGGAACAAAAGCGGGGACTTTGTCGCTTCCTCGAAGAAGCCCTCTGTAATGTCGGCAAGCATGCTCAACAGCCCACCCATTTGACCGTGATTTGTGCTCCAGAGGGCGACAATCAGGTCATTCGCGTGATAGATAACGGAAAAACGACGCCTCTAGCCGAATCGCAAACGCCCCCTAACCTGCTTAAAGGGTTTGGCAGCCAACAAGCCCACAACCTGGCGAAAAGTCTACGGGGTCAATTTCGCCGCTATCCCAACCCCAAGCAGGGAATGACCTGTGAGTTGACCTGGCAGCCGCGACGCTGGCGATTGTGGTAAAAACTGTCGGAAAAACCTGGTGCAAAGCGAAACCTTGCACTTTTCAGTCAGGCATCTGGTTGATTTGAGCAGCGCTTTTCCCAGGGCGCTGCGCTTCGATCAGAGTATGAACACCACGTGTTCCTGCAAGGCCAGGGAGAACCGGACTAACCCGATTCTGATTTCCTGAAAAGGAATGGCATTAGGGTCTATTCTGAATCTCCCTTTTTTTAGCGAGAAATCGCCTACATACCGCGATCGCCAGGTGGCTGAGTCCCCATATGCGGGGTAAGAGAAGGCAGGGCGCAGCGCCCAAGCTAAGGGTCTCACCCTTATGCCTTGTCCTAAAGCTTAGCGTGTACCGCGATCAAGCACAGGCGCACCAGGCTGTTTTCACAGGTTGCATCCGCTTAGCCTAGCTGGCGCTAGACAGATACGAATCCAGGCTAGAATTTGAAAGCGCTAGCTCCCCTGTGCCTTGCCCTACACCCTTAGAGTAGACTTCTCAAGGAGGCTTTGTGGTGAGTTTCAGGTGTTGTATTCCCATTTCTAGGCGAGCGGGGTTGCCAACGAAATGAGCCGTTGTGGACACTACCCGTATCATCCGGCAAACAATCGCAAAAGATCGGTTTATTCAGAGTGTATTTGAGAGGGAAGCCAATGCGGTTATTTCTAAGATCAATGGGGTTAGTCAGTGTCGGCGCCCTGATGCTCCAGGGTGCGATCGCCCCATTGCCCCCATTCTCCTTGACGAACTCAGCGATCGCTCAACAAAGCCCGCGTCGCGCTTACAACCCACCGCCGCCCCCGAAATCCCGCACCCGTGGCCAAAACCCGGCTAAGACGGTGCGCAATGATTGCCCTGAAGTCCTTGCCCCGGTAACGGCACTCGCTCCCTCAGATCGAGAAACCAGGACGAACATCCCACTGGTTTGGGGGCAGACTACTGCGCAGCGTCCCACCCTATGGTTTTATCTCCCCTACAGCCGCCAGGATGGTAACCTGCCCACCTATCTGATCATCGAAATCAATTCGGGCAAAGAAAAAAAATGGCGCTTCAGCCTACCCCCCAAGCCGGGAATTGTTGCCATTGCTCTACCGCAGGAAATGCCCCTGGAAGCCGGGCAACCCTACCGCTGGACGTTGGAAGTGAAATGCGGCAGGTATGGAGTGGATGATGTTTACGGCTGGCTTCAGTTCACCCCTCCCTCGACCGATTTGGCCCAAAAGCTGAGGACGGCTAGCCCGGTTCAACGAGCAGCGCTCTATGCTAAAAATGGCTACTGGTATGACGCGATCGACCAATTAGCCCAGTTGCAACAACAACAGCCCAATCACTCTGCTGCTAAAGAACTCTGGCAAACCCTGCTTGAAGATGAAAGCTTGGGTGCGATTAAAAATCAGGCGATCGCCGGTCACCTGGAGCAACAGACAAAGTAGAACCGGTCTGTGGCAATCGCGAAAGACTCCGGTTTTTTCAGTTCGCCCGTAAAAACTTGGGGATGACCCGTGCCTCAACCACAACTTCAAGTTCTTATCTGTCAAAGCCGTACCTGCCTCCAACAGGGTAGTGCCCTTGTAGCAGCCGCTTTTTTAGAGTGGCAGAACCCCGATTGGGAGACCATCAAGAGCGGTTGCTTGGGGCAATGTGGCAATGGCCCGATGGTTCTGATTTTGCCAGAAATGGTTTGGTATCGCCGGGTGCAGCCCGATCAGGTTGCCACTATTGTTGAGCGTCATCTGGGCAGAGGTTGCCCAGGTGAGAGAAGTGAGGGATTTGCAACTCAATAACCTCCCTGCTCGTGGGCTGTATTCGATGACCACATCCGATGACTGCTGTAACACAGCCCGTAGCCAAAGGCTGCACACCCTACAACGCGCTTTTGTCTTTGCTCTTTCTCTCTTTTTTTGGGCATTGCCCCCAATCAAAAAGGTCTACTCCTGTACTCTAGACTCAGTCAGGTGCCTGTAGCGATCATGCCAATTTTAAATTATTAAACAATAGGGCAAATACCCGATTAAATACCTGGTGCTGCCGGGCTTTTGCCCTCCAAAATCGCACATTCAAAATGGTATAAGTTTGGCATAATAAAAAGCTATCGCTCTGGTCAGAAAGCTAATGACAGAGCCCATCGCTCAAGTACCTAGCCTGGGTCGGTTTTCTGACTCACCTCTGAGATCTAAGCTTTGGCAGAGGCAATCAACCTGCAGTCAGTCTTCCATCTTGTGAGTTGGGTTGTCCATGGGTTTTGCGGAGTTAAAAGCGGCACTTCAGCTTGCCTTTCGTCAATGTTTGGTAAATGGCGCCCCCCTGAGCGATCGCCAGCAACAAATCCTGCTTGAAAGTCTGACGACAACCCTCAACCTAGATCCGGCTTCTGGGAACCCCCTGACGCTGCTCACCCCAGAAGAACGGCAGGCTTTACTGGTGTTTGTGCGGCAGCAGACGGCTCAAAATCAAGATTGGAAGGCAACATTGTTGAATGACTGGTTGCAGCAGCAGGATTCTGGGAGGGTGCAGTTTCTGCGCGAAAAGTATGGTGTGCAGTGGTTGCAGCAGGTGGAGCAAAGCCACCTAGCTGTTTACGACGAGGAAGAAACGCTGCCACTGAGTGTGGGCGATCGCATTGAAGTCAACAATGGCCTGTGGGAGTGGGTGCAAACCACCGGGCCTTGCCAGCGGGAATGGTTTGCCTGCACCGTGGTGGGCCTGAAAACCTCTCCCGTGGATGGTCAGGTTACTGGCACGGTACGCTTTGATGATGGTGCTGAGTATGAGATTCAAGCGATGTATGACTGGAACCGCCCCAACTGGCGATGGCCAAACCCAGCGAGGTAACTCTGAATCAAATCGAACGGCTGATCAGAGCAAAATCCTAAACGAGCTTTTAGGCCTCTCAACCATCGATTCATCACTTGAATTAGCAGCATTCTTTTTTAACGTGAGTTCGACAAAGAACCGCGTGTCAAAAATAGTGCTGAGGATGCTGCTCAAAGTATCAAATGCTAAGAAATAAGAATTCGATAGCCTGAAACCTGGCCACAGCGGCACAGACGACATAGAGCCAGATCTCTGAGTCTTCTGTGGTAAAGCGCCAAGATTTTCAGTCCATTGCATTCATGAGGCTAAAGAGAGAACCCAAAGCGACTCCCTGGTGATCCTTATGCTTATGCTCTGGTGGGGTGGTATTTGGCTCTAGGCTGTACCGCATCATCAACGACCACAGCGAACGACGGGCTGTTACCCTCACGCTGGCCACGCCAATAACCGCAAGTCAGTTCTCGCCATGACCAAAGACTTGGGGAAAGCTGTTTGGAGATCGCGGGGGCCTTTCGCAAGCCCTCTTTGAGCAGGGCATAGACTAAGCTAAGCCGCCTAGCGATCGCGATAAACCCAGTCGTGTCGCCCCAGTCACTCCTCACAAGTTCCTCATATTTAAGGGTTACCGTTCGATATAGACAGCGTATTGGGGCCAAATTGAGTGAGAGACCAGTGATGCTTGGTTTAAAAAGTGTTGTAGCTTGGTTGTTCTTTATCTTGGCGGAGAGCCTAAATGGCACTGTTCGGGTTCTATGGCTAGAACCAGCGGTGGGAGAGGCTCAGGCGCTTCCCATTTCTTTTGCGATGGGGACAATTTTGGTAATGGCCCTTGCAACGCTGTCCACACCTTGGTTACTGGCATCGCGATCGCAACAGTTAGGAGTAGGCGCTTTGTGGTCAGGTTTAACCTTCGCATTTGAGCTGGGTTTAGGGCGGCTAATATTTGGGTATTCGTGGCCACAAATTCTGGCTGACTACCAGCTCTCTCAAGGAGGATTGATGCCCATTGGGCTGCTGCTAATCATGATCTCTCCCTGCATCGGCCAACCATTATGGGGCTGGTTGATTCATGGGTTCCAGAGAATCCAACCATAACGTGAATGAACGTGAATGAACGTGAATGACGGTCAGCCATTTTTTCTATCTTCTATTCTTCTTTTTTCTATCTCCTATCCTTATATAAAAATGGTTCCTTCCATCTCTCCATCGGTGAAGACGATCGGATTTTGGTCTGCCGTTTTTTCTACGCTGTTCAGCACAGCCTACGCTTTCGGGCAGCTCACAGAATGGCTCGGCTGGCTAGGGTCTGAAGATGGCCCAGAAAATGCCAGCACACCCCTTTCTGTTGGCGATGACCAGTCACAGCGGAAGTCCATTCTCCAACGGGTGTGAATCACCCAGAATCTATGCCTGCGCCTACCTAACCAGAGGTCAACCGATGAATGCTCCCAACGCGACCCAACTCAAAGAACTGGTGCGCTACGCTACCCTGGCCCCCTCCAGCCACAATACCCAATGCTGGCGATTTCATCTGGAGGAGCGGGCGATCACGATTCTGCCGGATTTATCACGGCGGTGCCCGGTTGTTGATCCCGATAATCACCATCTCTATGTATCTCTGGGCTGCGCTGCCGAAAATCTTCTGCAAGCGGCCAAAGCCCATGGCCTCTCCGGACAGATGATTTTTGATGCTGCCGGGGATGGTGCCGTGCGGATTACCCTGGCCCCGGCTCAGGCCGAGGTAACGCCACTGTTTAAGGCGATTTCTCATCGACAGTGCACGCGTGCTGAATATGACGGCCAACCTCTAAAACCCGAAGAATTAGACCTGCTCACAGCCATGGGAACAGGTGCAGGGGTGCGCGTGGTGATGCTGACTCAACCAGCAGAGATAGAAAGGGTGTTGGATTATGTGATCAGAGGTAACACGGCCCAGATCAACAACTCGGCCTTTGTAAAAGAGCTGAAATTATGGATTCGCTTTAATGATAGTGAGGCCCGACGGAAGGGGGATGGCATCTGGAGCCGTACCTCTGGCAATCCTTCCATTCCGCGCTGGTTGGGGAATGTGCTCTTGCCGTTAATATTGCGATCGCAACCAGAGAATGAGAAGTGTGCCCGTCAACTGCGAAGTTCGGCGGGGGTTGCCATCTTTGTCTCGGATGATGATGACAAAACCCACTGGGTAGAAGTGGGTCGTTGTTATGAGCGCTTTGCCTTGCAGGCAACTGCTTTGGGCATTTGCAATGCCTTTCTTAACCAGCCAATGGAATCGATCCAGGTGTTTGGTCGATCAAACCAGTTTTGTCGGGGCTGCCCCCAAACCTTTTCAAAGGCTGGACTCAAATAAATCGGCGTGCCATCGGGTGTACGTAACCAAAACACCTGCTCCAGATTATCGGTAATTTGACGGAGTTGTTCTTCGCTTTGGCGAAGAGCTGCTTCTGCGGCCTGCCGTTCTTGTATTTCTGCCCGCAGTTGTGCGTTTAATGCTTGCTGAGATTGATAAATTTGATAGTTATCAATCGCGGTTGCAGCTCGCTCTGCAAAAATTTTGACCAGTTCAATTTCGGCAGGTGTAAATTGGCGAGGTTGCTGATGAAAGGAACAAACGGTGCCAATGATCTTGCCTTCAGAGGTGCGCAGGGGTACCCCTAGATAGGCATGATAGCCTGTCGGGGCCTCGCCATAGTCCCGGCAAGTCATGGTATTTTCCACAACCAGGCAAGTTCCAGTTTCCACAATAGTTCCTGTCAGCGTGCCATGGAGGGAGTAAACCTGATCTCCGAGATCTCCTAGTTCAATAGAGCTGGCTAATATCCGCTCAGTGCCATCCTGGCAAAAGGTAACGACCGACCAATCGACGCTAGTTAGCTCACTCACCCCTGTGGCAATGTCCTGGAGATAGCGAGCCAGTTCGCCAGTGCGATAATTGAGGTTTGATAATAGCTCTAATGCCCGCTGCTCTGGACGTTTGGCAATTTCTGGCATGGATTTTTCTATCCTCCATTGTAACTACTCAGCTTTGAGTGGAGGGAAGATTGGATTGCCCATAAACAAACTCACCAACGCATCAAGAACGGAAATCCCTTGTTTTCTCAAAGTAGACAGATAACTCCGAATGCGGCAAAACATGGTTGCGCCTTCATGGGAGCGAAACCCACCGGAGATTTTCTGCTTCAGTTTCATCATGCGTAAGTCACGCTCCGCCTGATTGTTATCAAAGGGAACCGTAAAGTCATGCATGAAGCCCAGCACCGCCGCTTGCTGGTTGAGGCGATGGAGCAAATTGCGGGCAGGGGATTGTTTGAGGCGACCACGAGATTTAACCAGCGGTGGTGGTGGCGGTGGATTGGCAGCAAACCCTTGCTCCAGGAGCGCCTGATAGCGGTGCTCAAATTCTAAGATGAGTTCTGGAGCAAGGACATTTTGCCCAGTCGCTTTGGCTTGATCCACCTGGTGTTTAATCGTGCCCAATAGCAACAGCATCTGGCACTGCCTCTTCTCCCTGCAAATACACTGCACGGATTTCCTCTCGGCTGATCTTGGATGGCACTGGTTCCTGGCTCAATCGACTGTTCTCCCTTAAATACTGGGTTTGGCTATACTTTAGCCATGATCATTCCTTTTCTCAGAAATCACCTCTTTCTTTTAAGGCTGAGTAGTTACCCTCCATTGTTGATGAGGTCAGGTGTTGATCTCAATGAAGTCCGACTATTACATGCATTTATAGGAAAGGTCTAATGTCGTTCGCTCTTTCTGTTTGAAAGGGTGGTTCTCAACAGGTGGATGAATGTTGAAGGTCTGGCAATGCTTCAAACCAAGCTGGCGAAGACTGTTTGATCTGCTAAAGTAAAGGATGCGAGCCGTAAGAGTTTTGGCTTAGGCTAGGGGCAAGATGTTTGTGCAAGGCCTGGATGAGATGTTACCGAGTACGCCTCGAGTAACTGGCTAGTAGACTAAGGCATCAGTCTCTCTGCGCCATACTAGAACTTCTTATCAGAACCAGTCAAAAAACTGCTGGGTCAAAGATCTTCACTGATATTTCTAAGTAACAGTATACCCCCTGGCTCCTTTTCTGTAAGGCTCTGCTGTCCATCTATTGGGTTTTGCTCTAGGGGTAAGGAACGACCCTCATCAATTTTTAATCCTAAACTCAACCTGCTATGGGTTAGCCGATGGATACTGCAATTAAAGACAGATGCAATTAATGATGAAGTTGTGTGGAGTTGCGAGTATGATGATTCAAACAATTGAGACTCAGCGACTGGCCGCAGCGATCGCCCATACTGAGCATTGGCGGCGATGGGGGCCTTATCTCAGCGATCGCCAGTGGGGCACCGTGCGAGAAGATTATAGTCCTTCCGGTTCTGCCTGGGACGACTTTAGCCATGACCAAGCTCGTTCTCGTGCCTATCGCTGGGGCGAAGATGGGTTGTTGGGCATCTCAGATAATCACCAGCGATTGTGCTTTGCGATCGCATTATGGAATGGGAATGATCCGATCCTAAAGGAATGGTTATTTGGTTTAACCGGCAATGAAGGGAATCATGGAGAAGATGTTAAAGAATATTATTTTTATCTTGATAATACTCCGACCCATTCTTATATGAAGGCTTTATATAAATACCCCTATCAGACTTTTCCTTATGCCGAATTAGTTCAAGAAAATCATCATCGTGACCGACGCCAGCTAGAGTTTGAGTTGATAGAGACAGGTGTATTTGACCAAAGTCGCTATTTTGACGTGTTCGTTGAATATGCTAAGCACTCGCCCGATGATATTTTGATTCAAATCACAGTCTTTAACCGAGGAGCAGAAACAAAAACGCTGCATCTGTTGCCAACCCTCTGGTTTCGGAATACCTGGTCATGGAATGGGGATCACTTGAATAAACCCCAATTGCAAGCAATAAACTCAGAGAATCTGCTTAAGTGGATTCGAGCATCGCACCCGACATTGGGCACTCGCTGGCTCTATGCTCAAGGTGATGCAGAGGTCTTATTGACTGAAAATGAAACGAATAACGAACGCTTATTTGGGACTCCGAATGCATCTCCCTATGTGAAAGATGGCATTAACGATTATGTGGTACATCATCGTAAAGAAGCTGTAAATCCTGAGCGGATCGGCACAAAAGCTGCGATTAATTACGTCTTAGCGATCGCCCCAGGAGCGTCACAAACGATTCAATTGCGCTTGAGCGATCAATCTCCTGAAAGTTTTGGGTTACCTGTTGAAGGGGTTGGAGCGACCCTTGCTCCCCAACCGGGCATCCCTGAGCCACTTACCCTGACATCGCCCTTCCAGGAATTTGCCGCGATCGTGATCAAACGCAAACAGGAAGCAGATGAGTTTTATCAGCAGGTTACCCCCTTTTCCCTCGATCCAGATAGGCAGATCATTCAACGGCAAGCCTTTGCTGGGATGCTCTGGTGCAAGCAGTACTACCACTATATTATCGCAGACTGGCTCAAGGGAGATGCCGCGACCCCTGAGCCACCGTCAGAGCGCAAACGAGGCCGAAATCGAGAGTGGTTTCATCTGTATGCAGATGACATTCTTTCTATGTGCGATAAGTGGGAATACCCCTGGTTTGCCGCTTGGGATTTGGCGTTTCACTGCATCACCTTTGCTTTGATTGATCCTGATTTTGCCAAGTATCAACTGGATGTACTAACTCGCGAGTGGTATATGCATCCCAATGGCCAGATTCCGGCCTATGAGTGGGCGTTTAGTGATGTCAACCCACCAGTACATGCCTGGGCGACTTGGCGGGTTTATAAGATTGAACAAAAGATGTATGGTAAGGCTGATCGAGCCTTTCTAGAGCGGGTTTTTCAAAAACTCTTACTGAACTTTACCTGGTGGGTTAATCGTAAGGATGTGGAGGGTAACAATGTTTTTCAGGGTGGTTTTTTAGGTTTGGATAATATTGGTGTGTTTGACCGGAGTGCAGCGCTGCCCACTGGGGGACACATCGATCAATCGGATGGCACCAGTTGGATGGGGATGTATTGTCTGAATATGCTGGCGATCGCCCTGGAATTGGCAAGGACAAATCCTGTTTATGAAGACATTGCCACCAAGTTCTTTGAGCACTACCTTTATATCGCCGATGCCATGAACCATATTGGCGAGATGGAAGCCTCTTTGTGGAATGAAACTGATGGGTTTTACTATGACGTGTTGCATCTGCCCAACGGACACCAAATTGATATGAAAGTGCGATCAATGGTGGGGTTAATTCCGCTGTTTGCGGTTGAAACTCTAGAGCCTGAAACCCTGCAACAACTGCCAAACTTCAAAAAACGGCTGGAATGGTTTATTCAAAATCGGTTGGATCTCCGCCGCAATGTCGCCTGTATGGAAACTCCGGGAGTGGGAGCAAGACGCCTACTGGCGATCGTCTCCGGTGAGAAACTTAAACGGATTCTGCAAAAAATGTTGGATGCCTCGGAGTTTCTGAGCGACCACGGCATCCGGTCAGTTTCTCGCTATCATGCCGAGCATCCCTATCGCTTCTACGCCAACGGTGCAGAGTTTCGAGTCGATTATGAACCCGCTGAATCAACCAGTGGTCTGTTTGGTGGTAATTCTAATTGGCGTGGCCCCATCTGGTTTCCAGTCAATTTTTTGTTAATTGAGTCGCTACAAAAGTTTCACCATTATCTCGGCGATGATTTTAAGGTTGAATGCCCAACCGGGTCAGGGCAAATGATGAGCCTCTGGGAAGTGGCCACAGAGCTATCTCAGCGCCTCACCCGAATCTTTTTGCGCAATCAAGCGGGTGACCGCCCGGTTTATGGAGCTAACTCGTTGTTTCAAACCGATCCCTACTGGCGCGATTTGATTTTATTCTATGAATACTTCCACGGTGATAACGGAGCGGGTATCGGAGCCAGTCACCAAACCGGTTGAACTGGGCTAATCGCCAAGCTGATTCAGCAACTGGGAGAGTATGAAGGGCTGAGCCAGCCGACCGACCCGCCTCAGATTTTTGCCCATCACTCAGCAGACAATTCTAATTCATTGTAAGAGGGGGGCCTGCGCTCTTAGGCCGGGGGTGAACCTCCTTCCACCCCGGCTCGCAGCTTCTATCTCATTGCACCCACTTACTTAACAGGGGAATATAGGCATGAAAGCTTTACAAACTGAGACTAAATCGAGCAACAACCCGCGCTTTCGTTGGATTGCCTTTGAAACCACGATGGCGTTAGCAGATAACGGCCAGGACGTGATTCAAGGGTTAAGTCAACCGCAAAAGACTTTACCCTGTCGGTATTTTTATGATGACCATGGTTCTGAATTATTTGAGCAAATTACAGAATTGCCAGAATACTACCCCACCCGGACGGAACAGGATATTTTGGCAAAATTTGCGATCGAAATTGCCCAGTTCACAGGGGCTTGTGATTTGATTGAACTCGGTAGCGGTAGTTCACGGAAAACCCGGCTGTTATTGGAGGCTTATCATCAGCTCAATCATTGGCTCTACTATTGCCCCATTGATGTCAGTGCAGGCATTCTGAAAGCAACAGCGTTAGCTCTCCTCCATCAATACCCCAGCTTAAAGCTGTGTGGTTTGGCCGGAACCTATGAACAAGCTCTGGCTCAGCTCCCACCCCGTGAATTCGAAAACCGGATGTTGATTTTTCTGGGCAGCACCCTGGGAAATTTGCACCCTCTAGAGTGCGATCGCTTTCTTGCCCAGATTCAGCAAGCCCTTCAGCCAGGAGATTTTTTTCTCTTGGGTGTCGATCTACAAAAACCAGTCGATGTGATCGAGGCTGCCTATAACGATGCTCAGGGAATCACAGCTCAGTTCAATCTCAATATGCTGCGGCATCTCAATCATCGTTTTCAAGCTAACTTTGATCTCGACCAGTTTTCTCATCTTGCTTTTTATAACGCGATCGACCATCAAATTGAAATGCACCTTTGTAGCCTGAAACGGCAAACAGTGGTTCTCAGTGCCTTAAACTATGAAGTCTGCTTGAGTGATACCGAAACAATCCATACGGAAATATCCCGCAAGTTTCATTTGCCAACCCTAAGTCAGGAGTTGAAACAACACGCGCTCTATCCCCTGCATATTTGGACCGATCCAAACAGTTGGTTTGGTTTATGGCTCTGCCAGCGTCAATGTACTAGTGGGGAATGCCCCTAATCGGGCTTTTTTCAGCAAAGATTATTCTTCTACTTAGGAAAATCTTATTTTTCTCAGGACTACCTCAATTAAATTAGATGTATCCACTAACAATGCTTCAGACAGTTTTTGTGAAAACGCTGAGAACCCTTGCCACGCCATCCGCTTTAGCCCCTACCCGCAATGAGGAAAGAGAAGAGAGGAGAGAGGATATAGGATAGAGACCTGCCACGCCATCCGCTTTAGCCCCTACCCGAAATCTCCCTCTTTTCTTGGAAGAGGGCCTTTGAATCTGGCTCCTTCCGAAGTTTGGGAGTAGGCCGCAGAGGGTGCGCAGCCAAGGCATTACTCTGACGGGCATTCAAGAGCAAGGAGGATGAGAGTGGTGCAGCTCAAAAGTGTCTGGACTATTGCACTTTAGGAGATTTTGTATGTGTGCCCATATCCTATTGGTGGAAGATGAAGCTAAGTTAGCTCGGTTTATTGAGCTGGAGTTAGGCAGCGAAGGCTACCAAGTGAGTGTAGCCTATGATGGAATGTCTGGGCTTTCTCTCGCTCGGGAGTCTGAGCCTGACTTGGCGATTCTGGATTGGATGCTGCCCGGCTTGACTGGGGTAGAGCTGTGCCGCCAGTTACGGGCAACGGGAAGTAAGGTACCAGTGATTCTTTTGACGGCCCGTGATGAGGTCAGCGATCGCGTCACAGGCTTAGATGCAGGAGCTGATGATTATGTAGTTAAGCCTTTTAGCATCGAGGAATTGTTGGCTAGAATCCGCGCCCACCTACGCCGCACCCACGAAGCGGATGAAGACCTGCTGCAATTTGAAGACTTGAGCTTAAATCGTCGGACTCGTGAGGTGTTTCGAGGTCAGCGGGTCATTGAGCTGACAGCAAAAGAGTTTGATTTGCTGGAATATCTAATGCATAGCCCGCGGCAAGTTTATACCCGCGACCAGATTCTTGAAAAGGTCTGGGGATATGATTTTATGGGAGATTCTAATATCATTGAGGTCTACGTTCGGTATCTCCGTTTAAAGTTGGAAAAGCAGGGTGAAAAACGACTGATTCACACCGTGCGGGGTGTTGGTTATGCCCTCCGAGAACATTAATGCTGGTCGAGGTGGCTCGGTTGTCTAGAAGATTGGTAGATCAGAAAGAGTGCGTCAGCATCTCTGGGATAAATAGTTGATGATTGTGTACACACAATCAATTAGAATGCCAAGATAGATGCTAGGAATAATCCACTTAATTATGTTACAATAATCTGATGAATTAAGCAGATGATTAATAAGATATTTTCTCCTGTATTTGCTAAATCATTCTATACTTATTTAATGAGTAAGAATAACGGTTAATGAGTAAATGAAATCGCTCAGTTTATGTAGTTTTAAAGGATGATAAAAATTGAGTTTGATGAAGTTGCCTAAACAAAGTCTGGCTTGAAAAGGATTGCTTGTAACAGAAAAAGTACGTCTGCTGGGAACAAGATTTAATTTTAGGAAACGGAATGAGTCTGAATGCAACGGCTAACTAAATTGGGGGAGGGGCTTTATCAACTAAAGCAAAGACATTTTGATGTGTCCTCGCTCCAGTTTCGTTTAACCGCAGAGATCGTACTGCTTTCAATCCTAGGCTTAAGTGGTGTTGCCGCCTGGACAAGCTGGAAAATGCAGCAGCTTTTAATCACTACACATACCCAGAGAGTTGAGTATATCGCGACTCGGTTTCCCCGTGATGTTGAGCTTTACAGCGAGATGCTACCGATTGAAACGGGGCTTCAAAAAACCATTGATAATGTGACCATTCCAGGTTTGGTGATTTGGGTCAAAAGTAAGGATGGAAAAAGAGTCTTGGCCCAGTCAACTACCATGTACGCCACCTTTATGACAACGGATGAGTTAATGTCGATCGCAGAGATGCCGCTAAAACCCCAGGTTTATCTGGTCAATCAACGCTATCTAATTCTGTATCAGGGCTGGGTAAATGTGAAGGGGAAACAACTGGGTAAGGTGTATATGGCCCAGGATATTACCAAAGACCAGCAGCAACTAATGGATGCGATTCGAGGGCTAGCAGCGGTTTGTATTGGGTCAACGGTCTTAACTATGGCAGCGATTGCTGCTCGGATTCGGCGATCGCTGCGGCCATTGCAGGATATGAGCCAGTTGGCCCGCTCAATCTCAGCAGAGGATTTGACCAATGCCCAACTGTCGTTGAGCCATGCCCCCAGTGAAGTGAAAGAATTGGCCCAAACCTTTAACATGATGCTGTCGCGGTTGTCGGAAGCATGGAACCAACAGCACCAGTTTGTCAGTAATGTTTCCCATGAATTAAGGACACCGCTGACCGTTGTCCTGGGTTATTTGCAAAGTGTGTTGCGGCGTAGCACCAACCTGAGCGACCATCAGCGGGAGGCGTTGGAAACAGCAGCGGCAGAAGCCGATCGCACCGTCAGGCTGCTCCAAGATTTGTTAGATTTGGCCCGGGCTGATAATGGTTATACCCACTACCAAATGGAGCCGCTAATGCTGAATGATCTCCTGGAAGAAGTTGCGGGAATGGCAACAAAGTTTAGCGGTCGTGTAATTCAACTCAAAATAGCGGAACCGGTTGAGGCGATTGGCGACCACGATCGCCTCCGCCAGGTGTTAATTAACCTGCTGGATAATGCGATGAAATACTCAACCTTCCACCAACCCATTGAGCTAAGCCTAGAACAGACTGATCAGCAGGCAATCATCCAGATTCGTGATTATGGGGTGGGGATTCCCCTGCAAGATCAAAGCCGTATTTTTGAACGATTCTATCGGGTTGATGAGGGCCGCGCTCATTCAACAGGAGGGCATGGGTTGGGGTTAGCGATCGTCAAAACCCTAGTTGAAGGGATGGGCGGCAGTATTACCGTGCGTTCTAAACCCGGCGAAGGCAGCGAGTTTGAAATTACTTTGCTAAAGACCTTCTCAAATCTAAGGTAAGGATTGATCGCCCTGATTGACTGACAAAACCTGGGCACCGGACGGTTGAAACCGCTACGACATCAACAAAGTCGGGCGCTGCCTCTCTACCCTTACCGAAAACCCGCGTAGGCGGGTTTTGCATCTGCAGGCGCGGCTTCCAGCCGCCAGCGAAAAAGTTTTGTCAATCAACGAGATTGATCGCCTGTCGAATCATGGATCAAGGGAACCAGGAAGCCCACTCAGCAGTGGCAGTTGAGCACCAGATCTTGTCCTAAGCTTTCTGACCGAAGCTACAAATTCTAGGGAGCCGCACGATTCTTTTACCTCATCAGCCTATTCAACTGAACTTTAGAGTTTGTAATACGCAAACTCCGGAAAATACCTTAACCTTCTGTAGAATCAACTAGTTAATTTTTATTCAGCCGCAGCAAATATTGCCATCACCACTGAGAAACATGGTGCCGATGAGTCAGAAAGCCTGGCCGGTACTGGCAGTTGAGCACTGACTCTACTTCTAAGCGTTCTGACCAAAGCGGCATTGACCCTGGGTGTTCCTATGCAGACTAACCAAGCACGAGATTGGTGGGTGGTCTTAAAGTAGAGCACATTGTTGCAACAGAAGTTGCGGTGGGGGCAGAAGGCGGTGCATCTGCTAGCTCCACGACTCCTGCTAAGGAGCCAACAGAGGTAGAGCGCAAGACTGCCATTGAAAAGACGCTGCTGGAAAAAGAAGCCGATTTTCGGTTTCAAAAGAAGGAGTATTTCAAGGCAGGAGAACTGTATGCAAATGACCTGGTAAAGAACCATGCTAAGGCTGGGGAGGCATTTTTGCTGGCGGCGGAGAAGCTTTCAAAGCACGACTGGTACGCCAAAGCAGGCGAACACTACAAGTTGGCAAACAAGCTGGCAGAGGCTGCCGCCGCTTTTGCTGCGGCTTACGATCACCGTAAGCTGGTGTCTTATGGCCAAGCAGCGGCCACCTGTTACGAGCAAGCTGGTGCCTTTGAGCCAGCCGCTACTTACTGGGCTGAAATTGCCAATAAGGTTTCGACAAAGGCAGCCGCGTTAGTCAGTATTCATGGGGCTGCTCGTTGTTATCGGCAGGTGGGAATGATGGTGGAGGCAACACCATTCTATGACTCTATCCGGAGCCTTAAAGCCGACTTTGCTCCTGAGGTTGTAGAAGAAGCAGAAGCCTTCTTTAAGCGGGTGCATCCCCACAAGGCGGATCAGGATCCTAATGCGGCTCAAAAGTCTAAATATCAAGCTATTAAACAGGTTGATCCAGACTATCAGTACGAGTGGGAGCGTGGAGCTGTGAGCCTGCCAAAGCGAACTGCTTACGAAAAAAGTCTCGAGGAAGCAAGCGAGTTTCCGGGTACCCCTGTGATTCCTGCAGAAGATATGCAGGTGAAGTATCTGGCACCAGAAGAACGCGAAACCTACAGGGTGATGTTTGAGGGCGGCCGTTTAATGAGCAAGCTGGAAATTGCGCCCGATTGGGGTAAGACAAAAGATGGCCAGTGGAACGAGCGGCCTACCGCCAGAATGATTGAGAGCGATCGCCTGCAACCCCTTGATACTGCCTATGCCCGTAGTGTTGGCAAAGATTCAGAAGGCCGCATGATCTTTGTCATGAGTCCAGAGGGAGAGTTTTATGCAGGCAACCATCGCTATGGCTGGTTCCATCACTCAAGTTTTCTTGCAGGCGGAGGCGTGGCTGCCGCAGGAGAACTGGCGGTTCATTACGGTACGCTGAAACTTATCACAAATAAGAGTGGCCACTATAAGCCAAAGGCTCCAGAAATGTTGCAGGCTTTGCAAGAGTTGGCTGAACGCGGAGTATCGTTGGCAAATGTCGATTACAGCGATTTGATTGAGACAAAGCAAACCTATAATGCAGAGCAATTTTTGAATAATCCACTCAATGCTCCAGCCAAACCGAAGGTGGGTGGCACAAACGTTCCTCAAGGCCCACCTCAACCTTTGGGTGATACCTATGCCCCTCTCAACCAGGGCACTCCCAACCTTTATACCGGTGCAAATGTTTATACTGGTGCAAATCTTATGGTGCCCCAAGTTGTAGGTGCCCTGTCTATGCCACCGGGCAGCGGGCAGCAGGGTTCCTATGCAAATGAAGCTCCACCCCGGGGTACCTCAAACCTCTATGTCAGTGCAAATAATACTGGACTGCAACCGGTAAGTGGCCCAAATACGCCCCAGAATGGCTGGCAAGACGCCTATGCAAACCAAGGAGCCAATACACCCAGTCTGTGACTAGCCCAAACCCATCTCTGAACACCCAACAGGGAGATGCCTACGCCAATCAATTCCCCAATCCCGCTCAAACTGGGAATGTTGCGGATACCACGCAAACGGCTCCCCCAAATGGGAATGGCCCAAACACAGCTCAAAGTGAGAGCAGCAATGAAGACCTATACAATACAACATCGGCTGCTCAAACCCAGGTATCCAACGACTCTCAGGGGCTGCCTCAGGTCGCAGAGATCGCGCCCCCTCCCACCCATGGCAGCAATTTCCAGGGGGAGTCGCCCGACGGTGTGATAATTGCAGTGCCAACGCCAGAAACCGCTCAACCCTTACCTGCCAATGGGCTACCGGCTCCAGCCCCGATCTTGTTCGATGCCAATTTGCCTGCCAATCCTGTCCTGTATTTCCATGCCAACAGTGCTGGCGGTACCAATTTACGGGTTGCGGCAGCTAATCCCGGTGGTGGCTGGGCACGAGTAGAGCAATTCTGCGCCTATTTAGCCACCTATTGGCTCACCAATGGCGCTAGCTCCGGTGGTTTGTGGTTTGCAACGTTGAGTGCAGCCGCACAGCAGGTAGCCGTTCATACTTTAATTGCTTGGGGTTCTGCTGGTGGGTTAGCGGCCCAGCAAAATCATGCCCGCCAGCAACTTGGGGGACAAACGATCGCCAGCCATCAGGTGCAGCAAACGGCATGTCAGGACGGCTATACCCAGGGCACCCGGATTTGGTTTGGCAGCAACCAGCATGCTCAAGCCGCAGTTGTGCTGGCCAATGGGCGCTATTGTGTCTACGACCCGAATACAGGCAATACTCAAGAAATGAGTGGTAGCCAGTTTGCTCAATACGTGCAGCGAGCAGGAGCAAATGCATTTGTTATTGGCTAAAGCATTCCTAGAGCTAACGTTCAAAAATATGATCAGCACCTGAATATATCCAATATCTGCCATCCTCAACGGACTAAAACGCGCGATCGCAGGTTTCGATCAGAGCCTTCACCCCTCAAAACTTACCCTTGATTCTTTCTGGATTCATAGTAGCGACAATCCGCACACGGCCCGTCTGGATTGACCGCGCAGCGAATTAACTCCGATTGGGCATTCAGTTGGCAAGTGGCATCGCCAATCACCCAGCGTCCATCCATCCAGCTTTTTTCTGCCGGTTGCTGTGCCTTTTGCACATAGAGAGAGATTTGATGTAATCGATAACGCCCTGCCTTAAATTGATAGCGGTGGCGGCGCTCTAAAACAGCGTAGGTCTTTCCCTCTAGCTCCAGATAAGCGCCAGGTTGGAGTGTTCCATCCAGCGGAACTTTACCAAGTGACTGCCGAGGGTAGGTCAAAATCACCTCTGTGAGTGGCGGCGATGGCTCCATAGTTACGGAAATTTTTTGCGATTCTTTCGATAGTAGCTTACCTGCTTGGCGTTGCTCACCGTTTGAGAGTGATGACTCAGAAAGCCGCAGCGCGATCGACTCGAACAGAATTTGCTCGAAGGGGGCGATGACATAGCCAATGAGTGATTCAAGGGGATGCTGAGATCTCGAAAACGACAGCAGTAGGAACCAAGCAGCCTGCCAGCTAATGACTTACCACAAGACAGGGTTTGCCCTCATCGCTCTCCTTTTCTCTTAATGCCCTGACAGGCTTGTATAGCTAATATACAAAGCCGCAACAAAGCCACGTGTCACACAGAGTCACCCTGGGCAGAAGTACAACTCCGTGTTCTCTGTGCCGCCGTGGTGAAATTTCAAGTCACGGCTGCTTAGAGCTACCCTTAACAAGAACCCTGGATGGCCCTGAATCGGAAGCGTTTGGGCGGAATCTTGACTGAACCTGCCGCACCTCAATATCGCCTAGGTTCAGGGAAACATCAGCCGATTCCAGAGGATAGCGAATCAGGAGTGTGATAGGATACTTAAGTTTTGTTAACGTACTTTGACCAGGCATATAGTAGGATTGTTCTCCTTTTTGCCTGGTCGCGATTTTACGCCGACAATCACATCCGGAGATACAACCCTGCATGACTGCTACAACCCTGCCTCCACGTTTGATGGGGGAGTCAATTTCACCCAGCTTAAAGCTCAAGGATATCCTCAAAACGCTTCCTCGGGAATGTTTTCGAAAAAATCTGGTTAAAGCCTGGACATCTGTCATTGTCAACGTTTTGATGGTTGCTTTGGGCTACTGGGCGATCGCGGTTTCACCCTGGTTTCTGTTGCCCTTCGCCTGGATTTTTACTGGAACGGCTCTAACCGGCTTTTTTGTAATTGGCCATGACTGTGGCCATCGCTCCTTTGCAAAACGCCGCTGGGTCAACGACTGGGTAGGGCATCTTGCTTTTCTACCCTTGGCGTATCCTTTTCATGCCTGGCGCATCCTTCACAATCGTCACCACAAACACACGAATAAGATGGATGTGGACAATGCCTGGCAGCCTTTTCGGCCAGAGTTTTATGAGAGCCTAGGAACGATCAAGCATTGGGGGTATCGGTTGATGCGGGGGCGGCTCTGGTGGTTAGGCTCGATCTTACATTGGGCCTTTTTACACTTTGACTGGCGGCAGTTTGAGGGCAGAGAGCGGCAACAGGTACGGTTGTCTGTTTTAACCGTGGTCGGGTTTGTGGCGATCGCCTTTCCGTTGTTGGTTGTGACGGCTGGCGTCGGGGGCCTTGTAAAGTTTTGGCTGTTTCCCTGGCTGGTTTATCACTTCTGGATGAGCACCTTTACGCTGGTACATCACACTGATCCTCAGATTCCCTTTACTGAGCCGGAGGTGTGGAATGAGGTCGAGGCCCAGCTCACAGGTACCGTGCATTGTGAGTATCCGGCATGGGTCGAGTTCCTTTGCCACCATATCAATGTGCATGTTCCTCACCATCTTTCGACAGCGATTCCTTCCTACAACTTGCGGATGGCTCACAATAGCCTGCGACAAAATTGGGGGCCTTACTTGAGAGAGTCACGTTTTTCCTGGAAATTGATGAAGGAAATTACCGACCAGTGTCACCTGTATCACCCGGAGGATTACTACCAATCATTTCAACAGTTTCATCAACGCTAAGGGATAGAATGTTACCCCGGTACAAGCTCAGGCTAAGGTGAGGACAGCAGTGCAAACTCTCACTAGGAGCAACACTCTCGCTTCTGCCCTCACCTTAGTGTTCTATTAAGTCTGCGTAGTACGATGGCTATCTTTTGGGGTAACCGTGACGGCGAGTCAAAGCGCTTCGCTGGTATTGGCAGTCGGGCGATGAGTTCTGCCCTGAGCCGCGCGGGTTAATCAAGCTGCAAGGCTTAGGGCAACGTACTCAGCATCAGGAAAGCTTAGTGGTGAGTTGCTTTAGGTTCTGCCTTTAGGCTCGTAAACCCAATGAACTGAAAACCTGAGCGCCTCGTTGATTGATAAAGCTTTTTTCGCTGGCGGTTGGAAGCCGCGCTTACAAAGGCAAAACCTGCCTGCGAGGCTTTTCGGTAAGGGTGGAGAGGCAGCGCCCGACTTTGTTGATATCGCAGCGGCTTCAACTGCCCGATACCCAAGTTTTGTCAGTCAATCATCCTGAGCGCTTTACCACAGAGGCACGGAGGGTACAGAAGAACTTAACTCATGTCGCTGCTGCCCTAACTGCCGAACGCTGTTCAAACGCCCTTTTAGATTTTTAAGGCAGCTTGCAGACTTCTGTTCTTTTGCTGTAACGACAGTCGAAGTGATTGAGCGCTTGCCGGGAAGAGTTGAAGGAGCGGTTCTCGACCTGCTGCATTCGCTTACTTCCCTGTAGCTCCCACACTTTAAGGATGTACTGACTGTTTTGAGCATTTGTCCAGAGTTCATAGGCATAGTCAAAGGCGGCACCACGCTCTACATAACCGCCTTTGCCTTCTCCCACTTTGGTCAGGTTGGTTTCTCCACTAGAGCTTATTCCCCTAGGGACGGGGGAAGATAGATTAGTGGCAGGGGTGGGGCGGCTCACATTGGGGATGACGGTCGTGTCTCCCACGCAGAGGGGGGTTAAATCGATAACTTGACCAGAGGCCCGGCGCATAAAACACAAATGGTTTGATTCCTGGGCAGTGGCAAGGGTGGCTGAAGTCGTCAGGGCGATCGCCAGACTAGCAATAAACCTGAGCTTGAGTGTCATGGGTATTCTTGTGTGATAGACGATGAGGCTGACTTCACTCAGAAAGCCCCAAATAACGGCAAAGTTAACCGCATCAACAAAAAAACTTCATCTTCAGCCGATGTCACCGATTGAATTTACCCGATTCGCTTTCATTCAGGTGATGGAGTTCTCAGGTGAGGATAAGTTCTCAGGTGAGGATAAAAAGTCGTGCGGTTCTGGCGATCGCGGCTATGCTGGGCATAGTTCGTATGATCCTCGTGGAGGAATCGGGATGAGAGGGCGATTGCAACTGGTTTTGATTGGCATCGGGGCACTGCTAATTGGTTGCAACGATGCTTCTAGAAACGTGGCTACGGAAGGTAAGAAAGAGGAGTCTGCCAGTCCAACGGCGGTAAAACCACCGCCAACAATGGATGCAACCGCTAAAAAGTTTGCGGAGCCAGTGGTGAAGCAAGTGGCAGCTCCCCCTCAGGCTGTGCCGGGCTTGCTTCAGGCGACCAATGCCCAAGCGCGGGTTCCGGCGATCGCCAAAGGGCGGCGAGATCCCTTTGCGCCGCTGAACCCCGGTGCCATTAAAAATCCCAACCCGGTGGTTGACACATTTCCCACCCCACCTCGTCCGAATTCGACCAATCCCTGGGCGGGGTCAACGGTGCGGCCTGGGGTCGCACCCCTGCCACCTTTAACCATGCTGCCTCCCTTACCGGGGGGGAGTCACGCTGGAGGTGGGGCGTTCCCTAGTGGGAATGTCCCTCCCGCTTTGCCAGTGCCTGGAAATAGTGCTCTGCCGCCCCTCAGCATTCCGGTTGCGCCGCCCTCTCGTACGGCTCTAGCGGATGCAGTTCAGGTGACGGGGGTTGTGCAAGTGAAAGGCAAATGGCATGTCATTGTCAAAGAATCGGAGGCGGAGAGTAGCCGTTATGTGGCGGTCGGCGATCGCTTAGCGGGGGGTAAAGTTCTAGTCAAGCGCATTATTAACCAGCAAGGCATTGATCCCTCCGTGGTTTTGCAGCAGGATGGGATTGAAGTCGTCAAGCCGATTGGCGCTCCGGTCGGGCCACTCGCTATACTCCCTTAACCTACCCCGCTCTAGGGCAGAATCCTTTATCATCCCTAGTAGGCCGTCAAGATCCACTTCAGGGATCTCTCAAAATTACAACTTTTTGGTTGAGGGGTGGGTGCTTCCGTATTTTTGGAGATAGGTAGGCTCAAGTAAATCCAGCCTTTTGGATTGTTTTGAGAACAGGAGTAGTGGCTTGCGCTACGTTTCTCACCGTTGACATGGAAGCTGCGGATGGTTTGAGGATGTTCCCCTGATCATACCCATCTTGACAGGCCACGATTAGGGAAGTGCGCGAAAGGATAACCGCCGTGTCAGAAAATCTTGGTTTGAGTCCGCGAGGGGAGTTATCTGGGTACCGCCCTCTCAGCTATCACGATAGTTATCTTTGCCCGGTTTGCCGCCATGGGCAATTGTCTGCCATGACCTTGATGGATGCCTTTGCTTGCAATTTTTGTCGGCATATTTTTGTTGCTAATTTAACCGAACAATCTCTGCGTGTTGAAGATAGCTCTCAGCCAACGGTTTGGCGCTGGAGTGGCTATGGTTGGCAGTCTGCTTATCCGATTCAGCCAGAAGTTCGCCTGATTCTTTGGCTGATCAGTGGGCTACTGATGGTTTTACCTGCTGCGATTGTCTGGTTGTCGTTTTATACCTTTCCTCCTTTAGAGGATAGCCCCCTGGCATGGTTTCCCTTTGCCTGGTTTTGTTTAACCCTGGCATCGCATGGGGGCATGATTGCTTGGTTGCTATTAGAGCAGTATCAAGTCCCCTTTTATGTGGCCTGGCGGGTGAGGCTCCAGGGATGGCTGAGACAACGTTAAGGGATACAGCCTCGTTGATTGACAAAACTTTTTTGCTGGCGGCTGGAAGCCGCGCCTACAGATGCAAAACCCGCGCAGGCGGGTTTTCAGTAAGGGTAGAGAGGCAGCGCCCGACTTTGTTGATGTCGCAGCGGTTTCAACCACCCAGTGCCCAGGTTTTGTCAGTCGATCAGGGGATACAGCTTAATCAAGCCGCAAAAATCCTACAAGGGTGCCCTTACTCCAAGGGTGCTACTTATCAGGATTATCGGGCAGTCACTTTGTGTTTTGTCTTTAGCCTCATGAATGCAAGGACTGAAATGCAAGGACTGAAAACCCTAGCGCTTGACCACAGAGACCCGGAGGCCGCCGAGAGATGCCTCTGTGTTCTCTGTGCCCCTGTGGTCAAGTTTTAAGCTATAGAACCTTTAATTTCTAAGGGGAAATTCAGGAAAACTAAACGCTTCGCTAAAAACCAGTGGCGGGACTTTAACGTATATTGGTGAGACGTTTTTGCACAGAGTGATAGGGGCAAATGATCAAGTGGGAGGTTGAAGCCGTGGCGCTGGCGGCTCCGGTCAGCGATCGCCTGATTATTTTGACGCGCTATCCTCAACTGGGTCAGGCTAAAACGCGATTGATTCCGGCATTGGGCCAGGCAGGGGCGGCTGAGCAACATCGTCAAATGGTGGAACATACGTTGAATCAGGCCCGCCAACTACGGCAACAGATGCCGCTCACCATTGAGGTGTGGTTTACAGGGGCAACCACCGCAGAGATGCAGGCGTGGCTGGGCGATGATTTGAGCTATCACCCTCAGCAGGGGGATGATTTGGGCGATCGCCTGAGTTATGCAGTGGCCATGGCCTTTCAGAGCGGTTGCCAGAGAGTGGTGATGCTGGGTACGGATTGCCCCTTTGTTGACAGTGTTTTGTTGCGGCAGGCGTTTCTGCGCTTAGCCCAGCAAGACGTTGTGCTAGGCCCGGCCATGGATGGGGGCTATTACTTGATTGGCCTGCGTCAACCCTTTCTCTTTTTATTTGAGGGCATTGCCTGGAGCACAGCCCAGGTACTGGAGCAAACCTGTGCGATCGCCCGTGCTCATGGCTTGCGGTTTTACCGGTTGCCCTGGCTGTCCGATATCGACTATCCCAAAGATTTGCCCATTTGGGCAGCGGCAACAGCGACCCTATCGGTGATCATTCCCGTACTCAATGAAGCCGCGAGTTTAGAGCACACCTTGGCCGCTGTTCAAACTGGGAGCTATCTAGAAGTGATTGTCGTGGATGGTGGCAGTCAGGATCAGACAGTAGCAATCGCCCAAAAATGGGGAGCGCAGGTGATTACGACCACTCCCGGTCGGGGCCATCAGATGAATGTCGGTGCGACTGCAGCGCGGGGAGACCTTCTGCTCTTTTTGCATGGGGATACCCGCCTGCCTCTGGGGTTTGATGCCCTAGCCCGGCGCATCTTGGCTCAAACGGGGGTTGTTGGAGCCGCTTTTATGCTAAAAATTGAGGGTCAATCTCCTTGCTTGCGGCTGGTGGAGTGGGGGGTGAAGTGGCGATCGCGCTTGTTCCAATTGCCCTATGGCGACCAGGCAATCTTTCTCAAGGCGGCGACGTTTAAACAAATTGGCGGCTTTGCTGAATTGCCGATTATGGAGGATTTTGTCTTCATCCAGGCGCTGCGGCGTTTGGGGCGTGTGGCGATCGCTCCAGCCGCTGTGCTCACCTCTGGGCGACGCTGGCAAAAATTGGGAGTTCTCAAAGTCACCCTTTTGAACCAGTTGATGATTGTGGGTTACCGTTTGGGCGTTTCCCCCGTGCGACTGGCTCGATGGTATCGTACCTGGCGTTAATTTTTCATAAAAGAATGAATCATTCATAAAAGTCTGGATAAAACAGTCCCTGACTTTCCAGAAGATGCTAAAACCATAGAACACATTCTCGTCTTGTTCGGCTCCCCATAGATTGTTGATCAATGAGTCAGGCTTCTCAACGGACACAATGGCTTGCTCAGGTGCAGCAGCGCTGGCAACATTCTGGTTTATTGGGTTCAGGCTCTCGACCAACGACCCAGAGACGGTGGCGTTACTCCCTTTGGGGGGGCATCGTCAGCCTGATAGTGGGTGGGGTATTGGTAAAATCGCCCTATGTTACCAATGCCACCATTCCCGATGTACTTCCGTTAGAGCCAGTGAATCAGCCCCAGGCGGTAGCGGCTGCCCGGGTGGGTCAAAAAGATGAGCAGCGCCAACAAATTCGCCCAGAAAATTATGATTTGAGTCAGTTTCCTCTAACGGATGCAAACGCTAAGCATTGGCGGCATCTCCTCTGGACTACTGCTGTGGTTGAGCCGAGGGAAGAGTTTGTGGCCGATGGCTTGCAGCAGATTCTCACGCTGATGTTGCGACCGAATTTAGTGGGGCAGCAGCGGCGCACAGTTGAACTGGCGACTAAGACCGCAACCCAGCTTTATCTGAGTGACCCAACTTTTTATCAGGGGTTAGGGCAGCAGTTTCTCCAAACCGTCCAACAGAGTCCTGACCCTGAGTGGGTGGCGGTCTCTTTGTCAGCTCTGGCTCATTCAGGCTTAGATGATGCCACCCTGCGATCGCTGGTAGCCCGTGTTAAGCTGCGGTTTCCTGGATGGCAGCAGCATCTGCATTTGATGACCACTCTCCGAGACCTGGAAGAAAGCCGCGTTATCGCCACGCCACCCCTCGCCGATCTACTCAAGTGGCAAATTGCCCCCAAGCAACTGCATCTTTATGTGTTGTGTCAGCGCGATCGCTATGTGCTGTGTCGAGCCGTCTTGAAAGATCGACAGGGCCAATTTGTGCGCCACAGCAATGGCACCCTCTGGTCAATCCCCCTGTTGCTTAAGTCGCTGCACCAGCTAAATTGGAATTTTGAGCGCGGGCAAACCCCCCAGGGCATCTACCGGATTGAGGGCGTACGGCCTCAACCGGATGATGAATATTTTCGTGCCTATGGGCATTTTTCGTTGGTGAATTTGTTTTTACCCTTTGAGCCAGGGGCAAAGCAGTTTTTGCCGGGTCAGCCGGGGGAATTTAAGGGCAGTTTGGCGGAATACTTGAACCTCTTACCCCCTTCTTGGCGTCGTCATTGGGGGATGCAGCAGTCTTTTTGGGCGGGCAAGATTGGCCGCAATTATTTTCGGATTCATGGCACTGGCGAAGCTCCTGATTTTTTCCCTGGAAAAGTGCGCTATGGGGATAGCTTTAGCTGGAACCCGACTATTGGCTGTCTCTCGGCTCTAGAGCTTTACAATGAGCAGGGCCAACTGATTCAAGCCGATATGCCGAAACTGCTCAAGGCTTTGGAAATTGTCGGCGGTAAGGCGTTTACTGGCTATTTGATTGTGGCTGAGTTGCCCAACACTAAGCGTCAGCCAATTACGCTGGCGGCGATCGAAGAAACCCTGGCGATCGCCCAAGCTAGCCCAAAACCCCCTACAAATTGATTAACATTTCCATCACTCGTAGAGTCAGGCCAGAGGCCGCAGACAAATCCTAAATGTACCAGGGCTTTTCCCGTCAACCAGTCGGCATACACTCTCTACCGTCCCCCATGGCCTAGGAGAGAGCGCCTATCACCTTTACAGGCCCTCCTCCCCCAGCCCCAACCCCAAACCTGGAAGCAGGGGAGGCGAGCCATCTCAAGGTTTCTCTCCAAAATTGGGAAGTGACATGCACCTCTAGGACGCTTTAGCATTCACAAACCTGTGTCAGATGCTGTGTTGTCCTTTTGGCCCTGCTCCCTTTCCCTTGCTGTAACCGCCCAAGAGAAGAAACGTGCCATCTGCTCCCGCCCTGGGAGAGGGGTATAACCCTAACGGGCATTCAAGAAAAAGGTGAGGGTGGTTCAAGTTTTGTCAATCAACTTAGCTGCATTCTTTGTTTAAGTTCGGTTTAAGTTGGAGTTAGCAGGTGAACATGTGCATCAAGCAAACGATCAGATGGCTTTCTCGCGGCAAGAGTCCCGATAAGGCTGATTTTGCTCAGACAATGATGCCCTGAGCAGAGTTGGAGGGCAAGTCTGGATGGGTAGAACCTGTCTAGGAAGTTTCCTTAGCGCTCGGCATAGGCTTGCATCGGTTCTTTGATAAAGCGAATGTAGAGGTGCTTAAAGGTCGATTTGATCACCCGTGGTATTGCGAAGTCGATAGGTACCAGCTTTTCTGGTAGTTGCCAGTCGGCAATTTGCAGATCTTGGGGCCGCAGGTGGGGAAACGAAATTTCATCGAGTTCAGGGCATAGCCCCAAGCGCTGGGAGGCTGCGACTGTCGGCACTTGGGCCGGATCCGCTTGGAGAATTGCCACTAATGCCCGATCAAGGGCAAAGACGTTGGCTGAGGCCCCCAACACGTTCAGGCGGCGGGGTTCACCACCACTGGGGCCGTTCCCTTCATGCCCAACAATCCCATCCACAATCGTTAAGTTGGGGTCAATCGCGCGGGCTGTTTCGACTAGCATGGCACCGAAGCGATCGCGGTCTTTCCCAGCTTCCATATGCCACCAAGCCTTCATTTTACCAGGCACACAGCCAAATAGATTCTTGACCCCCAGTGTTAGTGTTAACTGCACATGGGATTTGACTTTAGGAAGATTAATCACGACATCCGCCTCCATGGCTTCCTTGGAGAGGCGCAAATGATTAAATTCGTGGCTAACTGTCTCGTAGCGATCGCCGTGAAACTCAACGAGGGGCAGTTTTAGTTCTTCAATCAGAGGCAAGTAACCATTGGCTTTGGCCACCCCCAAGGCACTACCAAAGGCAGGGCTGTCGCCCATAAAGGGAATGCCACCCGCCTGACGCACCAGTTGGGCTACACAATACACGATTTCAGGACGGGTCACACATTCTTTGCCAGGGCGGGCACCCGTTAGCAGATTTGGTTTTAGCAAAACGCGATCGCCCGGTTTAACAAAGGCCGCAATCCCCCCCAATGGCTCTAGCAAAGTCTCAAGCTGGGCTTGCAATTGAACGCGATCGTAGGATTGGGAAGATAGCAGGCTAACAGCAGGTTGAGTCATGGGTTCCGCAGGTTTTTAACAGCAAGCAATCTAAAATGCAGCAGGTCTCTTTCCCCATCGCTTAATGGTGCGCTCGACTCAGGGCCGTCACTCGCTCAGCGGGGTCAAACACCCCCTCGCCCTGAATGCGATTCACCGAGGGACACATCTCCACTTTTAAGACATTAGCAGTATTCACATAAACGGTCTGTTCTGCCAGATGCAGAATCCACCAGGGTTGTTCTAGAGTGCGGCGCATTTCTTGTTGAATCTGCTGGCGAATCAGGCCATCATCAACCGGGTCATGGATATAAAAAGACTCAGTGTGGCCATTTACGTAGTGAAACGTTATTTGAATACGATTGGCTTCAGCTTCCATCCGAATCAACCCTAAAGTTGTTGGTATTACTGTGACAGTGGCTGTTTCGCAGCCTAAAACGCGATCAGTCTATGGAGATGCCGTTTCAACCGGATCTGTTGTAACTGGGTTATGTTGCTGGTCAATTTTGCGTTGCGGCTGATGACAGAGGCCACTTGGCCCCTGTCTAGGTTACCCCTATCCGTCTGCTCAGGCTGCGTTTTGCAATTCGCCCGGTTTTACCTGGAGCAGCTTTTTCTGCATACCACGGAGTACCTCTACCCGCAGGGTTTGGCCAAGCTGACTATGCTCGACAATATCCTGCAACTGCTCGGCCTTGGTGACGGTTTGCCCATCAACTTGGGTAATAACATCACCGCGACGCATCCCAGCGGCGGCGGCAGGAGTGTTGGGTAGCACCCGCACGACAATTACCCCATTCACCTCTGGCACAGGGAAGGCAGAGTTCGGGTCATCATTGTTCTGGCGAGCCAGTTCTGGGGTCAAGGTGGTCATCTGTACGCCCAGGTAAGGATGGGCTACTTTTTCGCCCCGCGCCAGCTTATCCTTAATTTCCTTGGCTTTATTGATCGGAATAGCAAACCCAATGCCCATGGCATCAGCACGAATGGCTGTGTTAATCCCGATCACTTGCCCTTGAGCGTTAACCAGCGGTCCCCCCGAGTTCCCCGGGTTAATAGCGGCATCGGTCTGAATAAAGTCAAGCCGCTTGTCGGGAATGCCAACCTGGGCACTGGAGCGCTTCAGAGTGCTGACAATCCCCAAGGTGACGGTGTTGTCCAGGCCGAGCGGGTTGCCCACTGCGATCGCCCAATCTCCTACCTGCACCTGATCTGAATCTCCTAAGGTAACGGTGGGGAGTCGATCTCCCTTGATCGTCACAACCCCCAGGTCGGTGACTTCATCCACCCCCGTTACCTTGCCATCGAAGGTACGCCCATCTTTGAGTGTTACAGTGACGCGATCGGCCCCATCCACCACATGGGCGTTGGTGAGGATGATGCCACTGGAGTCAACAATAAAGCCTGAACCTTGGCCGCGCACCATTTCCTGCCGAGGACGGCTAAAGTCATCGCCAAAAAAGTTGCGAAAGAAAGGATCTTGCAAAAACGGATCGGGAACTTGGCGGGTCACTGTACGTTCTGTATCAATCCGAACCACAGCCGCACCCACCTGGTTCACGGCTTGAGCTACAAAACTGGTCGCCCCAGAGGTTGCCGCCGCGCTAGCTGAAACCACTGCCAACGGCAGAACTGGGCTTGCTAGTGCTAAAGGAATGGATAGCGTCAGCAAACAGAGCAAGCTGGCACAGAAAACCATGCCCACTTTGGCAGCGAAAGAAGCAAAGGGATTTTGGAATCGCATATCAGCCAACATCTTTGAATCCGACTCCAGTCTATTCTGGCAAAGATTGTGTCTCCTCAACAATTCTCTCTGAAGGCCAAGACTAGGAATTCGGGCTAGAATCGCAGATAGATCTATTGACCGAGTTTTGATGACTGCGATTGACCACTCTGCCAGCCAGGATCATGATACACTACCCCCGATTCATAGCCATGGAGAGGCTGTGCATCCTCACATTCACAGTGAAGAATCTCTCCGTCGAGTTGTGAATCGACTTTCCCGGATTGAGGGCCATATCCGTGGGATTAAAACAATGCTACAGGAGAGTCGCCCCTGTCCAGATGTGTTGGTGCAGATTGCGGCTGTTCGGGGCGCTTTAGATCGGGTCGCCCGGATTGTGTTGGATGAGCACCTGACAGAGTGTATTGCCCGTGCGGCTCAAGAAGGCAACATTGAGGCTGAGATTGAAGAACTCAAGGCGGCTCTTGATCGCTTTTTGTTGTAGGTAGGCTTATCGTCAACCCGTGGGATGAATCGACGGGGAAGGCCCGGCAACAATGGCGATCGCCCTGGCTTTTCAGGGCCACCGCAAGTTAGAAAGCCTAGCCAACAGCGACATTTGAGCGCCTGGCTAGGTTCTCAGTATTCTGGCTAAAGCAATGTTTGAGCCATTATTTCGCCTAGAGGGGCAGGGTATGCACTCAAAGAGAGGCAAGCCGGCAATGTCCCCTGATGCCCTACTTGCGTTCGGGATGGAGGGTGGCCTGGCAAGTACTACCCATCTGATTAATCGTGCCAATGAGTTGATAGAGGCGGCCTAAATCTCGCTGGTTAAAATGCAGCACTAGGCGCGAAACCCCGACCTGGGCCTCCTGAGCTTCTTGGGGGAGGGGTGACGTTTGCTCAATTTTGCCTTTTACTAAGATGTCGCTGAATTTGTTGTTCAGCAGTTCTACATCTTCAGCGCACAATTCTGAATTCAGGCGAATCACTAGACGATTGCCAACATACCGACAAGAGTGAAAAACTCGGTAAAATTGGGCGATCGCCTCACAAGCCACATGCAGATCGTCGGTGATCGTATATATGCTGGGATCCTCAGGGCTGATCAGGCCCCGCTTTAGCAGTTGTCCTTGAATATAGGCCTGCCAGTCATGCCAGTAATCCCCACCGGGCTTATCAATCAACACAAGTGGAACAGGGGAAGACTTGCCGGTTTGGCAAAGCGTCAGACATTCAAACGCTTCATCCTGGGTGCCAAACCCCCCTGGAAACAAAGCCAGCGCATCACTTTCCTTAAGAAAGAACAGCTTGCGTGTAAAGAAATACTTGAAAGGCACCAGTTTAGTGCCATCAATATGAGGATTAGCCCCTTGCTCAAAGGGCAACTGAATGTTGAGACCAAAGGACTTATCTTTTCCAGCGCCTTCATTGCCTGCCTGCATAATGCCCCCACCCGCACCGGTAATGACCATAAAGCCATATTCGGTAATGCGGCGGGCAAACTCCTTAGCCATCTGGTATTCAATTGTGTCTGAATGGATGCGGGCAGAACCAAAAATCGCGATTTTACGAATATGGCGATAGGGGTAAAAGGTAATAAAGGCTTGCTCCATATCGCGCAAAGCCGCGTTACAAATTTTCCAATCAAGCCGATCAATTTCTTCATCGGCCATTCGGACGATGGCGGCTAAAGCAAGTTGAATCAGTTCCCCGTGCTTATGGTGAGGCAAGCGTTCGAGCAGATCCGATAAATCGCTTTGCAAGGCCTCAAAGGGATGGGATAAGGGAGCAGGGGTCATGGAGTCCTCCAAACTGGCGATCCCCATTTTATCGGGATTTTCTTCGGTTTCGACGCATCTGGCCCAATCAAAAACGCCCTAGTACTAAGACCAGGGCGTACGCAGCCCAATCCAAAGGAAGGGATCTAATCTAACGAGAGGGCTGACTAGACGTGCTTTTCTAAGATATTTGCCAGAGTTGTCTTAGGAACGGCCCCAACTACCATATCGACCCGCTGCCCTCCTTTAAAGATCATGAGCGTAGGGATGCTGCGGATGCCATATTGACTTGCAACACTGGGGTTTTCGTCAGTGTTGACTTTAACAACCTTTACCTTCCCTTCGTACTGGGAAGCGATTTCATCGACAATCGGTGCCACCATCCGGCAGGGTCCGCACCAAGGTGCCCAGAAATCAACTAAAACGGGTACTTCGCTTTCAAGAACTTCTGGTTTAAACGTTTCGTCTGTCACGGAAGCGGCTGCTGACATCTCCAAATCCTTGCCTAATTTACTATGTGACCGAATCTTACCATAGCGAAAAACAATGCTTTCGCATGTAAGGCTGATACAGAGTTTAATAAAAGGAGCAGGGCCTTAGCTGCCAAGTGAATGGAGCAATCAAATGTGCTAGCTGAATGATAAATCCTTAAAGAATGGAGATTGCAAATCATGGCTGGCTCTAAGGTGGGCTTGGTCAATCGGCGCAATACGAATCAGAGGGTCATCCTCAAGCCATTGCTTGACAGAGTGCCAAGTGCAGAATTAGCCCGCAGAGTCGTGAAGTAATTGAGTTTCTGTTGCTGAGAATGCTTGGGGGTTGGGGCAGCGAAAAAGCTGGTAGGTGTAGCCATCTACGTGGGGAGGGTTGGTGCTGGTTGTTTCAGGGCGCAAATGAATGCGGTTACAATCGCCTACAGTGGGGATTTGGGCTAAGCTCTGGTAGTTGATCAGCCAGAGGTCAAGTGCCTCAGAGCGGGTGGCGATCGCCCGCTGCAATGGCAGAGAAGGAGCTTGGCACGCCTGGGACTCCGTGCAGGCCAGATGGTCTAAGTAGTAGGAGGTTTTGGGCAGGGCATCTGCTTGCTGCCGTCGTTCCCAAGCAATTCCCATCAGTCGTCCTGTTTGTCCGTGGGTTTGATGGGCAATAGCAACCAGGGCTGGGTTCTGACTCCAGATTTGCATCGCCTCAGCCACACGATCCGGGCGATGCACTTTTTGGTAGCCGAGATTTGTCACTACCAGGCTGCTGCCCACAAGACCCATCAGCAGCGTGAGCGCGATTGTCACCGAAAGTTTACGAGTTCTTCTGGGGCGGTGATGAGGGGGGGATGCGGAATGGGTGCTTAGGGCAAAGGCAAGGAGCAATAGAATTCCTGGAAAGTAAACAAAGCCATAGCGGAGACCACGGGTGATATTTGCCCCCAGAGCATACTCCGGAAGTAGCATCAGGGCGATCGCTCCTAGCACAAACCCAGCCACTGCCCGATGCTGTTGCTGGACTGGGGCAGTGGCTTGAACCAAAAAGCGTCGCCGATACAAGCTCCAAAGTAACCCCGTAGTAAAAGCTAACATGCCTACCACCGAGGCGATTCTGACAAGGCGCGGCACCTCTTGTAGGGGGAGTAGGGTCACCATGGTGATGGTCATTGCGGCAATGTTCCCTAGCGGTTGCAAGGCGGTGGCCCAACCCTGGCTCGGCTCAAATACCCAGCGGGTAAGGTCACTATTCCAGCCATTGCGCCAAAAGGGTAGCCAAACTAAGCCGCCGGCCAGGGTACCGATCGCCACATGATTTAGCCGACAACTCCACAGTGTCAGACGTTGACTCGACTTGCCCTGCAAGTGCACTCTGTGCGATGCCGTTGTCTGCCCAGCCAGTTTAAACACCCAGAGGAGGGCCACTCCTTCTGCGAGCAGCGTCAACGCAAAAAAATAGTGGGTAGCCATACCCAGGCCGTTACAGCCGACCCAGCTTAAAACCAGCCAGCGGGGTAATTTTTTCTGCTGGGGGGAGGCTGGTGATGCCCACCACTGTTGCAAATACCGCAGAGCAAGGGCTAGACATGCCAGGGAGGCAATTATCCAAAGAAGAGGAAGCGTATAGTGTCGGGCCTCTTGGGCCAGGTAAACCCCAAAGGGAGAAACCGCCATCAGAGCCGCCGCGATTTGACCAGTCTGAAGCGAATTAAATGCTAAAAAGCCTAAACCAAACATAGCCGGAATGGTTAAAACCCCAACGCTAGCGGCCAAAGATCGTGCCGCCCATGCTGATACAAAACCATCCTGGTTTTCCCATAGCTGTAGCCACCAATGGGTCAAGATAAAATAAAGGGGCGGGTGGTTGCTTTCTTGCATTAACTGCTGCACAACCGCTGACACTGTTCCCAAGGGCTGAACTCGGAGAGGCTCCAGCAATTGGTTTGAGGTTAAAACCTGGTCAAGCGGAATCGTGCGGAAACTGTGCCCCAAACTAAAAACTAGGGTTGCAAATTCATCTGTCCAGAGGGGCTTATCTGCCAAATTCCAAAATCGCAGAAGCGCTCCTAAGAGCATCCAACCGCTGAGTAAACTGACATGCACCCAGAGAGAGTTTTGACATTGTGGCGATCGCACCTTGATTATCACCCCTAACACCGTCCCAATCTTCCCAGATTTCTTTAAATTTCTCTAGATTTCTTTACCATGCAGAGACAGCCTTGACGACTCAAGTCACAGCTGCACAGACAGAACCTGCCCCCGCAGGTTGCGGGAGACTCTTTTGGGCGGAAGTTTGCAGAGGTGAAATTACCTGATGAAGTCGCGATTTTAACCGCCAGACACTTTTCAAACACCCTCTCCGTCAAGGGGGGTATGGCGATCCGTCGAAAGAGTCTCTTGGTTCGGTAAAACCCCCTCAGTAGGGTTGAGTTTCCCCTACTACAACGCTAGAGGCGATTGCCCATAATAAAAGTGTCAATTGGATTGATTCAAAACTGTTACTGAGTGAGGTGACTGGTATGTTAGTTCGTTACTGGCAACCCCTAAGAGAATTTGAAACGCTCCGTCAACAAATGGATCGTGTGTTCGATGAGTTGACTCAAGCAACCAGTGGAGAAACAACTGCATGGGCACCAGCCATTGAGCTAAAAGAAAATGGTGATGCCCTGGTGCTGCGGGCACAACTCCCTGGCATTGAAGCAAAAGACCTCGACGTGCAGGTCACTCGAGAAGCGGTGGCTATTTCTGGTGAATACCGCTCGGAAGCAAAAGAATCGGGGAAGGGTTTCCTGCGCTCCGAGTTCCGTTATGGCAAGTTCAATCGGGTAATTCCTCTGCCGGTGGCGGTGGAAAACGATCAGGTGACTGCCGATTTTAAGGATGGCATCTTGAGTCTGACTTTGCCGAAGGTCAAAGAAGCCCGTAATCGGGTCGTCAAATTAAATCTCGTTGGAGAAGAAAAATCCGAAGAAAAAGCCATTGAAGCGGAAGCTCAAGAAAGTTAGGGCGATTCCCGTTTGTGGCAATCTAAGTAGGGTAAGAAGCAAACGGCTTCGCAGGGAACGTTCCTGCTGATCCCTCCTTGCACAGGATTTGTCACCGGGAGAGTACTTAAGAGGACAAGGGAGTCATTTCCTTCTAGGGAATAAAGTGAATAACGTTTGAAGGCAAGTCTGCGCTTGCCTTTTTTCTTTGTCTGTAAATGTTTAGATTCAGCGTCTTCAACTTTACTGCCTAGCCATGGTGTTGAATTTGGGTGTGGCCTAACGAAGGGAATGCCCTCATTCCCCTTGCTGGCATGCCCGTCAGGGCCATACCCTGCTCTTCCGGTTTTAATTTTGTCCCAACTGATCGAGATTGCCCAGTTGCTGGAGTCTATTTGGGGTGCAGGGGCGTTTGCTCCTAGTCAGGGGTTTTACCCCATCTTAAAATCAGCAATTCAGATGCCTATGGCGATATTTAACTTCGGTTGAGCCTCTGCTCCTTTGATGATCAGGCAGCCAGTCTAAGCGCATTTCAGCAAACTGCTCTAATTCCGGCAGGTATCCTTTTGGGCTAAAGCCTGCTGCACCAATTTCACCAGCTTATGGGCCGCTCCAGGCTTACCTCGTGCTTGGCGCAGGCGCGATCGCATTGCTTCCAGGGTGGCTGGTTCCTGCAAGTATGTCATCACCTGGTGGGCTATGGTTTGAGGTTCTAATTCTCCGACCAATTCCGGCACAATTTCTTCTCCGGCCCAAATATTGGGCCAAGCCAGCAACCGCCTTTGGCGCAAAAAAGCCCGATTAATCCATCGCGCTAGAATAGCCCCTACCCCAGGCAGGTTCACTAGCATTCCTGGTAGACCATCCCAGGCCCGCATCACATCAAGCTGTTGGGTTGGCAACAGTACTAGCATCGGCACAGTCAAAGCGCCCAACTCGGCGGTATTTGCTCCAACGGTGGTGAGGCAGAGGCTACACTGCTGCAACGCTTGATAGGCAGGGAATTCTTGCCATAATTCCACCTGCACACCCCGATTGGTCTTGAGGTAGGAGGGCTGGGGCGCTGGTGGAGTGACTAACTCCGCCCTTCCCCAACCAAATTTTTGAATCATGGGGTTGCGCTCTGGATTGGCGTAGCTGACCAGATCCACCAGGGAAAGGGCTGGGGCAACAGGAATTGCAAAGCGGATTTGAGGAAGAGTCTGGTTAATCTCTTCGGCGATCGCCAGCATCAAGGGCAGCCCCAGCGTCAGTTTCATCGGCTTAGACCCTGGCAGCAGGCCAATGAGGGGGGCACTGGGTGAGGCCCTCAACTCAACGCCTGGATCTGAAGCCGTGATTGGCCTCTGGGCATTAGCTTGTTTTCCGGCTTCTGCCATTAAATCTCCAATGATGGTGAATTTGTGCAGGAAAGCCGGATTGACCTGTTTTAGAACGTTTCCATTCATCACCCCAAAATAATCTACCCAGCGATGCCAGCGAGCTTCCCACTCGGCATAAACCACTGTTTTGTAGCCCAGACGCTTGCCAATCACCACTGGAAAAAACTGATCGCCTCCCAAAAACACGACCACCCCTTGGGGCCGCCAATCCCAATTGGCTTGGGTTTTGCCCCAAAGGAGGAAAGGAAAGAAATGGGTGGCCGCCTGTACCCGATCGACCTCTGGATAGCTCTGGGCGATCGCGGCTTCTCGCCCACTCGCATTAGCACAGGGGGAAAGCACAACCGAAATTCTCACCTGGGAGGGATCGGTACCGAGTTGTTGCCGCAGTTCTTGCAGCACAGGCTTGACCCAAGTGGCTAACTCCCCTGGCCCATTGGAAAGAATTAAGATATCAACCGGCTGCTGCATAGGCCTGCTCCAATGGCTCTGTCGGTCAGGATACCTGGGTTTTGGGGCAATCGCATATCTCGGTTAGACATAGTAGCAATGCTTCAACGCTACTATGGCAAAAGGTAGCAGGCATTTGATCGCGATCGCCAACTTGCTGAGACAATTGGGGTTAAGGGATGAATCTCCATACCCCAACCTCAATCCGGTGGCTATGTCTGTTCATTGATATGTCTGTTCATTTATTGGTAATCGTGGCATCCTGGAAGACTGAAGGCAACGGTCATTTAGTAATGGGCAAACGGTTGACAAGGAGAAAAGCATGGTTATCTGGGTCAATGAACAACGCGATCCCTCCGGGATTCTTTACGCCTGTATCGCTAGTTGCAGTGAGGAGCATGCTCAGGCCTGCCATCAGTCTTTCCAGGAAAACCTGACAGAAGACCAAAAGACTGCGGGATGGACGGTGCAGATGCACCAAGTAAAAACCTGGGATGAGGTTCCTGCTAGCGCCCTGAAGTTAGACTAGTCCCGCCCGGCGGACACAAGGCCAAGGGCAAATCATCGATTCGCGTCAACGGTTGCCGAGATCTTTGCATCTCACCTGATTGACTTGGGTCAATCCCCTGCACCTGAATCGTTAGACATCCACTTTCAACCCAAATTGTCAGGTTTACCACTGCTACGCTGTTTTAGCGATTTAAGACATCATTCCGATGAGCGATAGAACCGACGATCTGCACGACCTCATCGATTAAGGCTTGAGGAACGTTCAATTCAACTAAGGTCGCGACTAAATTCTCGGCGATCGCATCGAAGTGGCTATCGGTTAAGCCCTTCTCAACCACTAATTCCCTATGAGCGTCCCGCATCGGGCGACCATCCCAATGGCTCGCACCACCAAAAGCATAGGTCATAAAGTCTTTCTGATGCTTTTTCTGTTTTTGCATATCTGTCTGAGCGAAGAAATCCTGCACGCGCTTATCTGCCAAGACCTTTTCATAAAACTTTTCTACGGCCAAATCAACAGCCGCTGCACCACCCAGCTTGTCATACAGTGTACTCATTGAAAATCGCGCCTCAATCGGATCGAGTTCAAATTTGACATGAGTCAGGTGTAAGAAGCTGAAATATTCACTAATCGAAAGAATTGATGCATAGATAGAGCGGAATGACTTGCTCACCTACCTAGTGAATATCTAGCAAATCAATGACCCTCAAAAAGCGCTTTGCGATCGCGCGATCGCAAAGTTTAGCTAGGCGCTGGCAAAATCAGGAAATTTGGTGAAGGCTTTGATCCATGTTTCTCCGATTCTCAGCGATCCGATTCCTAAAAGGCACAAGCCACTCCAATTGGTTCTCTAGGTTCTTCTAGCTGAGAGCATGCCACCCTTGCAGGCCCTTATCCCCTAGCTTCCAAGTTGGGAGAAGGGACATAGCCTTGGCGGGCATTCAAGAAAGGGGGATGAGGGCTGACCACAGAAAGCCTACCCAACCTTGGCAGTTGAGCACCTTGTTTTGCCTTAAGCGTTCTGACCAGAGCCATAACCTTGGCCGATCACCCTAATCCCAGAAAATTCCCAACAGGAAAAGAAGAAATTTCATTGTTGTGTCTAAATATTAAGAACTAGCATCGCCACTTAATAAAAGTTTTCTTTTCTGTATTTTGGTGAAGACTGATCAGATTGAACTTTAGGGCGATCGAGGCAAGTTTTCACCAGATATGATTTACATAAGTTCAATAATAATGAGTCAATGCTTTTCTTGAGAAATTGCTCTAGGCATCTTACATCTTCATGGAAATAGAGGGTTTTGCTGATTTCATCTGTAACAAATCCTGTTAAGCAGTCAAATAAAAATTAACGAAGAAACCCTGGAAAAATAAGAACGAATGTAAATAATATGAGCCTAGGTAGAGAGTTTTCTACCTACTTTTTCATACTGTCGTTTTGCATTTATACAACCATGACCACTACGATTCAACGTCGCGAAAGCGGCAATGCATGGGATCGGTTTTGCGAGTGGGTGACCAGCACCGATAACCGCCTGTACGTAGGCTGGTTCGGCGTGTTGATGATCCCCACCCTGCTGACTGCGACCATCTGCTTCATCATCGCCTTCATCGCTGCCCCTCCCGTAGACATCGACGGGATTCGTGAACCCGTTGCCGGTTCCTTGCTGTACGGCAACAACATCATCTCCGGAGCCGTTGTGCCCTCCAGCAACGCCATCGGCCTGCACTTCTACCCCATCTGGGAAGCCGCTTCCTTAGATGAGTGGCTGTACAACGGTGGCCCTTACCAGTTGATCGTCCTGCACTTCCTGATCGGTGTCTTCTGCTACATGGGTCGTGAGTGGGAACTGTCCTACCGGTTAGGGATGCGTCCTTGGATTTGCGTCGCCTACAGCGCTCCCGTTGCCGCTGCGACCGCCGTGTTCTTGATCTACCCCATCGGTCAAGGCTCGTTCTCCGACGGCATGCCCCTAGGTATTTCTGGTACCTTCAACTTCATGTTTGTGTTCCAAGCTGAGCACAACATCTTGATGCACCCCTTCCACATGCTGGGCGTTGCCGGTGTGTTTGGCGGCAGCTTGTTCTCCGCGATGCACGGTTCATTGGTGACCTCCAGCTTGGTGCGTGAGACCACCGAGACCGAGTCTCAGAACTACGGCTACAAGTTTGGTCAAGAAGAAGAGACCTACAACATCGTGGCTGCTCACGGCTACTTTGGTCGG